>NZ_JADNRS010000010.1 GCF_015709225.1 Acholeplasma laidlawii
ACTATAAGGCACAATATTACTATTTAGATGGTACTAAGTTAAATACTAATCCAACATCAAATCCACAACCTCCATTTTCATTTGAGGGTACAGATTATATTAATCAAAGTGCCTTCTCATATGATTTTGTTACGGAATATTTTGATATTGTATCAGGTAGTTATTATAACCCTTCAAATTATGAGGCAGTTATTGTTGTAGATGAAAGACATAGATTACCTAATAACATCATGACTTTCTTAGGGGTGAGTCAAAATACAATTATTCCTTTTGAAAATTTAGTTGGTCAAACATTTAAAATATTTACAAATAATGCAATGTATAAACCAAATGACGGTATCTTCACAGAGAAAAATACAAATGTAGATACAGCAGACTTGTTATCATTATATAATGATGAATCTAACCAAAACGTCATCACTGTTACAATTTCAGGTATTATTAAGGTGAATACAGATTTTGTATCAGTAGGTGAAGGGATTTATTATACACCTAAAGTAGCTAAAAGAATTATTGAACTTAACACTCAATCAGATGTTGTAGTTGCACAACGTGCAAGTGAAACATCTGTTGTCAACGGTGTAACAATTAGCTTAAATAATACAAAAGAAGATGTGTTATATACCTTAGGTGGTTATGATCTACCAAGTGGTATCTTAGTTTATCCAAATAGTTTTGATGACAAAGAAGCAATACTAAATATATTAGATGGTTATAACATTGGTAAAGATGAAGAGGCTCAAGTAAATTATGTGGACACTGTTGCATCCGCTGTAGGTATGATTAAAACAGTGATGGATTCAATTAGTGCTGTATTAATTGCATTTGCAGCAATATCCCTTTTTGTATCCAGTGTTATGATTGGTATTATTACCTATACCTCAGTATTAGAACGAACCAAAGAAATTGGTGTGCTACGTTCTATTGGGGCTAGAAAAAAAGATATATCACGTGTATTTAATGCAGAAGCTATTCTTATTGGATTATTTGCTGGTACATTAGGTATTATCATCACTTATTTACTAGTACCTGTTGTAAATATTTTCTTAGCTGAACCAACAGGTAATGATCAAATTGCTCAGTTATTCTATCTACACGCATTCTTGCTTATAGCAGTTTCTGTGTTACTTACATTTATTGCAGGATTAGTACCTGCAAAAATTGCATCCAACAAAGATCCTGTAGCTGCTTTACGTAGTGAGTGAAATAGAGTATAATATACATAACACGATGAAAGAGCTAATTTTAACTTTTATGTAGTAGAGAGTCTGTGGTTGGTGAAAACAGATCATATAGTTAGAAGTTCCACTCTGGAGTGATGCTAAAAACATCCGAGTTATTCCCGTTAAGAATGTATGAGCGCTATTGTTTATATACAATAGAATTAAGGTGGCACCGCGATAATTAATGGATCGTCCTTAGACTATTTTTAGTCTAAGGACGTTTATTTTATAAGGAGAAGGAAAAATGTTAGATTTAAAATATATAACTGAGAATATAGATGAAGTCATATTGAAGTTAAATACTAGAGGTGGTGATTTTAGCCACTTAAGACAATTAATAGATTTACAAGAAGAGCGTAAATCTGTAATTAAAGAAGTTGAAGACTTAAAAGCAAAGAGAAACGGGTACTCTAAAGAAATTGGGGAACTTAAAAGACAAAAACAAGACGCTTCTCACTTATTATTAAAAGTAGAGACAATTAAAAGTGAAATACCAGCACTTGAGTTAAAACTTGGTAAGATTGATGAAAAAATTAATAAAGAACTCATCGTTTTACCAAATATTCCTGCTGACGATGTACCGGTTGGTAAAGATGAATCTGCAAATATTGAAATTAAAAAATGGGGTACTATTAGACATTTTGATTTTGAAGTAAAAGATCATACTCAATTAGGTGAAGCACTAAATATATTAGACTTTGAACGTGCAACTAAAATCACTGGTCCGCGTTTTGTAGTAGATAAAGGGTTAGGCGCTAGACTTGAAAGAGCGCTTATTAACTTTATGATAGATACCCATGCATATACACATGGTTATACCGAAATCATTCCACCCTTTATTGTGAATGATAAATCCATGTATGCAACAGGTCAATTTCCTAAGTTTAAGGAGGATGCTTTTAAATTAGAAGGATTTGATTGGTATTTAAATCCTACAGCTGAAGTGCCTACTATAAACCTATTTAGGGATGAAATCATCGATAACGATGCATTACCAATTCAGTATGTATCTTATACAACAGCATTTAGATCAGAGGCCGGTTCTGCTGGACGAGATACAAAAGGTATTTTAAGACAACATCAATTTAATAAAGTTGAGTTAATTAAATTTGCACGACCTGAAGATTCTGAACAAGCACATCAAGATATGTTAGCAAACTCCGAAAGAATACTACAACTACTAAATATTCCTTATCGAGTGGTTGTCTTATCAACAGGAGACATGGGTTTTGGTATGAGTAAGACATATGATATTGAAGTATGGTTACCTGGGCAAAATATGTACCGTGAAATTGGATCTATTTCAAATGCTAGAGATTTTCAAGCAAGAAGAGCCAACATTCGCTTTAAACGTTCAAAAGATGCTAAAACAGAATATGTGCATACATTAAACGGTTCTGGTTTAGCTGTTGGTAGAACAATGATTGCAGTACTAGAAAACTATCAAAATCAAGATGGATCAATTACGATACCAGAAGTCTTAAAACCATATATGGGTGTAGAAGTTATAAAATAATGTTATTCATTACAATAAATAACATAGTTTTTCATAAAGATTGAGAAAAAAAGGTATAGCCTATATACTAGAGGTACTTCATTTTTCTCTCTCGAAACGCCACCTTAAAAAAGGTGGCTTTTCCTTTATAAATACTAAGTTTCAAATTATGTGATAAAATTATAATATGAAAATTAATTAATCCAAGGGGGAATACAATTAATGAAAATATATTTTGTTGAAGACGAAGTTAATATTTCAGAAATTATTCGTAAATATTTAACAAGAGAAAATTATGATGTTACAGTTTTCTATGATGGTGAAACAGCAATGGAACACGTTGGTGATCCAGTTGATTTATGGATTTTAGATATTATGTTGACTGGTGAAATTGACGGTTTTGATTTAATTAAGGCGATTTCAAAAGCAAATCCAGAAGCTGCTGTCATATTTACTTCAGCCAGAGATCAAGCTTTAGATAAAATCAAAGGTCTTGAATTAGGATCTGATGATTATATTGCTAAACCATATTCACCTAAAGAATTAATGCTTAGAGTCAAAGCTGTTTTAAAACGTAAGAATTCAAGACCAGGTCATATGACTTATAGTGATTACTCTATTCAATTAGACTCTAGAGAAATCAGACAAGGTGATAAACTGATTGAACTTACTAATAAAGAGTTTGAAATGTTACTTGTATTCTTAAAAAATAAACAAGAACCAATTGAAAGAAAACTTTTATTAGAAACTATATGGGGTAAAAACTATGTGGGTTCTGATAGAGTTGTAGATGACTTACTACGTCGTCTGCGTTCTAAGATGCCATTATTAAGAATAGAAACTATTTACGGATTCGGCTATAGATTATTATGACCAAACTAAAACTTGCCACACAACTCAATATCATATTTTCATTTGTCACGATATTAGGTGGTATGTTTTTTTTGTTTATCGTTAATTTGAGTTTTACTAAAGCTTATGAAAATCAAAACAGAATTTATTTAGATAGTTATTTTAATGAAATATTAAGACTCTATGAAGAAAATCCTATGGGATTTTCTTATGAGAGTCTTACAAAATATAACGACTTTTTCATTATCGTAGATGACCAAGTAGTCCATTATTCTAAAAATAATGTAACACTACAAGATTTTAATCAAATATCTAATCTCATGTTAAGAGAACATTTTAAGGGTCAGGAAACATATACCAACAGAACACTTAGATATACCATAGATGGTAATATAGCCTATATGGGACGCATTAAAAGACCATTAAATGGTACGAAGTATGGTGTGTTTGTAGTATCTAACGTGACGGAGTTTGTTGAAGATATGACAGGTAATATCCCGTTTTATACAACACTCGCATTCTTAAATATATTAGTACTCGGTAATATCATTGTGTGGCTTTGGAGTACTAGTACAGTAGGAAATTTAAAAGATCTACAATCTAGTGTGAAACAAATGATTGAAGATGATTATCAATCAGAGGTGAAAGTAGATAGTGGTGCAGAAGAGATTGCTTCTCTTGCTGAAACTATTAATAATATGCGTATTGAAATTAAAAATAATGAAGATACTAAAAAAGAAATGATTCAAAACTTAGGGCATGATTTGAAAACGCCGATTGCTGTCATCAGGTCTTATGCAGAAGCGATTCAAGATGGTATTGAAGGCGTGGAATCGACTGATCTTATTATTAAACAATCAGATTTACTCAATAAAAAGGTTAAGCAAATTATTGAGTATAGTAAGATCGGCTATATTGATAACCATAACACTTATGAAAAGACATCATTTAAGACAATTGTTGAACAAGTTGTAAATAACTATAAATATATCACGAATTTAAGGTTTATTATTGATATTGAAACAGATTGGATTCATCTAATGGATCCGGAGGGGGCACATATTGCAATATCTAACATTGTAGATAATGCAGTGCGCTATGCACAAACTAAAATTGTTATCCAAATTACAGAAAAAAAGCTCACCATCTTTAATGATGGGGAGCATATAGAAGAAAATGTTCTACCAAAGATTTTTAAAGCCTATGAAAAAGGCAGTAAGGGTCAATTTGGTTTAGGTCTAGCTATTGTAAAAGAAACAATGGATAGATTTGGTTTAAAGGTTTCGGTTAATAATCACGCTAATGGTGTATTATTTACGATAGAGCTGCAATAATCATTGCTGCTCTATTTTTGTAATCATCAGCCGTGATTGTTTTTGAAGTATCATTTAGTTTAATTGTAATCTCTTCTTTATCATATCGTGGGATAATATGTACGTGATAATGAAAAACAGTTTGTCCTGCTGTTGAACCATTGTTATTTAATAAGTTAATCCCTAAGGGATTAAATGCATGCTGAATACCTTTAGATAATTTTTGTACGACACCAAACAAATGTTTTAAAATATTTTCTGGAACCTCTAATATATTTTCATAAGGCGATTTTGTAACAACTAACGTGTGCCCTTTAGTACTTTGTGTAATATCTAAAAATGCAATGACTAAATCATCTTCATATACGATATGACTAGGAATCTTTCTTTCCACTATCTTTGTAAATATTGTTTCCATAATTATCATCTCCTTATACATATTATATCAAATATCTTTTCTTGTGGATGTTTCTTATACGTGATATAATTTATATAAAGATTTAAATTGGAAGGAAGAAATTATGAAAAAAATACCTGTGGGCATCTCTGGACGCCACGCTCATGTTACAAAAGAGCATTTAGAAATATTATTTGGAGCTGGTTATGAATTAACCATTTTAAAAGAATTAAGCCAACCTGGTCAATATGCAGCTGAAGAAAAAATTAATGTTGTATCCCCAGATGGTAGAGTATTAGAAGGCGTTCGTATTCTAGGACCAACACGTAAAGGTACTCAAATTGAAATCTCACAAAGTGATGCAATCCGTTATAAATTTGTTGCACCTGTTCGTTCAAGTGGTGATACTGCTGGATCAGGAAAAGCTAAATTAATTGGACCTAAAGGTGAAGTAGAAATTAATGAGGGTGTCATCATTGCTGATAGACATATTCATTTCTCACCTGAAGATGCACTAACTTTTGGTGTTAAAGATAGAGATGTTGTCTCAATTAAAATTGATGGTATAAAAGCGGGTCTATTAGATAACGTATTATGCCGTGTACACGAAAGTTTTAGATTAGATTGCCATTTAGATACAGATGATGGTGCAGCATTTATGCTAAGAAATGGTGATATGGTATCACTTGTTAAAAAATATCAAATTTTAGACTAAAAATAGATAAGTGGCATTTGCCACTTTTCACTTCATAAGAGGTAATATATGGTAAAACTTGAAAGACAAAAAGTGTTTAGAGACCCATTATATGGTTATATTCATGTAGATTATGACTTCATTATTGAATTAATCGATACATCAGTATTTCAAAGGCTAAGACGTGTTAGACAGTTATCTGGTGTTCATATGGTCTTTCATGCTGCAGAGCACTCTAGATTTTCACACGCACTAGGCGTTTATGAATTAGCGAATAGATTCTTAGATATCAAAGAAATTAAAGAAAACTTAAATGAACGTGAAAGTTTGTTGTTTTTAGTTGCAGCACTCTTACATGATATCGGACATGGTGCATATTCACATGCATTTGAGTATGTATTTAAAGTAAACCATGAAGTCATTGGTGCAACCATTATTAAAACACACCCTGAAATAAGAAATATTTTAGATAAGATAGATGCTTCATTTGCGGATGATGTTGCAAGTATTATTTTAAAGGATAAGAAATTTCCATTAATTGAGCAACTCATCTCTTCTCAACTAGATGTGGATAGACTAGATTACTTGGAAAGAGATGCTTATTTTACCGGAGCCGCTTATGGGCATATTGATTTAGACCGTTTAATGAGAGTAGTTAAAATACAAAATAAAAAATTAGCCTTTAAAGCATCAGGTATTCACGCAATTGAAAACTACTTAGTTGCCAGATACCATATGTACTGGCAAGTATATTACCATCCAAAAGCAAGAGCTTATGAAGTGATACTAGAAAAAATATATTTTAGAGTTAGAGATTTACTAGAAACTAATTTTGATTTTGAGCATGATGTTACATCACTTAAAACCATACTAAAAGACCCAACTAACATGTATGCTTACTTAAAGATAGATGATTACTATATGAATGGCCTAATTGCATATTTTTTAAATTCAAAAGATCCTATCTTAAAAGAATTATCAAATGACTTTTTAAATCGTAATATTTGGTCATACATTGATGATACTAAAGAAAACCAGCGAAAAATCAATGACATCTTAAACTCAAGAAGCGAAGATGATATTAAATACTTTACACTTAAAACAAGTGTTGAGCAAAGTGCCTACCGTGAAACAGAAGCCAATTTAGGGGATCAAATTTACATTTTCAATGAGAAAGGTAAGATTGTAACTTTATCTGAACATTCATCCATTGTGCACTCACTTGTAACATCGAGTGTAAAATCAGATCCTAAGTTCTTCTATAAAAAACGATGAAACAAAAATTATATGTTGTTGAAGGCACGCATGATGAAACTTTACTTAAACAAATTGATCCAAATATAAAAACTGTTTCGGTAGGTGGATCACAAATTAAAGAGGATGTAATCCAGTTTTTAAAAACCTACGAAGATAAATTTCAAATTATACTTTTATTAGATCCTGATTATACTGGTGAACAAATTAGGAAAAGGATTGCCAAACATTTAGTAAATCCTACACATATCTTTGTTCAAAAACATAAGGCGATAAGTAAAAATAAAAAGAAGATAGGTGTTGAACACCTATCTTTAGAAGACTTAAAGACTATGTTACTCCATGAAGTGCAAGAATTACCAAAAACAGAATCTATTACATTAGATAGTTTATATAAATTGGGACTTAGTGGTCAAATAGACTCTAAAGCCAAAAGAGACTATTTAACCAGCAAATTAAACCTAACTTATAGTAACTCCAAAACACTCATACAAAGGCTTAATTGGCTCGGGTTAAGTTATAAAGATTTAGAGGATATATTATATGCATCAAGCTAAAAAAAGATTTGGTCAAAACTTTTTAACGGATAAGAATTTATTGAAAAAGATTGTTGACTCAGCACAAATTCATGATAAAAACGTACTAGAAATTGGTCCTGGGTTAGGTGCACTAACTCAGTTTATTGTTAAAGATTCTAAAAAGTATCTTGCATATGAAATTGACTACTCTCTAAAAGCTGTTTTAGAAAGTTTTGTTAGTGATGATAGTAACATCATATTCCAAGATTTTCTAGAATCTGATGTTACAAGTGATTTAAATAACTATTTTAATGGTGAACCTATTCATTTGATTGGTAATTTACCATACTACATTACAACACCAATTATTTTTAAATTCTTAGAAATAGATCAACTTAAAACAGCAACAATTATGGTCCAAAAAGAAGTAGGTGACCGAATGATTAGTAAAAAGAATTTAAAAAGTTATAATGCCTTTTCCGCAATCTTACAATACTTTACTGACGTAAGGCTAGTCGTTAATGTAAATAGAAAAATGTTTAATCCAGTCCCTAAAGTAGATTCCATGGTTGTTCAGCTTACTAAAAAAGAGACTAAACTTGATAAATCATTGGAACCTAAGTTTATTCAAATTGTCAAGTTAAGTTTTATGCATAAAAGAAAAACCTTGCTAAATAATTTATCTACAGGTTTAAATGAAGATAAAGTTAAGGTACTTGAATCATTAAAGTCACTTAATTTAGATGAAAACACAAGAGCTGAATCTCTTGGTGTGGATGATTTTATTACACTAACTGAAAAACTGTATCAATAAACTAATAAAAATATTGAGCGTTTGCATCAATATTTTTTTACTTTTAGTAAAGCAAACATTTAGAAAAGCACAAATAATTACATAAAAACATATCAAAGATTATTTTAGCACATAAAAAAGCCATAAATATTATTATTTTATAATGTAAGCGCTTGAAAAAGCGAAAAATATGCTATAATATTTTTGTATCAAACATCCGGGAGGGGCAAAGTGAAAATAACAGACGTCAGAGTAAGACACGTAAGTAGTGACTCAAGATTAAAAGGTGTAGTAACAATTACATTTGAAGATGCATTCGTAGTGCATGACATACGAGTGATTGAAGGTGAAAATGGATTATTCGTTGCAATGCCTAGCAAGAAGATGCCAAATGGCGGTTTCAGAGATATAGCACATCCAATACATGCGGATATGCGTAAACAGATCGAAGATTCTATCATTAAGGCATATAAAGAAACACTAGATGCTGAAGCAACTGCTTCAGTTGAAGAATAAACTAAAGAATTAATAGGGTTTAGAGGATAATTAGTACTCGCAAAACAGCATCAATCGAAGATATTGCCGATGGCAATATTTTTTGATTATAGAAATAAACAACAATTCGCGTAAAAGGTTGTTTTTCTCTCTAAAGATAAGTTATTATAGATAATTGATGATATAATGGAATTTAGAAAAGGGAGGCTTACTAACAATGACTATTGATGAAAAAAAGGCTAAATTATTTACACTTTCCGCTAATAAACCGCTAGCTGAAAAAATAGCTAAAAGTGCAGGAATTCCATTATCAAATGTTGAAGTTATTCGATTTGCTGATGGAGAGATTACCGTTAACATTGAAGAATCTGTAAGAGGTAATCATGTATTCGTGATTCAACCAACATCAGAACCAGCAAATGACCATTTAATGGAGGTATTAGTATTGACGGATGCACTTAAGAGAGCATCTGCGGCATCTATTACAATTATCATGCCATATTTTGGTTATTCAAGACAAGATAGAAAAGCTAAATCACGTCAACCAATTACTGCTAAATTAGTTGCTAACCTACTGACTGTAGCAGGTGTTGATCGTGTCGTAAGTATTGACTTACACGCGGCTCAAATTCAAGGTTTCTTTGATATTCCAATTGACAATTTCCCTGCTGCACCAACACTAGCTTCATATTTTAGAAGAAAAAAATTGGAAAATGTTGTTGTAGTATCTCCTGACCATGGTGGTGTGACACGTGCACGTGTATTTGCATCATTTTTTAATGCCCCACTTGCAATCATAGATAAGAGAAGACCTGAACCTAATAAGGCAGAGGTTATGAATATCATTGGTGATGTAAATGGTGCAACATGTATTATGATTGATGACATCATAGATACTGGTGGTACATTAATGGCTGGAGCAAATGCTTTAAAAGAAGCTGGTGCTAAAGAAGTGTATGCAGCAGCTACTCATGGAGTATTAACATCTAATGCAACAGAAAGACTACAAAATTCAGTAATTAATGAGATTATTATTACAGATACAATCTACCTGGATCCAGCTAAAAATCAACCAAAACTTAAACAATTATCGATTGGTGCACTATTAGGTGAAGCAATTATTCATATCCTACAAGACGAACCAATCTCCCAAATATTTAATAGAATTCAAGAGGATCAATAATGAAACTCATTGTCGGTTTAGGAAATCCCGGCAAACAATATGTTCAAACAAGGCACAACATAGGTTTCATCGCTATAGATAAACTCTTAAGCCACTTAAATACCGAATTAAAAGTCGATTCTAAACTACAAGCAGCATACACTAAAACCAAAATTGAAGGTCATGATGTTATCATCGCAAAACCACTAACCTACATGAATTTATCTGGTGATGCTGTTACAAAATTAATGAATTTCTATAAAATAGATGTAGAAGATATACTAGTTATTTTAGATGATACCGCATTACCTTTAGGTAAGATAAGAATACGTCAAACAGGTAGTCATGGTGGTCAAAATGGCTTAAAAGATATCATTAATAAATTAGGAACTAAAGACTTTAAAAGATTAAGGATAGGTATTGGAGAACATGCCCATATGGACAAAGTTGACTTTGTCCTTGGCAAGTTCTCGACAAATGAGTTAAATACGATACTACCTACGATTGAATATATAAATGATGCCATCATTGAGTGGATTTCAACAAACAACTTTAACAATATAATGACCAAATACAACACCCCCCAGACTCTTTAGTCTGGGCTTTATCACGTGCAAAAAGGAAGCATTTTATGATTAAAAACCTATTAAACTCCATATATAAAGATGCCGCCATTTTAAACGCCAGAACAGGCGATTTTAAAGGTGTGTCCCATAGCTATCTACAGACAATGCTTTCGCTTAGATATGATATTTCTAATAAAAATATTTTTGTAGTCTTACCAAATCTATATGAGGCTCAAAAATACTATGATACATTATCTTCTATTATTGATGAAAGTAAAGTACTGTTTTATCCAATGGATCAGACATTAACCTCGATGATGGCGCTAGGTTCTCCTGAATTTAAAAACGAGCGTTTATTTACTTTAAGAAAACTTCTACAAGCGGATGAAAAGTATATTATTATCACCACTCAAGAAGGTATTTTACATAGACAATTAAAACCTGAGGACTATGAGCGTAGTGTTAAAAAAATAAACGTTAACGATAACTATGATCTTACAGACCTTACAAAAAAACTAATATATGATGGCTACCAGTTTAACTATACAGTAGAAAGACCGGGCGAGTTTTCAATTAGAGGTTCTATATTGGATATCTATACACATGATTATAAAGATCCTTATCGTTTAGACTTTTTTGGTGACACCTTAGAATCTATTAAGACATTTGATGTACAAACTCAAAAGAGCATGAACCATATTACATCTATAGATATTGCCCCATTAAACGAATTATTTTATACTGATGATTTAAAAGAACAAGCACTTCAAAAAATAAATGAATATTTTACTAGTATTGAATTATCCGAAAAAGAAGATAAAAAATTAGAAACTGATCTTATGCATATCGAAGAACGTAAACGTATGGATAGTCTATCTATGTATATAGAGTTTTTTAATGATGAAGTGACAACTATTTTAGATTTTAGTAATCCATATGATTTAATACTGGTAGATAGTTATAAGATGGAGCTCAATGAGGAAACTACTGACCAAGATTTATTGACCTATGGGCATACGATGCAAGGAAATGCATTTATAGGTTTAAACTTTAAAATTAAGTTAAAAGAGTTACTCAAAAAAAATCATTTATCATTTCAAATATATTCGGTAACTGATAAACCATCTATTGATTTGGGTGTTATAGATGTCGATCCTTTTGTAGGACATTTAGAACAACTGATCTTATTTATCAATGAATATAAGGGATTTAATATACTTATATCTACCAAGACTATGGTATCTTTTGAACGTATTAAAGAGCACTTATCTAATCATAAAATAAACTATAACGTTAATAAATTTAAAGATGAACAAGTTGTATTAGTAGAAGAAGATTTACCAGGATCGTTTATTGATTTAAATCATAAGTTTATCGTTTTAACGGAAGATGCAATCTTAGATACTAAGAAAAAAGCTAAGGTTCGATACCGATCAGTTATTAACCAAGCAGTAAAAATTAGAGATATCTCAGAACTACAAAATGGTGATTATGTTGTACACTATGATTTTGGTATTGGCCAATATATTGGACTTAAGACGATGACTTTATCAGGGGATAAAAGGGATTACCTGCATATTGTTTATGATAAAGATGAAGCACTTTATGTACCAACAGATCAAATAGATTTAGTATTAAAATATAAAAGCTATGATCAAGTTAAACCTAAACTATCTAAGTTAAACGCCAAACAATGGAGTAAGACAAAAGCCCAAGTCAAACAAAAGATTAAAGATTTATCCGATAGATTACTCAATCTCTATGCAAAAAGACATCAAGCACAAGGGTATCAATTCGGTCCTAGAACGGATATGTTAACAGCTTTTGAAAAAGACTTTAATTATGATGAAACAATTGACCAACAAAAAGCAATTGATGCGGTATTTGAAGATATGGAAAGTTCTAAACCGATGGACAGGCTTATAGCAGGTGATGTTGGTTATGGTAAAACAGAAGTGGCACTTCGTGCAGCTTTTAAAGCTGTCGTAGATGCAAAACAAGTTGCTTACCTAGTACCGACAACGGTACTGGCTAGACAACATTATTTAACCTTTAAAGACAGGTTTGAAAAGTATGGTGGGAGTGTTGCACTACTCTCAAGATATGTCAGTAAAAAGGAACAAAAAGAAGTATTGGAAAAGATAGCAAAAGGCTATATTGATGTCGTTATTGGAACGCATAGATTATTAAGTGATGATATCATTTTTAAAGATCTAGGTTTATTTATTATTGATGAAGAACAACGCTTTGGAGTTCAGCATAAAGAAAAAATCAAAGAAATTAAAGTGAATGTAGATACCTTAACATTATCTGCAACACCTATCCCAAGAACGCTTCAAATGGCGATGTACGGTCTTAAAGACTTATCTATGATTGATACACCACCTTTAAATAGGTATCCAGTACAAACTTATGTTGTTGAAAGACAACCTGCATTGATTAAAGAAGCAATTGATAGAGAACTATCGCGTGGTGGACAAGTATTTTACTTATTTAATAATACAGAGAGAATGGAAGCTCAAGTACTAAAGCTTCAACAACTTGTACCAAATGCAAGAATTACTTATGCACACGGTAAGATGACGAAAAATAGAATTGAAGATACACTGTCTAGATTCGTTGAAAAAGAATTTGATATCTTAGTTTCAACAACTATTATAGAAACAGGTGTAGATATACCCAATACCAATACACTTATTATCCATGATGCCGATCACTTAGGTCTTGCACAACTCTATCAATTACGTGGACGTGTGGGTAGATCAGATAGAATTGCTTATGCGTATTTAATGTTTGATGGCTATAAAGATGTAAATGATGAATCCAAGAAACGTTTATCTGTTATTGAAGACTTTACTGATTTAGGTTCAGGGTTTAAAATTGCACTAAGAGATTTAGGTATTCGAGGTGCAGGTGATATTTTAGGTGAAGAACAATCAGGGTTTATTGATTCAGTAGGAATGGACTTATACATGAAACTTCTAGATGAAGTTATGACGGGTAAAGCATATGAATCTCCTAAAACAGATACAGTTGATCAAGTATTTTCTAAACGACATATACCACCGACATATATTAATCATGACCCAGTCAGAATTGAAATACATAAAAGAATCGCATCTTTAAATAAGATGCAAGATTTAGAAGATCTAAAACAAGAATTACTAGATAGATTCGGGCCAATTGATATAGATATGATGACCTATATGTATGAGAAACTTTATAAGAAGTTAGGACATCAAGTCGGTATTGAAAAAACCGTCCATGAAAAAGATTTTGTTAAAATGGTCATATCCTTAGAAAAAAGTGAACTTATAGATGGTATGAGACTACTTTATGTAGCATCTAAATCTAAGATGAACATCAGACTTGGACAATCTAGAGGACATGTTGAAATCAACATGTCTACTAAACATGAAACAAAACACTGGCTATATTTAGCATGTGAATTATTAGAAATGTATATTGATTTAAAGGAGATAACAATTAATGAGTGATGTAGGTGTTGTAGCACGAGGTATACGTACCCCAATTATTCGTAGTGGAAATGATTTAAGTCAAATTGTAGTAGATTCAATTATGAAGGCTTCAAAAACAGATAACTTTAACTTTGATGATAAGGACATTATCGCTGTGACAGAAGCTGTTGTAAGTATTGCACAAGGCAATTATGCAACACTTGATCAAATAGCTTATGATGTGAAAGAAAAGTTTAGTTCAAAACATATAGGATTAGTATTTCCAATATTATCAAGAAACAGGTTTGCAAACCTGCTTCGTGCTATTGCACGTGCAATGGACAAATTAACCATTTTATTAAGCTATCCTAAAGATGAAGTAGGTAATAGTATTTTATTTGAGAAAGACCTAGAAAGACTAGGTATTAATCCATATAATACTATCATCGATGAAGCAACCTATCAAAAAGAATTTAGCCATTTTAAACACCCGTTTACGGGTGTCAATATGGTTCAATATTATAAAGACATTATAGAAAAAGAAAACTGTGAAGTTAGCTTTCTATTTTCAAATAATCCAGAAGATATTTTAAAGTATACAAGCGAAGTATTAGTGTGTGATATCCATACAAGAATAGCTACAAAAGAAAGACTAAAAAGCCATCAAGCAAGTAAAGTCTTAGGGCTAGATGATTTATTAAATAAACCCGTATTGAACTCAGGGTTTAATGAAGTCTATGGTCTATATGGATCAAATGCTGCTGGAAGTGAAAGTGTCAAGTTATTTCCTCATCATAATGATCTAATAGTTTATGATATTCAAAAGAAATTTAAAGCGTTAACTGGGAAACATGTAGAAGTATTAATTTACGGAGACGGGGCCTTTAAAGACCCGGTTGGTGGTATTTGGGAGTTGGCAGACCCTGTTGTGAGTCCTTCTTATACAAAAGGCTTAGAAGGTACACCAAACGAAATTAAACTTAAATATATGTCAGATGATAAATATAAAGATTTATCTGGTGATGCACTTAAAAGTGCAATCATTAGTGAAATTAGTCAAAAATCAAATACGTTAACGGATGATGCCAAATTAGGTACTACACCAAGAAGATATGTGGATTTAATTGGATCACTTTGTGATTTAGTAACCGGTAGTGGCGATAAGGGTACACCGGTCGTATATATCAAAAACTATTTTAAAAACATTTCTGATAAATAACCACAAAAGTTACGTAATCATAATACATGCTAAAATGATATATATAGATATGTTTTAGCGAAGGAGAATCTAATGTCTAAAATTGATATATTAAAAATTGCTAAATCAGCACAAATAGCAAAGTCTAAAAATGAGCATGTCATTGATGCTACAATCGGTATGTTTTATAATGATGACTCTAAACTCATCATACCAGCAGTAGAAAAAGCATATTATGATCTAGATTTACTAGAAGCATTTAAATATGGTGCTACCGATGGTGGGCCTATGTTTGTAGAAAACGTCATAGATTGGGTATTAGATGATAAAAGAAAATCGGTGGAAGAAAAGTTTTTAATAGGAGCACTATCTACACCGGGTGGTAGTGGTGCTATTTCACTTATTTTTAATACCTATGGTCATGTCGGTGATAAAGTCTTAGTACCAAGCTTAAGATGGCGTTATGAATACTTTTTGAATGCAGCTAAACTTAAAGTGCATGAGCATAATATGTTTAAAGGTGACGGATTTGATTTAGAAGATTTCAAGACACAATTAAACCATTTAACCAGTATTCAAAAGCGCGTGATTGTTGTTATTAACGATCCATGTCATAATCCAACAGGTTTTAGCTTATCAGATAAAGAGTGGCAAAGTATCATTGAAATACTAAATAGTTTTGATAAGAATGAACTTATTTTAGTCTACGATATCGCCTACTTTGATTATGATCCTAAAGGTTTTAATAATGCTAGAAATAATTTCTTAGCATTTAAACAACTGAAACCACACGTTCAAGTATTAACCGCCTTTAGTGCATCTAAATCTTTTGCAATGTATGGCGTAAGACTAGGTGGTTTATTAGGTTTATTTCATACAATAGAACAACAAAACTTCTTTAAAGCTCATGTCCTTGAAGATGCTTTAGGTAAATGGTCAACTGCCCCATCTGTAGGTGTAGGTATCTTTAATAAACTAGCAACTAGAAAAGATGAATATGTTCAGTACTTAAACACGCTCACACTAACTCTTAAACAACGTGGTGAAATATTCATTAAAGAGGCTTTAGAAAATAATTTAGATATTTGTCCTTATAGAGGGGGATTCTTTGTTTTAGTAAAATCAAATAATCCAGAAAAAGATTATGAAAAACTAATGGATGATAACATCTACCTTATTCCTATGGAAAAAGGGCTTAGAGTAGCGCTTTGCGGGATAACTACTAAAGAAGTTATAGGTCTTGCAAAACGTATTAAACACGTTGTAGGAGCGTAACAAGTATGAGCCAATTAAAACGTATGCTAAGCGGTGAACTCTATATGGCTGAAGGCGAAGAGTTAGGCAAAATAAGAGATAATATGCTAGATAAACTTTATCAGTATAACCATGCACACTATAACAATCACAAACTAAGAGATGAACTTATTAAAGAGATTCTTGGCGGTTATAAAGATAAATTAAAAATCACACCACCGGTTTATTTTGACTATGGTAAACACACTTTTGTAGGAAAGAATTTCTATGCTAATTTTGATTGTATTTTCTTAGATGTAAATACAATCACCATTGGAGACAATGTCATGTTTGGTCCACGTGTTGGATTATATACTGCAGGACATCCAATTGATAAAGATATAAGAATTACAGGTTTAGAATATGGTCTACCAATCACTATCGGTAACAACGTATGGATTGGTGGTAATGTAGTTGTAATGCCTAGTGTACATATTGGAGATAATACCATCATTGGAAGTGGTAGTGTTGTAACTAAAGATATACCAAGTGATGTGATTGCTGCTGGAAACCCATGTAAAGTTATAAGAAAAATCACAACAGAAGATAAGATCTATTGGGAAGGTAAGAAGAAAAAATATGAAGAAAGTTTTTAATATCTTAAGATATGTTCACATCATCTTAACTGTAGTTACGGTACTTAGTTTTTTCTTATATTTAATTTATTTTAAAACTGAGTATAAAAATGTGACTGCAATCCTTGTTGCTACAACATACCTTAATTTTGTCGTATCTTTAATATTTTTTATACCGGTTATAACGTTCATGATTAAATTTAGAGATGAAAGAGAAAATTCACCTTATTTAATGAGTTATGTGATTTATGTTGTAAGTACCATAGCATCCATTATGTTAATGCCCCTGATTCAAAGTTTCTTTTAAATATAAAAGGAGTTTAAGATGAGAAGGTTTATAAATTTATTAACGAATAGACTAACAATCATTGGACTAATTTTGTTACTTCAAATTGGTATTTTATGGTGGTTTGTATATGAGTTTGCAGCAACCTGGTATTATCTTCATTTTGTATCGATGATACTTGGTGTAATACTAAGTTTATATATTATTACAACCGATGAAAACCCAATGTTTAAGTTGATGTGGGTTGTATTTATGATTGTGCTACCTGTATTTGGTGTGCTCTTTTATTTATATGCTAAAACAGAAAGACTATCTATTTCTTCTTCATCCACCATGAGGCGGATGCAAAAAGTAAGAGAAAATGAGATGCGCAAAATTGAACCAGTATTTGATACAAAGTACTTAAAACAACAAAAATACCTAACCAATCTAAACTTTCCATCTTTTAAAAACACCTCCTCCATCTTTTTGGGTAGTGGTGAAGAAAAACAAACTGAACTTTTAAGACAACTTAAACAAGCAAAAAACTTTATCTTTATGGAGTACTTTATTATTACGATTTCAAAGATGTGGGATGAAATACTCCAAGTTCTTATAGAAAAACAAAAGCAAGGTGTAGAAATTAGAATCATGTATGATGATTTTGGTTCTGCAACTAAATTACCTTTTTATTACCATAAGAAATTAACTAAAATGGGATTTAAAGTTGTTCGCTTTAATCCGATGAAACTACACGTGAATTTTGCTATGAATTTTAGAGATCACAGAAAAATTGTAGTTATAGATAATAAAGTAGCCTTTACTGGTGGATTTAATATTGGTGATGAATACACAAACAAGAAGAAGGTATTTGGTCACTGGAATGATGCCGGTATCATGATTGAAGGTGAAGCTGTTTGGAGTATGACAATGCTCTTTTTAGAAAACTGGTCGTTTTCTAAAAAAGATGATAAAACTGATTTTTCAAAATATAACATCAAATATCCACCAATTATAAATGATGCAATCTATATTCCGTTTGGAGATATCCCGGTAGATAATAATCTAACAGCTAAAAATATATATCTACACTTAATTAATGATGCACAACACACAATTTATATTACTGCACCGTACTTAATTTTAGATAATGAAATTGCAACTGCTCTTAAACTAGCCGCTCAAAGCGGAGTCGATGTCCATATTATTATGCCGAGTATACCAGATAAAAGATTTGTCTATATGGTGTCCAAGTCTTATGCAGAAGAACTGGTTCATAGTGGTGTTAAAGTATATAAATATAAACCCGGGTTTATCCATTCTAAGATGATAATTTGTGATAAAGAAGCTGCAATGATTGGATCAAGTAATTTAGACTTTAGAAGCTTATACATGCACTTAGAAAACAACTTATGGTTAAATGATACAAAAACTATTTCTAACATGGTTAATTATTATGAATACACACTCAAAGAAAGTGAACGGATTACAATCAAAGATTTTACTAAAAGAAATATTATATATAGAGTAGTACAGGCAGTATTAAAAGGATTCTCACCATTATTATAAAATGACTTTATAAAGCGATTATAAAGAAGTAATATTATACAAGGGGATTTAAGAATGGGAAAAGATTACAAATTTATTAAAAATCAAATAAAGGTTGCACAAATACGCGCTATTGGCTCAGTTATTATAGGATTGATGGTGTTATTTGGTGGAATATATTTTGTCGAATTATTTGAGACTGAAAAGGAACGAATAATAGGGATTACTGTTACAATTGCGCTGCTTTTCTTATTTATTATTGCTTTTTACTCAAACATAAGGGCAATCAAAAAGTATAAAAGTTTTTTAGAGTAGAAGATAAGTTTATTAAAACGGATTTTCTAACACATATATAAAACAATGGTTTGATACCTAGATATCAAACCATTTTTACTTTTTATTACTATGTATTTTTTCATTTCTTGGCATATTTGTAATACGGCTTACTTCATCAATTTCATTAAATTGTTCAATGTAACCTACGACATGTGGTTCTAACTTATTTTTTTCAATAACACTTGGCGATATTCCGTGGTGAGCCGCCATATGTTGAAGTACAGTTTCTACAATATCTCTTGGGATGATATCTTTTGGTATGTTTTTAACTTCATCAAAGAATCGTAATGCATAGATACTAGAAATGGTTTCATGACCTTTGTAGTGTCCATTGTCTTTAGCTTGAGATTTACCAAGATCATGTAATGCAGAAACAATGTGCATAACTGGATCATGTGAATTTTTAATACACATATCGATATGTGTGTCAATATCTTCTAAATGATAAGGCGTTTCATGATTTTCATTTAAGCGTTCAAACTCGGGCATATATGCAGCAGATACGTATTTTCTAACAGTCTTATAAATGCCATCTTTTAAAGCGCTACTTATAAAGTCATTATAATCTGTGTTTGAATTTAAGAATGTAGACTGGCTAATAATCTTATAGTCATCACAATCTACTCCAACTCTAGGTGGTGCCATAAATTTATACATATGCTCGATAATATGAAAAGGCACTACCTTTTCAAAAGAACGCTTCTCATTTTGATATTTTGCAAACATAAGTGGTTCTAAGACCATATGAATTTCTACGGTGTAACCACGTGCTTTAAATTTCTCATAAAGAGATGAACGAAGGGCTCTTGAAATATTGGTTGCATCAAAAATTAAAGATTGATCATAAGAAAAGACGCGGTCATGTAATAAATTAAAGACTGTCTCATCATCTTTCTGGCTATGGTGTTTTCTTAAAGTACCAAATAGTTCTAAACGAATCATATCTGATGAAAAATGCATGTATTCAAGTTTTTTTGCATAAGTAGATTTTCCAGAACCTGGAACACCTACTAAAATAATTGCTTTTTTCATGAAACCTCCGAATAAACATATATGAATATATGATACCATAATCATAAAATAATTTCTCTTAAATATCACACATTCTCATAGTGCTTTAGGGTAAGCGTTTTCATTTATAACATTCCAAGCAAAATACTTTTGAAGGTTATAAAATGATAGTAAGAATACATGATTCATATGTAAACATTAATTAGGAGGAATGAAATCATGGCTCAATCATGGAAAGGTTTTAAATCTGGTAACTGGGAAAAAGAAGTCGACGTTGCAGATTTCATAAAACAAAACTTTACAGAGTACACAGGAGACGGCACATTTTTAGAAGGTGCAGTAGAAAGTTCTTTATCATTAAATGAATCTTTTAAAGATTTATTAAAACTTGAAAAAGAAAAAGGTGGCGTTATTGATTTAGATACAAAAGTTGCATCTACAATCGTAAGCCATGCGCCAGGGTATATCGATAAAGATATCGAAAAAATTGTTGGTTTACAAACTGATGCGCCATTAAAACGTGGATTCTTTCCTGAAGGTGGAATTAACGTTGCTGTAAAAGCAGTGGAAGCTTATGGTTATAAAGTAGAACAAGAAACAATTGATATTTATACAAACGTTAGAAAAACACATAACCAAGGTGTATTTGATGCATATACTAAAGAAATTAGAAGTGCTAGAAGTTCTCATATCATTACTGGGTTACCAGACGGATATGGTAGAGGACGTATTATTGGAGATTATAGAAGAGTACCTCTTTATGGTGTAGACGCTTTAATCAAAGATAAATATGCACAACAAGAAGAATTAACATTCCCAATGTCTGAACACAAAATCCGTTTAAGAGAAGAGTTATCTGATCAAATTAAATCATTAAAGGAATTAATTCAATTAGGTGATATGTACGGATTTGATTTAAGAAGACCTGCAAATGACTCAAAAGAAGCGATTCAATGGTTATACTTAGCTTATTTAGCTGCTGTTAAAGAACAAAACGGTGCTGCAATGAGTTTAGGTAGAGTCGATGCATTCTTAGATATCTATATCGAAAGAGACTTAAAAGCTGCAAAATACAGCGAATTAGAAATTCAAGAATTTATTGACCATTTTGTTATGAAATTAAGAATGGTACGTTTTGCTAGAACTCCAGAATACAACCAATTATTTACAGGGGATCCAACATGGGTTACTGCTGTATTAGGTGGTATGTCAAATGATGGTAGATCACTTGTTACAAAAACAGCATTCAGATTATTACAAACTTTATATAACCTAGGTACATCAGCTGAACCAAACTTAACAGTTTTATGGAGCAACAACCTTCCAGAAGGATTTAAAAACTTCACAGCTAAGGTAAGTATTGATACTTCAAGTATTCAATATGAAAATGATGATACAATTAGACCACTACATGGCGATGACTATGGTATCGCATGTTGTGTGTCACCAATGGCAATTGGTAAAGAAATGCAATTCTTTGGTGCACGTGCAAACATCGCTAAAGCATTATTATATGCATTAAACGGTGGACGTGACGAAGTAAGTGGCAAACAAGTATTTGAAAAATCTAAGATGGAAGTTTTAAAAACTGATGTATTAGATTATGATGTTGTTATGGCACGTTATGAAAAGACATTAGAAGAATTAGCTGAAGTTTATGTGAATGCTTTAAACATTATTCACTACATGCATGATAAATATGCATATGAAAAACTAGAAATGGCTTTACATGATCGTGATGTTAAGAGATTATTTGCTACTGGTATTGCAGGTTTAAGCGTTGTTGCTGACTCCTTATCAGCAATCAAATATGCTAAAGTACACCCAATCTATGATGAAACATCAGGTTTAATTACTGACTTTGAAACTGTTGGTGAATTCCCATGTTATGGTAATGATGATGATAGAGTTGATGATATTGCTGTAGATGTATTACGTAAATTCATGAGCTATATTAGAAAGAACCCAACATATAGAGAATCACATCCAACAATGAGTGTTTTAACGATTACCTCGAACGTTGTATACGGTAAAAACACAGGGAATACTCCGGATGGTCGTCGTTATGGTGAACCATTTGCTCCAGGTGCTAACCCAATGCACGGTAGAGATAAATCAGGTGCATTAAAATCATTAATGTCTGTTGCTAAATTACCATATGAAGATGCAGAAGACGGTATTTCAAATACATTCACAATTATTCCAAAAGCATTAGGTCATTCTATTAGTGCTGAAGGTTCAATTGTTCATCTTGTAGATGATGTACAAGTTAATAACCTTGTATCCTTATTAGATGGATACTTTACATCTGGCGGATATCATTTAAACGTTAACGTGTTTAACAGAGAAACATTAAAAGCTGCTTATGATAACCCAGAATTATATCCAAACCTTACAATTAGAGTATCAGGTTATGCTGTAAACTTCTCAAATCTAACGAATGAACAAAAATTAGAAGTTATGAAGCGTACATTCCATGAAGGATTCTAATCTACTAGAAGTAGTAGGTAACGTACACTCAATAGAAACATTTGGTGCCTTTGATGGACCAGGACTTAGATATGTATTATTCTTGCAAGGCTGTCCTTTAAGATGTAAATTCTGTCACAACAGAGACACTTGGGGTACAGAAGATAATAAGTTAATGACCGTAGAAGAGATATTAAACGACTACAATAAATATAGAGCATTCTATAAAAAAGGTGGTTTAACAGTATCAGGTGGCGAAGCTACCTTACAAATCGAATTTTTAACAGCATTATTTAAAGAAGCTAAAAATAGAAATATACATACGTGTTTAGATACATCAGCAGGTACATTTAGTGAAGCAAGATTACCTGAGTTTGAAGAACTTCTCAAATACACAGATCTTGTATTACTAGACATTAAACATATTGATGATGAACGTCACAAATGGTTAACCGGTGCAAGCAATAAAAACATATTAAAGTTTGCAAGACTCTTAAGTGACAAAAAGATACCTACGATATTAAGACATATTCTCTTACCACAAATTAACTCACAAGATATTTACTTAGAAAGATTAAGAACATTCATTGACTCATTAGACAATTTTATTGGCATTGATATTCTTCCTTATCATACTAAAGGTATTATGAAGTGGGATAACATGGGTATTGACTATGAACTTAAAGATACACCAGAACCTACTAAAGAAGAGGTTTTAAGAGCAGAACATATACTTAAAGACAACTATAAGTATATGAAACTAAATTAGTTCCTAATTAAGGGATAGCATAGCATCTGAAAACAGATGATATGTTATCTCTTTTACTTTATATGGCCCTACCTTATAAGGAAATTGAATGTGGCAAAACTTAATACCTTTTAGTGTATAATGGATATAGATTGGAGTGATTTTATGTCTCATACACTAAAAGATCATGACCATACATGCTTGGTCACGGTACCTATATTTAATCACCTAGAATTAGATGAACTAACAAAGATCACAGAACTTGTCAAATCTAAATCATTTGACAAAGGTGAACTTATTTTTAGTTATGGTGAAAAATCAGATACCTTATATATTGTAAGAAGTGGCCAAATTAAAATGTACTACTTATCTGAAAATGCTAAAGAACATATTTTAAGAATGTTATTTCCCGGAGACTTTATTGGTGAATTAAGTATCTTCTTAGATGAAAAAAATAATGCTTATGCAGAAGCAATAACGCAAGTTGAAGTATGCATGATAAAAAAAGAAGATATTTCAAAGCTTATGGAGATATATCCTAAAATTGGTCTTAAAATTATTGGTGAATTAACTCAGAGATTAAAGAAATCAGAGAAACAAGCAAGTTGGATTGCTACAGAACAAGTAGAAAAGAGAATCCTGTTATATATGCTTGAACTGTATGATTCAAATGAGCCATTAAAGCCAATTGAACTACCCATGAGTAAAAAAGATTTAGCATCCTTTCTAGGTACTACACCAGAAACTTTAAGTAGAAAACTAGCTTACTTAGAAGATTTAGGTATGATACATCAATTAAGTAATAAACAAATTAAAATTGTTAAAATGGATTTACTATTAGAATTTTTAAATTAAATGTAATAAAAACATAAGAACTAAAATTCTTATGTTTTTATGTATGAATAAAGTTAAGGAAGATATCATGACAATTATTTTTGCACCTACAAAGCTATTTAACCCTGAAGCGAAAACTACAGAAAATAAAACAATGTTTGATACTGTAACAACCTCAATTGTAAAAGAAATTCAAACAATCAATAAAGCCGATTATAAAACACACTTTAAGTTAAGTGATAACTTAGTAGATACGGTATTTGATTATTATCATAATTTTGAATTGAATAATAGATTCACTGCATTCGATTATTATTTAGGAGAATCTTTTAAGGCATTTAATTATAATGAACTAGACGATAAAAAACGCACATACTTAAATGACAATGTATATATCATTGATGCATTGTATGGTGTTATAAAGCCATTAGACGGTATTAAGCCATATAGAATGGACTTTACTTTAAAACAATCTAAATCAGTTTGGAAAGATTTGATTAATGATTACTTTTTAAGTAAAGGAACCAAACAGATACTAAGCCTTGCCTCTAAAGAGTTTAGTGCATTAATTGATAAAACAAAGTTCGATCTATATGAAGTATCCTTTATAGACTGCAAAGAGGATGTCTGTAAAAAGATCAGTGTATTTAATAAACAGATGAGAGGCACACTATTGAGATATATTGTTGATCATGAAATCAATGATGTTTCTGGTTTACCAAAGATCTTTTTAGGATATCACTTAACGGTTGTGGATAAAGAAATAAACTATATTAAAAGTGTTTAAAAATACTAAAAGGTTATATTACAAAAATTACACTCGTAAATTTTGTATAATATACATATAAGTTTTAAAAAAGCAAATAAACGAGGTTGATTGCATGAATAAGTATAATTACCTAATTGATGAATTACATATCTTAGATGATGAAATCATATCCTATGGTAAGGATAAGTTTAAATTAGAGTTGAGCTTACAAGAAAGATTAAAAGATAAAGCACCTGGTAAACTTATTCTTGTAACAGCGATTAACCCTACATCTAGTGGTGAAGGTAAAACAACACTTTCCATTGGTTTAGCCCAAGGGTTTAAGAAGAATGACAAAGATGTAATGTTAGCACTTAGAGAACCATCCATGGGTCCTGTTTTTGGTATGAAGGGTGGTGCTACTGGTGGAGGTGTTTCTATTTTAGAACCTTCATTAGATATCGACCTTCATTTTAATGGTGATATACATGCACTCACATCAGCGAATAATCTTTTATCCGCAATCATTGATAATCATATGTACTTTGGTAATGAATTAAATATTAAAGATGTTTTTTGGCAGCGTGCACTAGATGTTAATGACCGTAGCTTAAGGGAAGTTAAGACAAAAGCTAGAGATGATAAATTTACCATTACAGCAGCAAGTGAAATGATGGCTATTCTAGCATTAGCAAGGGATTTTAAAGATTTAAAAGAAAGATTAAATAATATTTTAATTGGCACCGATATTAACGGTAAAGATTTATTTGTAAGTGATTTAAAGTGTGCAGATAGCTTAGCATTAGTACTAAGGGATGCTATTAAGCCAAATTTAGTATTTGCTAAAGAAATGGTACCAGCACTTGTACATGCCGGACCATTTGCAAATATAGCACATGGCTGTAATAGCGTTATAGCGACAAATACTGCATTAAAGTTAGCTGATTATGTTATTACAGAAGCTGGGTTCGGTGCGGATTTAGGTATGGAAAAGTTTTTACATATTAAGCAACCACATTTATACACAAAGGTTAGTGTAGTGGTTGTAGTTGCAACTATTAAAGCGCTTAAGCTACATGGTGGTGTTACAGAATCTAATTTAGATGAACCAAATATTGAGGCACTTTCTAAGGGATTAGAAAACATTGAAAAACACTTAGAGAATATTAAGCTGTTTGGATTAAACAGTGTTGTAGCACTTAACAAGTTTGATACTGATTCAGAAGAGGAATTACAATTTTTAAGAAACTGGGCAAAGGATAGCAATCTAAACTACGGTATTTCAGAAGGATACAGTAAGGGTGGGGAAGGTACCAAAGACTTAGCTAAGTTAGTTGAAAAAGTAGCACAAGAACCAGCTAAATTTAAAAAACTATATTCTAATGAAGAGAATCATGAATATAAGATTAGAAAAATCGCGGAAAACATTTATGGTGCAAAAGATGTCACATTCTCTCATCAAGCAAAGAAGAAACTAAACCAATATAAACATTTAGAAATTCCTATTTGTATTGCTAAAACACCACTTTCTTTATCGGGAGATCTTAAATTAAAGGGTAGACCAAGAGATTTTGTTTTAGAGATTAGCGACATTAAAGTTTCTTTAGGTGCGAACCTTTTAGTAGTTCTTACAAAGGGGATTAATACGATGCCTGGTTTAAATAAACATCCACGTGCATTAGATTTTAAGTTGGATGATAAAGGAGAACTCATATAATGTTATTAGACGGAAGAAAAACAGCAGATACACTTAATGAAGCACTTAAAGTTAAGGTGGAACAATTAACTAAAAAACCTAAATTAGAAATTATTTTAATTGGCAATGATGAGGCAAGTAAAAGTTATGTTAAAGGAAAACTAAACACCGCCTCTAATTTAGGCATGGAAGTACATATAAATTATTTAGATGAAGCAATTGATCAAGTAAGCGTAGAGGCTTTGATACAAAAGTTAAATACGGATAAAGATGTTCATGGTATATTACTTCAATTACCTATACCTAAACACTTAGATTCAGATCATCTTATATCTTTAATTGACTATAAAAAAGATGTGGATGGATTTCACACGATGAATCAAGGTTTATTGTTTCAAAAAAAGGATGGTATCAGACCTGCTACACCACTAGGTATTATGATGTTACTAGATTTTTATAACATTCCTATTGAAGGTAAACATGTAGTTATTATTGGTAGAAGTCAAATCGTTGGTGCACCACTATCCAAAATGTTTTTAGATCGTAATGCGACAGTGACGATTACACACTCGAAAACTAAAAACCTTCCATCCATCACCAAACAAGCAGATATTTTAGTGGCTGCAATTGGTAAACCTAAATTTGTTACTAAAGATATGGTCAAAGTAGGTGCTGTTGTTATTGATGTTGGGATTAACCGAGTAGATAAAAAATTAGTAGGGGACGTCGACTTTGAACATGTAGAACCGATTGCTTCATATATTACACCCGTACCTAAAGGGGTAGGCCCCATGACAATTTGTGCACTGGCACATAATTTATATGCCCTGTATCTTAAACAGGAGAAAGAATAGATATGAAAATATTATTAAAAATAGTTAAATGGACACTGATTACAGTTTTAAGTTTTATCTTAGTACTTGCAGTACTTAATATCGTACCATTTAGTTTATCTAAAGCTAAAAACGAAAACCACTTTAGAAAAACCTCAGATTATCCTATGGTCATTCCTCATGGTGGGGCTAAACTATTAGCACCAGAAAACACCATATGGGCATATGATATGTTAATTAATGAATTTCAAGCAGATGTCTTAGAAATAGATTTAGCACTAACAAAAGATAATATCTTAATTGCACATCACGATCTTGATTTAGAGTTTTCAAGTGAATCCGATATGAATGGTACACTAATTAGAACACATGACTACCAAGATATCTTAGATGAGTACGAGCGTGACGATTACTATTTAGCTAGAAGATTTACGTATCCTAGTGATTATGCATATGATCCTGTTAAAGGTATCAAACCATTTGAAAATGAAACAGATGAAGCAATCCTATCTAAATTAGTACCTGCTAAATTAGAAGATATCTTCACAAATGTTGGTGATGATGTGTTATACATCTTAGAAATAAAAGATTCACCAACATCTGAAGGATATGATGAAGAAATTCATGACTTTGAATTAGCTTCTCAAATACTGATTGATTTAGTTAAAGCGTATAATATAGAATCCTATGTAGTCTTAGCATCATTTTCAGATGATGTCACAACTTACTTTAAAGACAATGCACCAGATATTTTAGTAAATGCTGGTACATCAGAAGTTACAATGTTTGCAGTATATAGTGCATTCTTTATAGATTTCTTTTGGACAGTTAAATCAGAGGTGTTAATCCTTCCGACACCATCATCTATGTCTATTACCGGCTCAACAGCAAACCTTTTGGACATGTTACCGGGCTTTATTAGAAATAATATTGCAATTAAGGGTGATGATGATATCTACCGAGCAAATCTTATGGGTAAAGAAATCATAAATGATGCACATAGGAAAAATATGGCTGTCTTATACTGGACAGTAAACTCTAAAGAAGAGATGAGACTCCTAATTGAAAATGGTGCAGATGGTATCATTACAGATAGACCTGATTTATTAATTGAGGTCATCAATGAATTAGAAGCAGAAGCTTAAAAATTTTAAAATAATTGTATATAATTTTGAAAATAGGCCATAATCATTTGATAGATTATGGCTTTTATTCTTTATCTAGGAAAGTTCGTCTTTTCTAGATAATGAATAATAACTATTAAATTCTATGCAAAATAGCCACTGCTGTAGTGACTTAAAGATATAGATGGAATTAATCGTTATAACTGTTTAAAACATCTTGATAGGTAATTGGGTTACCGTCTAAATCAAATAAAAACTTAGGATACATCGCACCACGCTTTTTAGTATGAGAACAGTTGGGACAAGCAAGTGCATGAAGCCCTTTATTGCCAAAGTTGAGTTCAATTAAAATTTCATGAGGGACAGACTCCTCATAGTTACATTTATAACATCTCATATCAACACTGGGTTCGTGATAGAGGGTGTCAGGATCATTTAAATCAAATCATAGTTCACCAACTTCATCACGTTCATCACCAAGTATGAATAACTCTTTCTAATATGTCTGATAAGAGTGTTAGGTTGGATCAAAGAATCTAGAACTTCTTTGTAAGATTGTCATAACAAAGAGCATGATAGATTCAATAAAAATAAAATTAATTTTGATAATGATGGTAATTATAGAATTGTTTGACATAAAAATGTAAATAATATATCATTGATGCATATAAAGAATAATACGTAAATTGAATCTAATAATATAAATATTGAAAGGGGGGGGGATCAAATTTATAATGAAAAAAGTAGCATTTAATTTGCTTTTTTTATCGTTAGTTTTGATATTATCAGGATGCGGTAAAAATAAAGTTGTCGATGAAATTAATATTGGTCATGATGGAAGGAGCACAGAACAAGTAAAGGTTTTTATGTTAGGTATTTTTTCTGAAGATATTGTTTTCAACATTGATGATATAACATTAGATATTTCATTTGGACTAAATAGTGATTTTATTGATGATCTAGAAGAACTTGGTTTTGTCACTTCATCAGATAGTGAAATAATTATTTATGTCCATTGGGCTGATACTAATAATGGTTATAGCCTCCGTGGCAATCATGAAACTATTGAATCAATTCCTAATCTACAAATTCTAGTAGAATATAATATCGAAGATTTTTTAGAACGAGATTATATAGTAAGCTATTCTCCTAAAGGTTTTTTGGGTGATAAAGGGAAAACCACATTTAATCATAAGGAATCTTTTACTATTTCTAAAGATTTTGTACAAACTACAAACTATACAGGAATGTTTACAATTGGAATTGCAATTGTTAATTATGAAAGTGACAGAATTCAGGTTATAGTGACCAATCAATATGAGTTTAGATTTGGGGATATTTTAGATGACTTAGTATATATAAGATATTGGTATGATGCAAATGAAAATAATATGGGGTGAGGGTTTTTATGAAAGCAAATTAAAAAGCCATACACCTTTAGAATATAGGCATATGGCTATCTAATTTTATACTATTTACCGTGTCTACTTGACAAGGGGCTGTTCAGATATCATGGCATCCATATTTTTTTTATTGTTATGTATAAGTCTTATGCTTGATAAGGAACAATTGTTAATGTAACTCCCGGTTTATCACCAATTAATTTAGATACCGGACATAATCTGTGTGCGTAATCAATAATTTCTTTGGTAGTTACAGGATCTAAGTCTTCAATTGCAGCAGTTGCATCTAATGTAAAACTGTATCTTTCAATTGGGTGTAACCATAGTTTAACCTTCACATCCACTCTAGAACGGTTTGTTAACTTTTTAGAACGGATTACAGAAATAATCGCTGCATTTAAACAGGTAGCCCATGCAGCACCAATAAGTTGCTCAGGATTTGTATGTTCAGTGTCCGCTTTTAATACAGAAGCAAGACCAAAAGCATGTCCGTTATCTGCAGTAGCAAATCCTTTAGTACCCTCCATATTAGTTATAACAGTTTCATATATTTGTTTTAAATCATCCATAAAAACACATCCTTTCATATCTATTATATAGATGCTTATAAATAATATGTGGATTTATACTATTTAGATAAGAATTTTTCTCTAATATTGTAGTTTTTCACATTTAGAATAAAACTTTTGAAGACTTGATGTCTAATTCATTGATAAGGTTATATCATTAAGATATAATCAATATGTGAAAGCGTTATCAATATTAGGAGGAATTCAATGACAAAACTATTTTCTTACCCTATGAAAAAATTAGTTGTCTTAACAGTGCTTATAGCTACATTATTTACACTTATAGCTTGTACAAATGAAAATGAAACTGAAAATAAAAATGATACAGATGTTACAATTACATTTGAAACAAATGACACAGTATCTAAAGAATCAGTAACAATCAAATCAGGAACTTTATTAAGTGAAACAGAGCTATCCATTCATGATAGAGAGGATTTCACTTTTAATGGTTGGTATACAGATGAGGCATTAACGAAACCTTTTGACCCTTTAAAAGAAATAGAGGAATCTATGAAATTATATGCTAAATGGACAGAGGATGAAGTACCTACTTATCGTTATGAACTTCTGTTCAATGGCGGTAACTACCGGTATGAGAACAGAGAACAAATGGTAGATGATTTTATAAGTGATTATAATACATTTAGTGATAATGCATATACACTTGAAACTTTACCGATGGATAAAGACGGTTTATTAGATATTGCTGAATTTATGTATGAAGAAACCTACAGAACAAAGTGGTTATGGTTAACAAGATATTTAAGATTAGTTGGATCAGATACTAATAAATCCTCCATGAGTGCATTATTAGCTCAATCTAGTTTAGATAAGTTCTTGGCACAAAACGAGAAAAATAGAAAAGCTGTATCTTATGAAATTAGAGCGTTTATCAAAGGGGCACAGTTTACAGATGATGAAACATTAAGTTCATCAGATTATACAGACACTGAACTTAAAGAAGGCTTTTGGCCTTTCATAGTCGGATCTCAACAAGCCATATTTGAAGATGCAAAACACGAGGTGATATTACCAACCACCTTATACAAAGAAGGCTTTGTGTTCTATGGTTGGTATTTAACTGAAAACTTTTATGGTGAACCAGTGACTAAAATTAATGGTTCAGCAACTTTATTTGCACGATTTGATGGTGAAAATCCAATTGATTCCGTCATTATTGAAAACGAAGTAGAATATATGGAAAAAGGCACAGAGTTAGCACTGGATATAACAATTCTTCCACTAGATGCAACCTATAAAGATTTAAGTTTTGAAATTAGGGAACAATCTATAGCATCTATAAGTGCTGAGGGTGTGATCACTGCATTAAATGAAGGAGAGTTTACAGTATATATCATGGCTGAAAATGGTAGATTATTAAAGGTTGTTGACATGACAGTTTATCCAAAAGATGATATTAACTTAACCTTTAATGAAGGCTTTAATGGTTATTTAAAAGTGAATGAACAATTTGAAATTGAAGTTACTGGAGTAGGCAGAGATGCATCAAGTAACCACTATACATTTAGCGTTGTTGATGACAGTGTGATTCAAATGTCTGAGTCGGGTGTATTTAATGCTCTTAAAGTAGGTTCTACAGAAATAAACATTTTAAACTTGGATACAGTTGTAATGACATATACTGCAATTGTACAAGATGATTTATCTACATCTAGAGTTGATCAATTACTTGAGTTATTAAGAGATGGGCATAATGCTGTAGCTACACCATTTACTCTAGTAACTAGATATGAAACGACCAATGAATGGCGTGATCCTAGACACGAGAGTGTCAACACATATCTATTTGATGATTTAGTCATTGATAAGGATAGTTATCCAATGCCAGATGGCTTAAAAAACAGTGGTGCTAGACCTTCAACAGAGTTTATCTTATTACATGATACAGCAAATCTCCATATTGGATTAATGGCACATGGTGCATTCTTCCAAAGTGCTGCAAATGCAGTATCTATTCACTATATTACAGGAGATTATGGTGTGCTACAAAGCTTAGCTGAAGATAGAATTGGATGGCATGCTGGTGATGGCACAGGTACAAGTTTTGAGTGGTATAAGACAGGTGTTATGGCAACAAATAATGAAAAACCATTTATTGATATTTCAGAAGACGGATTCTTTACCTTTAATGGTGAAAAATCAGTAGTTGAAGCACCAAGAGGTTTAAATGGTGAAATACTTACTAGAGATTACTTTACATATTTAGGACCAACATGGGATATATTTGATGGTGAATATGTCATCGGTAGAACATACCTTGCAACTAATCAACAAAAACGTGGTGTGATTGCATCCTTTGGTGGAAATAGAAACTCAGTGGGTATTGAAATGAGTATTAATGTCGATGGTGATATTGTCGATACAGTACAAAGAACAGCAAAACTTGTTGCATACCTATTAGAAAAATATGACTTACCAAATCATAGAGTCATTACACATAATACAACAGACGGTAAAGGAGATCCTTACACATTACACAATACGGTATATAAAGGCACTTGGTACTTTGATAGATTTATGGAACACGTTGAAATAGAACGTGAGATATTAGTGAATTATAGCGATGCTAAAATTACACTCACATCGGATTCTGATTTAGTATCTTCAACAGGTAGAATAACAAGATTCCCTGATGTGACAACTGAGGTTAAGTATACAATTACAGTTGAAATTGACGGTGTGTCAAAATCAATAGATTTAGTAAGTGTTGTTCCAGGTATGAGTACATGGAATCAATACCATGGCTTCTTTACACCAACACAAGCATGGGCTAAAGCAGATTATAGAAAGTAATTATAAAAAACAAGATAATAAGATAACACTCCAAGTTTAAATGTGACCTACATCTAAAACTTGGGGTGTTTTACTTAATTAAATACATATATTGAAAAACGACTTGCTTATTTGATATAATAAAACACCGCAAAAGATAGAAATATACCTAATTTAGTGATACAATGTATATGCTAATAGAGGAAAAAGGTGAATATTATGAATATATGGCATGACATAAATCCATCCCGCATAACACCGGAGCGTTTTATTGTTTGTATTGAGATTACTAAAGGTAGTAAAAAGAAGTACGAACTAGATAAAGAAACAGGGATGATTATTTTAGATAGAGTATTATACACATCAGCGCATTATCCAGCAAACTATGGATTTATTCCTAGAACTTATGCAGGGGATAATGACCCACTAGATGTTTTAGTACTATGTCAAGAAGACATTGAGCCAATGTCTTTAGTAGAAGTGTATCCAATTGGTGTCATAAAAATGATTGATAGTGATGAAGTAGATGAGAAAATTATTGCAATTCCTTATGGGGATCCATCTATGACACAGTATAAAGATTTAAAGGGGTTACCACATCATTTACTTTCCGAGATTTCTCACTTTTTTGAAGTGTATAAATCCTTAGAAGGAAAGAAAACATACATTCTTGACATTGAGTCAAGAGATGAGGCAATTAAAGTTGTATCTGAGGCTATGGTCTCATACGACAAAGTATTTACAAATAAGAAAGAGAAGTAAACATTATGGGTAGAGCATTCGAAGTAAGAAAAGCATCAATGGCAAAAACTGCCGCAGCAAAATCAAAAGTATATTCAAGATATGGTAGAGAAATCTACATGGCAGCTAAAGCAGGAACACCAGATCCTGAGACAAACCAAGCTCTTAAAAGAGTTATTGAACGTGCAAAGAAGGAACAAGTCACAGCTGATATTATTAAACGTAATATTGATAAAGCTAAAGGTGGCAGTGATGAAAACTATGCAGAAATCAGATATGAAGGTTTTGGTCCAGAAGGTAGCTTAATTATTATTGAGTGTTTAACTGATAATACAAATAGAACTATTTCAGATGTAAGAAAACTGTTTAATAAGGCATATGGAAAACTAGGTGTATCCGGTTCTGTATTACACCAATTTGATCATAAAGCAGTATTTGAAGTTGAAGCACCTGAAAATAAATTATTAGAAATCTTATTAGAAAACGATGTGGATATTACTGACTATGAAGCAGAAGAAGGTGTAGTTACAATTTATGCTGAACCTACTGAGTACGGTAAAATAGCTGACGTTTTAAAGGATAACAACCTAGAGAGTAAGGAAGAAGCAATTATGTTTATTCCGATGCAAACTATGGAAATTAAAGATCCCGAAGAACAAGCTAAATTTGATCGTTTGATTGAAGGATTAAACGAACTTGATGATGTTAAAGACGTTTTCCATAACGTTATAAGTTCGGGCGAGTAATTCTTAATACTTAATAAAAACCTTGAGGTATATCACTTACGTAATCGGTGTGATATACCTCGTTTTTTTATTTATTAGTAGTTTTATAAATCGATAGCAAGTTTAATCGCTACATGTTTATTCTGATAATTATAATCTGATAATATTGCTAATATATGAGCACTATGAAAAAGAAAAAATTAATTGATATAAGTGACTTTGTTAATGTTGAAACAATACAAGTAGTCACGTATAATTTGATGAATAGATTTAGATTAAGAAGAAAATAACTTGGTTTACTTTCAGAGTTTAATTATTTATTTAGTAGACCTATAATTAAGGATATTCGTAGGGATAAATGAATTTCGATGCTAAGCGACATAATATAACCTATAACAATAAAGTTGTTGGTTATATAGTAGGTATAAGGAAATGTGAATAGACTTTTTTAAACTGATTGAGAATGTTTAGATGATTATAAACATTTTTTGTAATTTATAGATAAAATACGATAAAAATGTTGTAAGCGTTATCAATTATAGGTTTATTTGCAATTAGATTATTTAATCTATAAAATATATGTATTGATTTACTTTACACATTTTTTTGTTATGTCCAAATCACCATTGCAATGTATAAATATATTTATACATGGTAAAATATAGTGAAAAGATATTTTACGATGAGGTATAACTATGACATTAAAAGACTATGATCTTGAATTATTTAACGCGATTCAAAGAGAAGATAACAGACAAAAAGAACATATCGAATTAATTGCGTCCGAAAACTTTGTTTCTGATGCAGTGTTAGAGGCTCAAGGTTCAATTTTAACCAACAAATATGCAGAAGGCTATCCAAATAAAAGATATTATGGAGGTTGTGAATTTGTTGATCAAGTAGAAATACTTGCTCAAGATAGGTTAAAACGAATCTTTAATGCGAAGTTTGTAAATGTACAGCCTCATTCGGGTTCACAGGCTAATGCTGCTGTTTATCAGGCACTACTTAGTCCTGGAGACAGAGTTTTAGGAATGGATTTAAATGCGGGTGGTCACTTAACTCATGGTTATAAACTATCATTTTCCGGACATTATTATGAAACACATGCCTATGGTGTAAGTCCGGTTGATGAAAGAATTGATTATGAAGAAGTACTAAAAATCGCAATTGAAGTTAAACCTAAAATGATTATTGCAGGGGCGAGTGCATATCCAAGAGTCATTGATTTTAAAAAGTTTAGAGAAATTGCAGATACTGTTGGTGCATACTTGTTTGTAGATATGGCACATATTGCTGGACTAGTTGCTTGTGGATTACATCCATCACCACTACCTTATGCAGATGTTGTAACGTCTACTACACATAAAACCTTAAGAGGTCCACGTGGCGGTATCATTCTTACAAATGATGCGAGTATTGCTAAAAAGATAGATCGTGCAGTATTTCCTGGCCAACAAGGTGGGCCACTAATGCATATTATTGCTGCAAAGGCAGTTGCATTTAAAGAAGCACTAGACCCTAGCTTTAAGGTATATCAAACACAAGTGATTAAAAATGCTAAAGCCTTAAGTGATACATTTAAATCACTTGGATATAAATTAATTTCAGATGGTACGGATAATCATTTAATCTTAGTAGATGTTAAATCAAAATTAGGTATTACCGGAAGAGATGCTGAGGATGCGTTATATAAAGCAAATATCACAATCAATAAAAACCAGTTACCGTTTGATCAAGAAAAACCGATGTTAACCTCAGGTATAAGATTAGGAACACCTGCGATGACAACTAAAGGTTTTAAAGAAAATGAGTTTATTAAAGTAGCACAACTTATTGATGAAGTACTATCAAACATAAATAATGAAGAAGTTATCAATAAAGTAAAAAAAGAAGTACTAAAACTAATGAAAGATGTTAAATGAAAAGGAGTGATTTTCTTTGATTACAAGAACAAGATATATACCTGATGGTAAAGATGTTTTAAAGAAACTACCATTAATCCATCACTTAGAAGCACCATATTTATACTATCCAATTACAAACCAAAGATGCCCGGAAGGTGAAACTTGCGTTGTTTTTGGTCAATTTGTTAAGGTTGGTGAAATTATTGGTACAAGAAAGGGTGCTTTCTTTGAACAACCAATTCACTCAACAGTTAGTGGTGAAGTTGTTGGGCATGAAATGAAGTTTGATGCTTCAGGAAAACGTGTAAACTGTATGATTGTTAAAAACGACTTCAAATATGAATTACATGAGTCTGTTAAAACAAGAACTGATGAAGAAATAGACAAACTAACTAAAGAAGATTACGTAAATATTACTAAAGAAGCTGGTCTAGTTGGTCTAGGTGGTTCAGGTTTTCCAACTTATATTAAATTAAATACTAAAAATAAGATTGACATCATCTTAGCAAACGGTGTTGAGTGTGAGCCTAAATTAATTTCAGACTATGAAGTTATGATGGAAAGCCCGGATGAACTTATTAAAGGTTTAATCTATGCAATGAAAGCTGTTGGTGCACCTAAAGGTATAATTGCAGTTAAGAAAAGATATGTGGAATTAGTAGAAAGAATCCGTTTTTCTCTAAACTCATATACTGAGTATGATATTAAAGTTGTACCAGTTGGTAACCACTACCCACAAGGTTGGGAGTTAGAAGCAATTGAGGCGGCTACTGGTATTAAGGTACCTCAATTTAAACTTCCAGCAGATTACGGTATCATTCCATTTAACGTTTCTACGTTACAATCTATTTATCATGCAGTGAAGTTTAACTTACCTGTACTTGAAAGATACTTTGTATTATCAGGTGATGGTGTTGTAAACAAATCATTTAAAGCTAGAATTGGTACACCAATTCAAAGCTTAATTCAACTTGCCGGTGGTTATGTAGATAAGGCGGTGCCTAAAACATTAATCATGGGTGGGCCAATGATGGGTAGTAACGTAACAAATGATGATATTGTAACAACACATACAGCAACCTCATTGATTGTTCAAAACTCACTGTTATTAAACGAAGATCCTTGTATTCACTGTGCAAGTTGTGTCTATTCTTGCCCAGTACAAATACAACCGGTTCAAATAATGAATGCTGTTAAAGCAAACGATAAAGATTTCTTAAAAGCTTTATCAGTTAATAAATGTATTGAATGTGGATTATGTTCATTTGTATGTCCATCTAAGATTCATTTAACAGATTACATGCGTGAAGGTAAACGCATCTTAAGGGGTTAATTATGCAAAATATATCAATTTTAAGCCAAACATCACCGTATATACGTAAAGAAACTTCTACAAAACGTATGATGTTTGATGTGTTAATTGCGCTAACTCCTGTAGTATTCTTTTCAATCTACAGATTTGGATTAGATGCATTAGCAAGAATATTAATTAGTTTAATTATCTTTGTTGGTGTGGAAGCTTTATATTTTTTAAGTGTTACGCGTGTAGATGGTTATAATTTCAAAGATAAAATTAAAAATAAGTTTAAAAAATATACAATTAATAACTTTAGTGCACCTGCAGTATCTGCCATCATTTATGCAATGATATTACCAGACCAACTACATCTTTATGTGGTTGTTATGGGGGCTTTATTTGGAGCTGCAATCGGTAAAATGATTTTTGGTGGTTTAGGGATGAATATCTTTAACCCTGCAGGAGTTGGACGTGTATTTATTGCATTAGCATTTACAACATTCTTCACAGGTTCTTATGGGTTCATTGATGCTGCAGCAGGTGCTACAGCATTATCTACAAGTTTTCCTGAAGTATTAAATAGTTATTCATTAATCGATTTACTCGTTGGTAATATCCCAGGATCTATGGGAGAGATTAACTCACTAGCTATTTTATTTGGTCTTGCATATCTATTAATTAGAAAAAGTGCAGATTATAGACCTGTTTTATCAGGACTATTAATCTTTACAGCACTTGCTACAGTTGCAGGATTCATACTACATCCTACATTAGTATTTGAATATGTGATATTCCAATTATTATCTGGTGGTTTATTATTTGGTCTAACCTTTATGATTACGGACCCTGCAACATCACCAATCACAAGACCAGGTCGTTGGTGGTTTGGCTTAATTGTAGGTTCATTAGTATTCTTCATTAGAATTTTTGGTAGTCTTCCTGAAGGTGTAGTATTTGCATTACTATTTGGTAACTTAATGGTACCTTTACTAGATTATCCAATGTGGGCAAATAATAGTTTTACAAAGAAATTCTATCTTAGCTTTAGTTTAGTATTTGTAGCTTTAGTAGCACTTACCTTCGTGATTTTAGGAGGTTATGCAATATGACAAAAACAGTTAAAAGTATGATCACATTAGCGGTGGTATTAATTTTAGGTATTGGTCTTTCAATTGGTACCCACCTAATATTTAATCCGATTAAAGAAGAACGTGCTAAACAAGAAACACTTTCTATATTAGATGATTACTTTATAGGTGTTACAGATTTTGAAGGAAACAAGCTTGAAGTAATCGAAGGTGTTGAAATCTTAAGATCTGTTCGTGTTTATAAAAATGAAGATCCACTAGGTTATCTATATGAGGCAAATATTACAAATGATTTTGGTAATATGAAAGTTCGTTTAAGCGTGGATGTTAAAGATGTCATTCAAACTATTGAGTTCTTAGAACTTAATCAAACAATGTACTTACAACAAACAACAACAATGCTTGAAACATATGTATTAAGCAAGTTAAGTACAGATATTTTTGATGGTGCTGCTGGTGCAACATCCATCTCAAAAAATGATCTATCACACTTAATGAGTATGGTAGGATTACATCATGATAAAACAGATAAATTTGAAATCCAAGCACCTTATAAAGAATTCTATGGTGATGACTACGTGATTTCAAATACAGAAGAACTATCCAACTCTGGTGCAACTATCAAGGTTGAAACGATTGAAGGTTTAGGTGTTGTTTATACAATTACTAAATCAGGAATTTACCAAACAGATAGTACTCAAGAAAAATCAATTACACTTGTTCTTGCATTAAATAATGATAATAAAATTATTGGTGTACTTTTACCAGCCGAGTTATATAACCACACTAAGGGTGGATTTATGACAAATGCAATGGAATTTGCTCAAAGCTTTAAAGATACGTCAATTCTTGATGTAACAGATGGCAATGCTGGTGCAACAGGTGATGTTTTAGCACATAATTCAAGAACCTTAATCGAAGATATGGTGTTAATTGTTCAGGGGGTACATATCTCATGAAAAAAGAAAATTTAATTTTAGTTTTAATGTTTGGTTTAATGTTACTTGTTAGTCTTATTGCATTAAGTTTTGATTATCTATTCCCAACATCAGTTGTGGATAAGATGTTTAATCAAAATGTCAATGTTGTGAATGTAAAACCTGTAATTGATGCTGAATATAACGAAATACTAGAACAAGCAGAAGTTACAACATTAGATGGTAAAAAAATTGCAGATCTATATACAGTTAGAATTGATCATACTTACTTCTATTTAGAACTATATGTAGGTATTGATTTGGATGGTAAAGTTTATGCAAGAGATAAATACGTTAGAACAAAAGATGATACATCATCTAGTTACTTTCCACTTGTTCGTGCATACTTACTAAAAAACTATAATGGTCTGTATTATGAAAATGTTCAATTTATTGATGGTGCAGCAGGCGCAACAACGATTGTCGTATCAAGATCTATTATAAAAAATGCTGTAAGTAAAGTTGTAGTCTTCCACGTAGGTGAAGAAGTAGATCACATTGAAACATTACTAGGTGATAAATACACATTGAATAGTGAAGCTACAGACGGTAATGTAACAACTTATGATGTAACATTTAATAATTTAGACTATACAGTTTATATGGCAACAGGCACTGATACATATTATGACTTCCAAAGTGTAAATGAAGGCAGTATCACAATTTATGTTGCAGTCGATAGTGATGGTAAAATTACACATACATTATTACCTGAAGCATTATATGGCCATTCAGGTGGAAACTTCTATAGTGCAACAAACACCTTCTTAAGTGGTGTTATCGGTTATAATTTAAATGATCCAATGCCAGATGCAACAACTGGACCAACAACAAACTCAAACGGTTCACAATACTTAGTAAATCAGTTATTACTAGATATTCAAGGAGGGGCTTAAGATGAATAAAAACAATTTAAAACCATTTATTTTATTAAGCATCCTACCGCTTATCTATTTAGCAAATACATTAGAAACTGCGCTTTTTATGGGGTTAGTTTATGTTATATTAGCACTTATCATTTATGCTGGTGGTCTATTGATTAATAAATTTAGTGAAGGTAGAATGCGCTCATATGCATATATCTTATTAACAGCTTCAATTGTAACAATCATTATGACAGTATTAGGGACATATTTCTCATTAAATCAATTAATGGGTATTTACTTAGCACTTACAATATTTACAATTCCTCAACTAAGATTAGAAACAGTTGAAGAAAAATCTATTTTGGATCATGGCCTTATGATTCTAGTAGGTTTTGTAGCACTCGTACTGATTGGTTTCTTAAGAGAGTTCTTAGGTACTGGAAGTATTGGTTTACTAGCATTTGGATTAGACACAGTACAAGTGTTTGATGCTAAATTTGGTATTGCTATCTTAAAAGACAACTCAGGTGGTTTCATCTTAGCAGGATTTATCTTTGCTATTATAAATGCCATACCTTTTGTAAAGGAGGATAAAGCAGATGTTATTTAATTTATTATCTAGTTTACTAGGTGCTGCAATCCTTTCAAATGTTATTTTACAAGGGGTTGGATTAGAAGCGATTAAAGATCGTGAGATCAGAGTTAAACCAGTATTAGTGAAATCTTCACTGATTAGTTTACTAGCACTTGTAGTTTTCTTAGTTGATTATGTTGTATTAGAATTTGTTTTAGTACCAATGGATATGGCATTCCTAAATATCATTGTATTAGCTTTATTGATGATTGGTGTGAACGAGCTTTATAAACTTGTTACTGATAAAACAAAGTTTGCATTACCTAAAGAAGAATTATTTGGATTACACTCTATTGTGATTATTGTTGGATTTATGGGGTTGTCAAATGTTGCATTTGATGAAGCATTTATCCAAGTTGTTGGTTCATTAATAGGCTTTATTGGTCTATCCATATTACTTACAATGATTCAATCTAGAATGCGTGTAAATCCGCTTATCAAGTCATTTAAAGGATTACCAATTCTACTCATTATACTGGGCTTAATTGCTTTAGTATTTAGTGGGTTAGCAGGATTATTTTAAAAACATATAAAAAGGAAAAAAGAACATGAAAAAAATATGGGCAGTTATCAACTTAATATTAATCAGTGTTCTTTTTTCTGCTTGTACTCAAACATCCGTAGAAAATAGTTTAGCCATATCATCAATGCATACATTTATTGGTGGTACAGTATATGCACCCAAGTCTGTTTTTAATAAAGCAGATAAAAAATTAAAAGAAATGTATGATTTTTATAACAAACTAACAGATAACTATAGAGGTTATGAAGATGTACAAGGCATCTATTATATTAATCAGTTAGTTGAGACAACTAAAACTGATCAAACAGTCGAAATTAAAAAAGAACTATATGATCTATTAAGTTTAGGGGTTGAACTCTATGAATTTACTGATGGATACTTTGATATGTCCATTGGTAAAATAATTGATGTTTGGAAAAACTTAATTGATGAAAGTGATTATACAGGTCAAGAAATACCTAAAGAAGATATCGACTATGCCATAAGCTTAGTGGATACAATTGATATCGTTGAAGATCCCGTGATTTTAAGTGAAGTGGATAATAAATATTATGTAACACTTAAATATGGTGCAAAACTAGACTTAGGTGCGCTTGCTAAAGGCTATGTCACTCAATTAGCCGCAGATTACTTAAAGGATTTAGGTATAAGTAATTATTTAATTAGCGGTGGTGGTTCTTCCATGTTATATGGTGAAGGTAATCCAAAGACTGAGGATGGTAGTTATAGAACAGGACTTATTAATCCACAAGATGTCATAGATAACTTAGATATTATTGGATATCGACCTAAAAATTACGGCATTTATACATCTAAAAACTATAACTTCACAACATCAGGAACTTATAATCAATTTATCGTAAGTGAAAATGTGATGTATCATCATATTGTCTCACCAAAAACAAAACGTCCGGTAAATCATTATCTAACACTTTCAATTGTTGGAACAGATGCTGGATTTAATGATGGTTTATCCACAGCACTATTTAGTATGCCACCGGAAGTTTTAGAACAGTTTTTAGAAACAAATGGTTATGAGGTCTATACATATTTATTTAATAATACTTATAAATCTTATAATCAATCTGAAAACTTTAGACCACTTTAATTAGGTGATGATATGAAGAAAAGAGATTATATCATCATTGGTGGACTATTATTTGTTGTAGGTATACTCTATATTTGGGTTACATTTTTTGGAGCCCCAACTGGTAGTATTGCTTATGTATATCAAGATAATGATGTGGTAATTAGTGTAAACTTTGATGACAATAGTTATGAGTTAACACCACAAACGATTGATAATAACTACCCACTTCTTACAGACCCTGTACCTAATGAGGGTGGTGATGTTGCCTTTATTATTAAGGGTGCTTATATCCATGAAGGTGAAAGAACGTTAGTCTATATCGAAATTGATTGGGATAAAAAGGCAATACGTATCCAAAAAGATGAGACACCAAGACAAATTGGTGTTAGACGTAATTGGTATGATGGCACAGGGTTACCTGCAGTATCCTTACCAAGTAAAGTGTTTATCGTATTTGAAACAGTAGAAGATGATGGGATTGATGGTGTTGTATGAAAAACTTAAATAGAATTACAACATTGTCGATGCTAATTGCAGTAGCAATTGTCTTAAACGTCATTGAAATCTCAATTAATGTCATACCTGTACCAGGTGCAAAAATTGGATTTGCAAATATCGTAACGGTCATTGTCTTATATATGTATGGATTTAGATCTGCTTCACTTGTTACGATTTTAAGAGTATTCTTAGTAGGGTTACTCTCAAGATCGTTTACCATACCATTTTGGATGGGCTTGGGTGGTGCAATTGTATCTATTACAGTGATGGGTATCTTCAAAAACTGGTTTAAATTACACTTAATTAGCGTCTCTGTCCTAGGTGCTATCACACATACATTAGGACAAGTGATTGTAGGCATATATCTATTAGAAACAGACCTACTTATACTCTACTTACCACTGATGTTACTCATTAGTATACCTGCTGGTATTTTAATCGGTATCATCGCCCAGCGATTCTTTAAAACATTTAACCGTAGCAAATATCAACGCTCATTATAAACCCACCTAAAATCAGTGGTTGTTACAAAAATAAGTAATAAATATGTGAGTATTTATATTATGAAATTATGGTGTTGCATTACTTTAAATACATGATATAATAACTATTGCGAAACTTACTATGAGTATTATTTTCTCATGGCGGAAGGAGAATTCTATGAAAGCAAATATTCATCCAAAAACAAGACTAGTAATCTTTGAAGATGCTCAAACTAAAAAACAATTTTTAATTGAATCATCTGTCAATACAAAAGACACTGAAGTTTATGAAAAAGATGGTAAAACCTATCCGGTCGTCCGTTTAGAAGTTACATCTGAAACGCACCCATTCTATACAGGGGAACAAACTTTCGTTGCTCAAGCTGGTCAAGTGGATAAATTTAACAAGCGTTTAGAAAAATCTAAAAAAGAATAATCATTACAGCGAGATTGCATCTCGCTTTTTGTTATAATAGTATTAAGTGGGGTAAAAAACATGTATCATACATACCGTAATGGTTTCATTGAAGTAGTTTGCGGACCGATGTTTGCAGGTAAAACTGAAGAACTTATAAGACGTGCAAAACGACTTAAATATGCTAAGCAAAACTATTTAGTATTTAAACCAGTCATTGATAATAGATATAGCAGTAAAGCAGAGATTGTATCACACAGTTTATTAACAGAAAATGCCATATTAATAGAAAAGTCTAAAGATATTCTAGAACATATGAATGATTCTATTGAAGCTGTAATCATTGATGAAGCACAATTCTTTGATCAAGATATCGTAGAGATTGCTGATAGACTCGCAGACAGTGGTGTGCGTGTGATTATCGGTGGTTTAGATAGAGATTTTAAGGGGGAACCCTTTGGTCCAATGCCACAACTTTTAGCGATTGCAGAGTTTGTTGTAAAACTCACTGCGATATGTCCTAAAACTGGTACACCAGCAACGCGTACACAACGCATCATTAATGGTAAGCCAGCACGTATGGATGATCCACTGATTGTTGTAGGTGCATCTGACTCTTATGAGCCAAGATCTAGACATGCCCACGAAGTACCGGGAAAATATGATAAAAAATAGTCATGAGTACTTCATGAATGAGGCTCTAAAAGAAGCTAAAAAAGCTAATGATAAAGATGAGGTTCCTGTTGGTGCGGTTGTCGTATTAGACGGTAAAATTATTGCAAGAGCACATAATTTGCGTGAAAGTAGACAATCCATCCATGCGCATGCGGAATTTTTAGCAATAGAAAAAGCAGCAAAAAAAATAGGTAGTTGGCGTTTAGAAAATGCAGAAGTATACGTTACATTAGAGCCTTGCCCGATGTGTGCAGGTGCAATGATACAAGCGCGTATTAAAAATTTGTATTACGGCGCAAAAGACCCAAAGACCGGTGCAGTTGAAAGTGTTATAAAACTGCTTGACAATCCCTTTAATCATAAGATATACTATGAAGGTGGATTGTTGATGGATAAGTGTTCAAACATCCTTTCAACATTCTTTAAAAATAAGCGAAGATAAAAGAGTAAACATCCCTATAGGGTATTCTCATTCAATATTAAGGATCGAACCTGGTCAGGCCTTGATTGGAGCAGCCATAAGATACCTGATATGTGGATGAGAATACCCTATGGGGATGTTTTATTAAAACATAAAGCGATATGATATAATTAAAACTAGAATATAAACTTAAAATTTGGAGGATTTAAAGTATGAAAATGTTACCAAAAGATTACGCTAAGGCAGTAGGCACTCCTTTTAGAGTAGAAAAATATAATGATGCTACTTTAGAAATGTATTATTTAAATGATAGAAATGATTTCCACAAGTTTGCATCACGTGGTAGATTTTCTGTTTGGACATCAGATGGTATAAACTATAGACTATTTGTTGAAAAAGGATATTATGAAGCAGTAACTGATCTATATACAAATGAAGTGAATACAATATGGTTAGATTTTACAAATACAATCTATGCACAACAACGTAAAATGTCACGTATGTATATGATGGTATCGATGATTGTATTACTGGTTGTATTAGGTGCATCTATTGGATTGCAACAAATTATTCCTGAACAAGCAGATAATGTATTTTTAGCTGCAATGGTTGTGTTATTTATTGGTTTATTTGTGTCATCTAATAGACAACAAAAGAAATTAAGAACACTTGTTAGTGATGAAAATAAAAAAGCGACACAATTAATTAAAGACACATTAGGGGAAACAAGATTCCAAGGTATTTTAGAAGGTCAAGAAAAATACTACGAAGCATACTACAAATCAGATGATGAAGTCACAGAAGAAGAAGCATCTGAAGAAGAAACACCAGCTCAATTAGAAGATTCAGAAACAGAAAACAATTCAGAAGAAAACAATAATAAGGAGTAATTAAATGATGGATATAAACAAATTATCTATTGATTCTATTCGTTTTTTAGGAATTGACGCTATTAATAAAGCAAATAGCGGGCATCCTGGTATTGTAATTGGTGCTGCACCAATGGCGCATACGCTATTTACAAAACATATAAATGTTTATCCAAAGATGAGTCACTGGATTAACCGTGACCGTTTTATTCTTTCTGCCGGACATGGTTCTATGCTACTTTATGCATTAAATCATTTATCTGGTTACAAAATCTCTATTGATGATTTAAAAAACTTTAGAAACTATCCTGGAAATACACCGGGACATCCGGAATATGGTCATACAGATGGTGTTGAAACAACATCTGGTCCGCTTGGACAAGGTATTTCTAATGCTGTAGGTATGGCGATTGCTGAAAAGCATTTAGCTGCACGTTTTAATGAACCAAACTTTGATTTAATCAACCACTATACTTATGTATTAGTAGGTGATGGTGACTTACAAGAAGGCGTAGCATTAGAGGCTATTTCACTTGCGGGCCATTTAGGATTAGGTAAACTTATCGTTTTATATGATTCTAATGATATTCAATTAGACGGTGAAACAAATCTAGCAATATCAGAAGATGTTAAAAAGAAATTTGAAGCACAAAACTGGCACTACACTAAAGTAGAAGATGGTGAAGATTTAGATCAAATTAACCGCGCTATTTTACGTGCTAAAAAGATAGTCGATAAACCAACCATTATTGAAGTTAAAACAATCATTGGTAGAGGTACAACATCAGAAGGTACTTCTAAAGTTCATGGTTCACCACTTGGTGAAGCTGAACGTGAAAAGTTAGCACAAAAATCAAACTATAACTACAAACCTTTTGAAGTGGACAGTGAAGTATACAGTTTCTATAAGGGTAAAGTATTTAACAAAGGTAAACGTGTCTACAACAAATGGGTTAAGATGTTAGACGCTTATAAAGCGCAATTCCCAGAAAAATACGATTTGTTCAATCAATTCTTAAATGGAAATATCAAAGTGGATTTAAGTAGCCTAGCATATAATGCAGGTTCTAAAGAAGCAACACGTAACGTATTAGGTAAAGCTTTAACACTTCTAAGTAGTCAAAACTTAAATATTATTGGTGGGTCAGCAGATCTTACCTCATCTACTAAAGCTAAAGGTAATGATGGAAACTTTAATAAGGATAATGCATTATCAAGAAATATAAACTTTGGTGTTAGAGAACACGCAATGGGTGCTGTAGTCAATGGTATTACACTACATGGTGGACTAAAATCATTTACAGGTGCATTCTTTGTATTCTCAGATTATATGAAACCACCAATTCGTTTAGCTGCAATGATGAAAATACCAAGTGTATTTATCTTCTCACATGACTCAGTTGCAGTTGGTGAAGACGGTCCAACACATGAACCGATTGAACAACTTATTGGATTACGTAGTATTCCAGATTTAAACGTCATTCGTCCAGCGGATGCAAATGAAACAAAAGCAGCAGTTGAGATTGCATTTGAATCTAAAGATACAGCAACAGCGATTATCACTTCTAGACAAAATGTCTTAAATTTAGAACACACAAATAAAGAAGGCGTTTTAAAGGGAGCATATATCGTAAGTAAAGAAGAAAACAAATTAGACGGTATCTTATTAGCATCTGGTTCTGAAGTAGGACTTGCTTATGAAGCAAAACAAATCCTAAAAGAAAAAGGATTAGATATCCGTGTTGTTTCTATGCCATCACATCATGCATTTTTATTGCAAAATGAAGACTACAGAAGTAAAATACTTCCGGCAAATGTCAAAACACTTGCAGTAGAGATGGGATCTAGTTATTCATGGTATAGATTTACACCTCATGTATACGGTATCGATACGTTTGGACTTTCTGCAAATGCTGATGTTGTATTAAACCATTTTGGCTTTAATAAAGAAAGTATTGCAGAAGCATTTATAAATATTAAATAAGGTTTTAAAGGAAGATATATATGATTTATGATGGCATTATTGTAGGTGCAGGACACGCTGGTGTCGAAGCTGCACTTGCTATGGCAAAAATGAAACTTAATACTTTACTCATTACAGGCGATCTAACAAAGGTTGCTACTTTGCCATGTAATCCATCGATTGGTGGACCTGCTAAAGGTATTGTAGTTAGAGAAATTGACGCACTTGGTGGTCAAATGGCAAAGTCAGCAGACTTAAGCCAAATTCAAATGAAGATGTTAAATCCTTCAAAGGGTCCAGCAGTTCGTGCGCTACGCGCTCAAATTGATAAATTAAAATATCCTAAAATCATGTTAGATGTGTTACAAAACACACCAAATCTGACTTTACTTCAAGGATTTGTTGACACATTAATTGTTGAAGATAATACCGTTAAAGGTGTAAACCTAGAAGATGGTACACAAATATTTGCCCAAACTGTAATTATTACAACAGGTACATATTTAGGGTCTCAAATTTTAATTGGTCACGAAAAAACATCAAGTGGTCCAAATGGTGAACGTACAACACGTGGTATTTCTAATCAACTTAAAAACTTAGGTTTTGAAATGCTTAGACTAAAAACGGGTACACCACCAAGAATTGCGAAAGATTCTATCGACTATTCTAAAACTGTACCACAACCAGGTGATGGTGTTTTCCAAACATTTTCACATGATTCACCAATCACTGATTTAGGTCACCAAGAATTTAGTTACTTAATTCATACATCACCAGATACTAAAGATATTATATTCAATAACCTGGATGCATCTGCAATGTATGGTGGTGTTGTAGAAGGTGTTGGTCCAAGATACTGTCCATCTATTGAAGATAAGTTTGTTAGATTTAAAGATAAAGACAGACATCAAATATTTATTGAACCAGAATCCATGGATTTAAATGAAATGTATATCCAAGGATTATCTACATCGATGCCAAGACATATTCAAGAGCAAATGGTAAGATCTTTACCTGGTATGGAAAATGCACGTATTGTGCGTTATGCATACGCAATCGAATATGATGCAATTAATCCAAGACAACTCTATCAGTCCCTAGAAACTAAAGTGATTAACAATCTATTCTGTGCTGGTCAAATTAACGGTACATCAGGCTATGAAGAAGCTGCTGGTCAAGGTTTAATGGCAGGTATTAATGCAGGATTAAAAGTTCAAGGAAAACAACCACTCGTATTAAAAAGAGATGAAGCTTATATAGGTGTATTAATTGATGATCTTATTACTAAAGGTACTAGTGAACCATATAGACTTTTAACATCACGTGCAGAACATAGACTGTTATTAAGAAATGATAATGCCGATATGAGATTAAGAGATTATGGCCATCAAATTGGTTTAGTCGATGATGCAACGTATGAAAGATTCGAACACAAAAAAATAGCATTAAAAGAAATGATTCAAAGAGCAAAAACAACAAAGATTAACCCAACTGAGGAGAATCTAAACTATTTAGCTTCAGTAAACTCAAGCCCAATTTATGAAGGCGTTACAGTCTTTAAATTACTTGAAAGACCGGAACTTAAAATAGAAACCCTAAAACATTTTTTACCATCAGACTATAGTCATGAAATTTATGAACAATTAGAAATATATATTAAGTATGATGGTTATATCGAAAAAGCTAGAAGAGAAGCGGATAAATTATTACGCTATGAATCTAGATTTATTCCAAACGATATTAATTATCATAGTATTCACAACATATCTGCAGAAGCTAAAGAAAAATTAAGTAAGATTAAACCTGAAACATTAGGTCAAGCAACTAGAATCCTAGGTGTTGGACCAACGGATGTATCCATGTTACTCGTTTATCTAGAATCTAAAAATGCTTAATACATACATTACAAATATATTAGGCATCAAGTTAACCGAACAACAAATCGGGCAATTTGATGCCTATTATAACTTATTAGTAGAATATAATAAGCATACGAATTTAACACGTATTACTTCAAGAGATGATGCAGACATCAAACACTTTTTAGATTCCGTACTGATAAGTAAGTTAGTAGATTTAAGTAAAGTTGTGACATTATGTGATATGGGTGCAGGTGCGGGGTTTCCATCGATACCTTTATTAATAGTTTTTCCTAATATTCAAGTGACGATTGTAGAGTCACAAATTAAACGCGTACAATTTTTACAAGAACTCAAAAAAACACTTAATTTGGAATTTAAAATTGTTCATGATCGAGCTGAAAACTTTAGTAGTAAAAATTATCAACAATTTGATATGGTTACTGCAAGAGCATTAGGCGAGTTAAGACTGATTTTAGAGTTTGGTGTACCAATGTTAAAAGTGGGTGGATATTTCATTGCACCTAAGGGAAGTAAGTTTGAAGAAGAACTTACATCAGCAGCACACGCAATTAAGGTATTAAATGTCGAATTAATCACACAAGATTTATTTGAACTTCCTTTAGAATCAGGGTTTAGAGCAAACCTATTATTTAGAAAAGAAAAACACGTATCTGGATATCCTAGAGCGTTTCCAATCATAAAGAAAAAACCACTGTAAGGATTGATTATATGAGCAAGTATACAATCGGACAAATCGTAAAAACAAAAAAACAACATGTATGTGGATCCAAAGAATGGATAGTTTTAAGAGTGGGTGTAGATATGAAGCTTGAATGTAAGGGTTGTGGCAGACAAATTATGATGTTACAATTCGAACTTGATAAGCGATTAGTAAAATAAATCAGACAATTTTTACACTAATAATGGCTTTATAGATTCAATGAAGGCTATAAATGGGTAAAAAAAACATAAATTAGAAATTAATTCATTTTTTGTTTGACTTATGATTTGAAATGTCGTATCATTGTATTTGGCTTTTCTAGGGATTTATATAAATTACGCCGATATATATTTATATATATGACGTAAAATATATAAACTTTAGATTATTCGCCAAAAGACAATAAAATGGTTGCAATTTGACTTAAGTTAAGATAGAATAATAAGGCAATCAAAAAACGGAGGGGTAGCGAAGTGGCTAAACGCGGCAGACTGTAAATCTGTTCCTAACGGTTCGGCAGTTCGAATCTGCCCCCCTCCACCATTCTAATTTATAAGTTTATAACGGCCTTGTGCATTTCTTAAAAAAAGTTGTTGACAAGGTTAT
>NZ_JADNRS010000011.1 GCF_015709225.1 Acholeplasma laidlawii
AGACTTAAATGTCACTCAAACAAGTAACCACATATTAATAATAAGTGGGGCCTGTAGCTCAGTTGGTTAGAGCACTCGCTTGATAAGCGAGGGGTCGATGGTTCAAGTCCATTCAGGCCCACCATTAATAAAATACCAAATAATTGGGGCCTTAGCTCAGCTGGGAGAGCGCCTGCCTTGCACGCAGGAGGTCAGCGGTTCGATCCCGCTAGGCTCCACCAATAAAAATTAGGGTAACCTAATTGAG
>NZ_JADNRS010000012.1 GCF_015709225.1 Acholeplasma laidlawii
AGTTCTTTGAATAATTTATATTTAACTTATAGTTACCTGGGCAATTTATAGTCAAAGTTTGATATAATAGAAGATAGGAAAGTAAACGTAAAAAGGGCGATTAAGATGAAAAGAAGATTGTTAATCAGTTTAATATTAATTCTAATGTTATTGATCTCATTCATGCTTGTTTTTCCATTGATGGAGTTAGATTATTCTTTAATCTATACAGTATTTGCTACCATAAGTATTGTATTACTTTCTGTATACTTATTTAGTGGTACTGCCAAGTTCATAGTGATGTTAATTTACTCATTAGTCATTATATTGGGTTTAATCATTATGCCTGATTATGAGCAAGCAATTATTGCTGTTGGTTCACTTATGATCATATTAAACCCATTATCAAACTTTGAAACACATCTAGAAGCAAAACTTATACCGACAGATACTGCACCATTAAGTATTTCATTACGTGGTAAATATTGGCCATTTTATGCATATCGCCAAGAAATGAAAAACTATGTAAGATTACCTCAAACTAAGAAGTTATTTACTAAGAGTTGGTATTTAAAAACAAGACAATTAATTACGATTTTATTCTTATTTACTGCAATATTCTTATTCATTAATGAATTAAAGAATATTTATATTGACCTAAGTAACTATAACCCATTACAAGTCTTTACTTTCTATGGTGTAACATCCTTATTCGTTCTAACCTTTATACTCTATAAAAATGGCTTTAGAGCAATGTTTAGAGCAGCAATAATGTTTATCTTTTTACCGGTTATATTTGCAGCATGGATACTTCCTATATCTTATCTATCACAAGTTATCTTTACAGTGATTATTGCGATCCTTGGTATTACAGATATTGTTTATGAAAAATATTTATCATTAAACCGGGTCGCATATAGTGCCTATAAATATTATGATCCAGATGATCAACGTCATGTCTATGCCAATGAGTTTTATGAGCCACTTGTTTATAATGAAACGTATAATATCGTTGGTATCTATAAATTTAAAAAACATATAGATGAATATCATAAACATCTAAACGATATACTGTTTTATGCAAATAGAAAACACTTTATGATTACTGCATATACCTTCAATGGTAAGGAAATGCACGTGTACACTGAGTTTTATCATAAACATGCAAAGCGTGCTCAAAATTTTAAAAACTATTTAGAAAATATATTACACACAAATATTGAAGCACAAATTGTATATGATAAATACAAACAAATTTATGAGAAAACTTTCTTTCATAAAACAGAGTATATTGTAGCAAGAGCATTATCGCTTGCCAATTTATTAAAAGAACTACAAGTTACGAAAAGAGAATTAATTATATCGATTATTTTCTCGTTTAAAAATAAAGAAGATATCTTGAAATTATCAAAGCATTATTATGTTGCGCGTATGGAAGAGTTAGATGATTTGGATTATTTAGCAGCCAGAGTATCTGTTAAAACACCAAATTCTAATTTTTCTATCGAACAAAAGATAAGGGACATTTTACTAAATGCGATGATTTATCAAGCAACATACGTTAGAATATTAGTATATTACGAAGGGGAAAAACAAAAATGATTAAAAAAGCAGTAGTACCCGCAGCAGGCTGGGGGACAAGGTTTTTACCAATAACTAAAGCAGTACCGAAGGAAATGCTACCAATTATTGATAAACCAGCACTAAGTTATATTATTGAAGAGGCTGTAGCATCAGGGATTGAAGAAATACTAATTATTATTTCATCTAATAAAGGAGCAATCCAATCATATTTTGAACATAATATCGAGTTAGAGCAATTCTTAAAAGAAAAAAATAAATTAGATGATATTAGACTTATCAAAAATACTAGTTATGGTGCAAAAATATTTTACACAACACAAGAAGAACAATTAGGTTTAGGACATGCAGTCTTGCAAGCGGAAAAATTTATTAATGGTGAACCATTTGCAGTATTACTAGGAGACGATGTCTATGTATCAGAAGAAAAACCTGCACTATTACAACTAATTGATGCTTATAATGAAAAAAAATCCAGTATTCTAGGTACGATGGAAGTTCCACTAGAAGACACTAAATTATATGGTATTTGTATACCTAAAAAAGATAGTTCAAAACCGATTGTTGAACTTGAAGGTGTCGTTGAAAAACCTAAATCAAACCCACCATCACACTCAGCAATTTCTGGTAGATATGTACTTACTCCAAAAATATTTCAATTACTTAAGGATCAAACAAGAGGCGCAGGTAATGAGATTCAATTAACAGACTCCATCTTAAGATTAATGGATTATGAAAAAGTGTTTTCACTTGATATGATTGGCAAAAGATATGATATTGGATCAAAGATTGGTTATATTGAAGCTATCATTGATTTCGGTTTAAAACGTGATGACTTGAAAAAGGATTTGAAAGAAATCTTGAGTAAAAAGTTTTAAAACGTGAAAACCATTTTCATTGACAAATATAAAAAAATAAGGTAAATTAAAGGTGCCTAGGAAGTACCCGTGGAACCCAAACATATCTTTTAGGGAATTAAACCATACTGGAGTTGAAGGCCAAATTAACACTTGGAATCCCAACGTATGTGTATAGGAAATTCCCACTTAAAAATAAGAGATTCCAACTCCTTCCTAGGTTTTTATTTTACCCTTTAAAAACAGTTTAGAATGGACACATACATATGAAAAAACACATTGAAAAATTAAATAGATTAACACAATTACATGCAATCGCATCCAATGAAGTAGAAGTGACGAGTTATTTAGAATCTACACTAAAAGGTCAAATCAAAAAAGATAGACTTGGCTCTATTGTTGCATCAACTGGGCAAGGTAGAGCAGTTTTAATTACAGCACCTATTGATGAGGTGGGTATGATTATTACTCAGGTAACCAAACAAGGTCTACTTAAATTTCAAAATGTTGGCTTCATGCATGCTAAGAACTCGATAAATCAATTATTTTTAGTTACAACCAAAAATAAATCTTTTATAGCTACATTAATTGGTAAGCCTTTAACCTATCAATCAGGTGAAGAATTATCTAAAGTAGAAGACTTTAAGTCACTTTATCTAGATGCTGGTTTTAAATCGGATAAAGAAGCATTTGATAAAGGTATTCAAATTGGAGATATGGTAACGCGCTATGCTGAATTTAAGTCGCTTGAAAACGATCGTTTTATCTCAAAAGCTTTAGACACGAGATCATCTGTTTATGTATTAAGTGAACTTTTAGAAGAAGTAGAAAACTTAAAAGTAGCACTTAATGCTGCATTTACTGTTCAAAATAAGATGAACATGAAAGGTGCTAAAACTGCAAGTTACATGATAGAACCTGAGCTAGCAATCAGTTTAGATACAATGGAAAGTACAGATCATACAATACCTGATTTTATTAAATTAGGTGGCGGACCTGTGATTAGCTTCTATGACCAAGGCTTAATCGCTCATCCAAAATTAAGAAATTATGTACTTAACTTGTGTAAACTTAATGAAATTCCTTATCAAGAAGCGCACCAACAATCAGTTTTAAGTGAAGGACATTACCTTCAACTATCAAAATTAGGTGCTGCAACCTTATCCATTGGTATACCCATTAAAAATAAACATTCACATCATCAAATGATAGACTATTCTGACTTAGTTCATACTAAAAAGTTACTAAAACTATTTGTTGAATCCTTAAATGATAAAATCATAGATGAAATATTATATACATAATAAAAGGTACTGTTCAGATTGAACAGTACCTTATTTATTTACTACTTACTTTTTAGCAGGTTCTTTACCTGATTGTACAACTTCAGTTAAAGCAGTCACTGTACCAGCTAAATCGGCTAGATTAGACGGAACTACAATCTTTGTAGCTTGACCCTCAGCAAGGTTAGCAAGTGCCTCATAAGCCTTAATTTGTAGCACGGCTGCATCAGGTGCAGCTTCTTTAATTAACTTGATACCTAATGCTTCAGCTTCTTTTAATTGACGAATGGATTCTGCTTGAGCTTGTGCATTTAAAATCACTTGTTGTTTATCCGCTTGAGCTTTTAAAATGATAGATTCATTAATACCTTCAGCTTCTAAAATCTTAGCGCGTTTTTCACCCTCAGCAATTAAAATGGTTTGACGTCTTTCACGTTCAGCACGCATTTGTTTTTCCATAGAGTCCCTAATATCTTTAGGTGGCATAATGTTTTTAACTTCAACACGGTTAACTTTAATACCCCATTTATCAGTAGCATCATCTAAGATGTGACGCATCTTGGTGTTGATAATATCTCTTGAGGTTAAAGAAGTATCAAGTTCTAAATCTCCTAAGATGTTACGTAATGTTGTTGCGGATAATGCTTCAATCGCTAGTATTGGGTTTTCAACACCATAAGCATAGAGTTTTGGATCTGTAACTTGATAAAATACAATGGTATCGATTTGCATTGTAACATTATCTTTAGTAATTACAGCTTGTGGATCAAAATCTTTAACTTGTTCTTTAAGTGATACTACAGATACAACTCTATCTACAAATGGAATAAGCCAGTGAATACCAACACCCCATGTTGTGTGATAAGCCCCTAAACGTTCTACAACGTACTTTTTAGTTTGTGTAACTATGCGTATACCTGATATTACAAGTAATGCAAGTACACCTAATACAACTACTAATACAATTAATACAACTTGTCCTGGTTCCATATTAATTTGAATCCTCCTTATTAATTTTAGTTACTATAAATTTATTTCCTTCGATTGCAAGAATTCTAACGGTCGCACCTACTTCAATATCTTCTGATGAAATAGCTGTCCAGTTCATATGCTCAAAATCTACTTGACCGCGAGACATTGGTGAAATCGCTGTAATCACTATTGCAGATTTACCTACATAGGCATCAACATTGGTTGAGACGATGTTCTTTTTAAAGTATTTAACTAATGCAGGTCTAGTAAGTATCATAAGAATGAACCCTGTTAAGAAAAATACAATTGTTTGAAGACCAATATTTGTTGGCATAAATATTGAGATGACTAATGCAGGAATAGAAGCAAGTGCAAACCATATACTTACAAATTCTACAGTCATAAACTCTATAATAATCGTAGTAACAAATACTAACAGCCAAAACCATATTGCATATTCAGCAAGAAACTCAATCATTTTATAATACCTCCTTTAATCGAACTTCTAAGATGTTGGAATTTTTATTCCAAACAGCTTTGAATTTCGTCCCCTTTTCTTCAAAATCTAATTCAAATACAGTAGATATTCGACTAATGAATGCTTTGTTAGCGATTCTTCCATAGGAAGCATTCACGCTGATGTTATATCTAGTATGTTCAGGTATATCCCCTCTTAACACATCATCTTTTGATAAAGGACGAAGTAAGATCACATATTTATCCTTATCGTATCCTAACATTACCTGATTGGCAAACTCGAAGAATTGTACACCAGATTTATTCACCGTTAAGTTTGTTGGTGTAATAGTTACTACAATTTCTTTAGGTTCCCCATTAAACCATGTTACACTCATTTAAATCACCTCTCATATCTATATTATAAGGCTAATTATCACAAATGTCAATAAAATTATTAAAGATTATTAAAAATTATTTATAGTTAAAATAAGCAAAAGATGATTGAATTATTTTGGTTATGCTATAATGTATATGATCAACTTCGGGGAGTCCACGTAATGGACTGAGAGGACTTTAATCAAGTCGACCCGTTAAACCTGATCTGGGTGATGCCAGCGGAGGGAAAGTTATAATATTTTTTAACTTTTTATTTCTTTGGCCCCGAAGAAATTTTTTTATTTCCAAGGAGGAAGAAATATGAATCAAAATAGGATTCAGATAAGAAATGTGGTCATCGTATCCACATTACTAGCGATAGCTATCGCACTCGATGTCATAACAGGTTTGATACCTGGACTTAATCTATCCATGCCTTTAGGCGGTAGATTATTTAACATATCATTATTACCAATTATAATGATAGGTATATTTTTAGGGCCGGTTTACGGCATTGTAGGGGCTGTAACTTATGGTTTATTTGGATTTTTTTATGATGGCTATGCCTTAAGTTATTTTGCTACAAATTTGAGTGAAGCGCTCTTAGTCTTTTTCTTAGACTATATTGTGGCATTTGGTACACTTGGGTTAAGTGGATTCTTCAAAAAGGCACTTGACTCACGTATTTGGTTTAGTATCACTGCAGTTGTTGTACTATTAATTAGGTGGTTATCATCTACAATAGTAGGAGCAATCCTTTGGGCATCATATGCATCAGGCAGTGAGTTTACACAAAACTTAATGGCTAGTGTGAATCAAAATGCATTTATCTATTCAGGTATATACAATATAATTTATACTTTAACCACTGCATTAAGTATCATCATTATTGGTAGTTTAGCACTACCTCAGTTTAAAGAATTAAAACTACAGTTTGGATCAAATTAATTTATTAATAATGCTAAGGTAATCCAGACGTGGTTCATAACTAAATGGTATTTGGTGACAATTTTCCTTAAAGAAAGTATAAGGAATTGATTTTCTACCACCTTGTTTTGATGCTTGCCAAAAAGATATGAGATCTTTAAAAAATAAAATGTAATACTCATTATATTGAGACCATCCTATGATTAAAAAAGCAATACCACCATGAGCATCAACATCAGATAAATGATTAATTTGATGCTCATGTACATTGGATAATGGGAAACTTGTTTTAGAATTTGTTTCTTTGGCATCAAAATCAATATAACGACCTTTGTATAAACCGTTAAAATCGGTCGTAGATGGTGTTCTGTAATAGGCTTCAACAATTTTAGCTTTATTACGCGCAGGATAGCTGACATTAACGACTTGAATAGGCGTAGGTTTTTTATGAATTACAGCAATTTGATGAGATAAATAATACTGATTAGTTAAATCTATATCGGATTCTAAAGTCATTCCAAGGTTAGCGTAATTATTAACTTTTTTGATTGGCTTTTTTTTATTTGGGTAGTTCATTTTGCATAATCTCCTATATAAAGGTATTATAAACTAATTAAGATATATTTACATGATAAAGATAAAATATATGTTTTTTTAAACAGAGTCCGAAAAAATATGATATAATATATTAACTGAAAATCGTTACTGAAAGGAAAAACTATTTGTGAGTGAAATACGCTTTTTCGCTTTAGGTGGATTGGGAGAAAACGGTAAAAATATGTATGTCGTTGATATCGATAGACAATATTTTATTTTGGACGCTGGTCTAAAATATCCGACCCAAGAACTATATGGCGTTGATGAAATTATACCAAACTATAAGATGTTTATGAACATCAAGGATCGTGTGAAAGGGATATTTTTATCTCATGCACACGAAGATCATATAGGTGCATTACCGCACATTTTAAAAGATTTAAATGTGCCTATTTATGCTACCCCTTTTACTATGGAGGTAGTAAAAGATTCTTTAAAAGAGAAGAACTTTGACTTAAATAAATTAACACTAAACACAATTGATCAAAACTCAATTATACGTATTGGTAATGTAAAGATTACCTTCTTTTCAACAACGCATTCGATTCCAGAATCAGTAGGAATTGCTCTGCATACGGTTGACGGTGTTATTGTATATACTTCAGATTTTACTTTTGCTCAATACAGTGATCCAAACTATCAAACAGACTTTCCTAAAATTAATGATTTAGCACAGAAAAATGTGATAGCACTATTAGTAGAGTCTTTAGGCTCAACACTAATTCAAGATGGTGGCATTTACAATGCACTAACACATAAAATCAATTCAGTGTATGCAAATGCTGAAGGAAGAATTATCGTTTCTTTATTCTCTTCAGACTTACAAAAAATCCAACGTATTGTAGATATTTCATTAAATCATCATAAAAAGATTGCTATTATTGGTAGACGTGCACAACGTATCGTTGATATAGCGATTGAAAAAGGATATTTAGTGATTCCTAAAGAAGCGCTCGTAAACTTGAAGTTTATTGATGAAAAGAATAAAAATGACGCAAACAATCTAGTTTGCTTGGTTACAGGAAATCGTCATGAACCATTCTATATGTTACAAAGAATGTGTAGAAAACAAGATAGATTAATTCATATTAGTGAAAATGATACCATATTACTTATGACATCACCTGTACCTGGTACAGAGAAGATGGCAGCACGCACACTGGATATTTTATATCGAAGTGATGCGAATATTGAAGTCGTAGATAAAAGGTTATTAGCTTCTAATCACGCGACTGCTGAAGAAATTAAGATGATGATTAATCTATTAAGACCTAAATACATTATACCTACAATTGGTGAATACCGTCACCAATATGGCGTCAAACAACTTGCATTACAAATGAACTATAAAGAAGATCAAATTTTCTTACTAGATAATGGTGATGCTGTCAATTTAAGTAAGGGTAAAGAACCATTTGTCTCAAGAAATGAAATTAAGACATCTGAAATTTTAATCGATGGTACTGCAGTTGGTGATGTGAATGACTTTGTTATGAGAGACAGAGAGTTACTCGCAGCAGATGGTGTGTTACTGATTATTGCAAACATTAATGCAAAACAAAAGAAAGTTTTAGGTGAACCTAAGATTGTATCTAAAGGTTTTGTCCACTTAAACGAAAATGAATCAATGATTGATGAAATTAGAGCAATCTTTGACAAAGTAACAGACAAACACTTAAAGGGTAAATACATCAATTGGAATGAATACAAACTTCAAATAAGAGATGAAGTATCCAAGTATGTGTATCAAACAGCTAGAAGAAGACCAATTACTATACCGGTAATTATATCTACAGAGATAAAAAAAGAAGACTAAGTCTTCTTTTTTATTGTTTAGATAATGATTCTATGAGTTTAGGAAGGTAATATGGTAAATCTATGGGTCTTCTTGCAGTCACGATGTGTTGATCAACTACTACAGGTTTGTCAACCCATGTAGCACCTGCATACATCATATCATCTTTAATACCTGGCGTTGATGTAAGTGTCACACCTTTTAGGATACCTGCACTCGATAAAACCCAGCCAGCATGGCAAATACTTCCAATGATTTTTTTGTGTTCATTTAGGTATCTAACAAATTCTAATACTTTAGGTAGGCGTCTTAGGTAATCTGGTGCCCAACCACCTGGGATGATGATACCATCATATTTGGTAATATCGACTTCATCAAATGATAAATCACTAACTGTTGATAAACCATATTTTCCTTTATAGGTATGCCCTTTAATTTCTGATGCAATATCCACGGTTGCACCAGCTTCTTTAAGTCTGATAAGTGGATAATGAAATTCTAAATCATCATAATCATTTGAAACAATGGTAAGTATACGTTTACTATTTAACATAAGAATTATCCTTTCCTTTTATATCCTTTAATATTATCAATAAGTTTTAATCGATCTTTAAGTGCTTTTTCATAAGCACTTTCATCTTTAGGTACATAATACGTTTTATCCAGTAAGTTATCAGGCAAGTGTGTTTGACTATTTAACGAGCCCGGATCGTTATGAGGGTATTTGTAGCTATCTGGATGTTGTTTAATATATTTGTTATCGATATGTTTTGGTATAGGTCCTGCTAAACCATTTTGGAAATCTTCCATAGCATTATCTAGTGCAGTATAAGCAGTGTTAGATTTAGGAGATAATGCCATATCTACAACTATGACAGATAAAGGTATTCTTGCTTCAGGTAAACCAGTCATTTTAGCAGCTTGAATCGCTGCTAATACCTTTTGACCCATGGTCGGATTTGCAAGTCCTATATCTTCATAGGCAATAACAATCAATCTCCTAAAAATGATTTCCAAGTCCCCGAGTGTTAAGAGTCTGGCTAGATAGTGAATTGAAGCATCAACATCAGAACCTCTAATAGACTTTTGTAGTGCACTTAACATTTCAAAATAGTGGTTTTCATGATCATCTAAGGATAGTTGCGGTTTACCTGCAAGTTTCCTTATGATGTTAGAAGTAATTTTTTGCCCATCATCAACAACTAATGAGGCACTTTCAAGTAAATTGAGTGCTGAACGAATTTCAGAATTAGATGCCCTAATAATGGCTGCTAGTGCATCATCAGTTAATTGGATATCATGATCTAAATATTGAATCGCATTCAGTATAGCAGCTTCAATGTCCTTATCACTAAGCGCTTTAATTTCATATAAATGACAACGACTACGAATCGCCATATTAATACTTTGATATGGATTAAGGGTTGTTAAACCAATCATGATGGCCTTACCACTTTCTAAAAATGGTAAAAGGTAGTCTTGAATATCTGTTTTCATACGATGAATCTCATCAACGATAATGAGTACATCATGATATGCTGTCATATCTAAAATATCTTTTAATTTAGCTTTGTTGTCAGTTGAAGCATTAAAAAAATAAGTATCCAACATGGATTTATCAGAAAAGAGTTTTGCGATTGTAGTTTTACCTGTACCTGGTGGCCCATATAAGATAAAAGACAAGTACTTTTTCTTTTCTATCATTTTGGTTAATACGCCATGTTTACTTAGTAAATGGTCTTGGCCATATACTTCATCAAAATTTTTAGGTCGCATGCGACTTGCTAGTGGTTCCATGATTGATCCTCCTAATTTATTATATCATGTTTGACACTTGAAAATGGCAGTTATGTAATTTCGTCCGGGTTATCACATATAGGTTAAATACACGAACCAACCGTCTTAAAATCTTGTAAAATAGCGCTAAATAACATATAATAATATGTAGATTAATTTTAGTTTAGTCTAACAATTTAAAAAGGGATGTATAATGATGGATTTAAAAGCACATATTGCAGCAGTAAAAGATTTTCCTAAAGATGGTATCCTATTTAGAGATATTACACCTCTGATGTTAGATGGTAAAGCATATAAGTATGCATCTGATCAATTTACTGAGTTTGCAAGATCAAAAAATGCAGATTTAATCGTAGGTCCTGAAGCAAGAGGATTTATTTTTGGTTGTCCGGTAGCAGTTAATTTAGGCGTTGGATTTGCACCAGTTAGAAAACCTGGTAAATTACCTAGAGCATCAGTTACAGTAAGTTATGATTTAGAGTATGGCTCTAACTCATTATCATTACATGAAGATGCAGTGAAACCTGGACAAAGAGTTGTTATTATTGATGATTTACTGGCAACAGGTGGTACAATGCAAGCAACAGTAGAACTTGTTGAAAAACTAGGTGGTATTGTTGTAGGTCTTGCTTTCTTAATCGAGTTGGATGATTTAGAAGGAAGAAAATTACTTAAAAATTACGATGTAAAGACACTGATCAACTACTAAATGAAAAGGATGTGATTATATGATGAACGATGCACTATATAAAGCATTAATCAAGGATATCTCACACTATATTAAAAGTGAATCAAATATCAATTTAATCACAAAAGCTTACGTTGTAGCTAAAGAAAAGCACTTAGGTCAAATGCGTAAAAGTGGGGAACCTTATATTACCCACCCTACTGCAGTTGCCAGAATTTTAGCCGAACTAGAAGCCGGTCCACAAACATTGGTAGCTGCACTACTACATGATACAGTAGAAGATACTGATTATACACTTGAAGGTATTGAAAAAGACTTTGGTAAAGATGTTGCATCACTGGTGGATGGAGTAACTAAGTTAAGTAAACTTCAATTTAAAGATTCATTACAAACAGATAATCAACAAAAGATGCTGTTAGCAATGGCTAAAGATATCAGGGTCATCTTAATTAAAATTTCCGATAGACTTCATAATATGAGAACACTAGACTCAATGGCGCCTGATAGACAAATAGCTATTTCAAAAGAAACTTTAGATATTTATGCACCGATAGCTCACAGACTCGGTCTTTTTAGATGGAAAGCAGAACTTGAAGATAAATCTTTACGCTATGTCCATCCTGCAATGTACTATAAAGTATCTAATTTAGTCAAAGCTAAAAGAGTAGAACGTGAAAGTAATATTAATAACGTTATAGATTATATTAAAGAATTATTTAAAGAATCAGATTTAACTAATTTTGAAATTAAAGGTAGAATTAAAAATATCTATTCCATCTATAAAAAGATGACTAAAGATATGCGAGATTTTGAAGATATTTATGACCTTTTAGCTGTTCGCATTATCGTTGATAAAGTTGAGACATGTTACCAGTCTTTAGGTATTATTCATGCCCACTTTACACCAATTCCAAAACGATTTAAAGATTATATTGCTGTACCAAAGCCAAACCTTTATCAATCACTTCATACAACTGTACTCCATTCAGATGGTACGTTATTTGAAGTTCAAATACGTACAAAAGAGATGGATAAAGTAGCTGAAGATGGTATTGCTGCTCACTGGGCATATAAAGAAAATAAGGTTTACTCTAAAGAAAAAGAACAATTTGAAATGATGTCACGACTCAAGTGGTATGCAGATCTTATGCGTATGACTGAGGATAAAGATGATCAAGGTGAAAACTCAGAAGAATTTGTAGAAACGATTAAGACTGATATATTTTCTGCAAACGTTTATGTCTTTACACCCAAAGGCGAAGTGATTGAATTACCTAGCGGTGGAACACCAATTGACTTTGCATACAAAATCCATACCGATGTAGGTCATAAGATGGTTGGTGCAACAGTAAATAACCGTATTGTTACACTGGACTATGAACTACAAACGGGTGATGTTGTTGCAATCAAGACAAACAAAAACTCATCTGGACCCAGTGAAGATTGGCTTAAAATAGCTAAATCAGCACATGCCAGACATAAGATTAAAGGTTTCATTAATAAGAGCAATTACGAATACACTTTGTCAAATGGTAAAGAACTACTTGAAAAAGAGTTGTTAATCAATAAAAAAGAAGACACAATTACTGATGAATGGGTACGTCAAAATTTTGAAAAAATAGCAATTACCAATTTACAGGATTTATACCTTGAAATTGGTAAAGGTAATGTATCTACTAAAACAGTTCTTAATAAATTGATGCCTGAAATATCAAAAGAACAATTGATTCAGCGTCAAATAGAACGTACACAAAGACAATTAACAGCAACTTCAGATACTGGTGTTATCATTGAAGGTTTAACTACACCACAAATTAAATTAGCTAATTGTTGTACACCAATTCCAGGAGATCCTATCTCTGGTTATGTCACAAAAGGTAGTGGTATTGTTGTCCATGCACAACACTGCATCAACCTACAACAATATGATAAAAACCGTTTAATTCCAGCATATTGGGGTACGAATATAAATAGGAAATATGCAACTTGGATCAAAATTAAAGGTACAACAAGAAATGGTTTATTAACTGAAATTATTCAGACAGCAAATTCAAGTGGTATAGCAATCGCTGAAGTTTCTGCAATTACTAGCCATGAACTTGAAAGTATTATTAAATTAAAAGTGACTTTGAAAGAAAAAAGAGAACTTGATTTATTAATTCTAAACATTCAAAAAGTACCTCAAGTATATTATGTAGAGCGTGAAATTATATGAGAATGTTAGTTACAAAAGTATCTAAAGCAACACTAACAGTAGAAGAAAAACTAATTTCATCTATCAAAGAAGGTTATGTCGTCTATTTTGGTGTTAAAGACACCGATACAGAAGCTTTAGTCGATAAATGTGTAACAAAGTTATCAAATTTACGTATTTATCATGATGAAAATGATAAACTTAACTTGAAACTTGATAAAGATACACAAGAAATATTAGTGGTCTCACAATTTACTTTATACGGTGATGTCACAAATAATAATCGCCCAAGTTTTACTAAAGCAGCAAAACCTGAATTAGCCATGCTACTTTATGAATCTTTTGTAGATAAATTGAAAAAACTAGGTTATAAGGTTCAAACAGGTGTATTTGGTGCGCATATGGTGATAGATGCAACTTATATAGGTCCATTTAATTTAATGTATGAAATAGGAGATTAAATTTGAAAAAGGTAAATTTTAAATTAGTAAATATATTATTATTACTCTTAATAATTGTACTTGCTATTTTTGTTTTGCCGAATATCTCTGGTGTCTTAGGTAAAGCCTTTTATGCCTTATTACCTTTAATTATTGCTTTTGCACTTGCCTATATATTAAATCCACTAATCAACTTATTACAAAAATACAAGATACCTAGATGGCTTGGTATCTTGATTGTTTATTCAATTGTTACAATTTTCTTTGTATATTTAGTATGGGGTGTACTAAAACCAGCCGTGGACAGTATTGGTAATATTTCAGTAGGTATTGAAAATATTATGGTTCAAATTGGTGAAATTTTAAATGTAGATACAACCTCTATGTCGAATTATATCATTGGCTTAGTAGACGAGATTATTGTTGAGATAACAAATTTCTTTACAGCAAGTGGTGGTACGGTTGGTGATGTTTGGAACACACTTATTAGCGGTGCTGTAGTTATAGTTGTAGGAATTATATTCTTACTTAACTTTCCTAGAATACGTCAACACATTAAGGAATACTTAACGATTACTGTCAAGCCTAAAACTGTAAGTTTTGTTGGCACGTTAGATAGGGAATTAACAAACTATTTAGTTGCTGAAATTATTATTGCAGCGATCCAAGCGCTTGAATACGGGACACTAATGCTTGTACTATCTATATTCTTCCCTGAGTTTTTAGTGTTTGTACCACTTGTAGCACTTGTTGCAGCAGTGTTATCTTTAATCCCTTATTTTGGTGGCTATTTCTCTATTTTATTTACAGCTATTATCGTTATGACTGTACCAAATGCTGCTTATGGCATGATTGCTATTGGTATATTTATGCTAATTTTCCCTCAACTAGATGCGTATGTAATTAATCCAAAGATTTATCAAACAAAGCTCAAATTAAACCCAATATCAACCATAGCATTTGTTTTATTAGGTCAAGCATTCTTTGGTATTGTTGGCGCGATACTCTCTGTCCCATTCCAAGTCGTATTAGAAGTAACGATGCAATATTATAAAGATAATATAAAAAGTGGTATCAAAAAAATTAATGAACATCTATAAATAGATTGCTAATTATATCATAAAATGATAAAATATATTACAAATTAAATAAGTTGAAGACAAAGAAAAAGTGATGTATTTATCTTTAAAATGCAAGCGAGTGATTCACAAACAGGTGAAAGAATCACAAAAAGATAGAAGTCACGGGACAACTTTAGAGACTAAAAACACATTATGAGGGCCAGTTAATCTGGAACTAAGGTGGCACCGCGAATTATAGCATTCGTCCTTAGAATTTTTTAAGGGCGTTTTTTGTTAAAAGGAGAAAGAAACTATGAAACAACCAATCATATATTTTGATAATTACATGTTAAGAGATGTAGAACTAAAAGATGCTAAAGACATGTTTGAGTATGGAAAAGACCTAGAAACAGTGAAGTTTTTAAGTTGGGGACCATACAGTGATGTGACAGAAGCTTACGGTTCAATTAAAGAGTTCTTTTTGAAAAGACCTGAAAGAGGTTTACCTGTAGGTTATGCAATCATAGACTTAAAAAATAACAAAATGATTGGGACTATAGACTTTCATACGATGGTATCTGATGGTGTTGTTGAAGTAGGTTTTTGTTTGAATAAAGCATATTGGAATAAAGGCATTATGTCTAAGTCACTACAAAAGATATTAGAAGTGGGTTTTTATTTTCATGGTTATAAGAAGATAGTCATTGGCCATGCAAATGAAAATTTTCAAAGTATGCGCGTCATAGAAAAAAATAACTTCATATTTGAATATGAAGATCAAAAGAAATACTATAACCGTTTTACAGGTTTAAATGAACCATCAAAATGGTATTACTTAACAAAGGAGACGTTTAAAAAATGAACTATATAAAAGTTAAGGGTACATATGATGTATTACCTACTGAAGCAGAAAATTGGGTTGCTTTAGAATCATATGTTAGACAACTATTTAAAACATATAACTATGGTGAAATTAGAACACCGATGATGGAATATTCTAATGTAATTCACCGTGAAACTGAATTATCTGATATGGTTATCAAAGAAACCTATAATTTTAAAGATAAATCAGATCGTGATTTAACTTTAAGACCAGAAGGTACAGCAGGTGTTATTCGAAGTTATGTAGAAAATAAACTTTACGCTCAAGCTGGTGTGACTAAACTTTATTATATGGGACCTAATTTTAGATATGAGCGTCCTCAAAAAGGCCGCTTTAGACAATTTATGCAGTTTGGATGTGAGGTCTTAGGATCTAATGAACCAAGTATTGATGCAGAAGTTATTGAACTAGCTTATGAAACAATCTATCGTTTAGGTTTAAAACAAGTAAGTGTTAAACTTAATAGTTTAGGTGATGATGATTCAAAAAGAAACTATAGACAAGCCCTTATTGATTTTTTAACACCTGTAAAGGAAAAATTATCAAAGGATTCTCAAGATAGACTCACAAATAATCCACTCCGTATCTTGGATTCTAAGGATCCGGCGGACATTGAACTCATCAAAGATGCTCCATTACCACTTGATTACTTAAATGAAACCTCAAAAAAACATTTTGAAGCAGTACTCGAATTACTAAACCTCATGAATATCCCATATGAAATTGATAAGAAATTAGTTCGTGGACTAGATTACTATGCACATACAGTATTTGAAATTCATGCAACAATTAAAGGATTTGGTGCACAAAATGCTTTAGGTGGCGGTGGTAGATATCAAAACCTAGTTAAAGAATTAGGTGGTCCAGATACACCGGGTATTGGTTATGCGTTTGGTATGGAAAGATTACTTAGTGCACTGGAACAAGAAGGTATTGCACTGACTAGTCCTAAACAACTTGATGTCTATTTCATTACATTTGATCAACAAAGTAGAAAAAAGGCAATAGAGTTACAACACCATTTAAGAAGTGAAAACATTTTATCTGATATTGATCACTTAAATAGAGGATTTAAACCTCAACTTAAAGAAGCATTAAGATATGATTCTAAATACATCATTATTATTGGAGAAAATGAATTAAATAACAATGTTGTACAATTGAAAAATACAAAAACTGAAGAACAAGTAGAAGTATCTATGGATACCTTAACTGATACGCTAAAGGAGCTATTATAATTATGAGTACATATAGCCATCATAATAATGAATTAACAATTAAAAATTTAAATGAAACCGTCTTTTTAAAAGGGTGGGTTTCTAAGGTTAGAAACTTAGGTGGACTTATTTTTATGGACCTTAGAGACCAATATGGTATTACACAATTAGTTGTAAGACCAAATAGTGCACTCTATGAACGTGCAAGTCAAGTAAGATCTGAGTATGTTGTAGAAGTTAAAGGTATTGTCATTGAACGTGAATCTAAAAATAAATTCATGACAACTGGAGATATTGAAATTGATGTTATTGAACTAAATATTTTAAATACAGCCATGACAACACCAATTACTATTTCAGAACAAGATAATATTTCAGAAGAAGTTCGATTAAAATATAGATATTTAGATTTAAGAAAGCCAACATCAAAAAACTATTTATTACAAAGAAGTAAGATTACTCAAAGTATTAGAAATTCTTTACTTAAAAATAACTTCTTAGAGTTAGAAACGCCATACTTAGTTAAAACAACACCAGAAGGTGCTAAAGAGTTTATTGTACCTTCAAGACTTTATCATGGTGAAGGTTATGCACTTGCACAATCTCCTCAAATGTTTAAACAATTATATATGGTATCTGGCTTTGAAAAATACTTCCAATTTGCTAGATGTTTTAGAGATGAAGACTTAAGAGCTGACCGTCAATTAGAGTTCACTCAAATTGACATTGAAGCATCATTTATTAATCAAGAAGATATTATGAAACTTGGTGAAGAAATGATGTCAAGTATGTTTGAAGACATCTTAGGTAAAGAATTAAAATTACCAATAGCACGACTAACATATAAAGATGCTTTTGATATGTACGGCTCAGATAAACCAGACTTAAGATATGAATTAAAAATTGAAGACTTAACAGAAAAGCTAAGTACTTATCAAGTACCTTTATTTGAATCTAAAGCATCCTTAAGAGGCTTTACTTTACCAAATAATGCTTTATTTACACGTAAATACTTTGACAAATTAACAGAAATTGTTAAGAAAAACCATGGAGATACACTTGCATATGTGAAACATGAAGGTGGTCAACTAAGTGGTTCGGTGGCTAAATTTTTTGATGAAAACGTAGTTGCTGATGGTTATACATTATTTATCGTGCCAGGTACTTATGAAGGTGCAACCAATGCTTGTGGTGCCTTAAGAAAAGAATTAGCCAAAGATTTAGGTTATATCGATGATACTTTAGAAAGTTTAGTATGGATTGTTGACTTCCCATTATTTGAATATAGTGAAGAAGATCAAAGATTATATGCTAGACACCATCCATTTACAGCACCTAAAGATTTAGAAGACTTTAGAAACAATCCAAAAGATACATTAGCCAAAGCTTATGACCTTGTATGGAATGGTTATGAAATTGGTGGCGGATCAATGCGTATTTATAACCAAGAAGTTCAAAATGAAATGTTTGAAAAATTAGGATTTACGCAAGAAGAAATCAGAAATAAATTTGGATTCTTCATTGATGCATTAAAATATGGTACACCACCACATGGTGGTATTGCATTCGGATTAGACAGAATTGTAATGCTTGCAACTAAGACAGACAACATTAGAGACGTTATTGCGTTCCCTAAGACACAATCCGCTAGAGATATTATGATGGAATCTCCAAGTCCAATTGATAAACTCCAATTAGAGGACTTAGGATTGAAGGTGATTAAATGAAAACATTAATTTTAGCTGGTGGATGCTTTTGGGGTGTTGATGCTTATTTTAGACAACTTAAAGGTGTCATAGATACAAAATCAGGCTATGCAAATGGCAATAAAGAAAATCCGACGTATAGAGAAGTATGTAATGGTGTTGCAACCCATGCAGAGGCAGTCAAAATTACATATGACCCAAAAGGTATTTCGCTAGATCAATTACTAGAACACTTTTTTAGAATTGTAGAACCAACATCATTAAACCGACAAGGTAATGATGTTGGTATTCAATACCGTAGCGGTATATACTATGAAGATTTAGAAACTAAAGCAACTGCTGATGCCTATATTTCAAAAGAACAACAAAAATATAAAGAGAAAATTGTAGTTCAAGTAGAGCCATTAACTCAATTTTTCTTAGCAGAAGACTATCATCAAGATTACCTAGAGAAAAATCCAACTGGTTATTGCCATATTGATTTGGGACTTGCAAAGGCAGATGAAGTGAAATGAAAAATCAAAACTACATCTCCTGGGACCAATATTTTATGGGTGTGGCAAAGTTATCAGCTCTAAGATCAAAAGATCCAAATACTCAAGTAGGTGCTTGTATTATTAACCCGGATAGACGTATTGTGGCAATCGGATATAATGGCTTACCAATGGGTTTATCAGATGATGAAGATTTTTGGCAAAAAAACGAGGACTATTCAAAATCTAAATATGCATATGTGGTCCATGCAGAGGCTAATGCGATATTAAATGCAACAACTAGTCTTAAAGATGCAACGCTCTATGTCACTTTATTTCCCTGTAATGAATGTATGAAACTACTTGTACAAGCAGGCGTTAAAGAAATTGTTTACATGTCAGATAAAGATAAAGGTAAAGAAAGTCACATCGCATCAACAACAATGATGAAAAAAGCAGGTATCACAGCAAGACAAATCCAATTGGAGACAATCGTACTTGAAACAGACAAGTAAATTAAAAACACTTTTTCACAGTGTCATATTTGCATATATTTACTTAATGATTGCCTTAGTTATACCAACCAATTATAGTGTGACAGCACCAAATATGTCACGCTCTACAAATACCATGGTAAGCATTGAAGGGAAAAATCAAACACCACATTTAAAGTCGGTGTCTGTTTTATCGATGTCAAGGATTACTGGATTTGCGCGTATGCTTTATGAGATAAATCCTCAGTTTGAAGTGGAACCACTTCAATATGCTGAATCCGTACTATCTCCTTATGAGAATCATCTTCGAGGGATCATCCAAAAAGAGGCGTCTTTTGAGCAATCTTTAATTACCGCTTATACATTAGCACATGAGACTAACGATAGTATAACTATTGATTACGACTTAGTAGGTATGATAATTGACTTTAGATCGCCTGAATACAATACATTAAAAATTGGTGATATCATCACGGATATTGATGATAATAACTTCACTGATTATGAAACAATGGGGATGTATTTTATTCTAAATGAAGGTGACTTTAAACTCGATGTACTAAGAGATGATAAAGTAATAGAAATTACCATTAACAAAACAAGCGATGCGATATTTAGGTTTTATCCAAAATATCAAATTAATCAAGCATCACCACAGTATAGTCTGCCTGGTATGGACACGAATCTAACAGGTCCATCTGCGGGAATGATGTATACTTTAAGTATTTATTTTGCTTTAATCGATTATGATGCAATTAATGTGGATATTGTTGGAACTGGAACAATTAGATATAATAATGAAATCGGTCCTATTGGGGGATTAGTTCAAAAAATATATGGTGCACAAAAAGAAGGTATCAAACACTTCTTAATACCTGCAGTACATTATGATGAAGTGAAACACTTATCACACTTAATCAATATATATCCAGTAGCCACAATTGAAGAAGCAATCGAGGTTATAACCAATGAAGTACTTAACTAAATTATGGAATCAATCTAAGGTAGTTAGATACCGATTAGATGATCTAACAACAATCAAGTCAACATTTTTAAGCGTTTTAGGTAGTTTAATCATAACTACCTTATTGCTTTTACCGGTTTACCTGATATTCGTCCAATTATTTATGTTTGTTGAACTACAATTGCTCCTAATCATTCTATTATTCATATTATCTGTAATTGCTGTGTTCATCTATGAATATTTAATGTATTATATACATGGGTTGTTTGAACCAAAAATCAAGTTATTGAATACAAAATCACTAGTTATTGTCGAAGGTAGCATTATGAGTGCTTTGCTTGTGGTTGTAGGTATTATTTTTGTATTGATATTTTTACAAGGAGCTTAAACATGATTTTATCTTATATCATAATGGCAGTACTTATCTTAGTAGATGTCATACTTAAACAAATATTTTCAAATTTATATGCAGCTGGAAGTATTGTATCTGTAATCGATAATACACTTTATGTAGGTTATGTACAAAACACAGGAGCCTCCTTTGGATTACTTCAAGGACAACAATTTTTATTTTTCATCATCACCTTATTTGCTTTAGTATTATTTGGATATTTTTTCTCAAAATCAGATTGGAAAACAAAAAAGGTCTATACGATTGCCTTTATATTACTGATCAGTGGTACATTAGGTAATGCAATAGACCGAGTATTATTTGGTTATGTCATTGACTATGTTCAAATGCCATTTCTTCCAATTGTAGGTGGAACAATATTTAATTTTGCAGACGTATTATTAAATGCTGGTGTTGTTTTACTACTGATTGATATATTAATACTAGACACACTAAGACAGAAAAAGATAAAGAAGGATACACAAAATGAAATTTAAAATTACAGAACAAGCAGATAGCCGTTTAGACCACTTTTTAGTATCGTCAACAGAACTCAATAGAAGTCAAATTACTACACTTATCAAAGATGGGTTTGTCATGGTGAATGGATCAACTACTAAAGCTGGTTATAAGTTAAAAAGTGGTGATGAAATTACCCTAGACCTTGAAGCTAAAGAAGAGGTTAATCCACTTAAACCTAAAGATATTGATTTAAATATCGTTTATGAAGATGATGATATTATGGTCATTAACAAACCTAAAGGATTAGTAGTTCACCCGTCTGAAACGTTTAGTGAAACAACCTTAGTGTCTGGTTTGCTACATCATACAGGTACACTATCCACACACAATGATGATCCTTTAAGACCTGGTATTTTACATCGCATTGATAAAGATACATCTGGCCTTATTTTGGTTGCTAAAACAAACGAAGCACATAAAATATTAGCCCAAGATTTAAAACTTCATGAAATCAAGCGTGAATATATTGCACTCGTTGAAGGTGTTTTAGATCATAATAAAGGTGTTATTGATGCACCAATTGCGAGACACCCAAAAATTCGTACAAAAATGGCTGTTGTAGCAACTGGTAAACCAGCAATTACACATTTTGAAGTGATGAGAACCTTTAGAGATCATACATTACTTCATTGTAAATTAGAGACAGGTAGAACACATCAAATACGTGTTCATTTAGCATATATTAAACATCCAGTTACTGGAGATCCATTATATGGTACAAAAGCTAAAGTATTAAAGGATGGCCAGTTATTACATGCATTTAGATTAGAATTTGTGCATCCTATTACAAAAAAAGTAATGATGCTTGAAGCACCATTACCACCTGAATTTGAAAGTTATTTAGTTACTTTAGGTTAAATTTTGTTTTGTGACATTCTTAAAGTTCATTTTGGCTATTTTACTTAACCCATCTAAACCATGCGTGTCATAAATTTCTTTAATTTGAACATCGACTTCTTTACTAGCACCAAGTTTTAATTTCATATTGAATTTCTTGGAGTATCGATGCATTTTAACTAAAAATGCATAACGTGCTATGATGGAAGCAGCAGCAACACTTAAGTGTACAGACTCTGCTTTGGTGTAAAACTCAACATCGCGGTACACTAACTTTTCATCCTTTAGATAGTTAAAGTAGTGTGTTGGTAAACAAAATTGATCTAAAATTACAGGCACTGCAGCTTCAACTTTTGAAGTTGTCTTAATAATCATATGATTATGTAACAGCGCTTTAATTTTGTTTAAGTTCAAACCTTTCTGGGTTTGTTCATTAAACTTCTCAGGGGTTAATATCACAATAGAGTGTGTTAATCGCTTTGCAATGACAGGACCTAGTTTGACAATTTCTTTATTAGTCATGGATTTAGAATCTTTAACACCTAGTTTTTCTAGGAATTCGATATCTTCAATCGAGGCGTATGCACTACATACAATTACTGGACCTAAAGCATCACCTGTACCGACTTCATCAGAACCGATTGCAGCATAATTAGTAATGTTTAAAAAAGATTTTATAGCAACTAATTCAGGATTGATCTCTTCACCTTGAAGTACAACTTTACCTGATTTAAATGCACTAATACGTGTATCATTATGATGAGCAACAAAAAAAACATATGGCTGCTCCACTTTTAATAAATAATTGTTATAAAATTGTTTAAGCAAAACTAGCTGGTCGCTAGATAAGCTAATTGTATAATTTCTCAATATTCTTCACCTACTGAGTAATATTATACCATAAAAAGTGTGAAATAAGGAGTTTTTAAATGTATTCGACAAAAGCATTAGAATTTAATTTAATATTAGATAAAATCCAAGACTACGCCTATTCAAAGGTTTCAGTAACAGCTATTAAAGATACTTTACCTTATAATCAATTAGATGAAGTCTCTTTAAATTTACACAAATCCTTTGAGTTGAAACAAATTATTGATACTTATGGTCGATTACCATTTGTAAAAGGATTTGATATTTACCTTATAATAACCAATTTAGATAAACTGGATTTTTTAAGCATTGAAGATTTTCTTATGATTAGACGCTTTATTCACATGGAAAAATCTTTAGAAAACTATTTTAAATCAATTGATTCTGTCCATATTAATCATCTAGAATGGATAAAGACTTTTAAACATTCAAAATCACAACTTCAACATATAGATGAAATCATTAAGGATGATGAAACTATTTATGATGATGCTTCAAGTACGCTAAAGACTATTAGACATGACTTAAAGATGAAAGAAAGACAACTTGATAAACTGTTAAGTGAAGTCTTAACACGTTATCAAAGTTATCTAAACGAGTCCATCATTGTAATGCGTAATGGTCGTTACGCTATACCAATTAAAGAAGGCTATAAAAATAAAGTTAAAGGTGTAATACATGATGTATCTGCCTCTAAACAAACGGTATATATTGAACCAGAAGATATAAGACAAGTTACACAAGATATTGAGTATTTAAAGAGTCTTGAAGAACAAGAAATTATTCAAATATCAATCGCGTTAACTAATAAGTTAAAACCATTTAGTACTGAATTTATAAGTCATTTAGATATCTTAGTAGAACTTGATGTACTACACGCAAAAACCCTTTATGCTGTAGAAATTGATGCAAACCTACCAAATCTAAATAGTGATGGAAACATCCACTTAATCGATGCTAGACACCCATTAATTGCTAAAGAAAGTGTTGTACCTATTGAAATAAGCATTAGTAATGATCGTAATGTATTAATGATTACTGGTCCGAATACTGGTGGTAAAACAGTAGCACTAAAAACCTTAGGGTTATTTACTTTAATGATGCAATCAGGTATTTTAGTGCCATTAAACAAAAATAGTCAAATGAGTGTTTTTGATCAAATATTCGCAGATATTGGTGATGAACAATCTATTCAACAATCCTTATCAACCTTCTCATCACACTTAACAAAGATTAAGAATATGTTTGATAAGTTAAAAGGAAGAGCACTTATTTTACTAGATGAGTTAGGTAGTGGAACAGACCCAATTGAGGGTGTATCACTTGCTATTGCAATTATTGATGACCTAAAATCAAATAAAAACAACCGTATCATATTAACAACACATTATTCTGAGTTAAAACTTTATGCTTACGAACATGATGATATTTATACTGCGAGTGTTGCTTTTGATGAGGTGAGCTTAAAGCCTTTATATAAAATTCATTTAGGTATTGCCGGATCATCACATGCATTAAAAATTGCAGATAGATTAGGCTTACCTAAACGTATTATCCATGAAGCTGAAACACTTTTAAGTGGTAGACAAACGAACCTTGGTAAAAATATAGAAAAACTTAATAAAGAACAAGTTTTATTGGAACAAGAAAAAGAAGTACTTAAAGCAAAGTCAGAGGCACTTGATAAAGAAATTAAGAGGTATCAAGATAAGATCAGAACTTTTGAAAAAGAGCGTGATCAAATGCTTCAAGATATTAAATTTAAAGCAACTAAAGAATATGACAAATTAAAACAAGATGCCTTAGAGGTCATTGATAAATTATCTAAAGTGGATAAATTATCCACGCCGGATGCTGCAAAATTAAAAGGTGACTTAAACAAATCTATTAAAAAAGAGACTAAAGTTAAACTAGAACCACTTAAGATAGGTGATCTTGTCTTAGTCACTAATTATGGCCAAGATGGTGTCATCACCAAAATAAATAAAGATGAGTATGTAGTATCCGTTGGATTATTCGAATTACCTTTTAAACGTCATGAACTTTCAAAGATGGCTGTTAAACCTAAAAAACAAGAAAAAGTTCAAACAAAATACAGTGGTTCAAACCCTTCTAAAGCACCTACTTTTGAACTTGATTTAAGAGGTGTACGTTTTGAAGAAGTTAAAGAACTTATGGATAAGGCAATAGATGATGCATTATTATCGAATACACCTTACATTAGAGTGATTCATGGTTTTGGTACCGGGGCTGTTAGAAAAGCGGTTTATGACTATATTAAGAAGTCTAGATACATAAAATCCCATAGATATGGGCAAGAAGGCGAAGGTTTAAATGGAGTTACTGTCATTACACTTTAACCCTTAGCCATATTCTTTGATTATTTAACCTAAAGAAGTTATAATATAAATACAATTAAAATTAGGAGGCATTTTAAATGCAACAATATAAAGGTGAAGATTTTAAAGGTCTAGTGAGTAAAGATGGCCTTGTTTTAGTAGACTTTTTTGCTACATGGTGTGGACCTTGTAAAATGTTAATGCCTGTTTTAGAACAAATTAGCACTGAAAACGTTGGAGCACAATTGATTAAACTAGATATTGACGAATACAGAAAAGAAGCAATTGATAATGGTATTCGCGCTGTACCGACACTTGTATTATTTAAAGACGGTAAAGAAGTATCTAGAGCATCAGGCTACCAACCAAGAGAAAAAATTCTATCTTGGATAGAAGAACATAAATAAGAAGTAAGGCTTGTAATAAAGCCTTTTTTCTTGTGTTATAATAAATATATAAAAAGTAGGATGTATATGAACGGTATATTTTTAGTCAATAAAAAAGCTGGATTAACCAGCCATGATATTGTTTATCAAATTAGAAAGAAATTTAATATTAAAAAAGTAGGACATACAGGAACTCTGGATCCTTTTGCTACCGGTTTATTAATAATTTTAGTCGGTAAAGCAACAAAGTTAGCCTTTCTATTTGATGAGCTTGATAAGCAATATGATGGAACCATTGTACTTGGTAAATCTTATGATACAGATGACACTACAGGTGAAGTTATAAATGAAGTACCTGTATTATTTGCTGAAGATGATTTAAAGGCTATTTTAGACAAAATAGTGCCTACCTATAGGCAAATACCTCCTAGCTATTCAGCGATTAAAAAAGCAGGTGTTAAAGCCTATGAAGCTGCAAGAAGCGGTAAGCCACTAGATTTGCCTGCTAGAGAAGTAAGTATTTATGATTTTACTTATCAAATAAAGGAACATACAATAGATTTTTCTACACATGTATCCAAGGGTACATATATTCGAAGTATCGCAAGAGATATTGGACTAGGATTAAATACCTTTGGTGCACTATCAGTCTTAAATAGAACAAAGATTGGCTTGTATAGCCAAAATATGTCAAAGACCGTAGAAGATATTGAACTACCTGATTTAATTGATCATACATTATTATTTGAAGGCGTTAAGAAAATAGTCTTAAATGACTACTTAATTAAACTCGTCAAAAATGGTGTTGTATTAGATGAACGTCAAACAAACATAAATGAACCATTTATTGTACAAGATGAAGTGGGTACGTACATTGCATATTATGTCCCTGATAATCAACAGTATAAATTGAAATATTTATTTTAAAAGGAAGTGCATGAGATGAAGACAATACACACTACATATGAATCCATAAAAAATAATGAACCAATTACATTAACTATTGGTAATTTTGATGGGTTACACATCGGGCATCAAAATCTTATAGAAAAGGTTAAAAAATTTAGTGACACAAAAAGTGCTGTCATGACATTTTTTCCACATCCAATGAGTGTAATTACAAACAAAGAACTTCCAATTCTAATGGATATATCAGACAAAGAACGTGCACTTAAGATGATGGGTGTTGATTTATTTATCGTAGTTGAGTTTACTAAGGCATTTTCAAAACTAGAAAAAATAGAATTTATTGAGTGGCTAAAGTCACTTCAAGTAAAACGTATCGTTGTAGGTCGTGATTTCAAGTTTGGTCATAAAGGATCTGGTAGTGTTGATGATTTAAAACAGCATTTTGAGGTACTCGTCGTAGAGGATTTACTCTATAAGGATACACGTGTATCTACAACCTACATTAAGTTATTACTTGAACAAGGTGATATGAAACTTGCCAGAAAACTACTTAATAAAAGTTACAGTATCCATGGTGAGGTGATTCATGGTGATAAAGTAGGCAAAATGATAGGTTATCCAACCGCTAATATCGACTATAAGAACCATTATTTACCTAAGATAGGTGTTTATGCTGTAAAAGTGGAAATAGGTGATAAAACCTATTTAGGATGCGCTAATTTAGGTCATAACCCAACAATCAACTATTCAACTACAAGAAGATTAGAAGTATTTATCATGAATTATGATGGCGATTTATATGAAGAAGAGATTACTGTTTCATTTGAGTACTATTTACGAGATGAAATAAAGTATGATAAAGTAGAAACTATGTTAGAACAAATCGAAAAAGATGTAGAACAAACACATAACTTATTAAAAAAGTAAAAATATGATAAAATATTATTAATAGAGGAGGTATCATCTATGAAAATGGTTATAGCTGTTGTATCTAATGATGATGCAAACAGAGTTCAAAAGGGTTTAGTTAAAGAAAGAATATTCGCGACTAGATTATCAACTAAGGGTGGATTCCTTCGTGAAGGAAATGCAACATTCTTAATTGGTATTAATGATGAAAAGGTGCCTGAAGTATTAGATATAATTGAAAAATATTCTAAGACTCGCAGTAAAATTGTACCAAATGCTATCGTTAATGAATTCGGATCATTTAGTACTTTACCAATCGAAGTATCCGTTGGTGGAGCGACTGTGTTCATTTTAAATGTGGACCAATTTATCAAATTATAATGTAATTTATTCCAAAATTAATGCATTTTATCATAAAAAAATAAAAAAATGTTGCAATTAAAATTTAATTATGGTATGATTCATTAGGTCGATAGCAAGGACATTGTTAGCCAAAACAAATTCTTTAGCTATACGAGACATAGGAGGAAACATTATGGCACTGACAAAAGACAGTAAAAAAGCAATCGTTGAGAAATTTGCAAGATTCGCTGGCGACACTGGTTCACCAGAAGTACAAGTTGCAATTTTAACTCACGAAATCAATGAGCTAAATGAACATTTACAAACTCATATTCATGACTTCCATTCAAAACGTGGTTTATTCATGAAAATTGGTCGTAGACGTAATCTACTTAAGTACTTAAGAGAACAAGATGCTCAAAGATATGCTGCTTTAATTAATGAACTTGGTTTAAGAAGATAAGAAAAACTCAATTTGAGTTTTTTTTATTTTTATAAGTCTAAAATACCATATTCATCGATATATGTGGTGTATTTATAGCGATTAATGTTATAATTAAATGAATTGAAAAAAATGAAAATAATTTCAATATAAAATGAAGGAGATTTTATATGTCTAAACAAGTATTTGAAACAACACTTGCTGGGAAACCACTAAGAGTTGAAGTCGGCGAAATTGCTAAACAAGCAAATGGCGCCGCAATGATTTATTATGGTGACACTGTTGTACTATCAACTGCTGTTGCTAAAGCGAAAGTGGGTCAAACTGACTTTTTCCCACTTATGGTAATATATGCAGAAAAACAATATGCTGCAGGGAAAATTCCTGGTGGATTCTTCAGAAGAGAAGGTAGACCATCAGAAGTTGAAACTTTAACATCAAGATTAATTGATAGACCATTACGTCCATTATTTGATGATGCTTATAGAAATGAAGTTCAAGTTGTTAATACAGTATTATCATCAGATCCTGAAGCATCAAGTCAAATGGCTGCAATGCTCGGTTCATCGATTGCGCTTGAGATATCAAATATTCCATTCATGGGACCAATCGCTGGTGCACATGTTGGACGTATTGATGGACAATTTGTATTAAACCCATCAACAGAACAATTAAATGTATCAGACATCGATTTAATCGTTGCAGGTACAAAAGATGCAATTAACATGGTAGAAGCGGGTGCTAAACAAGTATCTGAAGAAGTTATGTTAGAAGCTATTTTATTTGGTCATGAAGCAATTAAAGAATTATGTGCTTTCCAAGAAACGATTAAAAAGGCATTTGGAGTTGAAAAAGTTGAACCCGAATTACTTAGTCTTGATCAATCAATCTTTGATGAAGTATTTGCATACAAGGGTAAAGAATTAGTTAAAGCTGTTTCACTTATTGACAAACAAGAACGTTATGATGCAATTGATGCAATCAAAGACGAAGTACTAGCTCATTTTGAAGAAAGAAATTTCTGGATGACAGTAGATGGTAAAGAAGTACTAGATGCTGATCAAAAGAAAGAATTAATCAATCAAGTTAAAGTTTCTTTAGACAAAATTGTAACTAAAGAAGTTAGACGCCTTATTACTGAAGATAAAGTAAGACCTGATGGCCGTGGCTTAGATGAAATTAGACCACTTGCATCCTCAGTTGATTTATTACCAAGAACTCATGGTTCTGCACTATTTACAAGAGGTCAAACTCAAGCTTTAGGGGTAGTCACATTAGGTTCATTAAATGAAAATCAAATTATTGATGGTTTAGAACAAGAAACAATCACAAAACGCTTCATGTTACATTATAACTTCCCACCATTTTCAGTCGGTGAAACAGGTCGTTATGGTGCACCTGGACGTCGTGAAATTGGTCATGGTGCTTTAGGAGAACGTGCTTTATTACAAGTATTACCTTCTGAAGATGAATTCCCATATGCAATCCGTGTAGTATCTGAAATTACTGAATCCAACGGTTCAAGTTCACAGGCTACAATTTGTGTAGGCTCTATGGCTCTAATGGCCGCTGGTGTTCCAATTAAAGCGCCAGTTGCAGGTATTGCAATGGGCTTAATCATGGACGGTGCTCATTACTCAATTTTAAGTGATATTCAAGGTATGGAAGACCATGAAGGTGATATGGACTTTAAAGTCGCAGGTACTAAAGATGGTATTACTGCACTTCAAATGGATATCAAAATTCAAGGTATTACAACTGAGATTATGAAAGAAGCATTAGAACAAGCTCGTAAGGGTAGATTACATATTCTTTCACACATGAACACTGTGATTAGTGAAACAAGAACTGAATTAAGTGCATTCGCACCTAAAGTTAAGATGATCCGTATTAATCCAGATAAGATTAGAGACGTCATCGGTGCTGGTGGTAAAATTATTACTCAAATCATTGAAGATCATAACAACGTAAAAATTGATATTGAACAAGATGGTAGAGTATTCATTATGCATACGGACTCTTCATGGTTAAACAAAACTGCTGCATACATCGAAAGTTTAGTAAGAGAAGCTAAAGTTGGAGAAATCTACGAGGCTAAAGTGACGCGCTTATTAATGGATAAAGATGGTAAAAAAATCCAAGGTGTATTCGCTGAAATCTTCCCAGGAACTGAAGGATTAGTCCACATTTCTAAATGGGAAAAAGAAAGAACAGAATCTTTAGATGGTAAAGTTAAAGTAGGTGATCAAATCTTAGTTAAAGTAGTTAAGATTGATGAACGTGGACGTGTTGACTTATCCAGAAAAGACGCTTTATAAGATAATAGATTGATATTAATTCTAAATCCTAGCCCAATATACTCATGCGATATAGGCTAGGATTTTTTTATTTTTATGTAAAAATAACACGCTTAACAAATAAATCTATTATAATAAATTATTACTTTTAAAAAGGCTGGTGTTATTATGGATGATAATCTACAGTTATATTTGAATATGATTTTTATTTTTCTTGCAAGTGGTTTGATTAACTACTGGGTAAGTGGTGTACTTTCAAAAAAAAATAAATGGTTGGTTTTTATTATACCAGGTATAGTGTTGTCTATTTCTTCAGCATTTTTGATTCTAGGTATCACAGCTAATGATGATACCGGATGGGCTGCACTAGGCTATCTACTCATCTTTGGTTTTACTTTACTTATATTTATTGGTACACTAACTTCATCCATAATTTGCTTCATTAGACATAAAGTTAAGTAAATTATGATAATACAATGTATTGTTTGACATTTCATCTAAAAGCATATAAAATGTCTATGCATTATGGAATTAGGAAGGTGACTGAGCGAATCTTTATGATTCGTTAGGAAAGTCCATGCTAGCACACACCTTATAGGTGTGTAGTGTTTGTGCTAAGGGAAATCATAACCTTAGGTATGTTGTATAAACATAACGGCAAACTAGTTATAGCTAAGGTGTTTCACTACGTTATAACTTAAATTAAAGTGCCACAGAGACGAATCTATTTAGAAATAAATAGAGTGAAACGCGGTAAACCCCTCAAGCTAGCAACCCAAATTAGGTAGGGGCACATGATGTGTAGCAATACAACATCATGCAAGATTTGAATCTTGAGATTAATAGTCACAAAAGAAGAAATTCTTTACAGAACATGGCTTATGCACTAATTCATATGTAAAATAAAACCCACTTGTTTATAGTGGGTTTTATTTTTATATACCATCCGTTGTAATATAATCTATGCCTAATTTTGCTAAATTTTCCATTAGAACCTTATCATTTACTGTCCAAGTACTAATTTTTATATTATATTTATGAAGTAAATTAATTAAGTCCTTAGTTACCTGGCTATGATGAATAGATAGATCAAATCGATTTTTAATTAAAAAATCAAAGATTTCATCATCAAATTTATCTGTTAATAGTTGAACCAGACAGTTTTTTAAAATGGATCTTAATTGAAGTAGATTTTCTCGATGAAAAGAAATGAAAATGACATGATCTAAATAATCATGTGTGTCAATCTTTTCGATAATGAATTTAATTTGATCTAGTGTAAATTCAGCTTTTAATTCAATGATTGCTTCTTTTTGAAAGGTTTTACAAATATCAATATATGTATCAAGTAAAGGTATTTTATACGTATCTTTAAGTTTGAGCGCCTTGATTACTTCATAAGTAGTCTCATTAATATTTAAATCGATATTTGCAAGTCTTAGTAGATTATGATCATGATGTATGATAGCTACTTGATCAAGTGTTAAATGAATATCCGTTTCAATGCCAAAAAAGGGGAGTTTTGAAGCCTTTTTAAAGCCTTCTAGGGTATTTTCTAACACTTTTGAGGGAAGTCCTCTATGTGCAATAAATTTAGTTTTGGGGTATTTTTTTATCATTGTTTTCATATCTATATTATACGACAAATGAATAAATAAAACATAAAAAATAAGGTTACCACTCTACTGGT
>NZ_JADNRS010000013.1 GCF_015709225.1 Acholeplasma laidlawii
ATAACTTCTTTTTTATGTGTTTTTTAAATTTTGTTTGATAAAGAATAAACTAGAAAAAATTGATCATTAAAAAATAATGTTGATCTCTTATCTTGAAAAGAATCAGATTAAGTCAAGACATTACTTTTTCAGAAATGGAGTCTATTCATTACGCATTAAAGAGGAAATTGATAATCAGAACATCAAAGATTGGGAACTTGTTTCACCAATCCTTGTTAAATTAGAGATGCCTGAAGAACACAATCTACCTAATGAATTTATGTTTTGTTTTTATTGGATTGAGGTTGGATATGCAACTATAGTAGATAGAACAATGACTCTTAGAGTATATGAGAAGAATCTGATACACATGATAGACATTAGTGTTGCTATAGATTTAATCATTGAGTCAATAAAAAACACAAATAATTGATATTGACAGCCTTGTTAAGCCATATTTACAGGGGTGCTAAAAATCAGTTAAGGGTGCTAAAAAAAATCATGGGGTGCTAATTTGTATCAAAATAGGTAGCATCACACAGTCGAGTAAAGGGGATTTAAACCCTATTGAGTATTCTTGGGGTTAAAAGATCAATGATGGTGTTTCCGACAAGATAATTTCATAGTAAAATCCAAAAAATATGTTGCTTTGGTATTTTAACCACCTGTCTAACCATGTAAGGGGAAACATATTTTAGCCATATTTGATGTTACTTCAATACACACAGGGGTGATTTTGAAAGCAATATGGTTTTTTCAACGCACATTGAAAACATCGTATTGCTTTCTTTAAAAACGGCTTAATAAAGACATTCTTATAATAGAACAAGAAGCATTTACCCCTTTAAAACTGGGTTAAATGCTTCTTTTTTACTTTTTGCCCAATGTGGAAACATATCAAAATCAATGTGGAAACATCAAACTATGCTCTAAGCATATATTTTCTTGAGTGTGAGAACATCTATTTGCTAAAAAATTATATCACTACAAACCGATATAACATCTTAGCTAAGCCATCGGGTGTGTGATATGTTTCCACAATGATTGGTTCAGTTTTTGAGAACTCAAAACGTCGTTCTTTGAACTCATTGTCTGAATAATTCTTGGTTCCAGCAATACAGTATACGATTTCATTTGGACTGACTGATATCATTCTATAGATGAATGTACTTAAAATCTCTGAATCAAGTTCATCGATGACTAAATTCTTTTTACCTAAAATATCATTGATTTTATCCATACGTTTTCTGGTGTCATAATTTTTTACGTGTTCAAGTTCATTCGCAACATCTTGCGATAAAATATCAATTTCGTGTTGTATATAATTAGGATTCATGATATTATTAATTAACAGCCTTATGAAAGGTGCGTGATAATATGAAAATCAGTTATAAGAAACTTTGGATATTACTTATAGAAAAGGACATTTCACAAGCTGATTTCAGAGTAGATTTAAATATAGCAACTGGTACAATGACAAAACTTAGAAGAAACGAAGAAGTCGCTCTTTCGGTTTTATTAAGAATCTGTGAGTACCTTAAATGTAACATTGGTGATATTTGCGAAGCAGTTAATGAGGTATAAAAAAATTTAATAGAAGGATATATAAATGGGGAAAAATGTCTTAGCATTTGATGAAGTAATTCTATTAGAGGATGGTGACATCTCGTATTCAGGAAGTGTAGATGGTTTGGATTATCTTGATAAAATTACTTTAACGAACAAAAGAATCATAGCACAATGGTCCAAGAAAAAAGAAGAAAAGAAATTTGAAGTTCAGTTAACTGATATAAAAATTTACAATAATGAATTACAAGTTGATTACTTTGAGCATGATGAAATCGGAGATTGTTTGAGAATTCAAACAATAAATGGTATAGAGTCATTTAGTCTGAATAACATCAAAGATGAATCAATTGTTAACTCGTTTAGAAAAATGTTTTCGTCAAAATCAAATTCTAATGAGTATAAAACGGTCATGCTTTGGGTCGACAAAATAAAAGAGGCTACTTTACACAAAAAAACAAATCCCTCAACAGCACTTAAACAAGAACATAACATTCAGTCCAAAGAAATCAAGAAAATAATTGTATCTGATAAAGAAGTTATTACTTGTACAAATTGCGGTGATCATTTTGATAAAATATCACGTTTTTGCCCTTCTTGTGGAACTTCTGTAGAAAAACCAAAAGTTATAGAAGTAGAAAAAGTAGTTGAAGTTATTCGTTGCAGAATATGTGGTTCAACAATTGGCGCAGATACTAAATTTTGCTCTTCATGTGGGACATCAGTCATTGATAAAAACAAAGAAGATACGATAATTAATCCAGTAATTGATATTAAAAAGCCAAGAGAAAAATCAGTTCATAAATGTATTATCTGCGGTGAAATATTGCCTTCTGACTCACTTAAATGTCCTTCTTGTGGTAATGAGGTGCGCGGTAGAAAAACGGTAATATCAGTACGTGAATTCTTTGATAAAATTAGTAGTATCGATGATGAAAACAAGAAAATTGAAGCTATTAAACTATACCCGATTCCAAATAATAAGGAAGATATAACTGAATTTATGTTTCTTGCAAGTTCTAGTTTTGATGCTGAGTATTACGTAACGAATAAGCAAGGGGATAGCATAGCTAATGCCTGGTACACAAAAATTGAACAATGTTATAAGAAAACCGTAATGATGTTCACTAATCCTAGTGATATTCAAATTGTCGAGAAAATATATAAAGAAGTACAAATGAAAACGGAAAATATAAAACGTAACAAGTTTATATTAAGTGTTACAGGAACCGCACTAATTATTATTTCAGTCATTTTGATCGGGGTTAGTCCAAGAACAGAAGATGGTACAGCGAAAGTGACATTTTTATCGTACATTTCATTTGCAATAATGACGATTGGAATTATTTCTCTAGTCTTAGGATTAAAGAAAAAGAAAACAAATAGACAAATTGAAGAAGAAAAATACGCAAAAGCAAATAAAAAAAATAAAAGATAGATCAGAGGGGATAAAATGGGAATATTTAATAAACTTAAAACAGGTGGTATGGCTGATGTCATTCGTTGTGATGAGTCAAACTATTTAGTATGGAAGTGGCATCCTACTAAATATGAACAAGGAGCTCTAAAGAGAGAAACAGCAATTAGAACAAATTCTATACTCAGAGTAAAAACTGGTGAAGTAGCTGTTTTTGTTTATAAGCAAAAAAATGGCACAATGCATGATTATATTGTTGGTCCTTATGATGAAAAAATAAGAACAAAAAACTTTCCTATCTTATCTTCAATCATTGGTCTTTGGTATGAAGGGGACACACCATTCCAAGCAGAAGTATATTTCATTAATATTGCTGAAGCTATCCAGATAAGATTTGGTATTCCTTATTTTGATGTTATCGATTCGAGATTTCCAGACTTTCAAGTGCCTGTTGCAGTCAGAGGAACATTAACATTTAAATTAGAAGATTATAAAGCATTCTTAAAATATCATCAACTCATAAATTTCAGTTTAGATGACCTTAAGAATAAGATTAGTGCTGCTTTAACACGATATATTAAGGAAATTGTTACAAATGCGCCATCAGAACATAATATACCGCTTATCGCACTGGAATCTAAAATTGATCTCATAAATGAAAAAGTTGAAATATATGTCAAAGACAGACTAATTGATTTATTTGGTGTATCTGTAACAGGCTTGGATCTAAGCGCGATTGAAGTTGATAAAGAATCTGAAGCTTATGTTGAGCTTAAGAGAGTTACTAAAGATATTACTGCTAGTAAAATTGAGACAGATCTCCTTAATTATCAAGAAGAGCTTAGAATAAGAAGAGAAGAAACACAGTATGCTCAGAGAATGTCTACTAGACAAACTAACATTGGAGCTTATCAAACTCAAGTTGGGGGAGAAGTTGGAGTTGCTGGAGCAGAAGCTCTTGGTAGAATGGGTGAGAAAGGAGCTGGAAATATAGATCTTGGCGGACAAGGAGCAGGATTTAATCCTGTAACAATAATGGCTGGTATGGCTGTTGGATCTGCAGTTGGAAAAAACATTTCAGAGACACTAGATCAGTCACTCAATCAGAATAGAACAGGGCAAGTTGTTCCACCGATCATCCCAGTTACAAAATACTATGTTGCAAAAGAAGGAAAGCCTACTGGCCCTTATGATTTGAATACATTAAAAAATATGCTAACAACCGGTGATTTTGATTCTGGAAGTTTAGTTTGGAAAGAAGGAATGTCTGAATGGCAAAAAGCAGGCATGCAAAATGAACTTTCTGGAATTTTTCCACCTAAGATATAAAATAAATTAAGCGAAAAGAAGGGGGTGTATGCTATGTTTAATAATATGATTAAATTAAGCATACCAAATATTTATGAATAGACTTAGATATATTTCTTTAATCATATTAGTGATTTTTGCATTTACTTTAGCAGGTTGTGAAGATGCTACAGAACTTGGAGAAAATGAAGTAAGAGTAAAAGTGTCTGCCTCGTCTCTCGTTGGAACACATTATGAAGATGTTGTTGAACAATTGGAGGTTTGGGGTTTTACAAACATTGAAACTGAAGCTGTTTATGACATCATTTGGGGTATTACAAAAGAAGGTACCACAAAAAGTGTCAAAATTGGTGGATCAGAGAGTTTTTTATCTGGTGATATTTATGATAAGGATGTCTCGATATTAGTTAAATATTCTATGAAAGCTTCAAGTGATCCCTCTAAACAAACATTTGATATTACATGGAAAAATGAAGATGGGACCACTTTGAAAACTGATAAAGTAACCTTTGGAAATATGCCATCTTATAATGGAAGCATTCCAACAAAAGTTGCTGTAGAAGAAAAGAAATATGAGTTTAGCGGATGGACTCCTGAACTTGAGCCCGCTACTGAAAATAAGACGTATACAGCAACGTTTATAGAAGTCGAAAATAGATTCACCGTAAGTTATAATTTAGAGGGTGGACAATGGGACTTAGACAACACTCAAAGTATTATATATAATGGATTAATTACTGCCTCAATTCCATCAAAAGAAGGTTATGATTTTGCAGGTTGGGTAATAAAGGGATTTTGGTCTGATACGAAATTTGATTCATCAACTAATATTAAACAAGATTACAATCTTTCTGCAACTTGGACTGCTTCTAAATTAACAGTTTCATATGATTTGGATGGTGGTGTTTGGTCTATAAGCAATGATCAATCTCTAAACTATAACGATAAAATTACTACAACAAAACCAACGAAGGATGGCCATAACTTCATGGGATGGTTATTTGATGGTGCACTGTTTGATGTAAACACACCTGTGAAAAGCAATATTGTTCTCAAAGCATTTTGGGAACTTCCAAATTATGAAGATATTTTAGTAGGAAGATGGGAAGGTGTTTATGAAAGTTCTAAAGCTTACGGTTTTAGTTTCATCGAATTTGATGGATATTTCCATGACTCAGATGGCCATCGAACAAGTGGATTAAGAGACTTTGATTATAATTGGGGTTCATTCACATTGTATGGTAATAAAATGGGCATTAATTATATTGATGTTGGTACTGTATATTTTACTATTTCATACAATAATGATACTGAACGAATAACTTTGAAAAATAGCAATTATCCAGATATAGTATTACGAAAGACAGAAGATGAACCAAATTCTCTTGCTTGGAAATGGAATCATTTATATGAATTTGCAAAAACAAGAAGTAAATCAAAAATAGATGAATATGGTGTATATTATGAAATTGAGATGAGTTTGGAAACATCAAATTTGAGTCCTATTAATAAACAAGTAGAAACAACTAGACAAATTATGAAAGTATACCAAGATAAACTCATTGATATGTATTTCTATTATAATGGGATTAATGATCCTAATATAGAAATGATTGTAAATGTAGCATTTGATTACAAGTTGATATCAAACAACAGGATAACAAATGTATATATTTCAATTAAGTCAGAGGGTTATACAATGGTAACGAATAAAGCAGTAGTGGATTTTGAATTTGACGAGTATAATGAGTTTTGGTTTACTATATCAAATCTTACAGAGAATGTAAATAACTTCCCTATCTCAAGTAATAATGTGTTACTTGATCTAGAATATTTTGGTAGAACAGTTTTATTTAATTATGCCGACTTCTTGTTAAAAGAACATGAAATATATATGTTTACAAAATAAAGGACAATCAATTTATCGAGAATCCACTAAAAGCAAATCTCAGATACAGCAGGATACGAATAAAAATATGTTACTTTGGTATTTTAGACCTTTTCAACCATGTAATGGTAAACATAATTTGGCTGATTCTGATGTTACTTCAATACACACAGGGTTGATTTTGCAAGCAATATAGTTTTTTCAACGCATATAGAAAATATCATTCTTCTTGAGTTAAAATAACATACTAAATTACAAAGTGTATAAATAAACAGCCATATCGCATAGTAATATGGCTGTTTTTCTATATCGATAGGTGATATATAATTTAGAGAAAATTATACATAATCATATCTAATTATTTCAGTACAAACTTAAACTAAAATTCTACTTTTGTAAGCTTATACCCCCTAATGAATTCACCGTATCGTATTTTAAAAGAGATTTTTTATCATTCAAATAAACTTTTTAGTTTTTGGTGCGAAGGTTATTAGTCTATAAAAACAGAAACATCTTAATTGATACATCTTTTTCTATTATAAATATGTATTGAATTGCTAAAAGAACACATAAATTTTGAATATATGTTCATTTAAGATATAATGGTCTATGATCAATCACTTATCTGTGATTACAATATAAAAAAGAGGTTTTACAATGAAAAAAATGTTTGTTTTTGATTATGACGGGACTTACTACAGGAATAATGAAGAACTGCAAAAAAACATAAAACTTATGGATAGTGTGCGGAAAAAAGGACATTTGCTTGTTATTGCAACGGGTAGAAGTTATGTAAGTTTTATGAATGAGGTAGCAAAATTTAATATTGATTATGACTATCTAATCTTATCTAGTGGAGCATTAATCTTAGACAAAAATGAATATATCATAGGTTCATATTTAATGGATTTAAATTTAGTAAAAGGTGTTAATAAATTACTAGAACCATATCATGCGAGTTTACAATCTCAAATGTATATTGATGAGTTCATGAACAGTGAAATTTTATCTCAACTAAATCAAGTCATTAAAATGACATATACCTTTAATAAAGGTGATATCAGTTATGATATACAACAGTTAGTTAACACATATACCCATGAAGCATTTAAAACATATGTCGTTACTGGAGCATCTTATGATTATGTAGAAATTATTTCGTCTAAGACAAATAAAGCAATCGCCGTATTAGATTTACTCAAATATATTCAGGAAGACTACAGTATAGTAGCTGCAGGTGATAGTGAAAATGATGTTGAAATGCTCATCGAATTTGATGGTTATCTAATGAATAATCACGATCCTAGACTAGATACGTACCGACTAAGATTCACTGATTCCATAGAATCAATTGTAAAAAAAGAAATATAGTACAAACTTGAAACAACTCCAATATAGATAAATCTAAGTGATTTATGTATTAATGGGGTTGTTTTTGAAGTCAAATCACATTATTTTTTTAAAAAGTTTTGGTAACATATAATCACTCTATAAAAATAGAAATGGAATTATCAATGAAGAAAACATCAAAAGAAGTGAAATTAAGGCATAAAGTCTTAACAAGACTCATCGAACCCTTTGTTAGAATATATATAGTAATCAAATATAAGTTATCCTTTAAAAAATATAAGACCTTAAACAAAAAAGGTCCTTTTATCGTCTTAGCCAATCATACAGTAAATATAGACCCTATGATAATGGGGATGCAATTCCCATTTCATCTTTACTATATTGCTACTGAGCAAGTCTTTAATTTAGGATTTTTATCAAAGGTTATAAAGTTTATTGTAAATCCAATTAAAAAATCTAAATCTGTTTCAGATATGGAAACCATTAGAAAAACTAAAAGAATAGTTCAACAAGGTGGTTCAATTGGTATCTTCCCGGAAGGAAATACGAGTTATAGTGGTCAAACCGTTCAGATTATGCCTGCCACAGTTAAACTCATTAAAATGCTTAAAATACCGGTTATCATTATGAATATTAAGGGCATGTACCTAAGTTACCCAAGATGGGCAATTTATAAGAAAAAAGGTAAAACAGAGGCATTCATTAGAAAGATTATACTACCAGATACATATCTTGAAATGTCAGATGAAGATTTATTTTTTGAGATAGAAGACAATCTATTTGTTGATGCGTATGCTGATCAAGAAGCTTCAGGTAATCTCTATAAGGGTAAACATATCGCACATGGTCTAGAAAAATTAATTTTTATAGATTTAATGAGTAAAAAGCCTTTTGTCACATACTCTAAAGGTAATAAGCTTAAGTCTCATGATAGTGATTTTGAATTAACTTATTTACCTAATGGTAAAGTTTTAGATAAAGATAATCAATTGCATACCTTAGTTGAAATCGAAAGACAAGTAAAAATAGCTTATTTTAATTATTATAAGGAAAATAAAGAATCTTTATTATTTGAAGAAGAAGTTCAATTAGTAAAGTCGTTTGCTACACATAAGGAGAAACTAGGGCGATATAGATTAAAACTTTTTAAAGAACGTGTATATCTTACAAATGTTGACAATACCTTAGATTTCTCATTTGATGAAATCACTAATATTGTGATGCAAGGTAAGTATCAAGTGATTATTTATTTACCTAATGAGACTTACATGATGAGACTAGATGACTATTCTAGTATCTATAAATACGTATTAACCTATCAGTATTATATGTATATTAAGGATGGAGGGACATCAATCGATGACAAGCATTTTAACTTCGGCATTTGATACATGGTCATTTGTATTGTGGTTTTCAATATTATCACTGGTGATGATGTTTGGAAATATTATAAGAAGGAAAGTAATGTTATTTAGAAACCTTCTTTTTCCTACTGCAATTATTGCAGGGTTTTTAGGTCTAGGTGTTAAATACTTATGGTATTATCTACCAGAATTAGTAAGTTTTGTTTCATCAACCTACTCATCGGATTTTTTAGTAACCGCTAAATCAAATGTCATTGATTTCAATGATTTTCTTCAAGTAATTACCTATCATGCACTCGCATTAGGCTTTATTGCAATGGGATTAAAAACTGTTAAGGACAGTAAGACTAGAAAATATAAGGGTAGACCCATAAAAACTGGTCTACTCATTGTTAATACTTATTTACTTCAAGGTATCATCGGTTTAATATTTACGATCATTTTAGGTTATGTGTTTACAACCGTAGCACCTTATAGTGGTCTATTATTACCAATGGGGTTCGGTCAAGGACCTGGGCAAGCTAATAATATAGGTGGTATTTTTGAGGCTAACGGTTTTGTTGGCGGCCAAGCATTTGGTCTTGCTATAAGCACTATAGGTTTTATTTGGGCATCTGTTGCAGGTATTTTCTATATTAACCGAAGAGCTAAAGAGGGTTTAATTAAACGTACAAGTAAAGAAACTAGTCAAACACTTGAAAGCATGGTAGTTGAAGGTTCTAAAGAAATTCCAGTAAGTGAAGCAATTGATAAAATGAGTATCCAAATTATTTTTATATTTGTTGTCTATGCTATAGCATGGGTATTTATGAGTCTTTTAACAAAACTGATTGGTGACACTTCGAGTTTTCAACAAAGTATGGTAAGTTTGGTTTGGGGTTTTAATTTCATTTTTGCTATGTTATTTGCAATTATATTTAAATTAGGTTTAAAATTTATCACTAAAAAAGGTTGGATGAAAAGAAAGTACACCAATGAATACATGTTAAATCGTTTATCTGGTGTGTTATTTGACTTTATGGTTGTAGCTTCCTTAATGTCAATTAACATTGAAGCGCTAGTGGATACTGGTTTACTCTTGACGCTATTTATAATCACTACTGTTGGTGTGTTCGCAACATATTATTACTTACGGTATACAACTAAGAAAATTTATCCTGATTACACAATACAAGCGTTTGCTACACTATTTGGTAATTTAACGGGTACTGCACCTAATGGTATTGCGCTCTTAAGAGAAATAGATCCTAATTTTGAAACACCAGCAGCGGATGATTTAGTTACTGGATCATCATCAGCTGTAATGTTTGGTGCACCACTATTAATTATTACAGGTATTATATATATGCCTGAGTGGTATTACCTATGGATATCATTTGTAGCACTAGTGATTTTCTTTGTAGTATTTAATTACTTTATGCTTAAAGAAAATAAAAAATAATCTACCAGACAAGTCAAACACTATAACTTACGTAGCTTTAAGTTATAGTGTTTTTTTATTGTAGTATTTTTTACTTAATCGTTTCAACTTTTAGTGAATTAGACTATAATAATAGTATACACTATAAACTAAAGGAGTGTTAAAGCATATGAAAGAAACTAAAGAAGTCTTCTTAAAACAGTTAGAAGCAATTTCAAAATTAGACATGATGAAACACTTAACACCATTTTTATATGGTGAGGATGCGATGTTGTTGAAACTTTATGTAAATGAAGCAACAACACCTAAACTCATGGCTGAAACAATGGGTATTACTAAAGGTAGAGTCACTGCACTTATGAACAGTTTAAGAAAAAAAGAATATATATCAGTGATTTTAAACAAAGAAGATGCAAGATCTTATAATCTAGAGTTAACTCCAAAAGGTGCATCATATATTGAAGGTAGATTTAATTTTATTAGCAATTACTTTGATACCTTATTAGATTATATCGGTTTGGAAGAATCGAAGGCTTTAATTATGTTGTTAGAAGTTGTAATCGGTAAAGTTAAAAAATTCGAGGTGAAATAATATGGTAAAAATGGTTGATGTTACAAAAAAATATGTTTTAGGTGAACAGGTCATTATCGCAAACGATAATGTAAGTTTTCAGGTTAATGAAGGTGAATTATGTGTTATTTTAGGACCAAGTGGTGCAGGTAAGACAACAATACTTAACATTTTAGGCGGTATGGATGTTGCAAGCTCAGGTCAAATCATCATTGATGATAAGGATATTACTAAATTCAACTCAAGACAACTGACTAATTATAGACGTCATGATGTAGGCTTTGTTTTTCAGTTTTATAATTTAATGCCCCAACTCACCGCACTTGATAATGTAGAGATTGCATCAGAAATCGGAAAAGATCCATTAGATGCTAAAGAAGTTCTTATTTCTGTAGGGTTAAAGGATAGAATGCATAATTTTCCATCTCAATTATCTGGTGGTGAGCAACAAAGAGTATCCATTGCACGTGCGATTGCTAAAAATCCTAAAATACTGCTATGTGATGAACCAACAGGTGCACTAGATATAGAAACCGGTAAACAAATTTTAGAATTACTTTACAACACGTCTAAAAAGTTTAATAAAACAGTTATCATCGTGACACACAATCAAGCAATTGCTGAAATTGCTGATAGAGTTATCACGGTTAAAAATGGTCATGTTGCTTCCAATAAACACCAATCCAAACCGAAACAAATCTATGAGGTCAAATGGTAATGAAAGCTTATCCTAAACTCATTTTAAGGGATTTTAAAAAGTTATACTCTAAGTTTGTAGCAATCGTATTCATTGTTGCTATTGGGGTTGCTTTTTTAGTTGGCTTGCTTACAACAGCACCCAATATGAGACATACGATTGATAAGTTCTATAAAGATACCAATACAGCTGATGTTGTTATACAAAAGCATACACCTTTTACCAGTGAAGAAATCTTAAATATTTCAAACCACTATTTAGTATCAGAAGTGATGCCATATTTTATGATAGATGAACCCATCATAGTAGATGATGTCTATCATATGTCTAGAATTGTATTACTAGATTTTATAGAAGGTGTAACAATGAACAGGCTCACCCTTGTTGAAGGTAGATTACCTGAGTTAAATGGCGATGTTATAGAGGTTGTAGTAGAAGAAAGTCAAGCATATTTATTGGATATACCTATTGGATTTACAACAACTGTTCAAGGAAAAACATTTGAAGTTGTTGGTATTGTAAATCAACCTTGGTATTTTGCATATGTCCAAGAAATATCACCTTTAAGTGGTAGACCAATTGAATCTATGATTTATGTAGACCAAACTTTTTTAGATGAGACAACGTATACAAACATTTCAATCAAACTAAAGGGCTCTAAACAACATAATAGTTTCAGTAGTGATTACCAAAACTTTATTGAAAATAGAATCCAGATTCTAACAGAAAGTTATCCGGACTATATATTTACTACAAGATTCCAAAATCAAAGTTTTGTTAAATTTAATTCAGATGTCAAAATTGTTGAAGTTATTTCTATTATATTCCCACTATTCTTCTTTTTAATTACCGTATTAGTTACAATGTCTTCCATGACACGTATAATTTCTGATCAAAGAATTCAAATTGGTACTTTAAGATCACTTGGATATTCAAAAATTACAATTATTACTAAATATATCATTTATGTTCTTTTAGCATCTGGTATTGGGGTTTTACTAGGCATTAGTATTGGAATTTACTCTATTCCATTTATTGCATACAACGCTTATGTAGTAGTCTATAATTTACCACCATTAAGTATTGAGTATCATTTTATGTATATCACCTTAATTTCATCAACCATGATTTTATCTGTAGTGGTTGTAACCTACTTTAGTGTGGTGAATGTCCTTAAAGAGGCACCATCCAACCTACTTAGACATAAATCCCCAAAAGCTGGTAAAAAGATTCTTTTAGAGCGCTTTACATTCATTTGGAAACGACTTAAGTTTAAATATAAATCCACATTTAGAAATATCTTTAGACAAAAAAGAAATCTATTTTTAATGTTGGTTGGTATATCTGGTTCTACCGCTCTTTTATTAGCGGGTTTCGGTATTAAGGATGCAGTAGAACTATCCGGAGATGCACAGTTTAATCAAATGTATAATTTTGATATTGAGTTAGGTGTACTTCCTAATGAGACAAGCATTACTCTAATAGATACAAACGAAAAACTTAATTTAATGATACAGGTAGCATACTTTGATGAAACAGATTACATCAATTTGATTGTGCCTGAAACATACGATGAATTAAATGATTTCTTGAGTTTTAAAGATACAAAGGATAAATCTATTGAGTTTAAAGCAGATAGTGTTTTTGTTACTAAGCAGTTCGCATTAGATCATGATATAAGCGTAGGTGATTTCATTAGTTTAGAGGTGAATGACGTTACATCTAACTTTACAGTTACAGGTATCGTAGCGTACTATTTTGGAAACAATATTTATATATCTAATGAAATAATAAAAGATGTATTTGATTTATATCTTAATAAAATTTATGTAAAACTACCAAATCTAAGTAAATCAGAGATGACGCAACTTAAAAGTTCACTCAATGATTTGGATAATGTAGTTCATGTACAGACAAAAGATGATTTAATGGCCTCATTTAAACAAACCTCATCTAGTATGAATAGCGTCATTATATTACTTGTTATTTTTGCAAGTGTATTGTCAGTTATTATCAACTATAATTTAACGCTTATTAATATAAGTACAAGACATAAAGAAATGGCAACACTTAAAGTGCTTGGCTATGATGAAAAAGAAGTAACTGGTTATATATTTAGAGAAACATTTATGATTTCTAGTGTTGCTATCCTAATTGGTCTAATATTAGGTAGATTACTTCAATACTTTATTATCAGTCAAATCAATGTCGATGGTATTATTCTAAAAAATGATTTATACCCATTAAGTTACCTTTATACAGCTGTACTATCTATTGTTTATTTACTTATTGTTTATGTATCTTCTATACCTAAAATTAGAAAAATAGATATGTTAGAAGCTTTAAAATCTTTCGAATAATCAAAATGGTCAATTACTTGGTATAATAAGCATAGTATGTAAATACTAATCATTAGGGGAGAAAATGTATGAAGTCTAAAGATCAGGCAATAGATTCTGAATTGAGACTCACAGGTAAGTTTATTCGTTTTTTTACGCCTTCGTTTAAAGTAGGTACATTGAAACTTGCCAAAAAACTTACGGGTGCTTTAAAAGGTAAAGTACCAACAAAACTTTTTTATGAAGAAGTATATATACCAAGATTAGATGGCACATTTTTAAGACTTACTGTATATGCACCGATAAAAAGAAAATACAATGCACCAGGGCTTCTTTATATGCATGGTGGTGGTTACGGTTTAGGCATTCCTGAGATGAATGAGAAGTTATTTAAACTACTTATTGATGAAACAGGTTGTGTCATTATCTCACCAGATTACACCTTATCAGTTGAAAAACCATATCCAGCAGCCATAGATGATTGTTATCTAGCACTTTTATGGATGAAGAAAAATCATCTGAGCTATATGATTAACCCTAATCAACTCATGATTGCAGGTGATTCTGCAGGTGGTGGCTTAACTGCGGCATTAGCACTACTTGCTAGAGATAAAAATGAAGTTCAAATTGCATTTCAAATGCCACTTTATCCAATGATTGATGATCGTATGAACACACCATCAGCGATTAACAATGATGATCCAGTATGGAACTCTAAGCAAAACAAACTTGCTTGGGAACTTTATTTAGGTGAATTGTTTGGTAAAGATGAAGTACCTTATTATGCGGCACCAGCAAGAGCTCAGAATTTAAAGAATTTACCACCAACCATGACTTATGTTGGTAGTGTAGAACCTTTTTTAGATGAGACTATCGATTTTGTTTCAAGACTCAAATTACAAGGCAATGAAGTCAATTTTAAAATTTTTGAAGGTGGATATCACGCATTTGATATCCTTAGTGATAAAACTCAAATTGGCATTGCTGCTAAGAACTATTTACTAGACAGTTTTAAATATGCAATAAAAAATCACTTTAAGGAAAATAAGGACATATGAGCACATTAACATTTAACATCGAAGATAAATATGTAGGTATCACAATCAGAGAATACCTTCAAACTTATAACGTAGGAAAACCGGTTATCTACAAATATTCTTCAAACCACTGGTTTGAAGTCAACTTTAAGTCTGCGAATTCTGAATATAGACTAAAAAAAGGCGATGTGTTAAACATTCACCTTGAACCTTATGTCATGGATGACGTAGAAGACGTGGAATTAGATATTATTTATGAAGATGATGACATTGTCATCGTTAATAAGCCTTTTAATGTCATCGTACATGATGACGGCGCATCAGAAGATCATTTAACTAGACGCGTCAATATGCATTTTCAATATCATGGATACCATCACCAAGTTTTACCGGCACACCGTATTGATAAAGAAACAACAGGTATAGTTGTCTTTGCAAAACACTTTATTGCACTTGCATACTTATCAAATTTATTTGAATCTAGACAAGTCGTTAAAAACTATATGTGTGTCGTTGAAAACAAAGTAAAAGATAAAATTGGATCTATTGAATCTAAGTTAATTAAAGATAGTAAATTACAAAAAATGGTTGTTTCACCACATGGTAAATTAGCGATAACACATTATGAATTAATAGGTTATGAAGCAACACGTTCAAGACTAAAGGTCCAAATTGAAACGGGTCGCACACATCAAATTAGAGCTCATATGGCAAGCATTAATCATCCGGTAGTAGGAGATACATTATATGGTGTAAGTAGTTCTAGACTATTACTACACTTTAGTGAAATTTCATTTCCAATGATACGTACAAAAAAGGTTGAACACTTTGTGTCCAACCCACCATTCTAATGATTAATTTTATTGTTTAATTCTTTTAATTCGTCACTTGTTAGATAACGCCAATAACCAACAGGTAAATCACCTAAGGTTAAGTGCATAATTCTAACGCGTTCAAGTGATTCAACACGGTAACCTAAACTATCCGCCATACGTCTAATTTGACGGTTTAATCCTTGTCTAATTGTAAGACTAAAGGTTCTTTCATCTATAGGTTTTAAAATGGATGGCATGGTCACTTGTTTTTCATGAGCAACCGGATTATATATTTCTACACCAGATGTCATAGTTTCGATGAAGTAGTCATCATAAGGTTTATTCAATGTGACATGATATTCTTTATCATGTCCATTTTCTACCCTTAATATTTTATTAACAATACTACCATCATTGGTAAGTAGAATAAGGCCATGTGAGTCTTTATCTAATCTACCAACAGGAAATATTTTTTCTTTAAAATTCATGAAAGTAATCATGTTACCGGAGATTGCTGTATCTGTTGTAGATACAATTCCTACAGGTTTATTAAGTAATATATAATATTTTTCTTCTAAAGGTTCGATGATGTTGTTATCTAACGTGACAACATCATTTTTTGTTATTTGCATACCCAAGAGAGCTTTTACGCCATTGACCTTAATGCGTCCGTGCTCAATTAAACTATCTGCACCACGACGAGATGCAACACCGGTTTTAGAGATGTAAAGGTTTAAGCGTATAGATGCCTTATCATCATCCTTGATTAGATCATCATGATGTTTTTCATATTTTTTATATTGTTTTGCGAACATTAAAGTTAAGCTCCTTAAATAAATTAGTGTAAATGTATTTTACCAAAATAATCCATTAATTGATACACTCGCCGTATTTATAACATAATATGAATCATTATTCATAAAAAAAGATGTAACCATCTTGTTTTAAAATAAAAATAAGATAAAATGATTAAGATGATAAAAAAATGGAGGTATTTATGACGAAAAAAATGAATCCGGGACCTTTAGGTTTACTGGGATTTGGAATGACAACAATCTTGTTAAACCTAGCAAATGCAGGTATTACTGAATTGTCATTAGTAGTGATTTCAATGGGTGTAGCATTAGGTGGTCTAGCACAAATTATTGCGGGTATTTTAGAATTTAAAAACAACAATAATTTTGGTGGAACAGCATTCACAGCATACGGTTTTTTCTGGTTATCACTTGTAATGATCTGGTTATTACCTAAAGATTATCCAGCATTTACAGCGGATTTAACATCAATGGGCTTTTACTTATTACTATGGGGTGTATTTACAACATTTATGTTTATTGGTACATTCACTCATAATACAATAACCAAACTTGTATTTGGATCACTAGCATTATTATTCTTCTTACTAGCATTAGGTGATTTCACTGCTATAAATTTAATTACGAATATCGCTGGTTATGTTGGAATTTTAACAGGTTTATTTGCTATGTATTCTGCAGTTGGACAAATTGTGAATGAAGAACTCGGCAAAAAAGTATTCCCACTATAATTAAGTAAATTTTACGATAAAATAATTTTAATGTTGTAATTTGAATTCAATTGGATTATAATGTTTTTCAAAGTGATGAAGAAGAGTAGTAATTTATTTAACTTTTCATAGAGAGCTGATGGTTGGTGTAAATCAGTAAGAGTGATGAATGAACGTGCTTTGGAGCTTTTAAATCGAGTGTTGATGAGGTTTAAACGTATGTCGGCGTTAACGATATAAGTGCTAGATTTTTTGATCTAGAACTAAGGTGGTACCGCGATTAATTCGTCCTTAGACATTATTGTCTAGGGACTTTTTTATTAAGTATCCTATAACTCATCATCAATATAAGGTTTAAGCGTATAACGGCGTTAACGTTTTTAAAGTGCTAGTTTTTTAAAACTAGAATTTAGGTGGTACCACGGTTTTTTAATCGTCCTTTAGATAATATCTAGAGGACTTTTTTATTTATTTTAATCAAAAAAAAGGAGAAGAAGAAAATGATTAAAAAAATGTTATTAATGTTTATGGTAATGGGTGCTTTAACACTCATGGTTGGATGTGATATGGGAAGTTCGAATACGTTCACATTTATTATTGATGAATATTATGATGAATTTATTACTATGGGTACATCCGCAGATTATGCACCATATGAATGGTTAGTAAAAGATGAAAATAATAACCAAACGGTTGTAGGTATTGATATTGAAATTGCTAAAGTTATCGCGAAACATGCAGGTAAAAACTTAAAAGTAATTCATAAGGGATTTGATTTTTTACTTGAGGACTTAGCAGATGGTCGTGTTGCTTTTGTTATATCAGCGATGACGCCAACACCTGAACGTGCAGAAATTGTAGATTTTTCAACTGTTTATTACATGGCTACACAAGTCGTATTAATTGAAAATAAAAATATTGATGTATATACTTCAGTAGAGTCTATGAATCTTTCTAATATTAGAATTGGGGCACAATTAGGTTCTATTCAACAAGATTACGCAAACGATCTATTTCAAGCACCACAAAAACAATTTATTCAAGCAGTACCTGACTTAGTATTAGGCTTAACAAGCGGTCAATTAGCTGGTGTAATTATGGAAAAACCAGTTGCTGAAGGTTATATCAATAATATTACAGGTCTTTCTATCGCTAACTTTATACTTGGTAATCCAGAAGATGGATCTGCTGTTGCTGTAAGAAAGGGGAATAAAGCACTACTAGAACTTATCAATGATACAATTCAAATACTTCAAGAATCAGGTCAAATCGATCAATTTGTCAAAGATAGTGTTTTATTAAATAGCTAATATGGATTTTTCATTCTTGCTAGATTTATTCTATGTAAAAACACTTCTACAAGGCGTGATTATCACTATAGTTCTTGCACTCATTGCAGTCTTAATGGGTACGCTTATAGCAGTGATTCCAACGTATTTTAGATTATCTAAACGTAAGATACTAAATTTTATTGGTGGAAGTTATGTAGAAATTATTCGTGGTACACCATTACTTGTTCAAGTAATGCTTATCTATGCATTTGTAAAACTACCAGTTATGACCGTGTTAGGCATGGACTTTGGTGCATTTTTACTAGGTATGGTAGCACTTATTATTAATAGTAGTGCTTATGCATCTGAAACCTTTAGAGCAGGTATATTATCTATTGAAAAGGGTCAAAAAGAAGCTGGGCTTAGCTTAGGCATGACAGAAAAGAGCACCATGCTTCACATCATTATGCCTCAAGCTATAAAAAATATCATGCCATCTTTAGGTAATGAATTTGTAACCTTAATTAAAGAAACATCTATATTTATGTATTTAGGAATTGCTGAACTTATGTATAGTGCACAAATTGTTAAGACATCAACTTATAGAACTAAAGAAGTGTACATTGTTACAGCATTACTTTATTTTGTTTTAACATTTACAACATCTAAACTCATGTCAAAATTAGAGAAAAGGATGAGAAAACAAGATGAAAAATAAACTATTTGAAATTGTAAACCTAAATAAAAAATTTAATGATGGTACACTTGCATTAAATCAAGTGAACTTAGATATTTATGAAGGCATTACAATCATTATTGGTCCATCTGGAAGTGGTAAGTCCACTTTACTTAGAACTTTGAATTTGATGGAGACACCAAGTTCGGGTGAAATTAATTATAAGGATAAAAGTATATTAAGTAAACATTTTAATATCAATGAACATCGTAAAGAGGTAGGTATGGTGTTTCAATCTTTTAACTTGTTTCCACATTTAACGGTTTTAGAAAACTTAAATATTGCTCAAAAAAATGTACTTAAACTTGATAAGGTTACAGCGACCTATAAATCTCTATTTTATCTTGAAAAAGTGGGTTTACTCGATAAAAAAGATCAATATCCTGGAAAGTTAAGTGGTGGTCAAAAACAAAGAATCGCTATAGCAAGATCTCTTTGTATGGAACCAAAAGTCATTTTATTTGATGAACCAACCTCAGCGCTTGATCCAGAAATGATTGGAGAAGTGTTACTAACAATGAAATCTCTTGTTAAACTTGGGATGCATATGGTTATTGTCACACATGAAATGGGCTTTGCAGAAAGTATTGCAGATCAAGTAGTTTTCATGGATCAAGGTGAAATTATTGAAGTAGGAACACCAAACGACATTTTTAACAACTCTGGTAAAAAGCGTGTGATGGACTTTTTAGATAAACTTACCTTTAAAGATAACATCTAATTTAAGTAAAAAATACACAATTTAATTTCTAATTATAGGTTTACTTGTAATAATGCGTACTTTTCGTATAATTGTATTGAAGAGGAAGTATACAATGAAAAAACACATAAAAACACTATTAAGTGCCATGATGGCAGGAGCGCTCATTGCCATAGCAGGCACAACTTATTTATATTTAAAAGCAGATCATACAATCATCGGTGCATTCTTATTTGCATTTGGATTACTTTGTGTCGTCACTCTAGATTATAAGTTATATACAGGTCGTATAGGTTATATTATTGATAAGGATAAATCCTATATTATCGAGATATTATGGATAATACTTGGCAATCTACTAGGTTCAATCTTAATTGCAAGTATTATTTACTTGGCTAATTATGAAGGGATAATTCAAACAGCAAAAACACTCGTTGAAACCAAGTTATCTAGAAATATATTTGAGATATTTGGATTATCTATTATGTGCGGTATGATGATGTACTTAGGCGTTGATGGTTATAAGCGCATCGAAAATCATGTTGCTAAAGTCGTAGTTAATATCTTTGCAGTAGCAATCTTTGTGATTTTAGGATTTGAACACTCAATAGCAAATATTTATTACTTTTTACTAGCTAATAATTATAGTTGGTACATGCTATTAGCATTTGTAGTTATGCTAATCGGTAATGGTGTCGGTGCAGTCATTTTAAATAGTATAGAAAAATTTGGATCACTAAAGAAGCCTAATCAATAGATTAAGCTTCTTTTTTTGGTAAAATATCACCATAGAAGGTGATAGTATGAAAAATAGTGTTGTAGTAATTACAGGTGCTAGCTCTGGTATAGGAAAAAGTACTGCAGAGTATTTAAGTAAAAAAGGATTTACAGTATATGCACTAGCAAGACGAATGGACAAGTTAGAGGACCTTATACCACTAGGTATTAAACCTCTTTTTGTGGATGTTACGAATGAGACAACAATTAAAGTAGCCATTGAAGAAATATATGCATCTGAGGGTAGAATTGATGTTCTATTTAATAATGCAGGTTATGGCTTATATGGACCGATTGAAGATGTGGATTTAAAAGATGCAAGAGATCAATTTGAAGTTAATTTATTTGGTGTAGCCAATATGATAAAACATGTATTGCCTATCATGAGAAAACAAGGCAGTGGGAAAATAATAAATACCTCCAGTATTGGTGGTAAAGTAGCCTCACTACTTGGTGGATGGTATCATGCTTCTAAATTTGCATTAGAAGGTTTTTCTGATAGTTTAAGAATTGAATTAAAACAGTTTGGTATTCAAGTTGTCTTAATACAACCAGGACTTATAAAAACAGAATTCATGCAAAGAACTTATGACTATGCAAGTAAAATTGATGCTGCATCACCTTATCAGGACACCATTTCTCACGTTATGAAATCGGCCGAAAGAGATTACTTGTCAGGTAAGGTGGGTTCAGATCCACTTGTTGTAGCTAAAGTCGTATACAAGGCGATTAGGGCCAAAAGACCAAAGACTAGATATCGTATGGGAACACTAAGTTTTATCGCATTAACAGCAAGAAAGATATTACCTGATAAATTGCTAGATTATATCTTATTAAAAAGATAGGAGATATGAAATGAAAAAGTTGACACCTATACAAAAAAAAGTAGCGCTAGAAAATGGAACAGAACCACCATTTGATAATGCATACTGGAATAATTTTGATGAAGGTATTTATGTGGATGTCATGGACGGAACACCACTTTTTAAATCACTTGATAAATTTGATGCAATGTGTGGTTGGCCATCGTTTACTAAACCAATTGACAATAAAATTGTTGTTGAAAAACTAGATATGTCTTATGGTATGTTTAGAACTGAAGTAAGAACTAAGAATTCAAAAATACATCTTGGCCATGTCTTTGATGATGGACCCGAAGAAGCTGGTGGTCTAAGATACTGTATGAACTCAGCAAGTATGAGATTTATTCCTTTGGAAGACTTAGAAAAAGAAGGATATGGGCAGTATAAATCATTGTTTGACAAATCATAAAATAAAAGGTGATGCATCAGGCATCACCTTTTTGTTACTTAGCTTTAGAAATCGGATTTATACGACCGTATAATTTAGTGAAACGTTTAATTTTTAGACGTGTCATACGATCGATTTGACCTGTCTTTAGACGCCATACCCAGTTACCACCTAAAGTAGATGGGATATTAAATCTTGCTTCACTACCAAGATTTAAATAGTCTTGCATTGGAATGATTGCAGTGTCTGCAACTGTTGCAAGTGTAGCTTTGATTAATGAATCTGTTTTTGAACCTTTAACGTGATTAATATACTCTAATGCATATTTTAAATCACTTGGTTTTAGATTCTTAAACCATTGTGTAGTTGTTTCATTATCATGTGTACCAGTATATGCAACAACATTATTATGATATAGGTGTGGGATATAGTCTGATTCTTCTCTAGAATCAAAAGCAAACTGAAGTAATTTCATACCAGGAAAACCCGTATGTTTAAGAAGTTCTCTTACCTTATCAGTGATCATACCTAAATCTTCAGCAATGATTTTTCTATCGCCTAGTTGACGTTTGATAGATTCAAACAATTTATAACTAGGACCTTCAAACCATTTACCACGCTCAGCGGTTGTATCACCATATGGAATACCAAAGTAATGAACAAACCCGATAAAGTGATCAATTCTTAAAACGTCAAACATGGAAGTATTGGATTTAACTCGGTCAATCCACCAAGCAAAATCTTCGCCTTCTAAAATATCCCAACGATATAATGGATTACCCCATAATTGGCCAGTTGGACTGAAATTATCACCAGGTACACCCGCTACAAGTGTAGGTAGTTTATTTTCATCTAATTGGAAGTATTGAGGTTTAGTCCATACATCAGAAGAATCATAGGATACGTAAATTGGCATATCACCAATAATTTGAATACCTTTTTCATTCGCATAATGCTTTAAATTGTACCATTGTTTATAAGCTTCATATTGTAAGAATGAGTGGAAATTAATAGCATCTTTAAAATCGTGTCTTGCTTGATTTATCGCATGTTCTTCACGTTTTCTTAAAGCCTCTGGCCACTCTGCCCAACTTACACTATGTTGACTTTCTTTAATGGCCATAAAGAGCGCATAATCATTCAACCAGTAACCTTCATTTCTTAAAAACTCTTGGAAATATGTACTATTTAAGTCGAAACGGTCAAAAGCAAGTCTTAATACTTTAAAACGTTCATGATATAAGCGTTCATAGTCAACTTCGGCTTCGGAAGTTTGTGAATCTAAGATCTCAGATTTTTTTAATAATTTATCTTTCACTAAAAAATCTAAGTCTATAAAGTATGGATTCATCGCAAACGCACTAAATGTTTGGTATGGTGAATCTCCATAGGAAGTAGGTCCTAATGGAAGTATTTGCCAGTAGGACTGGCTAGTAGATTCTAAAAAATCTACAAAATTATAAGCTTCTTTACCGAAAGTTCCAATTCCATAATTGGATGGTAACGATGATATATGTAATAAAATACCAGCTTTTCTCATATTTACTCCTTTATCCTGTATGAGATCGTTTCATAAGGTCTTAATTTTAGGTTGTTATTTTCGTATGATATATCTTCATAATTGTGAATTAATATATCACCAACAGGATAATTAGTTATATCCATGATTGTTTCAGTTGTACTAAATGAACCGATTACGATGATTGTTTCTTCTTGATAATGTCTTAAGTAAACAAATAGATTTGGATCATCTTTAAGTATCATTTCATAAGTACCATTAATAAGTGTTTTTGAGTATTTGGAGAATCTTCTTAAACTAAAAAGTTTTTGATAGTGACTCCAAATAGAAGTAGGATCATTCATTTGATCAAAGACATTAATTTCAGTGTAATTTGGATTGACATGAAACCAAGGTTTGACTGATGAGAAGCCAGCATATTCTGTATGATGCCATTGCATCATAGTACGAGGGTGGTCTCTTGATGTCATTAATGCCTTTTCAATAATTTGATAAGCACGTTCTGGTTCCATAGCTATTTGGTTTTTCACACTGTTTAAGGTTGAAATATCATTGATTTCTGATAATTCCTTAAAAGGATAATTGGTCATACCAATTTCTTCACCTTGATAAATAAAGGGTGTACCTCTTGATAAGTACATAATACTTGCAAGCATTTTAGCAGACTCTTTATGGTAGTCTACGTGACCATAATGGGAAACGACACGTGGTTGGTCGTGGTTTAACCAATTGAGCGGAAGCCAACCAATGTCTTTAAACGTTTCTTGCCATTTATTAAGTGTTTCTTTAAGCGGTATAACATTGACCTTAATATCTTTCAAATCAGTGATATCCCATATATTGTTGTGCCAGTTGTGGTCGAAGTTAAATACCATAGATACTTCATTTGAATTAAATGATGCATACTTAATTGCTTCATCTATACTTGCTTGACCACCAACTTCACCAATTGTAAAAGCATCGTAAGGTTTAAATAAGCCTTCATGAAGTTGATTTAAGTACTTGTGGTTATCAGGTAAATTAGAAAATTTAAACCAATCTAATACAGTATCTTTAGCGAATGTGGAGTCAACAAAATCTTCACGTGCAAGATGTGAAACTGCGTCTAATCTAAAACCGTCTATACCTAAGTCTAACCACCATTTACCAACTTCAATCATACTTTGAACAACATTTGGATTCTTCCAGTTTAAATCAGGCATCTTATCTGAGAATATTTTCATGTAGTACTCATTCGTGGTTTCATCATACTTCCAAGCAGAGCCACCAAAGAAGGAACCCCAATTGGTTGGAGGAAGCATTTTTCCATCAACCATTTTAGGTTTTTGCCAAATGTAGTAATCTCTGTAAGGATTGTCTAGTGATTTTTTAGATTCCATGAACCAAGCATGCTCATCAGATGTATGATTTAAGACGAAGTCTAAAATGACTTTGATGCCAAGATTTTTAGCTTTTTTTAATAACGCTTTAAAATCTGCTAAAGAACCATATTCTTGAGATACTTTAAAGTAGTCTCTAACATCATAACCGTTATCGTCCATTGGAGAATCATAAAATGGAGTTATCCAAATTAAATTTACACCAAGTAAATGTAGATAATCTAACTTTTCAGTAATACCATTTAGATCACCAATGCCATCATGATTGCTATCTTTAAAACTCTTAATATATATTTGGTAGCCTACGGCTTCCATCCACCATTTATTCATAAAATAAACCGTCCTTAACATTATTATTTTACCAAATTAACCCCTATACTAAAACATGATAGCGGTTACATATTTATCAATCAAATGACTAAATGATATAATGAATTTTAAGGAGTGATATACCATGAATAAACACGCATTATTTCATCAAGCTAAAAGTGAATATAGTTATGCTTATGATGATAAAAAACTTCATATATTATTTAGAACTATGAAAGATGATGTCCAATCAGTAAAACTCTCATATGGTGATCCATTTGATTGGACGTATAAAAATAGAAAAGCTCGTTGGGAGAGCCAATTAGTCGAGATGACTAAGAGATATTCAACCCATCTTTTTGATTATTACTTCATTGAGATAGAACCAAAAGATTATCGCTGCAAGTATGCTTTTTTAATCGAAGCAGATGATAAACATTATTTTTATGGTTCAAAACGTATGGAAGAATTAGAAGAACTACCACCGACAGATTTTGATGAAGGTAGTTTTTATGATTTAAGTAATTATTTTAACTATCCATATTTAAACTATGAAGATCAATCTAATACACCAGAATGGGTTAAAAATACTGTATGGTATCAAATATTTATGGATAGATTTTATAGTAAAGGTAAGAAATCTAATCTACCTTGGGCAAAACTTCCTGTGAATAATCATGAATTCTATGGTGGGGATATTAAAGGTGTCATAGACAAACTACCTTATTTAAAGGATTTAGGTATATCTGGTATATATTTTACTCCAATATTTGAATCTCGTACCGCTCATAAATATGATACTAAAAATTATTTTAAAATTGATCCACAGTTTGGGACAAATGAAGACTTTAGATTGTTAGTACAAGAAGCGCATAAATTAGGTATTAAAGTTGTGCTGGATGCTGTACTAAACCACTGTGGATGGGATCATCCATTCTTTCAAGATGTTGTAAAAAATGGTAGAAACTCTAAATATGCTGATTGTTTCTTTTTAGATAAAGATCCAATTCTAAATTTTGAGTTAACAGAAGATGGTAGTCCTAAAGGGTATGGAAACTTAAGACCAAATTATAGAACGTTTGCTTATACACCATTTATGCCAAAATGGAATACAGGTAATGAGTTAGCACAGAAACATTTACTTGATTCTATTGAGTATTGGATTAAAGAATATGATATTGATGGTTGGAGACTTGATGTTTCTAATGAAGTTAGTCATGATTTCTTAAGAAAAGTAAAACAGGTGTCCAGAACTGCCAAACCAGATACATTCATATTTGGTGAAAACTGGGATTCTTCAATGCCTTGGTTAAGGGGTGATCAGATGGATGCTGTCATGAACTATGACTTATCTATACCGATGTGGCAATATTTTGATGGAAAAATTGATTCAGAAGAGTTTAAAAATGAATTGACTCAATATACCGCATTGACACCAAAACATGTCATCAAAAATATGTTTAACCAATTAGACACACATGACACGATTCGTATGAAAAGGCGTTTAAAAGATAATGATGAACGATTAAAGATTGCATACATTCTAATGTTTGCGAGTGCTGGTGCACCGAATATCTATTATGGTAGCGAAGTTGGTTTAACTGGTGAACATGATCCAGATAATAGACGTTGCTTTAATTGGGATGAGTCTACATGGAATCACAGTTTACACCAATTGATTAAAGATTTAATTCGTTTAAGAAAACAGCATCCTGCATTTATGGAAAGTGATTATCACTTTATTGATAAATCATCTATTTCATTTCTGAAACGTCATAAAAACGAAAGTTTACTATTTTTAATTAATGATTCCGAAAAAACAGTTAAACTAAACATAGATTCTGCTTATCAATCAAAATATACTGATGTATTTAGTCAAAAGATTATAAATATAAATACAGAAGTTGAACTTCCTGCGTATGGTTATAAAATACTTAAATTAATATAAACGATAAGGTCCCTAAAGAAGATATCTTTAAGGACCTTTTTTAGGTGTTATTTAAAATGAAATATAATAGGTTCGTTACCAAGTGGTAATGAGCCGTTTTTAACTTCATGAAGTTTATTTGTAAGTATGTTTAGATACTTTCCGTCAGCTAGATCGACTTTGATATTTGATAAGTTATCAAGATTGAATATACCGATAAGTTTTTCGTTACCTAAATGATATTCTAAATGAGCTATACTATCAGTGTTCACAAAGTGATATGTGCCTTGACTCATAATATCTAACTTTTTAATAGAGGCTAGTTTTGTGATAAGGTCTTCGATACTTTCATCTTTATTCCAAGGAACTAAGTCTATTTCAAATAAATCAGGTCTTTTTGAGACTTGATGTTCTTGACCGGCATAGATCATTGGCATGCCTTTTAAGAAGAATTGTAGTGCTGTCATTTGAATGAGTTTTGTTTTGTTATCAACCTTATGAGCAATTCTATCTTGGTCATGGTTTTCAAATGAGCGTAGTTTGACGAAATTCTTCGGATAAGTTGCTTCTTGACGCCATAGTTCAAATAAATAGCGTTTTAAAGTATCTCTACCTTTCAAGTAGTCATCCATAAAGTCAAAGATATCATAATCATAAGTAACATCAAATACTTCATACATTTGAGAATCTGAAAACGCATCATAACCCATATCACGAATATATTTGATAAAGCCTAAATGAACTGATTCAGTTAGCCAAATCATATTTGGGTTTACCTGATCAACTTTAAATCTTGCTTCCTTCCAAAAATCAAGGGGAAGAAGTGGTGCTACATCGCATCTAAAGCCATCAACAAACTGTGCCCAATATTTTAATACGTCAATAAGGTAATCCCATATAGCTCTGTGAGATAGAAAGTCAAAATCAGTTATATCTGACCAATCCCCTACTCTATTAGCAAATGAACCATCTGGTTTCTTATAAAACCATTCTGGATGTTTTTGAGTTAATATAGAGTCTCTAGAAGTATGGTTAAACACAATATCTATCATTATTTTCATGTCTCTTTGATGGATTTCTTTAACTAATGCTTTAAAGTCCTCTAGTGTACCATGTAATGGGTCGATTGCGTAGTAATCATAAATAGAATAAGGACTTCCGATAGACCCTTTTCTATCTTTTTTACCAATTGGATGAAACGGTAGGAGGTAGACAATGTCTACCCCTAACGATTTAATTCTGTCTAAATCTTCAATAATACCTTTAAAATCACTTGTTTTGGAGTGTTGTCTTGTAAATACTTGATAGACAACTTTGTTTTTTAATTCATGAGAAGTTTGTTTTGCCATACTATTATCCTTTCGTTGCACCTGCCATGATACCTTCGATTAAATATCTTTGGAATACCATGTAAATTACGGCGATTGGAACCCCAACAATTAATGCTGCAGCAGCAAATGCTGGGTAGTTTAAGTCATATTGACCGTTGATAAATGAGAAGATACCAACAGCTAATGTCCATTGTTCCTGAACCTTATCCAAGCTATTACCTGGAGCAGGAACGTTTAATAAGTAACCTGGTAACATATAATCCATCCATGGTGCCATGAACATTGAAACGGCAACGAATGTTAGGATTGGTACGGATAATGGAAGAATGATATGTATAAATATTTTTAATTTTGATGCGCCATCAATCATTGCCGATTCATCTAGATCTCTAGGAATTTGAGATAAGAACCCTTTAATTAACCATAAGTTACCTGGAATTGCACCACCAATGTATAGAATTGTTAGGTAAAGTGGTTGTCCAAGTAAACCGAATTTCCAAAATAGGACGTACATTGCAATTAATCCCATGAATGAAGGGAAAGCTTGAAGAACTAATATAGTTAATAATCCAGCTTTTTTACCTTTAAAGGAGTATCTTGCAAATACATAAGAAGCACCGGTAATGATGATAGTACCTACGATCATGTTGATGAATGCGATAATCAGTGTATTTGCATACCATTTACCAAAGTTAGAATCTGGAGAGTTGAATAAATAATCAAATCCATTCCAAGTTGGATTACTTGGCCATATGGTGTTAGGTATTGTGGATGTACCTGGTGAGAATGCCATACCAAAGATATAAATAACAGGTACTAATACGACGATAACAAGTAGCGTTAACTCAGCATTTATTAAGAGTTTAATAAGTATATTTTTAATAGTGAATGTCGCTCTGATTGATAATTTGGAAGTGTTTCGTCTCTTTGGACTATTCGCATAGTGTATAAATCCATAGATTGGAATTAAACCGATTAGACCCGGTTCAATGCCTTCATAACCTTTTTTCATTGCATATTCTACTACGAGACCTTGGTGTACTAAAAATACGAGTATCACTATAAATGTAATCATTAAAGTACGTGCAAAATTGTTTTTGAAAGATACGTAAACTATAACTGATACAGGTATCAGAATCAGTGTCAATATCAGTAATGCAAGAAAGACAAATCCAATCTTTTTAAGTACAACTTCAGGAGATACTAAGTAATCAAATTCTTCCTTGGTTATATTTGGTTTTAAGTTTGGAAGTTTCCTAACGTAATTGTTTCCATAGAATGGTAACATAGATATTAATTGAATTTTTCTGTTATGTTCATAGCCTTTTTTCTTAGCTATGTCATGAATAATGAAGTAGTTAGAAGTGATTGCCCAGACTACTACAAACAGTATTAGAAGTATTAAGATTTCCATATATTAATCCTCCTGGAATGCTTTAGTTCTTGATAAGTTCCAAGCTGTTAAACTACCAACAAATATGAAAATAAGTACCGAGAACACTGAAGCTAAGTTATAAATCTGATGATCGGTTGTTAATCGGTACATCCATGAAATTAAGATATCCGTCTGTCCGGCAAATCCATTATTGACATCATTTAAGTTACCTGGTCCACCACCGGTGATAAAGTAAATTACACCGAAGTTATTAAAGTTACCAGAGAATGTCATAATTAGAATTGGAGCAGTTGAATATAGTACAAGTGGCATAGTTATAGATCTTAATTTTTGGAAGCCCGTTGCCCCATCAATATCAGCTGCTTCATAAAGCGATTTATCTATAGCTGTCATAATACCTGTCATTAAAGCCATAAAGTATGGGAATCCTAACCAGATATTAAGAACAATGATAACAGCTTTAACAAAGTTTGGATTGTTTTCATTTGTAAACCACTGAATATTTTCATGACCTAGCCAGAAATACTTAGCGAAACCACTCACTTGATTATAGGCTTGACCCAGTATACCCCAATCAATAAAAATATCGTATATACCAAGCTGCATAAGTAATTGGTTAATAAAACCAGTTTCATTAAACATAACTGAGAAAACCATTTGAGATAGTAGTGCAGGAATTGCCCATGGAAGAATTAAAATAGTTCTCCACAGTTTTCTAAAGACTACAGATTCAGCATTTAATATAAGTGCTTGGAAGAATCCGCCAAAGAATACAGTAACAGTCGAGAATACTGCCCAAATAAGTGTCCATGAAAGAACGCGCCAGAAGGCATTACCAAAACCTTGACCAATACTTGAATTTGGATCAAATACTGTAATGAAATTTGTAAACCCTACCCAATCAAAGAGTTTATCCATAGACCCGTTACCGCCAATAGATGTAAAAGCAAGAACAAAACCAAATGCAATTGGCATAATAGAAATAAATGCTAACACAAACATTGCAGGTGATAAAATAATATATTCAAAACCGTTATCCCAAACTGACTTAAAGTATGATTTTGTGTTTAGTATTTCTTTTTCTTGCCTTAGTTGTTCTGAAACCTTATATGTATCTAGTGCTGACCATATACCGAAGATAAAGAAGAATAAGGATAATATAACCATAATTAAGCCATCAAGCAATAGTAATGTAGAAATATGACCACGTACGTTTACTTGACCTTCAAAATTAATATTGACACTTCTTAAGTTTGAGTTTGAAGACTCACCAGGTAAACCAATCATTGCATGTTCTAATGCTAAATGACCATTTAATCTGACTTGCTCAGTTTGACCAAGGGTTAGTACTTCCCAGTAGCCTTTAACAAACATACCTGCACGGTCATAAAAGAAGTTATCGAAATCTTTCATATACTGTGCTTTAAAATCAGGGTGCAGATCCATATAAACACGAACCATTAATTTGACATAATCTTGAGATTGAGTTGGATTAATCGTTTGAACTTGGACGATTGCACGTCTAAGTAAAGTAGAAAAAGGTGTTTGCTTATATTGTGCACGTACTGTATTATGAATCAAACCTGGTTCATAATATTCATAAAGTGTACCGTTTAACTCATAAACTGGTCCTAAAATGTTAGTAACAGCAGTTGGTGAGAAACCAGAACCAGATTCTTTTAGGCTAAAGGTATCACTAGAAAGTAATAAGAATCTTTGTTGATCTGTGTTTATAAAAACTTCAACATAATACTGATCAGTATCTTTAAATAGTTTACCTGTTTTTCTAAAAGGAGTTAATCCTTCTACACTTGTAATAATCGCAGGATTATTTATACGGTTAAACACGTTAGTTTCATAATATTCAGTAACTTGTTGACCTGCAACAGCTTGTGTTGATACTGGTAAGTAGAACTTATGATTTACTTCATCCCAGTACATATTACCGTCTTCTTGAGTGATTAGACGCTTAGCGTTAACTGAATCAAAGTCCTCTGCTCTTGTTTCAATTGTTGTTCCGAATTCTGTATAACGTAAATAGGAAGCCTCTTTTAAATCTTTTGCTAGAAACTCTATGAAACGTTCTTCAGTAAATAGTTTGGCGGTTGGATTTTGTGATCCGGTAGCCCCACCATAATATCCACCGTTTGGTTTTTCTTCAACACCAATTCCATCTAAAAAAGCTTCGAAGGAAGCGATTCTGTTAGAAGAACTTTGTAAGATTTGGCCATCATAGAATTGGAATAAGGATTTCTCAAACCATTCACTAAAAGGCTCCCCGGCAATCTTACTAAGTGCGATTTCATTTTCTGTGGTTTCTTCATAAAAATAATTAGAGGATGCGAGCTCTAATGTTACGAAGATAGCAAAGAAAATGAAGAAAAATAGTGCTTTTAAATATTGTCTATTAAAGACTTGACCTATACCCCATATTAGCCCCGATAGTATAGATTTTAATATACTCCATGCCTTCATTATGTAACACCTCTTTATTGTGACTATAATTGAATGGAGGCGACAGGAAAAACCTATCGCCTACGCATTCTTTTTTTAAAAATACTTATTGAAAACTAATTATTGACCGCCTAGACCAGCTTGAGCACGGTATGCATTTTCAGCTGCAACCACAGCTTCAGAAATTACTGTAGCAGGATTGTTCCAAACAGAAATAATCATTGATTCACCTGGACCCCAGTAGTATTGTACTGCAGGGATTGTAGGCATTGGAATTGCGCTTTCTAACTGTAATGAAATTGCAGGTAGATAAGGATCTGTACTAAAACCGTCGATATTTGGTAATAAATCAGGTTTTAAAGCAGGTAATTTATTTTTCATCTTTAATTGTAATTCCATAGCTATATCGCTCATTAGGAATTCTAAGAATGCTGTAGCAGCTTCTTTATTATTAGAATACTTATAAATTGCAGCCATTTGAGCACCTGCAAAAGGAGCACCTTGTACACCATTTACTGATGGTAATGGAGCGATACCGAAGTTTAGACCTTCTGTACCAGCATATTCTTCAATATTCCATGGACCAGCAATAATGTAAGGAATATTACCAGCTACGAAGTTAGCACCAGCACCCACTGAGTTGTGGTTGTTGTTACCAGTTGTAGCAGGTTTTAATTCATCACGGAACCAAGTTAGAGCGGCAACTGCATCTGCAAAACCTACAGCACTTGGATCATCTAGGTTTTCACCAAATGGTTGGAAACCTAATGCAGAATAGAATGATTGCATGAAGTATGAGTCTGCCCAGTGAGAAGAAGTACCTAAATAGTACCAACCTTTTTGAGCGTTTGTTTGACCAGAACCATCACTTGCTAAAGCAGCATTCCAAGTAGTTGCAGCAGCTAATAATTCTTCCATAGTAGCAGCAGGAGTAGATACTAAGTCTTTATTATAGTATAAACCAACAGCTTCTAGTGACATTGGAACAGCATAAACGTTTTCTTGAGCGTTTGCACCTGGACCAAATTTACCGGTAGATTCATCATATAGTAATGTTGCAATATCCATACCTAATGGATGTGCACGTTCAGCAACACGAGTTGCTACTGAAGTTGGTAATGCATATACTAAGTCTTCTAAGATCGCTGCTGATAAGTGGTCATGAGGGAATTGGAAAATATCCGCACCATTACCAGTTAAACCGAAAGTCTTTAATCTTTCACGAGCATCAACTGTACCCATATGTTGGTGTTGAACAATAATGTCTTTACCAGCATCAGTTTTGTTGAATTCAGCGATAACTGCTTGCATGTATTCACCATTTTGGTCGTCTATCCAAACAGTAATAGTTTGTTTTTCTTTATAGATTTCAGAGAAATCATATTCTGCACCGTCATTTTTTGCTGTAGGTGTACATGCCACCACAAATAAGACGAACATAATCATTAAGATTGAAGTAAATGTTTTTTTCATGTCTATCCTCCTTAAGCCTCAGGTTTAACGACTCTGAAAGTAAATGTTTCTTGAGTAACGTTACCCCATGCGTCGGAAACTTGTAGCGTAATTACATAATCACCAACTGTACGTGTATCTAATTTAGAGTTTTCGCCTTTTGGAACGAATACTGCTCTAGTTAAATCGCCATCTCTGTCATCTACTGCATCATATAGTGGGAAGTCAGCTAGATTAAATGGTTTACCCCATTCAACTTCGATAACTTTATCTTCACCTAATAGAGGGAAAGTAATAACAGGTGCATTTCTATCTAAATCTAACTCGATAGATGTTTGATCAGTATCATTATCAAAGAATAAAACGTAATCTTTAGTGATATCTAGTTCTGAACCATCTGCTAAAACGATAACGAAGTCAGCGATTGTGTCATTACCTTCTGCAAAGTCTACACGATCAATTGTTAATGCAGGACCATAAGTATCTTCACCAGTCATTTCTTTAACTGAGAACCAACCTTCAACTAATGCTTTTGCTTGTTCTTCAGTTAATTCAGATTCTTCATCTTTAAGTGGATTAGCCAATTGAGCAGAAGTCTTAACGATGACTTGGTTAGATCTAACTGCATAAGTACCATTTGCAGCGCCAGAAGTAGCGTCTACAGAGTAAGGTAATAATCTAAATGAGAATGCATTATAAGCGAAATCAGCAAAATTTTCATTACCATAGTATAGGTTAGTATTTGTTATTACACCATTACCGGCAGAATAAACAAATGCGAAACCTACTGCACCTGGTTCATGAGTACCTTCACCTAATGAAAGTTGTAAAGTAACATCACCAGTCTTCTTAGAACCATCGCCTTCACCGAAGTAAATAAGTAATCCAGCACCTGGAACTTCATTTTCTTCTGTTGGAGCAGCAGTTAACATTGAAGCTTTAACGGCCATACCAGTAGCTGTATTACCAGCTGTTGAGAAAATTTTTAATGGTTCGTTCCAACCAGTAGCTTCTTGTGACCAGCCACTCCAGTTGTGAACACCTAGATTTTCTTCGTAAGAACCTGATGGATCAAAGTACATCAAGAACATATTATATTTTGTATTGTCAGCAACGAAGTATCTTGGATCTTCAGCAGTAGTATTGCCTGACCCTTGTACAATGTAAACGTGTACAGTTTCATTTGCTTTTACAACAGTTTTATTAATAAATATGTCCCCGGTAAATTTATTATTCCAATTTGGATCTCCAGCTAAACCATTTGGTCTTTCCACTGCAATCCAACCATAGGTTTCTGTGCTTGTAGAAGCAACCACAGGTAAACCCTCATAAATAAATGTTGCGCCAAAATCATCGACGCCGTCATGGACAGCATGTGAATCAATGCCATCCCAAGTGTGCGTACCTAATAAGTCGTAATTTTCACTCCAATTTTTGAAATGAACGACTAAATCTCCAGTTACCTCTTCTTCAGCATAAAGATGTGGTAAGGCAACTAGTACGGTAGCAAAAACTAATAAAGATAAGATAATCTTTTTCATTTTACCCTCCTAAAAAGTATTGTTTGTATCATCTTACAAATCAAGTATATCATATTTATTTATAAATTTGTAAAGCGTTTACATGAGGTATGCGTGTGCAAACGGTTTCTTATTTGCAAACGCTATCATTGTAAAGAGGAAAATCGGCTTCAATTTCAGTTTTTAAGTACTTTATTTAATTGCATAAAGAAAACCACCCATTTAGATAATGGATGGTTGAATGCTTGGCTAATTGATTAAGAGAAGTTTTTTCTTGAAAACACTAAGAAGACTAACATGACCACTAATCCTAAAACTAAGTTAAATACAACAGGTGCAAAACCTGGAAGTATAAGTCCGAATATCAAGGCTAACACACTTGGTAATGTTGAGGCTAAGATGATAAAATTCAAGCCTTCTAAGTAACTTAAGAAATCTTGGAATCCAAATCTAAAGAGTTGGATAATACCTGATAAAACAATGATATAAATGAAAGTTGCTAAAAACTGAATAGATAGGTTTCTAATTACTGTAAACAAAATTATTTGATCACTAAATGATTTTTCAATGGATTCACCAAAAAGCATATAGTCTCTAACACGTTCATTGCCAGTAGAAATATTTAACTGACTTAACATAATTGGTGTTTCGAATCCTTTATAATTATGCGAACTGGTTGTATTTTTATTGATGTCTATATATTTAATATAATCAGCATAGAAGACAACTATATTTTTTCCCGTTACAGTTTCGATAGATTCATCATAACCAAAATAGTAAATAAAATCTTCGTGCTCATAACTTGAACCATTTAAATAACTACTATCTATTCCACCAGATGTAATGGTAGCTGAAGGAAGAGTTGACCAATCAGGAATAGTCTCTGTAAGGTTATGCTCAATAAAATTGATTTTAGAACCTTGTTCTTCGAAGGTTAACCACGTTAGTGGAAAGTTCGCTATAAAGGTTAATAAAATGAAGTAAACGAAAACTTTGAGTGTATGAATTTTTTTACTGTTTTCTATTAGTTTTGGGAATTGAAACCCCATTTTAAAATATTTAATCAAAAACATTATTTTAATCTCGTTTCTTTCATCGTTTTTGTTTGTAATGTTTCGTTCATACGCACATTTTGTACTGAAGTGTCTAAGTCTATGACTTTTGTCTTGAATACATAATCGTGAATTGTTCTAGAAACATGTTTTTCTGAAAGTGTGAAAAAAGCGACTACAGAGTAAAGACCAAATGTTGCAATTGAAAAGAAGTATTTAAAAATCTCACGACTAATAAGTTTAAACTTGGAAGGATTGCTTCCATCCATATTAACTACTTTAATCTTTTGGAGTCTTTTACCGAATGTTTGACCAGCTTTTGTTAATTGCGGAAATATAACAAGTATAAAGAATGTCAAGATCAGTATGGCTGCTTGAATGTATGATCTAATACTGTCATCTATATTAGCTAATCCAAAGGCTGTTAGTATAAATATGATAATTAAACCTGAAATGTCTGCTGCAAATGCACGTACTCTTTTTTCGAATCTAGGTACCATGTTGATGTCCCTCTGCTTTCATTATCTGTGTGTTTTATTATAACACGGTATTTTATTGGAACTGATCCAATAACGGATTTTAATAAACTAGGTTTCATTATATTACACATTGTAAGCGATTACATTATGTAAACGATACCATATCGTTAAGTTGATATATTTTATGTGTAAAAGTGTAAATTTAAGTGTATATTGTATTTAACCAGTAGTTAAGAGTCCAAATGTAATATTTATACTATGCAAACGGTTTCTTATGCAAACGCTATCATTGAATACAATGAAAGACATAAATCTATGATATATTTAAATTCTAGGAGGATTGAGAAATTGAAAAAAATAATATTATTTTTATTAACTGTGATGTTAACTAGCGTATTAGCTTTATCAATTACTTATGCGAGTGAAAGACCAAATACTTTGGTCGTTCATTATTTTAGGTATGATGGCAATTACACAGGCTATAACATGTGGTTATGGCAAAATGAGCCTACTGGTTTAGACGGTAAACAATTTAACTTTAATAATACAAATGTAGATGAATATGGTGCTTATTATGAAGTGGATTTAGAAGCAGAAGGCTATAATGAAACGACTAAATGGGGCATAATTATTAAACAGGGTGCCTGGGATGGTTATAGAGAACCAGGTGGAGACAGATTTTTTAACCTGAGTGATGCCGAGTTAGTCAATGGTAAAATTCATGCTTACTTTGTACAAGCAGATACACGTATTGGTTTAAGTAGTGCAGATTTAGAAAATAATATACCGGATTACAGACCAAATATTTTATTTGTAGCATTTAATGCACAAAGGAATATCGTTGTAGATTTAACACATCCAGCAAGTAGTTATAAGGTATTTGAAAATGATGTTCAAATAAAATCAGGTAATTTTACTACTGGTCTTAGACAAACAATTGCTGATCTAAATATTGATTTAACTAAGACATATGATTTAGAAGTAACTTTTGCTGATTCTACAGCAAGAAAAACAGTCTCACTTCAAAATCTATATGACACACCTGAATTTGAAAATGCTTTTACATATGATGGACAGTTAGGCGCTATATATTCCAAGGATGAAACAACATTTAGATTATGGGCACCAGTTTCACAAGCTGTTGCAGTTAATGTCTATAATCAAGGACATCCTCAATATAACCGCCAAGGACAACCATCAGAAGAAACAAACCCAGTATCTAGTCATGATATGACACGAATCGAAAATGGTGTATGGGAAGTTAAATTATCAGGTGATTATGCATCTAAATACTATACTTTTGATGTCACTAATAATAATGTTACAAATGAAGTAACAGACCCTTATAGTTACTCAACAGGGGCAAATGGATTAAGAAGTATGATTGTTGACTTCGCTTCAACAGATCCTTTATATTGGGATTTTTCAATGAGACCTAATACAATTCAGACGTTTACTGATTACATCATTTGGGAATTACACGTTAGAGATTTAACCATACACAGTTCTTGGAATGGTACAGAATCAAGCCGTGGTAAGTTTTTAGGTTTAGCAGAATCAGGTACAACGTATTCAGCAAATGGTACAACCGTTACTACAGGGCTTGATCACATTGAAGAGTTAGGCGTGAATGCAGTACATTTACTACCTATCTTTGATTTTGGATATATTGATGAAGTAGAAGTGTTTAAAAACCCTAATACCGAAAATGTGTTTAACTGGGGTTATATGCCTTATCACTTCAATACTTTAGAAGGTTCTTATTCAACCAATCCATTTGATGGTAATGTTAGAATTTATGAATTCAAACAAGCTGTACAAGCATTCCATCAAAAAGATATTCGTGTGATTATGGACGTTGTTTATAACCATACAGGTGAATCTGAAGGTTCAAACTTCCATAAGATTGTTCCAGGTTACTTCCATAGATTAAACGCTAATGGTGGCTTCCAAAATGGTTCAGGTACAGGTAATGAAACAGCTTCAGAACGCAGTATGGTGCGTAAATTCATGGTGGATTCTACAGTGTTTTTAGCTGAAGAATATAAACTATCGGGTTTTAGATTTGACCTAATGTCATTACATGATATTGAAACCATGAATGCGATTAGAGAAGCTTTAAATAAAATTGATCCAACCATTATTTTATATGGTGAACCTTGGGCAGGTGGTGACACCCTAATTGATGGTGACATCGCAGCTGGTATGACAAATACCAATGATTGGGATCGTACTCAAGTAGGTAAAATGGATAGTGGTGTTGGTGCATTTAATGACTTATATAGAAATGCATTAAAAGGTACTCCAGATGGTGCTGAAGGCGGATTTGTTCAAGGTGCTATGGATTTTAATAAGATGCAAGATTTACGTAAAGGTATTAAGGGTGCTACAGAACAATTTACAAACTCACCGCTTCAAAATATCGTTTACGGTGAAGCGCATGATAACTTAACTTTACATGATAAATTAAGGTCATCAGGTGTTCCAATTAATGAAGTTAAACATGCTCAAGTCCAGTCAAACGCAATTGTATTAACCTCTATGGGTATTCCATTCCTTCATGCAGGTACAGAATTCCTAAGATCTAAACCACTTCAAAATGGTGGGTACGATCATAACTCATACGAATCTCCAGACAGTGTGAACCAATTAAGATGGGACCGCAAATTAGAATATAATGATGTATTTGAGTATCATAAAGCACTAATTCATATACGTAAGACTTATCAAGGTTTACGGATGGATAATATGACAGAAATTAATGCAAGATTTAATTTTGTTCAAACCTCACAAGATCATACAAATAAATCCCTTGCATATACAATTGATGGTGTTGGTAATCAACCGAAACTCTTAATTATTCATGCTGGACGTGTTACAGGTACTTCAGTCACGTTAAATGATGGTAAAACATACATGATGGTGACATCAAGAGCTGGTAGTCAAGGGTTATTCGATGTATCTAAAGGTTTAGTCACAAGAAGTTCTAAATTTGATGTATTAACACAAAATACAACCTCTATTTATGTTGAGGTGAAATCAACGGAGGCACCAACTTTAAAATCTGATGTTGTCAAAATAGGGTTAAATGAAACGTTTGATGGCTTAAGTAATGTGAATGTACCAGCAGGTGCAACTGCATATGCAACAACAATTGATACATCTATTCCGGGATTTAAAGTAGTAACTGTATCTATTACAGACTTCTTAGGTAATCAATCCAACTTATATTACGTAGCTAATGTTTCAGGCGGTATGTTTACAAACGTATTAGGAGGATTGTCATAATGAAAAAAATACTTTTAGTTGTATTTATCTTATTATCTTTAGTATTAGTTGCGTGTGACAGTTCAGGTAGTGCAACTGTTGATATAGAAAATGTAAATTTAACATCAGATATCTTAGAAGCTGATTTAAGAATAAAAGTTGAATATGAATCTAATGAAGAATTAATGGAACTTGTCACATCTGCAGTGAACCTAACTTATGCACATTATAAAGAAGATTTTGGTACAGAAGTATTTACACTCTACTTTACTGTATATGCTAAAGATGCTACTGAAGCATTAGGTGTTATCTCTTATAAAGTCAATGATTCAAAAACAAACCCAGGATTAACCTATATTGGTGATAATTTAAACTAATTAAATAGAAATAAATGAACAACCCTCTCCAATTAAGGAAAGGGTTGTTTTGTTAAGAAATATAATCGTTTATTTTGGATGAATCGATTTCTAATACTAATGTACCATATGCAGGTAACTCTAAGTTACCATATAGAAGTTTTACATACTCAACATCAACAACTTTTGTTGTAGAAGTCATATTATGTATGACCAGTACAGTTTGTCCTACACCTTCAAATTCATAGTGTCTTACATATCCTTGTAAAGAGGAAGTGTTTTCATTCCAAGCCTTTAAGAAATTACCATACATTAATCCTGGATTATCTTTTCTTAAGTTTGCTATTGCTTTATAGTGATTTAATAAGGAGTTTGGGTTGTCTAATTGAGTAGCAACACTTGGAGCACTATCACTTCCATTATATGGGTTTAACCAAGTAGTGGTTTTAGATACATCACCCCAAATAAATGGTGCTCTTCTATATTGATCATAAACTGCACCTTGTCCAAAATCTGTACCTTCATATCTAGTACCTGTCATACCTAATTCTTCACCATAGTATATGTGAGGAGAACCAGGAAGTGTTAATGTAACACTTGCTGCTAATTTTAGTTTTTCTAATCCATTTGGACCACTAAATTGACCAAGTGAAGCAATACGATCTAAGTCGTGATTACTCATAAAGATTGCTGGTGCGTAATTTGCATTATATGGTCTATAGGTATTGAATGCACGTTCAATATTAGATACAAAGAGTCTAGAGTTTGTACCATGACCTACTTTACTCCAAATTTCATTTGCTACATAGAAATCAAATAATGAATCTAGACCAATATAGTAATTTTGAACTGCACTATACTCATATTCAAATACTTCACCTAAGAATAACACACCCGGATCGTTTTGTCTTGCATGTGTCTGTAGACCCCTTAGAAACTCATGTGTTTTAGATGCCATAACTGCAGGATTGGTGCCTGGATCACCAATAAATAAGTGTTTGGCTGCATCAAACCTAAAACCTGTAATACCCTTATCTTGCCAGAATGTAACAATATTTTTGATTTCCTGAACAACTTCTTCATTTTGAAGATTTAAATCTTTCATACCACCTGCAAATGATTCAAAAGCAGTCGAAGGTGTTTGCCAAATATACCAATCTCTATAAGGAGAAGTAGATGCGTTATCTCTAGCGTCTACAAACCATGGATGTGTATCTGATGTATGATTGATAACTAAGTCCATCATAACGCGCATTTTGCGCTCTTTTGCCGCTTCAATAAGGTTTTCTAGATCTTCCATCGTGCCATACTCAGTATTCACGTCATAGTAGTCTCTAATTCTGTAGCCGTGATGTGATTCGAAGTCTAATTCAGTGTCATTAAAGGGCATCATCCAAATTGCAGTAACGCCTAAATCTTCTAAATAATCGAGATTTTGTGTTACACCATTAAAATCACCAATACCATCGCCGTCACTATCCGCAAAAGAGCGTATAAATATCTCGTAATAGATATCGTTTCTTGGATTTTCGGACCTTAAATTGACTTTATCATCACCATTAGTTGGTGTGCAAGCAATCAGTAAGCTGAGCATAGCTAATAAAGTAAATAAACTCAATATTTTTTTCATAATCACTTATCCTTCTTAATACAATTTATCAAATATAGTTATTACTTTAAATTTATCACAGAAGTTCATAATTTTACATTATATCGAATAAGCATTGCTATGTAAACGGTTTACTTTTAATAAATAACATCAAAAATACATAAATCAGCATATTTTTTGAGTATGAAAAGTATCCCACAAAATACAATTTTCACATTTGTAAAAAAACTAACAGACTTTAATACTTGAAAACGTTTGCAATTAAGTGCTTAACTATGTTACAATAACCATGATAGAAATCTTGCATCTATCAACATTAAATCAAAATATAATTCCTAGGGGGAAAACATGGCAACATTACATTTAAAAGACATCAATAAAATCTATCCCAACGGTGTTCAAGCAGTTTTTGACTTTAACTTGAAAATCGAAGATAAAGAATTTATTGTATTTGTTGGACCGAGTGGATGCGGTAAATCCACAACCCTCCGTATGATCGCGGGCCTTGAGGACATTAGTTCAGGCGAGTTATACATTGATGAAGAATACAAGAACGATACTGCTCCAAAAGACAGAGATATCGCAATGGTTTTCCAAAGTTACGCGTTATATCCACACATGACTGTGTATGATAATATCGCATTTGGTTTAAAACTGCGTAAAGTTCCTAAAGCTATCATCAAAGAAAAAGTACATGCGGCAGCGGAAATTTTAGGTTTACTACCTTATTTAGATAGAAAACCAAAAGCTCTATCAGGTGGACAAAGACAACGTGTGGCATTAGGACGTTCAATCGTACGTGATGCTAAAGTATTCTTGATGGATGAGCCTCTATCAAACTTAGACGCGAAGTTACGTGTTCAAATGCGTGGGGAGTTAATCAAACTTCACAAGCAATTAGATACAACAACTATTTATGTTACCCACGACCAAATTGAAGCTATGACAATGGCATCAAGAATCGTCGTTATGAACAAAGGTTACATTATGCAAGTGGGGTCACCTAAAGAAATTTATGACAGACCATCAAGTATTTTCGTAGCTGGTTTCATTGGAACACCTCCAATGAACTTCATTAACGGTAAGGTAAATGAAAAAGGTGTATTCGAAGCTGGTAAATACAGAATTCAATTACCTAATGATAAACTAGAAATAGTTACTCAAAATAAATATATCGGAAAGCCAATCGTTTTAGGTATCCGTGCTGAAGATATTCATGATGATGAATTAGTTATGAAAGCACATCCAAACGGTGTATTAGATGTTGAAGTTGACGTTGCTGAGTTACTTGGTGCTGAAACAAACATCTACATGGATATTAATGGATCAAATGTCATCGCTAAAGTTGACGCTAGAACTAACATTAGTATTGGTGATAAGATTCAAGTAGCATTTGACTTAAACAAGATTCATTTCTTCGATCCTGAAACTGAGTTAAGATTAGAACTTGATCCGAATGTGAAAACTCACGCTAGATTAGCTGTTGAAGCTGCTAAAGCTGCGGGTCATGACTTACCAACAACTAAAAAAGATGAAGTTGTTGAAGAAATCAAACCAGTAGTTGAAGAAACTAAATCAGTAACTAAAAAAGCTTCTAAAAAATAATTTTAGATGAAAAGTAAGAATCAAAAAATTGTTATTGATAGACGAGATTTAAAAGTTAGAGATAAACATTTTATCGAAAACAAACTCAAATATAAGATGACAATTGTTGAATCTAAAAAGAAATATAATCGTAAAAGATTAAAGAAAATTATAAATACAGAAGAGATCTAGCAAGAAGGTTTCTTCTGTTTTTTTAACAAAAAAAAGGAGAAGTGCGATGAGTTTATATGATATTGAAGTTACAAGATCAGATGGTTCAAAAGAAATGATGTCTAAATATAAAGGTAAAGTCTTATTAATTGTTAATACTGCTACAAAATGTGGTTATACTAAGCAATATGAAGGATTACAAGAAATCTATCATAATTATAAAGACAAAGATTTTGAAATCCTTGATTTTCCATGTAATCAATTTTTAGCACAAGCACCTGGCTCTATAGAAAAAATCAACGAATTTTGTCAAATTAATTTTGGGACAACATTCACATTATTTGATAAAGTGAAAGTTAACACTAAAAATGCACATCCACTTTACAAATTTTTAAAAGATAATGGTCCTGAAGAAGTTATCTTATCTCATGGTGCTCTAGTACCGTCAGGTAAACCAAAAGACAAAATTAGTTGGAACTTTACTAAGTTTTTAATTAGTAAAGAAGGTGAAATATTATATCGTTTTTCGCCAAAAGTAACACCTGAAGAGTTACTACCTTATCTATTAAAAACACTTTGACAACTGTGTGTAGATTATGATAATTATTGACTTTAAGGACTATTTTTGATATCATTATATCGTTATTAAAATGTAATAACACGGAGGAAGTACATAAATATGGAAGATTCAAGTAGCGGGCAGAGGACAACATTAAGTGATGACCCACACGAGGGGGTAACCTTCTAATGGGATTACAGATATTCTTAATTGTATTTTTTATTGTCTTAAACGGTATATTTGCAGCTAGTGAAATAGCACTGGTATCTGCAAATAGAAGAGAGATTCAAGAAGATGCTGATGCTGATGGTAAGAAAGCTAAAAAAGCTAAACGAGTGTTAAAACTCATTGAGAATCCAACAAGATTCTTGTCTACTATTCAAATCGGTATTACAATGTTTGGTTTTATTAATGGGGTGATTGCAGCAGATGCATTCTCTAATCTCATCTCAGACCAAATTGCAAATTGGACAGGGTTTGATACATTAATTATCATTCCGGTAGTCACATTTATAATCACACTGATTTTAACTTACTTCCAAGTGATCTTTGGAGAGTTAGTGCCTAAGCGTATTGCTATGAAGTCACCTGAACGTGTTTCATATATATTTATTGGGTTTTTAAGTGTGATTGCAGTTATAATGAAGCCGTTTGTTGTTTTATTAACATCTTCAGCAAATCTGATTATTCGTTTATTTGGCATTAACCCGCAAGATGATGATGACACATTATCCGAAGAGGAACTCATCTTGGAATTAAACGCCTCAGAGTCTAAAGGATTCATTGATAGTTCAGAAAATGAAATGATTCAAAATATTTTTGAATTTGATTCGACAACAGTTGAAGAAGTGATGACACATAGAACTGAAGTTTCAGCAATCAATGTAAATTCTACAAGAGATGAACTCGTAAAATTTGTAACAAATGAGAAATATACAAGATTTCCAGTATATGAGGAAACCTTGGATAAAATAGTTGGAACACTTCATGTTAAAGATTTACTAAAATATCTATCAGATCATGAAGATAAAAATGAATTTGATATTCAAGAAATACTAAGAGACCCACTATTTGTACCACAATCAAAAAATACAAGAGCATTGTTTAGGGAAATGAAATTAACTAAGACGCATATTGCGATTGTAATTGATGAGTACGGCGGAACTGCTGGTATTATCACCTTTGAAGACTTAATTGAAGAGATATTAGGTAATATTTCTGATGAGTATGATGAGGATGAAGAAGAAATTCAAACAATCAGTGAAGATAGTTATGAAATTGATGGTTTAATTGATTTAGATGATGTTGAGGATTTAATACATGCAGGTTTACCAATAGAGGATTATGATACTTTATCAGGGTTTATACTAGGCCAATTAGGGCGTTTTCCCGATGAGGATGAATCTATTGTCGTTGTCTATGGTAGTTACAGGTTTGAAGTCTTATCCTATGTGGATAAAATTATTGAAAGTGTACTAGTCACGCGCATACATGAAGATTTAGAAATAGAAGGTGAAAACCAAACAGATGCTACTTAAAAGCATCTGTTTTTTTGCATTAAAAAAGGTGTTTTTTGATAAACACCTTTTAATGTTTTATTTAGTTGGAATTAGTTTTGATAAAGTTACGAAATCAGATGCTGTAATTGTTACACCTGTAACACCATCAACTTCTTTAAAGTTACCATCACCGTCTGTTTCTGGTAATTTTTGGTTTTCAATTAAGAAGTCACCTGCTGATTTTGCTGCTTCAAAGTATTCGAATGCACCTGGACCATTCGGTCTTTTCATTGCATAAGATAGACCTAATTGATTTTTAGTTTTATATAAAGTAGGTGCATCTGATGTATATGGTGCAATAACTTTTAAGGTTGTTTCTTTACCTTCAATTTCAACTACATGTGTTTTAACTTTGTTCTCACTGTCTAAATCTAGACGGTATTGGCCAAATGCTGAATCATAATAAGCTAACACAATACGACCATTTACTACAACAAATGAACCAAAAGTATAATATTTGAATACTGGTGCAGTAATAATTTCTTCAGCTACTGGATCCCAAAAGTTTACTGCAGCTCTATCGGTTGCACTTGCTTTTGTTGAGAAGAAGTGGTAACCATCTTTATAATTACCTTTTTCAACTGGATCACTTGCTAAAGCTAATTCAGCTAAAGTGTAGAAATCACCTGTTGTAATAGATACACCTGCTGGCGCTGGAATGCGATCATTGACATCACCGTTAGATTCGATGAATTTATCGATCACTAACTCAGCTTGTTCATGCCACCATAAATCTGAATTCATATTATAGATACCTGCTTTTGAAGCAGCAACTTTATCCATACCTTTGTATGTGTTGTTAGCATCTCCTTCGATGTTGAAAGCATTCCATTCAGCACCTACAACTTTGTCACCTTTTTTCTCGATGACAACCCAATATACCCAAGATGAATTGTCAGTTGGTGTTTGACTTGCAAAATAAAATTTGCTTTCAGATGGGCCACAAGCAGTTAAAGCAACTGCCATAATTAATAATAATATAACGAAAAATCCTTTTTTCATGTTTTCCTCCATTTAATTTTATAAGATATCGTTTCTTCGTCTTTTATTATAGTTTATTAAAATATAGAAGTCAAAGAAAGTTATAAGAGAAAATGACATTTGTGTGAAAGTTATTACATTATCTTTCAGGATACCTTTTATTGCATTTTTTTTACAATATCATTTGACAAAAGCGAGTGAATAATTATTCGCTATTTTTCGCTTATGAATCAGTAGGTTTATTTTATAGCAACAGCCTCTGTCTTTTCATATAATTAGATTGAAACATAAGTAAAAAAAGAGTCTTTATAGATATAAGAGAGTTCATAGATATTATCGTATCTATTTCAAATAATATTTTTATTTTATTATCCATAGTCTTTTTATACTCGCTTTCAAACTATGAACTTTATAAACATAAACGCATTAATCAAGCCATATCTGGTATTGTTATTGGATTTTTAACCTTATTTTTAATGAGTAACCCAATGGTGTTTGTAGAAGGTATCGTTTTTGATACAAGGACCATACTAATCCCGATATCAGGTGTTTTCTTTGGACCCATTATAACAATCATAGCGAGTATCATTGCCATTGCATACAGAGTTAATTTAGGTGGTATTGGTATGTACGTGGGAATATCAACGATTATATTAAGTGCTTTAATTGGTATTATTTGGCGTTACATGTTTAGACGCTATAAATTTAAAAATAAGTATTTAGAGTATTATTTACTAGGATTTACATCAAATGCTCTAACTTTAGTTTTAATGTTGTTTTTACCTGATAGTATATATATTATTAGTCGTATATTTCCGATATACCTTCTAGTGTTTCCGGTAGTAACCATGTTAACTGGTGTAGTAATTAAACAACAACAGTTTAGAATACAAGCAAGCAACCTTGAAAAAGCACAATCACTATTACTTCAAAGCTCTATAGATTCTTCACACAATGTGGAAATATATGCAGTCGATAAGACTTATAAATATTTAACATTTAATATTTTTCACAAGAAACAAATTAAACAATATTTTAATGTGGATATTGAAGTCGGATTAAATGTACTTTCATTATTAAAGGAGAGTAATAGAAGATTTCGTATTAAGTCATGTTTTGATAGTGCTTTAAAGGGTGAAATTATTCATGATGTTATTTACACTTCCTTACCTGGTAACAAGATAATAGAAGAACATTTCACACCACTTCAACGTGGAAACGATATTCTTGGTGTCACGGTTGTTATCAGAGACATTACTGAACAACGTCTTCATGAAGATTCGATTATGAGATTAAGTTATTACGATAGCCTTACAACATTACCTAATAGAAGATTTTTCCAAGAAAGAATAGTGGAGGTTCATGATAATCAATACTGTCCTGTATCAATTATTACATGTGACATCAATGGTTTGAAGCTCTTTAATGATGCATTGGGACATAAAATGGGGGATTTGGTTCTTGTCAAAGTAGCAGGAATTCTTACCAAACACTTACTACCAAATGGTACAGTTAGTCGTATAGGCGGAGATGAATTTATTTATATTCTGCCAAACACTGATTATGATACAGCCCTTAAGATGATGGAAAAAGTCGATAATGAGTTTGATAATCATTTATTTAATGGCTTAAAACTATCAGTTTCTTATGGTATTGCGACTAAATTAGAAGGTGATCATATTGATGATGTTCTAAAACATAGTGAAGAACAAATGCATAAGAGTAAACTCTTTGAAAAAGCATCTCACCGCAGTGAATTTATTAAATCTATCTTAAATACCTTAAGAGAAAAAAATCCTCGTGAAAAAGAACATTCCACTAGAGTGGCGACTATTTGTACAGAAATTGGTAAATATTTAGGTATGAAAAAACATGATCTAAATTTACTTGAAGCGATTGCATCACTTCATGATATTGGAAAGATTGCCATTGATGAAGCAATCTTAAATAAACCAGGCAAACTAACGCCAATAGAATGGGAAGCAATTAAAAAGCACCCTGAAATTGGTTATAGAATTATTTCTACTGCCCCTGAATATGCAGAAATTGCAGAGGATATATTATCCCACCATGAACATTTTAATGGTCAAGGCTATCCAAGAGGGTTAAGCGGTGAAGATATTCCTATTAGAGCTAGAATAGTTTCGATTGCTGATGCTTATGATGCTATGAGGTCTAGACGTACGTATAAAGAACCGATGACACATGAACAAGCAATTTTAGAAATTAAACGCTGTTCAGGTACGCAGTTTGATCCTAATTTAGTAAATATATTTGTTGATTTAATTGATAATGGCGTATTAAGTATATAAACATAAAGGGTACACGCATAAA
>NZ_JADNRS010000014.1 GCF_015709225.1 Acholeplasma laidlawii
ATCAGAATTCCAGACAAACGGTGCATAGACTCCTCTTTCTAATTGTAAATCTCTTGTTATCTCTTTTGGAATTTTATCTCTTCGCAAAGCTTTTCATGATTTTCAGGATAATCACATGATGATATAATAAAAACACAAAAAATTAAAACTGTGACAGAAAGTATTTTTTTCATTTTAATACCTACCCTCTAATATTTTGAATTAGTCGTTATCTTGTTTAAATTTTATCACAACTGGTAGTAATTTCTATAACAAGCTTTTTAGTACCAATTTATTGAATATGTTCATATACACTTATTTATTTGGACAAACACAGGGTATAAAATAGACTTTTCGTATTTTTATTGACCTTTCGTGTTTTTACTAGGTATAAAAAGATAAAAGCCTACCAATCATATTCATTATATGATGCATAGAATGATATTTGAACAAGAAAAAAGGGATTATCTCCCTATTTTCATATTTTATAAAGTTGATACTTTTCTATCAACACTGTTGTGCTAATATGTGTTGGGATACTAATTTTAATACAAGATTAGCACCCTTAGTTTTTGGAGTATTATTAGAGGTTTAAATCTCGCTATATGCGATGTGCTATTCTTTGATCTTACGACTTCTTAATCCATGATTAATAATCCATTTTGTTGCATCAGTGAGTGCTTCTTTTTGCCACTCATCAATAACTTTGAATGCCAAATTTGGATCATGTTTGTATAAATCATTTAAATTATTACCAACACTTTTTTGGATGAACTTAGATTTATCATCTTTAAGGTTAGTAAGAATTTTCTCATAAATATTGAAATAATTCAAGGCAACCGTAGTTTTAAATGACCAAGGTAAAGCAATACGCACTGCCTCACTTGCTAGTCTTCTTACATGAACATTTACATCCTTACTCCATTTTAATAAAACATTCATTGTTTTTAAAGGATCTTTAACAAGTAAGTATCTTATTGCATATTCACCTGTCTGTCTTTTAGTGAAATCATATAAGAAGTCATATGTTGCTATTTCGTCTTTTAAACCGTGTTTTTCTATAAATCTACCCATTGGCCATAACCACCAACCTTCAGTGAACATTCCTGTTTCTTTCTTTAGTTCAGGCCCCCATATTTTTTTAAACGTTTCTAGATGTTTAAGATAATTACCAGACAAAGACATCTCAAGTGCGTTAACATACAGATCTTGTCTTTGCAAAAAACTTTCTTCTGCTAGATTGTTTTTTAAGTAATCCAAAAACAAATCAGTTCTAAACAAATGATCAGCACTTTTTAATTTTTCTGATAATTTTAAAGCAAATGTATAATCGTAATACTCAACAAGTTTTTTTGCCATAAATACTCCCCTTAATAAATATTAATCTTTTTGAGTTTTCCGATAAATCGAGATGTCCTTTACTACAAGAATCAGTGATACGATTGTTTAGAATGGAGAATACGATATACAATGACTTCTTTAGATACTTCATTAATCTTATAAAAAATAAGATGGCTCTCTACAACTAAAAATCTATACCCTTGTAAAACAAGCAGTCTGTACCTAGGTATCGACCCTCTATTGGGAAATTGTTTTAAAGATAAAATCGTTTTTTCAATTTTTGAAAGATAGTCAAGCGCTTGATCTTTGTCACCACTATCCAAAAAATAAACGAAGTAATATTACTTAATCATTTTGAGCACTCTATGTCATTTTTACTTGATACATGATCAACTTTTATTAAGCTGACTTTTAACGGTTTTAAAAGCCTCTTCAATTTCAATAACATCGCCTCTATTAACATCGCTTTCAGCTTCTGCAAGCATCTTAAGAAGCTCTAATTCTTCCATTTGTTGTTCATAAACCGTTTGATTAATGAGCACTGTATCATTTCTACCATTGACTGTGATATAGATCGGCTTTTGTTCATCTTTACCTTGTTTTGAAATTTCAGCATACTTATTTCTTAAGTCAGCCGAAGGTCTAATAATGTTCATATTAACCACGTCTCATATATGCATATCATATCATAATTTGATTATTACTGTAAAGTAAAAAGTTAGACACAAAATTTGTATCAAACCTTTTCTTATTATATGTGTGATGCTACCTATTTTAATACAAATTAGCACCTTACAAGATTTTTAGCACCCCTGTCAAAATACCTTTATAAAGCAATCAAAACTATCTTTCATATGGTTTGATTTAAAGAAATTCATAATTAAATTTAATGGTATAAACATGTAAAAATCAAACTTACATTAGGTAGTTAATGATCTATCCAATATAGAGTCATGTCTTATTTGATGAGACAGTAACTACAAAAATATAAAGTACCAAAAATAGTGTCACAAGTTTAGTTGAATAATCTATAACTAATGTGTTATAATGAGGTTGTTGTGACATCTACACATTTTGAGGTGGTTGAGTGCTTTCGATTAAAATCGCATTGCAGTTTTTATGGCGAAACTTTGCAAAAACATGCATAACATTACTTGCAGTTGCATTAGGATTCGCTATTTTTTACTTTATTCTAGATGTCAGTTCAGGATTAAAATATATGGTTCTTCATACCACAGCAGAAACCGATGGTCACATTCGAATTCAAACAAATCTTCCCTATGAATCATTTTCAGATCCAGATGCCATCGAACTTCGTGACGAATTGTTTTCACTTTCAAATGAAATCAGTGATGTCTCTTTTTCTTATCGTACATTAATTACTTATGAAACTTTTCAAGATAACATGACATTTGAGCTTAGAGGGTTTGATTTTAATTTTGGAGCAAAAATAAGTGATATTGTCCATCGAATTAACTTAAATCCTGCAAATAAAATACCTGAGAATATGACTGAACAATCCCCTTCATATGATGGTGAAATTGCAGTTGGATTTCACTTTATGGATATACGGAAATTCCTTCAGATTGGTGATATTATTACAGTAAGAAATCAATTAGATCAACCATTTAATCTAAAAATTGTCGCAATATTTGTGAGTGATCAATCTGCACTTTCAGGTAATGTCTTTTTTACAACACAAGAAACTGCACAATTGATTGATGGTGTTTCAATCTTCAATTTTATTGAAGTTAGAACCCATAATCCTGTAAATAGCCATCAAGTGACACCACTGTTGAAGGATTATAGTGAAGCCAATTTCACGAATTATATTATTAATGATTGGCAAGAAGGTAATCAAACAATCACTAATCTTCTCTATATCGAGGATATTTCCGTTCTTCTCATTCAAGTAATGACTGGACTTGCTATTTCATTTGGAGTTGGTAGTGTCATCATGTTCCAAGCCAAACAAAAAATCAATCAAATAGGAATACTTAAAGCATTAGGTGTAACCGATCGAGAATCACAATTAATCTTCTTTTATCAAGCATTATTAATAACGGTTATTGGACTTTTATTGGGTTTAATAATCGGAGTCTCACTTGGTGCCTTCTTTACAACCAATTTTAGACGAGCGAGTGGTTTACCGTTAGTTCCGCTACAAACAGAATTAATCAATTTCTATTCAATACTAACCATTTCAATCATGTTACCAGTCAATTTGATTGCATCACTGATTCCGATTCGTTTCGTTAAAAATTTAAAGATTATTGAGGTCATTAAACATGAGTAATGAATTAATCCGAATTGAACATGTTACTAAAACATATGGAACTAAAATTAAAACAGATGTCTTAAAGGACATCAATTTAACATTTGAAAAAGGTTCGTTTAATTGGATTATTGGTGCTTCCGGTTCCGGAAAGACGACACTACTTAATATTATTAGTGGTCTTGATACGGCAACTTCTGGCAAAGTTAAGATTGATGGTATTGAACTTTCAACACTAAATATTAAGGAAAGAGCACATTTTCGTTCTACGCATTTAGGTTTCATTTTCCAATTTCACTATTTACTTCCTGAGTTTACTGCTTTGCAAAACATATTAATGCCGTTAAGAATTCAGAAAAAGAAAATTGATCAGTCTGTTAAAGATCAAGCACTCGAATTGATGAATGAGGTTGGTATTTCACATGTTTCACATCATTATCCAAATCAGATGAGTGGTGGGGAACAACAGCGTACCGCAGTTGCAAGAGCAATCATCGGTCAACCTCTGCTCATTCTAGCTGATGAACCAACAGGAAACCTAGATAGTCATTCTGCTGAATCGGTATATCAATTACTTCGTAAACTTCATCAAACTTATAAAACAACATTCATTATTATTACTCACGATAAGATTACGCCAGAAAAAGGTGATCGTTTACTAACATTAAAAGATGGTACATTAATCAAGGATGTGATTTATTGATGTTATCAATTAAGATTGCTTGGCAATTTATCATTAAGTCACCACTACAAAACATCATAACAGTTATTACAATTATTATTGGTATTGGTATTCAGTTTTTCATATTATCAATCGGTGCAACATTAACGAATCTCATCTTAGAACATACAACTTCCTATAATGAACATATCTTAGTGACCACTCAAGAATACTCTAACATTCCACTGGAAGCTGATCAAACTTTAAAACAAAAAATACTTGATGAAGTTCCTGAGATAGAAATCTTTAATTACATGTTACAGATTGAGTCAGTATCAATCTCTACAGATACCATTCCACCAATGAAATTCACGGTGCGCGCAGTTGATGATGAGCGTGGGTATGATTTTTATGGATTAACCGAAGAAAAACACTTAACATCAGGTACATATCCATCATCACCTAATCAAATTCTTCTTACAAAACAATTTGCTGAACAATATATGATTCAACCACTCGATTGGATAACATTAACTTATGCTCCGACTGTATTCGAATCATACACAGTTTCATATCAGGTATCAGGAACTTTTGATTTAGGTTTGTTTCGTCAAACATTTGCATATTGTCTTGTTCCATTTGCCGATTTACCAACACCATATCAATCTTCATCAGTATATGCAGTGATGCAAGTTAACGATCCAAGAAATGCAGACATAGTCGCTGAAACAATCAAAACTTACTTTAATCCTGATCTTTATTTGGTAAAAACCTGGAAAGATTTGTCTCCGGAAATTTATATGCTTGATACTGCACAGGTCTTAGCCATATCATTTATACAAGTATTCTTATCGTTTGCTGTCTTTGTCGTTGTTGCTAGTATCCTAGGATTCTCTGTTCATCAAAAATCCAAACAATTAGGAATCTTAAAAGCAATGGGACTACAAGATACTAAAGTTTCATTTGTCTTCCTCCTACAATCATTAATCCTTGGTTTATTTGGAACTTTAGGTGGATTAATTGGTGGAACAATCTTTATAAAATTGTATCAAGACTTCATGCGTTATGACGATGGTACTCCAAGAGTAATTTTCCATTATGATTGGTACAATTACGTCATTTCAGGTTTAATTGTTGCAGCAACAGTTTTATTAGCTTCTCTTGTTTCCATTCAAAGAGCGAAGAAAATTACAATCATAGAACTTATAAAGACATAAAAAGCCTGATATTAATCAGACTTTTTTATTCATTTATTAATAATCTCAATCCTTTTCGAAAATGGATAGTATGACATGTGAATCTTGAATCATTGACATACACAAGATAGAATTTGAAACTATACTTGTTTAAACATTGATTTGATAAGGACTTGCTCATTCGCACCATTTAAATTAAATACTCTTCAGCTTTTTTAATTTTGATTTTGAATATGCTATTTCTAATGTTTACAACTTAATCCGCATAATACAGTGATTTTTTCCTTTGGTATCGATATATTCAAACCCAGCTCGCTCAAATATCTGTCTGGTTGAGTTATACAAGAATGAACTTGTATATGTTTTTCCTTGAGTATCTTGTGGATAACTTTCGACAATCCCTCCACCGTTTTGTTTGATTAAATCTAATGCGCCATTTAATGCAAGCGAAGAGATTCCTTGATTACGATAATCACGATCAACAAAAATACACGTTATTCGATAGTCAGGTAGAGGATTTTTAGCCTCCACTTCTTTTTTATGATAGATGTTTGGCAATTCAGCTGGTTGGCCATATTGACACCAACCTATGCATTCTTCATCATGAAAGACGAGAGCAGCGTGCGTACTATTATTTTCGACCAGTGATTTTTTGTAAATGCGATTAGCTTCATAGCTTCTTTCACGTTCTTTCGGCTTATCATGAAAACTAAGGCACCAACATCCTCCCCAAACACCATGATGCTTTATAATGAGTTTTTCATAAGCATCCCATGTTTCAGTATTCAATGGTTTTATCATGTACTGATTGGAATCTACTTTTATCACTAGATATTCACTAACCTTTCGTTATAAATTAGGTATTACAAATATATTGATTTATCAATAATCATTATAATAAATCTATTCCATCATTTGTTGTATGTGTTTTTAACACACTTTACTTTTTTTGTCAAACAAAAAACACCTATCGATGTGTGATCTTTCGCACTTTATCAACAAGTGTTTTTGACTAATGACGATGAAATATAAGTACTTTTTCTATGATGATTATTTTAAAATTGTTTTTATAACTAGGATAACATTTTCGCTATCATTTTTGCTGTCTTCCGAGGAGAAATACGACTGTAAAAGTCCATGAACTTGGAATCACTTCCAACACAGACTCGTACTTTATTCTTCTCCAAAGCATCAATGATAAACGATGCTGCTTTGGTTGGAGATAGCATTTTTGGAGTTTTCTTCATTGGTTTCTTTAAAAGCATCGTTGCATCTGCATCAGAGTTTTTGGTGATGTTAGTCTCGGTTGCTCCTGGAAATACCGTTGTTACACGAACAGATGTACCGAGCAATTCCGAATTCAACCCTTCACTTAATAGTTTTAACGCAGTTTTTGAAGCACCATAGATTGTTTGCCCAGGAACAGGAACAAGTGCACCCATACTAGATACATTTGTTATGTGTGCTTCAGGACGTTCTAGCAAGATAGGTAGAAATGCTTTAATCATGAATAGAGGTCCAAAAAAATTCACATTCATGACTTGATTAATCTTAGGAATTGTAAGTTCCTTTACATGAATAAACGGCTGAATAATACCAGCATTGTTAATGATACCATCAACTTGTTGATGTTTAGCTATAACATCCTTTGGTAATTGATCGACCTCTTCATTGTTAGTAAGATCAAGTTTGTGGAGTGAGAGTCGGTCTTTCGCATCAAGCGCTAACTCCAATGTTTGCTTAAGCGTATCCTCATTGATATCAACTGCAGCAACTTTAGCCCCATGTGCTTTAGTTTTCTTTTCTTGGAGAAGATTCTAATGAACCCTCATATTTATTATATATTATTTAAAGAGCGATTTCTATAATCAATTGGATTCGTTTTTAATTTTAGAACGATTCTAGTGTTGTTATAGTATTCAATGTATTCATCAATACCTTTAATTAATTCATCAGCTGAATTAAATTCATCTTCATGTCCATACCACATTTCATCTTTGATTCTGCCAAAAAAGTTTTCGGTCGGACTATTATCTAAACAGTTTCCTTTTCTACTCATGGATTGAATCATCCCTAATTCAATTAGTCTCTCTTGATATCTCGAATTTTGATATTGTATGCCTTGATCTGATTGGATCATCATACCCTCAATTTGATTCCCATGCTTTTGCTTCAATTGAGTCAGCATATGCATCACTTTATCGACCTTGGCATCTTTGGCTGCTACATAAGACAGAACTTCTCTGGTATTAAAATCAATAACTGGAGATAAATAAACTGCTGCGTTTTTAACTCTAAACATTGTAATGTCTGTACCTGCCTTTTCAAAGGGTCTTGTTGTTATAAATGTTTGTTTCATATGATTAGGCTTTACATATCCTTTATCCCCTTCATATGATGAGTATTTACGCCATTTCTTGCTTCTAAACTTAAGATATCCTTTGGCTCTCATAATCTCTAAAACTTTATTGTTTCCTATCTTATATCCTAAATTCTTTAATTCAATGTAAATCGCGTTGTAATGCTGTCTTTTTTTATGCTTCTTTAAATATAACTCATCAATTTTATCTTCAATTTCTTGATACTTATTTACCTTGTTTTTAATGACTGATAGATTGTAATAATAAACCGATGGTGCCATCTTTATAAGGTCTAGAAGGTGCTCTAATTTATGTTTCTTCCTTAACCCTGCAACAATTAAAACTTTATCCTTATTTGTTGCCCCTTCTAACTTTTGGGTTAAGGACTGAGATTTTTTTAAGTATTCTATCTCTGCACGTAGTCGCTCGTTTTCTTCCTTTAATTTTTTATCTACGATATTTCTTGCTCGCTCATCTTTTAATACATAATTCTTTCTTGGATAGGTATCTTGTACGCCTGCTTCACCTTTATTTTTATAGTTCTTAATCCAGTCTTGTAAAATGGTAGGATCTGTTAATCCAAAATCAAGCGCGACACTTCTGATTGATTCATTACCTTCAAGCACTCTTTTTATCGCCAATAGTTTGGTATCTCGATAGTATATCTTGCCTTCTCGATTCAAAAATACCTCTGAACCGAATTTTTTGTACAAATTGACATTGTACTTAATATTACTGACATCGTAATTATCATATGCTTGTGATATATGTGATAGTGATTTACCTTTCAGTAAATGTTCCTCTACCATTTTTAATTTCATTTCCTGCGTGATTCTCATAAAAAAAGTTCCCCTATCTTTAGATTGGTTATATTCATTATAACCTTTCTCCAAGATTTGGAAACTATTTCATGTTAATATGTGTGGTGCTACCTATTTTAATACAAATTAGCACCCCATGAACTTTTTTAGCACCCTTGACAGCTATTTTAGCACCCTATATGAATGGCTTAACAAAGGTATTTTTTATTTAATAACTGTAGTGGTTACCTAATGCAGTCTTGTTAGTATCCACGATAAATATAGATTAATGTGTTTGATTCTTCAAAATAAATCATAATAGTAAGACTTTGTATATAGTATGTATATTCTTCATCCCAATTAGGAGCAAATTCACTCGGAATTTCCTTCTGTTCCACTAGATGATTCACATAACTTGCTTCAATTTCTGGTAATTTACCTTCAGCAAAATTTAAAGTACCACTGAATGTTTCTCGATAATGCTTTTCTCCTTCTGGACTAGTCCAGTAATGTTGACCACCATAACTATACTCACTTGTAAAAAAATCTTCATCTACTTCTTTAAATGAAAAAACGGTGTACTGAGACCCATGTCCTTGTGCACCAAATGAAGTATCTATATAACTATAAAGTATTTCAGCTTCAGCAGGCATTTTTACACCACTAAAATATTCTATTCTAGATATCGTTTCATTTTGATTTGTGCAACCCGATAATAATGTAATGAATAAAAATAGTATGAAAATTTTCTTATACATTGATATTAATCCCCCTCTATTCAAACTCCTTTCTTATATACTAACATAAGTAGGATTCTTAATCTTTGTGTCTACTGTTCTATATTAACAGCAAAAACGATCATATCGTTATTAATGAAATTATTTTACCATATAAGCTGTCGATTCAATATTTATTTATTCCTTTATCGTGTAAATGGTTGGTAATCGTGTAAATTGTAATGAAATCGTGTGACTGATTGAATATGATTTTCGTAAACATGTAGTAAAAGTCCTTTTTTTGACAATGCAATTACTATCTTAAATTTGAAAATAGGGAATTCCTCCCTATCTTTATGAAAAAAAGGTCTAATACTTATCGTATCAGACCAATGCTTGTATAATGGTGGAACCGATGGGAGTCGAACCCATGTACGAGACTTTTCTTCTATTATAATCTACATGTTTAGTCAATTTAATAGTTTAATACCGCTTAGTAAATTAACAAAATTAGCAAGTACGAGGCTAGTTTCGAATTTTCATGCTATACACCTAGACATATGTATAACCATAACATGCTTTACTGAGGCAAGTCTAAAGTCACATGTAAACTATTAGAGTGCCAAGCAATTTGTCTTAATTAAGCAAATGCTAAAGTTTGTGTTTGGTTTCCGGTTATTATAACCTCGTGTTTTTAAGCGCACTACCGCTACATGCATATAATAGATTCCAGGCCCCGGCAAATCCATAAACGGCCCCATTCCATATATATTTTACCTTTTTTATTAAAACTTAGCAAGTTTTTGTTGAACTATGGGAACTCTTTGTAGACCAAGAAATACCGGAGTACCAATAAGTGCTGCAAAGATTGCTTCTGTAAATCCATTAAATGTCACAATAAGCATTAAAGCATCAAAGACTGACATATTCGGAAATTGCGTTAATATTGCTTCTCTTCCTAAAGTAGCGAGCATGATTAACACTAAAGCCGTATGAATTAAAGTCCCTAAAATAAATATAGATGGCACAATCAATGTTTTAAATCCATGCTTAATGAACATATAAGTATAAATACCTACAAATATGACAATCACAGACCACGCAATGACATGTATCCAAACTTGATCTAAATAACTAAAGTTAATAAAAGCACTATAATATATTAAAAAGAAAGTCACAAGTAAGGTAAATCCAATGACAAGTTGACTACCAAATTTTGTTTCTTTTAATATAACAAATAGTTTAAACAAATAGTGTACAGCAAAAGCAAATAATACTCTTGGTGGCACACTCACCAAAGGGTTAATAAATGCTACATTTAAACCAATAGGTGTCATGGCTGCTTGTATCAAACTTGTTAACCCAAAAGCTAGTCCTGTAAGCCAAAAATATTTAGTCGGCAATAAAATTGCAGCTAGTAAGACAGGTATATGTACAATTGTCACAGGGTTACCTGGAATGATACTAATATATCCTATTTGAGGTACCATCCCCAATAAAAAAATTAGTGCAACAAAAATAGAAGTTAACACTAATTCGAATGTTTGATTTTTTCTCATATAATTTTCTCCTTTTTAGGCCACTTTGGGTCCCATAAGTTAAAAATATTATACCACACGTAAAATATTTACTACAAGTAAATAACCTGAGTATATTAAATATGTAAAAAGTTTGTAGATTTAAAAATCTAACCTCATTAAATTGTTGTCAAAGTACTCATTATCTATTTTAGTTGATCGTTTATCTACAGCATATGTGTAGAATCCAAACTTTTCATAAAGTCCGATTGCTTTATGATTATTAGATAATACTTCAAGGTAAATTGTTTCAGTAATACCGGTAGACTTCGCATAATCTATAAGTGTTTTTATTAACATAGAACCAACACCTTGATTCCAATAAGCTTTTAAAACAGATATACCAATACTAGACTTATGTTTCGTTCTATCTTTTGTATGAAGTTGTATGTGAGCAGTAGCTATAATTTTTAAATTATCTTTTACAATATACATTTTTTTAAAAGGTGTCTTACTAAAAGAATCTATTACTTTCATCTCTTCTTCTATACTTAAACCAACACCTTCTGAACCAAATAATAAGAAGTCGGTTTCACTTCCAACTTCTTTTAGGTAATTTAACATATCTTTAGCATCTTCTCTTTGAACCAACTCTACCTTAAATGTCATTTCATTTCCTCATTTATTCTAATAGTGAAATTTGTCTTAATCTTTCACTTACAACTTGATTAGCATCTTTTGTTTGAAATTGTATCATTTTTATCAAATAATCACAACATTTAAGTGCATGTGTTTTTACATGTATTGTAGACACCATATGTGCAAGCGCTCTAATGTAGAACTGTTTGTCATTTTCGAGTGTTTTAGCTAGTTTATGTAACTTAAAAGCATACGCCCTAGCAGCTAATACATTTTGCAGACCTAAAAGTGATTCATTAATTAGTGAAAGTACTTCCTTATTATTTAAATCAAATTCAAGCCTAAAATGAGGTTGCATAACATTCTTTAGCCATAGTAAAATAGATTCTTTAGTATGAAAATTAAATCTCTTTATAAAATCATCATAAACATTGAGTTTGTATTGATTAAATGACGATTTCATACTTTGAATAGTCCAAGTGCTTTACTTACTTCAATATAATAGTTTAGGCCATTCATTAATATCTTTTCATCAAAATTAAACCTCTCATTATGAAGGGGATAGATATATCCTTTTTTTGTATTTCTAGAACCTATAAAAGTAAACATACCTGGGATATGTTTTTGGTAAAAGGCAAAGTCTTCAGAAAAAGTATAAGGCTTGATATGAACAATAGCATCTTTATCAATCATATTTTTTACAATATTATATAGATGATGATCATTATTGACCGGTGGATACAAATCGATGAACTTTCCCTTAACTTCTACACCATATTGAATTTCTACCGCTTTTGCAGTATCTAACATCTTTTCCTTCAATATATCAAAGGTTACTTTATTAAATGATCTCATAGTACCAGAAATATGTGCATGATTAGCGATAACGTTCTTAGCATCACCACCATGAATCATACCAGTAGATATAACAGCTGGTTCTATTGGATCAATAAATTTTGATATGATTTGGCTAAATCCTACAACAAGTCCAGATGCAGCTAATACAGCATCCTTTCCTTGTTGTGGTTGTGCACCATGTGACGCATATCCATGAACTGTAAAGTCAAACTCTGCATTACCTGCAAGCATTGGACCGCTAATGATACCAAACTTTCCTTCATCCAAACCCGGAAATATATGTAGACCAAAAATAGATTTCACATGATAATCTTTGAGCACACCTTCATTAATCATTACTTTAGCGCCACCAGGACCTTCTTCTGCGGGTTGAAATATAAAGACAATTGATTGATTAAGCATCTCTAGTTTAGATACATACTCCGCAAAGCCAAGCAACATTGATGTATGTCCATCATGCGCACAGGCATGCATTCTACCATCAAACCTAGATTTAAATTCAATATTTAAATCTTCCTTAATAGGTAGAGCATCCATATCGGCTCTAAACCCAACTGCATCTTTGTTGATTCCTTCTTTAACAGCAACTAAACCTGTCTTAGCATAAGTTTTCGGTTCATAGCCAAACGATTCCAATTTTTCTTTAACATAGGCATATGTTAATTCCAAATCAAAACCAAGTTCTGGAATGTGGTGTAAATCTCTACGATATTTTAACATTTTTTCTATCATACATACACTTCCTTACTATATTTTTTTACCTAGATTCATTTAAAACGAATGTTAAACACCCAGCAAATCATCCATCCCAAATAATCCAAACTCTTTATCTTTGATGAATTTTGCGGCTTTAATGGCACCATCTGCAAAAACACTCTTATCATGCGCAATATGTGTAAATTCTAAAGTCTCACTTAAATTAGAAAAAATCACAGTATGCTCTCCAACATAATTCCCTAATCGAAGACTATGTACATGAACCCCTTTTTCATTTGAATCACCATGAATAAGCTTTCTTTTTTCATTTAAAGCACCATTGACTGCATCATAGAGTTTAAATGCCGTACCACTTGGACTATCTTTTTTATAACGGTGATGCTTATCGATCATTTCTATATCATAATTACTATCTATTTGACTACTTACTATTTTTAGTGCCTTAGTTAGTAAGTGAATACCAATAGAATAGTTGGCAGAATAAAAGATAGGTATATATTGACTATATGATTTTATCAACATAAAATCATCTTCACTATACCCTGTGGTTGCAAGTACTAGAGATTTATTGTGTTTTTTTGCATAATCTAGAATCCTTGGTAACACGGTAGGTGTTGAAAAATCAATTAATACATCAAAATTATCTAAGTCATCAAAATTGTCTACTACGCCTTCACCCTTATAACGGTCATAGCCACCAGTATAGGTAATTGATTCATCTAATAAAATTTGTTTTTTTAAAACCTGGCCCATTTTGCCAAGTACACCGCTAATTGCTATTTTAATCATTGTCCACCAACTTATAATCTCTTAAAACTTTTAATAATGCACGATTATGTTTTGCACCAAGTTTCGTTAATGGTAACCTTGGTTTACCTACTTCATATCCTAAATGTTCTAGAGATCTTTTAACTGGTATTGGATTAGATTCAATAAACATCATATCATGAAGTTTATTGAATTTTAAAAATGCTTCTTTATTATCGATACCTGCTCTAAAGTTTTGAATGAGTAATGAAGTGGATAATGGAATAATATTTGCAGTAACAGATATGACACCATGACCTCCTAAACTTAAAACATCATATACTTGATCATCATTCCCACTTAGGACAATAAAATCTTCCGGTGTTTGATCAATAACGGATTTGACTTGTTCTAAGTTACCACTTGCTTCTTTAATACCTATAATATTTTTGACTTTACTTAAGCGTTTGACTGTATCTACTTCTAAGTTTACACCCGTTCTAGATGGTACATTATAAAGCATGATTGGTAAGTTAATTGATTTAGCTACAGCCTTATAGTGGGCTAATAACCCATTTTGAGTTGGTTTATTGTAGTACGGTGTAACAATTAATAAAGCATCAGCACCTAATCTTTGTGCAGTTCTTGAAAAAGATATCGTTTGTTTTGTATCATTACTACCTGTGCCCACCATGATGGGTATACGTTTATTAACGTAATTGACTACAAATGAAATAATTTCTTTTTTCTCACTCAAAGTAAGTGTTGGTGTTTCAGCAGTAGTCCCTAATATCACTAAAAAATCTGTTTCATTTTCAATATGGAAATCTAATAAATTTTGTAGTACTGGGTAGTTAATTTTAGACCCCTTAAATGGAGTAACTAGTGCAACCCCTGAACCTGTAAAATTTTTCATTTTATAAACTCCTTGTAAATATACTCACCTATTTGTACTGCATTAAGTGCAGCACCTTTTCTAACATTATCCGCCACTGTCCATAACAGTACCTTATTTGGATAATTTAAGTCTTTTCTAATACGACCGATGTGGACTAAATTTGAGCCACTAGCATCTAAAGGTGTTGGATAATCATTTGATGGATATAACTTAATTTCATCCATATTTGCATAGGCTGATTTAAGTTTATCAAGGTCAATGATTTCTTTTGTAGTAGCTTTAATTTGGACACTGTGTCCTACTTTTACTGGGACTCTCACTGTTGTTGCAGTTATATTTATCTTTGAAGCTAATATTTTTTGGGTTTCTAAAATCATCTTCATTTCTTCTTTAGTATAACCATTATCAAGAAATTGATCTATTTGAGGTATAACATTATTATATATTGGTTTTGGATAAAAATTATGTTCTAAGCCTTGTGATGTTCTATCTAAATCCTCTATACCGTTAACGCCCGAACCACTGACTGCTTGATAGGTTGTATAATCAACATCCACTAATTTAAATAACTGATGTACTGTATGAAGCGCTACAACACTTTGAATTGTAGAGCAATTTGGATTCGCTACAATATAGTCACTAGCTTTTAGTACGTGCTTATTGACCTCAGGTACAACAAGTGGAATATGTTCTATCATGCGATGTGCAGAGGAATTATCTACAACATATATTTTATTAGAACTTGCGATTTTAGCGTATTTTAATGCAAGTTCACTTTCTATTGCAAAAAACACGATATTTAATGGATCATTAAAACTATCTTCATTCAGTTCTTTGATGACAATTGTTCGACCCTTAAATAAGACTTCCTTACCTTTTGATCGACTTGATGCATACACAAAAAGTGTATCTACAGGTAACGATGATTGTTCCAGTATTTCTAGTATGGTTTGACCAACCAAACCTGTAATACCTACAATACCTACATTGATTTTTTTCATAGATTCCACCTTATGATTAAACATTGAAGTGTTTGGCTAATACTTCAACCACTTTACTCTTATACTTTTTATCAAATGTATAAGAAATAGATATTTCAGATGTTGTAACTAACTTCACTTCTAAATCATTTTCTGCAAATAACTCAAATACTTCTGCAGCAATACCAGATTGAGTGCGCATCGCACTACCCACAATAGATACCTTTACGACCTCATTTACTTTTAATACTTGAATGGTTGGGTTTTTAGCTTCAAATTTATCAAGCACTTCATTTACTGCATCTAAATCATCAGCATGTGCCGTAAAAGCAATATTAATGGTACCACCCACACTTGGATTTTGGTTAATGACGTCAATATTAACTTCATTTAATGCTAAATCCTTAAACAGTTCTGCAGTAATTTTAGTTGAATAAGGTATACGGCGAATTGAAACCATAACTACTTTATCTGTAACAGCAATGCCGGTAATTTTTTTATCTTCCATGTTTTGTTTGTACTCCTTAATGTAAGTCCCTTCTAAAGGGTTTTTAAGTGATGTGACATAGACTGTTACACCATAGTTTTGAGCAATATCGATACTTCTAGGTTCCATGATATTCGCGCCTAAAAATGCCATTTCTTTCATTTCTTCGTAATCGATTTGAGTTAGTTTTTGAGCATCCGGATATAACCTTGGATCAACACCATAAATACCTGAGACATCCGTATATATTTCACAAATTGCACCCAGTTTTGCTGCTAAAGCAATTGCTGTTGTATCTGATCCACCACGACCTAAGGTAGTGACTTCACCTGCTTCATTAAAACCTTGAAAACCCGCCACAATAACAATATTACCCGATTGAATATGCGCTTCAATACGTCTTGTGTCAATACTTGATATCTTATTCTTAGTATGTGTACCCTTGGTTAAAATCCCTGCTTTTTCTCCAGTTAAAGCAATCGATTTATATCCCATATCATTTAGCATAATAGAAAGTAATGCAATAGAGACGACCTCACCAGTTGATATAAGTAAATCAACATCACGTTTATTGGGATATTTCGTTATATCTTTAGCCATTTTAATTAAACTATTTGTAGTTTTTCCCATGGCTGATAATACAACAACGAGTTCATTATAAGTGTTTTTCTTTTCAATGATAGTTTGAGCAACTTCTCTCATCAAATCTAAATTTTGAACACTAGAACCACCAAACTTCAAAACTGCTCTCATATTAAACTAATGCCTCATCATGGCTTAAAAGATCCATGAAACTTTCTTTCCTTACAACTACTTTAGATTGACCATCTTTTACAAATACAACCATTGGAATTGTTAGCCTGTTGTAATGAGAAGCCATGGAATAATGATATGCACCTGTTGTTCTTACAACAAGTAGATCATTTGGTTTAGCTTCTGGAAGTAAAATATCTTCAATAATAATATCTCCACTTTCACATGCTTTACCTGCCACAGTGTATGCTATATCATGAACCATATCTTCCTTACCTACAATAAATGCATCATATTTAGCTTGATAAAGTGCAGTACGCATATGATCATTCATAGCACCATCAATAAATAAGTATTTCTTTTTATTGATGGTTTCTTTAATTTGATTTATTGTATAAAGGGTATATCCTGCTTCAGCAACAATACTTCTACCTGGTTCAATATATACATGTGGTACAGTAATTTCTAAACTGTTTGCAGTTTGGTAAACAGTGTCTAACAGTTCAGGAAGTACTTTATTTAAGTCTAATCTGATATTTGACTTAATGTATTTCACACCAAATCCACCACCTAAATTGACTGCTTGTAAGTCGATTTGGTAAAGGTCTTTAATTTCTTTATAAAATTTTAGAATAGTAATTGCGTGATCATAAAATGAATGTTCTTCAAGAATCTGGGAACCAATATGAGAGTGAGTGCCTAAAAAGTTTATATTTGGATTATCATAAAATAACTTAATTGTCTCTTTAGTTCTAGGATCTAATATCGACATACCAAACTTAGAATCTAGTGTTGATGTTTTAATATATTTATGTGTATGTGCATCAATACCAGGATTGACTCTTAGCATGACATTGACTTTATATTTATCATTAACAATCTCGTTTAAAATACTTGCTTCATAATCATTATCAACTATGATTGTACCTACTCTAAAATTGAGAGCCATAAGCAGCTCATCTTTAGTTTTATTGTTACCGTGCAGCACTATTTTTTCAACCGGAAAACCGGCTTTAAGTGCTGTATATAACTCACCTTGAGATACACAGTCTAAATGTAGTCCTTCGCTCATAACAAGTTGTGCCATAGCAATCGTTAAAAATGCTTTAGAAGCATAGATAACATTACTTGATACTTTAGGATGTCTAAACTTGCTTATGAAAACTTTACATTGATGACGAATCGCTGCTTCATCATAAATATAGAGTGGTGTTTGATACTTACTTTTTAAATCTTCGAAACTGATATTTTGAATTGTTGTCATACTAATTTTTCCTTTCAATTAAAAATAAAAATCACATAGCAAAAGCTAGTGATTTAATAAATTAACTAAAACTTCTGCCTATTCCCTTAATAATGCGCAATTCTTTATAACTTTAGGCGAGTTATAAGAAACAGTTGTAAATTTATTCAATTTACACCCAGCAAATGTTTATGCTTCGGCGAATGACACCTTTCCGTGATGTACTATTTGTATTCGCAGCCTCATTATTCGAGATTGATTTAATTTTGTCTACATTATAACATGTAAATTAAATATATGTTGAATTATATATGGATTTGTGAAGAATATGTAATTAAGTGAGCAAACAAACTTATATTTTGATTAAACATAATAGGCAGTGTAGTAGACCATGTTTCATATACTTCACTTTGATTCTCTACAGTTTCTACAAATAGATCAAGTACAGTAACATCAGTAAATTCAGTAAATTCAGCTGGTTTATCCCGTAAGAACCATTTAGCACCAAATATATAGTCATTTAACGCTAATTTATAGATACTTTTCATTTGGATATTATTCTTAGATAAACCCGCTCTAAAATATGCATTTTCACTACCGATTGCATTTAATAGTTCTTCACCTGTTACATCAATTAATACAACTGTGTTATCAAATGGTGATATGGCATGAAGTTTTGCATAACTTAAACTTTCACCGTTACGAATGGTATCTCTTGTGCCACCTGCATTATGAAGCCCAACATCTGCACCAAACTTTGTTTGCATAAGTTTTCCAATATAATTTGATAAAAGACCTTTATCTATACTTTCACTAGAGACCATAATAGGATCATATAGACCTGAAATTTCATTATAGAAGTTATCAATTTTAGATTTAATGCTTGATTGTTCAACATTCAGTCTTTCTTCAGTAAACTGTGTTAAGTTTTCTTGAGTAAAGTTATAAACGCCTTGTTTTGAGTCATAATTTAGTGTAACGTGTCCTACATGTGATCCATTAGCACCAGATTGCATTACAGGTACGTTATTAATGGTTCTTGTATAGTATCTATGGGTATGTCCATTAAGGATAGCATCTACTTTGTAATCACCCTTAAGATTAGCAATCGAGTTATTAAATCCATCATCATCGGCATGATTAATTGCTATTACAATATCAGCATCATCTTCTGTACGTGCCTTATGGGAAAAATACATGACACGCTCCACAGGATCTATGAATTTGTAGTCTTTAATTCTTGCGTATGCAATAGAAGATTCTAATCCATAACCCACTGTACCAATCACAGCAACCTTAACACCTGATTTTTCTATGATTGTGTAAGGTTCAAAACCATCTACCATCTCATTTGATGATTTTTCATAAACGTTTGCGCCCAGTAATGGGAAATTAGCCTGTAAATTACTTTGTCCATTAAAGTATTGTGTTAATACATCAACACCCCAATCAAATTCATGGTTACCAGCTACAAATGCATCTAACTCCATGTCATTTAATAGTTCTATTGTTGATGCACCATCATACCAATTACTAATTAACTGGCCTTGTAAAATATCTCCACCTGCTAAAAATAAGGTCGAATCGGGATTGTTATTTTTTTCATCCATAATTAGATTACCGATGCGGCTTAACCCTATTTGTTCTTCATTATTCAAAACCGCACCATGAAAATCATTAATATAATAAATGTTTAAATCTAAATTTATAATTGTTGATGTTAGAACTACACGTACATCCACTGTAATCGTTTTATGATATTGCTCATAGTTAAGTTCAAAGTCAACTTGATATTCACCTTCAACTTCATAATTAACTAAACTATCATCGTAGCTCACAAATTGAATAAAAGTAATGTTATTAATGTCTTTAGCTGTTACATATTCTAAATAAATTGGTCGTTCTTCACCAATAACATATTCAATATCATCAGCCACTTCAAAAATAATTGTATCCTCACCTGGTGAATCTCCAAGTGTTTGGCAACTAATTAATATAAGTACTAAACTTAATACAATGAAACTCATCAATTTCTTCATAGACGTCTACTTTCTTTATAAATATCATAAGCATATTATTATAACACTGAATTGGCGTATTTTAAAGCGTAAAAAAAAGATGCGAACTCACCTTATTCGCATCTTTTCCTTGTATTTTATTAATTATTCAGGTTATTTGCTTTGACCATACGTTTGATACGGTACATTTCTGTATCTGCTTGTCTTAATAAATCATTGAGTGTCATCCCATGGAGTGGATACTCTGATAACCCAATAGATGCGTTTAAATTAAACACCTTGTTATCTAAATATATTTGACTTTCAATAGCATCGATAATTCTATCAATTTTATGTTCCAGTGTATGAGATTTATCGTCTAAATTTAAAATAACAACAAACTCATCTCCCGCATAGCGTGTTACAAAATCTTCTTCATGTACTGTTTTTAGTAATCTTTTAGCAAGTTGATACAACACCTCATCACCAACAGTGTGTCCATAGTTATCATTGATATCCTTAAAATTATCAAGATCTATACACATAAGTGTAAACCGTTTATTATCAGTAATTTTAGTGTCGATTATTTTAGTTAAGTATCTTCTATTAGGTAAAGTAGTTAAATCATCATAATACGCATAATCGGTCAGTTTTTCATTCATTTGATGCAAATTAGAGATATCAGTAAATGTAATAATAGCATGTTTTTGATCTACATAATTAATGACGGATATTGAAATAAGTGTTCTTATAATGCTACCATCTGATTTCACTACACTATATTCCATATTATGATATGGATTATTCGACGCCATCATCTGTTTAAATTCTGTTAAATGACAGATTTCTTTAAATATTTTAAGTTCACAAACCTGACTTCCAAGTAACTCTTCAATTCTATAACCTAAAAAATCAGAAAATCGGGTATTTACATCGACTACTTTCTTATTTTCATCAAGCATCAGCATTGAAACCGGTGAATGATGAAACCCACTATTAATTTTCTTTATTTCACCTCGAGCCCGATTATAGATTAAATTAGATACAATAAATGTTAAAAGTATCTGTAATAAGAAGGTAAAGATTACAGTGATTGTTTGACTGTCTTTAAGTTCACTATAAGAATTATTATCTCTAAATATGAACAATATGTGTAGCACTCTAAATGAATATAGTACTATGTAAAGTATCGTTGTAAAGTTTAGTAAAGGGTTTTACCCTCAATATCATCTCTTCTTAAATTTATAGTAATAGATGATCTCGCATAAATATAGATTAATGAGATATATAAGATGAGTACTTGTAAGTCTAATCTTTCATCTATGTATAAAAAATAATTAAATTAAAAACCATACTATCTCCCCTAGATGATTTCGTTAACTATATTATATCAATATTATAAAAAAGTGCATAAAAAAGCAGTTTTGATTAAAAACTGCTTCATTACCGTTTTTTAGTTAAATCCAATCTCCATTAAAAATAGAGTTTTTAACAATTACATAGTCAACTTTTGTAATTGCTTCAATATCTTTACCACCTGCATAAGATATAGATGACTGTAAATCTTCAGTCATTTCTTTTAAGGTATCTTCTATTTTACCTTTGTAAGAAATTAAGATACGCTTACCTTCAACATTGGTCTTTTCACCCTTTTGATATTCTGATGCTGAACCAAAATATTCTTTAAGTATTTTTCCATCTTCTTCAATTGTTTGTCCAGGTGATTCTTCATGTCCTGCAAATAAAAAACCGATCATAATCATAGATGCACCAAATCTGATAGATTTAGCAATATCACCATGCGTACGAATTCCACCATCTGCGATCATTGGTTTTCTAGCTACTTTACTGCAGCGAGAAAGTGCTGCTAATTGCCATCCACCTGTACCAAAACCCGTTTTAATTTTAGTGATACAAACCTTACCAGGACCAACCCCTACTTTTGTAGCATCAGCGCCAGCATTTTCGAGTTCTCTTACTGCTTCAGGCGTTGCAACATTACCCGCAATTAAAAATGATGTAGGTAAATGTTTTTTAATGTGTATAATCATGTCAATAACTAATTGACTATGACCATGTGCTATATCAATTGTAATATAGTCAGGAACTAAATTAAGTCTTGATAGTTCTTCAACAAAATCATATTCTTGTGGTTTCACACCAACAGAAATCGATGTATACAAGTTAAGTTCCTTCATCTTTTTCATAAAAGGAATACGTGATGCTTCATCAAATCTATGCATGATATAAAAATAATCATGACTTGCTAACCAGATTGCTAACTTTTCATCAATAATGGTTGCCATGTTTGCTGGAACTACTGGAAGTTTAAATCTTCTGGGTCCAAATTGAACAGATGTATCACATTCACTTCTAGATTTTACAATACTTTTAGAAGGAATAAGTTGAATATCTTCGTAGTCAAAAACTTTCATAAATACGCTCCTTAAATTTTATTGCCATCTCATATTATCATATTTATATGGCAAAAGCTAAATTTAGTTATTTAAATTCAATTACTGAATAAAGTGTTTGTGACTCATCAAAAAACTGTACCAAGAACCCTTCTTCGGTTTGATATAGTTTTAAAACCATTTTTTGAAATAATTGAAAATCCTTTTTATACTCACAAATTAAAGTGCTAAATTGAAAATCCATAGGAAGCATGTTATATGCAAAATCAACGTATACTGCATTATTTAGATGTTGATAGTAATCTAGATGGGATGGCAATACAACTTGATTAAAGGACTTTACAAAGACTAATTTTCTATTCAGACTAATCTTTCTGCCCATATAAGTCATATCATGTTTTTTTCTATTACCTAGTGTTCTAAGTACTTCATTACTTAGTCTATGTGGTGCCTTACTCTCTAGATGTATAAATGATCCTAAGCAATAAGATTCTACTAATAAGTTACCCATAAGATCATGTATTAAGGTATTACGATATCCTAAAAATTGTTTTGTTTCATAAGGATATGTGGTAAGTTCTAACATATCTTTATACTTTGGCCAATATTTAATATGTACATAACGAAAATTTAAGACAATTGCAAAATTTTGTTCTCTACTTTCTTTTGCAAGTGCACTTAATGATTCAATATGTGCACCTTCCACATCTTGAATCATATCAATAAGATCTGTGATTCTTACCCTATTGTTATAACCAATTTCAGATGCCTGTATGATTCTAGTTTCTTTATACATATGTATTCATCCTCTTCTATCTATTTTGATTCTTTAATTCATAATCAATATACTAATTATATGATACAATAATTATAGTATAAATTTAGAATTAAATGGTGGAATTATGAAACTTTTACTTAAACTTATCTTGAATCGCTTTATGATTACAATATTAATTATATTTATTTTTGCTTTAGACTATAAATTCGTAAGGTTAAACCCAATGGAACTTTATACAGTTAAACGACCGCCTGAGACTTCTGTAGCTGATAGTTATTACATTATAGAATTTGGTGAGACTGATATTTTTATTGAAATAACTTACTTAGATGGTCAAATTCATTTAGTACCTAAAAGTGAATTATCTAGTCCTTTAACTGAAGAAGATAAACCTTTAATCGCTTGGTATTACTACGCTTTAGGTCTTGCTCTAGCAAATACCATTCCATTTGGATGGTTTACTAAATCAAAAAAGGTGTCTAAAAAGCATAAAAAATAGTTTAAATAAAGTGTCTTATGCATTTATGACACTTTTTTTTGTATTTTTTTATAAAATAGTATCATATAGATGTATAAAAATACATTAAAGGAGGATTTATAGTATGAAGGCATTATTAATAGCCTTAAAAGGGTTTGCCGTTTCAATTGGTGGTTTGATCGTAGTCATATTTGCAGTCTTTTGGCATGCAGACATTCTGAATATTATAAAAAATATCGGAACTTTTAACTTAGTTACATTCGGTGTTTATCTTGGTATCATGATTTTAATGTTTGCAGTCATATGGGCACAATCAAAGTCTAACGCTTTATTATCACATGGTATTTTATTCTTTTTATTTGCATCATCTCTTAGTGGATTTTTAGGTGATTTATTCAGTAATAACCCATCAGATGCATTTAATGGGAATCAAATTGTAAGTGTACTTATTATGTTGTATACTTTAGGTGTAGTTGTTGCATATTTACTTTATGATAGACCAAAACCTGCAAAGGTTAATGAACTCATTTCACTACCAATGATTATCTTCTTTGCAGCATATTATGTTGTATTTGGATTTAGTTCAACACTTATGGTGTTCTTAATCGTTCTTGCTGCATTTTTATTGGGTTCTGGTACAGTAGGTATTGCATATGCCATGTATGCAATCACTAACTCCATTTTCTTTAGATTGAATGTCATCTTTACATCATTTTCAAATAATATAGATCAATCTGTTAATGTTTGGTTTACAACGTTGTTATTAATTGCAGCATTTGTATTCCTTACTATGAGTGTAGTTAAGAAGATACAAGCAAACGAAGCATAAAAAAGGTCCATTATTAAAGAAAACCATCACTTTTAAAAGTGATGGTTTTTATTTATACTATTTTGTATGTTACTTCTTTTAAATGATTTAAGTTAGAAACACCAAGTATTAGCATGATTTTTTTAAGATCTTCAATAAATTCCTCGACCTTTTTAACTGCATCATCGAATTCTAAATCTGTTAAATCTAAGAACCACTTAGATAATCCACAAGCCTTAGCACCCAAGATGAGTGATTTTATCACATCAAGCGGATGACGTATACCACCGGATGCATATATTTCTAAATCTTTTTCATTTTTAAGATTGATTAAGGTTTGGGCAGTATCAATTAAAAAATCATTTAAATAACTATAATCCTTAGCACTTCTGGTGGATTCAATATCAATAAATGAAGTACCACCACTACCAGAAACATCAATATATTTTATACCTAATGTTTTTAGTTTTTGGATAGTCTTAAGTGATAAACCGAGCCCAACTTGTTTAACAATAACTGGTTTATTTAGATGTTTAACTACAGATTCGATGTGGTTGGACCACAATCTAAAATCTCTATCACCTTCGTTCATAACGAGTTCTTGAATCACATTTAAGTGAATCGATAAGGCATTAGCTTCAATTATAGAAACTGCTACTTGTGCTTGTTCTAGTGTCATATTCGGGTTAATATTACCTACTATAATACCTTTATGATTATTCCTTATAACCTTAAATGATTCGATTGAGGATGGATCTTTAAACATAATAGATTGACTTCCAGTAACCATTGGTAAATTGAAATAAGCTGCAATCTTCGATAGATATTCATTAATCTTATGTGCTTTTTCACTACCGCCAGTCATGGCATTAATATAGAAAGGATATGGAACTTTCATACCTAAAAATTCTGTAGATAAATCAATATCGTCAATAGATAAATCGGGTAAATCTGTACCTTCTAAAATTATCTTATCAAACATATTTGGTTTTTTCTTGAATGATTTGGCGATATTAATATGATCATCTTTTCTATTTTTACTCATCGTAATCCCATACCTTTATATCAAGTGCAATTAATCCATTTTTAATCCATGCATCTTGAAGCGTTCTTTTATCTGTTTCATTTTTTGTAAGTGCAATACCACAGTCTCCATACCCTGCACCACTAGTTTTGGCTGAATAACCGTAATCACTAGCAATTTGAATCATCTTCTTAAATGGTTCTGATTCAATTTTAATACCAGCATTTTCTTCTAATTCATTAAGTTTTTGACGATATAGATCAATCATATACTTGATTGTATAATAATCTGATCTTATAAATGCTTCTTTAAATTGGTTAACAATGACTTTAGTTTTTGCTAAAAAGTTTGCATACCAATTGCTACCACTAAAACTGGTCATTTTATCGGTGTATGCCTTGGTCGAATGAGAAATGCCAGAGAAACATACAGCCAACTTTATGGAACCTCTCTTAAGTTTTTCTATTTTAAGTAGTGGCCAAGTCATCTCCATGACTTCAGAAATATGTCCTTTTCTGTTTAATATCCAAATAAGATCATATCTTTGATAAAATATCCAACCACCATAAATGGATGCTGCTAACTCACCACCTGATGTAATATCAGAAATTTCTATTTGCGCTAATACACTTAATTTAAATAAATCTAATCTTGCAATTTCAATACCATGAAAATTTAAAATGCCTTTAATAACAGCGACTATAACAGCACCTGATGAACCTAATCCATATTTTATGTTATCTTTACTTGTAAGTTCAGAAAAAAGTTCAATACTATAACTTTTAGGTGTAATTTCTTTATATTTTAAATACTTATGAGCTATGTAAACAGCTGCTTTTGCGTGTGTCAAGGTGTCGTAAACAAAGACAGGTAATTGATCAGATAACATCCATCTAAAATGTCCCATTTCAGAAGAAAATTGGTAATCAGAATCCTCTTTAACCCTAACATGTATAAACTTATCAACAGCCGCTATTATTGCTTCATTACCAGGTTTAACTACTGAATATTCCCCAATAATGAATAACTTTCCAGGTATTTTTAGTGATATCATAAGGAAATTACCCCCATTCCTGTATAACTTACTATAACCTTAGATAATTTTTCATATCTAGCTTTAACTGATTCTACATGTTCTTTTTTAGTTAAAATTTTAACATTAGCTCCTGCATCCATTGTGTAATATACAGGTATACCCTCATTACGTATTTTTTCAGTTAAATCCATGACCTTAAATGATTGATCAGTTAAATAAGAAACTCCAGTTTCTTGAATTATATAGTGCATTAAACTTGCATGAGATTCTGCAATAGACCCCATCTTGTCAAAATCATTTTCTAGTATGGCTTCTTTCATATCATTAAATGCATCTTCTGTACTTAAAGTCCATAATTCTTTTAAGTCTGGATATTCATTTAATCTGTTCATTGCATCGGTACTATTTACTTTTTTAGGTGTCTCATCAATTAAACATACAATTAATGCTAAATCATCCATGTGTGTTAAATGTTCTGCATAAGAAGATTTATGATCATGTCCTTCATGCCATAAAACCAGACCACCATAGATAGAACGTGATGCAGAACCACTTCCTAATCTTGATAGGGATGAAAGTTCTTTAGAATCAAGATTTAGTCCATATGCTTTAGTTGCAGCATATGCAAGTGCTGAAAATGCTGAAGATGAAGAAGCTAAACCTGCTTTTTTTGGTACAAAGTTATAAGATGAAATCTTTGCGTAATATGGAATACTATATAATTTTCTTAACTTATCCATATATTTAGATACTCTTACATACTCTCCACCAGTAATAGTTTCATCATCAATGAGTAATATATCAGCTGTTAATAGTGAATCATATGTAACTGTAGTTTCGGTATAAAAGGCATCTAAAGTTAGACTAATAGAGGAAGTTAGTGGTAAATTCCATTCTATGTCCTTTTTCCCCCAGTATTTAATAAGTGCAATATTTACGTTTGCTTTTGCTGTGTGTGTCATAATACAATTTCCTTTAAGTCATAAAGCCAAGTATTTACTGCCCCTGCATTCTTTAGTGCATCTGCAATTCGTATACCTTGATTTTCATTTTGTGCGAGTGCAATCATGCAACCACCCTTACCACCACCGGTAAGTTTAGCGCCTAATGCACCGTTTAATAGTGATACATTTACTAATTTTTCAAGTAAGTCATCAGAAACTTTAATACTTCTAAGTAACTGATGTGCCTCTGTCATAGCAAGACCAAGTCGAATAATTTCATTGGTCTCTAAATATGTTCGTACCTCATTCGTAAGTTCTTCTAATCTATCCATAATTGGAGATACAATCGTTGGATTATCCGTCCATAATTGTTTTACTTCTTGTACTGCTTCTTTAGTTAATCCTTTTTTACCGGTGTCTGCAACTACAATAACTGCATCCATTTTTAGTGGAATTAACGTCTTGCCTAAATCCTTTTGATAAAATACAGCTTGTCCAAATGCAATAGTAATTGCATCTAACCCAGATGGATTTACGTGATGTATTTGTTCCGCTACATCGACAAAATAATTGAGACGTTCTTGACTTAATTCTACTTTGAAAGCATCAAAAAGCGATCTAACAATCGCTATTGAAACAGATGCGGATGAACCTAGACCACGTTGTGGTGGTAAAGATGATTCAACTTGAATGTGTATACCATGAAATGGTTGTTTTAAATATACTAAGACAATATATGTAAGTTGTTTTATACCGTATAATGTGTCCGGAGCATCATCTAAATAACCTTTATGATAAAAAGAATCAATTGTAATTTTATCATTTGTTTTAAAGACTTTTGAGCTAATTTGTGCTTGTTTAAAGGGTAGTGCAATTGCGGGTTTTCCATAAACTACTGAGTGTTCACCCATTAATATGATTTTTCCGCTTGCGACACCATGTCCAAAATCTATCATAAATTTATCGCTCACTTTCTATCTCCATTATAACATGATATGATAAAATGAAATTAATAATAATTGAAAGGACTCAAAATAATATGTCAGAAATTCTATTATCAATGGAGATTGAAGAATTTGGTACTTTAAAGGTAGAACTCTACCCAAATATCGCACCAAATACAGTCTCTAATTTTATGAACTATGTGAATAAAAACTTCTATGATGGTCTAATTTTCCATCGTATCATCAAAGGTTTTATGATTCAAGGAGGCGCAAATCCTAAAGTTAGAGAAATGCCTATTAAAGGTGAATTTACATCTAACGGATTTAAAAACGATTTAAAACATTCAAGAGGTGTTTTATCTATGGCAAGAACAATGGATAAAAACTCGGCAACTTCACAATTCTTCATTATGCATCAAGATTCTCCACACTTAGATGGTCAATATGCATCATTTGGTAAAGTTATTGAAGGAATTGAAATTGTTGATAAAATCGCTTCAGTACGAACAGATGGTTATGATCAACCTTTAAAAGATGTCAAAATAAAACATATTACAGTATTAAAATACGACGCTAACTTAGAACCTGTAAAATACGTATAAAGAAGGTAATTATATGAACCAGTTCATTGATATTCATCCAAAAGTGTTAGATGCTCTAAGATCTGGTAAACCTGTGGTCGCATTAGAATCTACAGTTATTGCACATGGTATGCCTTATCCCAAAAACGTTGAAACTGCACTAAATGTTGAAAAGATAGTTGAACAAAGCGGTGCTACACCTGCTACAATCGCTATCATTGATGGTCGTATTAAAGTGGGGTTAAATCCAAACGAACTCACAACGTTAGGCAAACAATCAAATGTACTAAAAGTATCCAAACGTGATATACCTTATTGCGTTATCAAAAAATACAGTGGTGCTACTACAGTTTCAGCAACTATCCTAATTGCGGACATGGTGGGTATCAAAGTATTTGCAACAGGTGGTATTGGTGGTGTACATAAGCATGCTGCTGCAACATTTGATATTTCAAGAGATCTTGAAGAGATTTCTGAAAAACAGATTGCTGTTGTCTCAGCTGGGGCTAAAGCTATACTGGACCTAAATCTTACACTAGAGTATCTTGAAACCAAAGGTGTAGAGGTTATTGGATATCAAACAAGCGAATTCCCCGCATTCTTTTCAAATGTATCTGGTTTAAATACTACTTATCAATTAGATGAAGCTAGTCAAATCGCACAACTCATGTATACAAAATGGAGTATGGGCTTAAGCGGTGGTATCCTTGTTGCAAACCCGATACCTCAACATTATGCAATAGATAAAGCAAGTTTAGACAAAGCAATTTCAAGTGCTATATTATCAGCAAAAGAAAATAATATTACCGGTAAAGAATTAACACCATACTTACTTAAAGTGCTACATAGTAATAAGGATATAACAAGTCTTGAATCTAATATTGGTCTTATCTACAATAATGCGAAAATTGCAGCATTGATTGCTGTCGAATTTTCTAAACTTTAGGTTTGAATTATTACCCTTGTTGTGATAAAATATTCACTGAGAAGGGGAGTAGTTCCCAAAAATTAATCGTCAATACGGCTAGTATCAGCCCGGTTAATTTTCAAGTATAACTTGTAAACGAGACCTTCAAGACCAGTTTTTGGTTTTGATGGTCTTTATTTATATAGAAAGGAAACAAAATATGAAAGAAAAAACCGTATTTCAAATGAATGTCGAAGAGGTGCTTGAAAAGCATCAGACATCCTTAAAAGGCTTAAGTTCCGATGAAGCCAAAAAAAGATTAGAGGCAAACGGTCCAAATGCACTAGCCGAGGGGAAAAAACGAAGTTTATTTGCTAGACTTTTAGATCAGTTTAAGGATTTTATGGTTATAGTACTAATCATTGCTGCAGTTGTCGCCTTTGCTGGTGCTATTATTCAAAATAAACCTGAGGAATTAACAGAAGGCTTACTTATTATAGCAATCGTTATCATTAATGCTATTTTAGGTGTTGCACAAGAATCTAAAGCTGAACAAGCTTTAGAGTCTATTAAGAAAATGTCCAACCCACACACCACAGTCTTACGAGATGGTCAAGAAATCATCATCGATGTTGCTGATGTTGTAGTTGGTGATATTATTGTATTACATGCAGGAGATTATATCCCAGCAGATATTCGAATTATTGAATCTATCAACCTAAAGACAGATGAATCTGCATTAACAGGTGAACCAATTCCGGTTGAGAAAAACATTGATGCCATCCATCAAGAAGAGATCGCATTAGGTGATAGATTTAACATTGGTTACATGAGTACTGTTGTTACTTATGGTCGTGGTTTAGCAGTTGTTACTTCTACTGGTATGCACACTGAGATCGGTAAGATTGCTACAATGCTTTCTACTACCGAAACAGAATTGACGCCACTTCAAAAAACTATTTCTAAACTCGGTAAAACTCTAGCTATTATCGCTTTATTTGTAGTTACTATCATCTTTATTATTCAAATATTAAGAGGTTGGTTTACTGTTGGTGTAGAAAATATTGCTTGGATTGAAATATTTATGTCATCCATTGCTTTAGCGGTTGCAGCGATTCCAGAAGGTTTACCAGCGATTATTACAATTGTACTTGCAATCGGTATGCAAAACTTAGTTAAACAACGCGCTATCATGCGTACACTACCTGCAGTTGAAACCTTAGGGTCTACTTCTATTATATGTTCTGATAAAACTGGTACATTAACTCAAAACGTCATGACAATTACTGAAACATACTTATACGGAAGTACTACTAAGGTAACTGATATCATAAACCCTACTAAAGAACTAAAAATGTTAATTGATTATGGTGTTCTATGTAATGATACTAAAGTTCAATTATCTGATGAAAATACGTATATTAAAATCGGTGATCCAACAGAGATTGCTTTAACTGATTTGTCTATTGCAACAAATGATGATCCAATTAAAGTCCTAGAAACTTACCCTAGAGTACACGAGCTTCCATTTGACTCTGAACGTAAGTTAATGACTACTGTTCATGTGATTGATGGTAAGTATGTATCTATAACAAAAGGTGCTCCAGATGTATTATTCGCTAAGGCTTCTCATATTAATAATCATGGTTCCATCGAAAAAGTTACTCCTACAGTAATCGATACTTTTACTCAACAAAATCAAGATTTCGCAGACCAAGCATTACGTGTGTTAGCTATTGCTTATAAAGTATATGAACAAAAACCTGAAGTCTTAGAATTAACTCATGATGATTTAGAAAATGACTTAATAATTCTAGGTCTAGTCGGTATGATCGACCCTGCAAGACCCGAAGTCAAAGATGCAATTATTGAAACTAAAAATGCTGGCATTATCACTATCATGATTACTGGTGACCATAAGAATACAGCGGTTGCTATTGCAACTGATCTAGGTATTCTAGAACAAAGTCATTTAGCAATCACAGGTAAAGAACTAGACCGTATGTCTGATGATGAGTTCTTTGAAAAACTTCCTCAAATCAGAGTATATGCACGTGTCTCTCCTGAAAATAAAGTACGTATCGTTACAGCATGGAAAACAACAGGTAAGATTGTTGCGATGACAGGTGACGGTGTGAATGACGCACCAAGTATTAAACGTGCTGATATTGGTATAGCAATGGGCATTACTGGTACTGAAGTTGCTAAAGGTGCTGCAGACATGATTTTAACTGATGATAACTTTGCAACTATCGTTTCAGCAGTTAAAGAAGGTCGTACAATTCTTTCCAACATTAAAAAAGCAATTCACTTCTTACTATCATGTAATATTGGTGAAATCATTACAATCTTCTTAGGTGTTACATTAGGTATTGTATTATTCCCAAATGAACCACAATTACAAATTTTAACGGCTGCCCAAATCTTATGGGTTAACTTAGTAACTGACTCATTTATGGCGATTGCACTTGGTCTAGAACCTAAAGAACCAGATGTCATGAACCAACCTCCAAGAGATAATTCAAAAGGCATATTTGCAGACGGTTTAGGTAGAAAAGTTGCTTGGCAAGGTATTTTAATCGGTTTCATCACATTTTTAGCATTTTACATTGGTTATTTAATTGGTGATGAAGATAATAAATTACAACATGCCCAAACAATCGGTTTTATGGTATTAGCAATCTCACAATTATTCCATGCATTTAATGTTAGAAGTGAAAAACACTCTACATTTAAACTACAACCAAATAAATTCTTAATCTATGCATTCATTGGATGTCTAGTATTACAATTGATCACTGTATTTGTCCCATTTATAGCAAACAATATCTTTGGTGTAGATGATGTGTTACATTGGCAATGGTTAGATTGGTTAGTTGTATTAGGCTTATCAGTTACTCCATTAGTTGTTGTTGAACTTGTTAAATTCATCCAAAATAAATTCTCAAATAAATTAGCTTAAAAAGTTTAAGGTTA
>NZ_JADNRS010000015.1 GCF_015709225.1 Acholeplasma laidlawii
ATGAGTATAGTTTGATCCATAAGTTCAGAGTTAAATACTATATAAACGACTTGTGTGAATATATCGGAATTAGTAGGAGTGGATATTATAGATGGTTAATGAGAATAGATATTAAAACACCAAGACAAGAAACAAAAGAAACACTCAAACAGCTCATTAATAATTACCATACTATCCATCCTGAAAAAGGGTATAGAGCAGTTAGAAAAGATATATTCAATGATACAGGATGGATAGTATCAAGTTACTTAATGT
>NZ_JADNRS010000016.1 GCF_015709225.1 Acholeplasma laidlawii
ATGTAGTATTAACAAGAGCTGAAGGCGAAGATGTAGGAAGTTATGTAATAAGCGTAGACTCAATGAATGCTGCAAACTTTAATGTAGAAGTTAACGAAGTTACTTTAGAAATTACACAAAGAACATTAGTTATTACACCTAATGTGGGTCAAACTAAAGTATATGACGGAACAAATATCGTAGATATTGAATATGATGTCTTTAATCTTGCAAATAACGATGATGAAACTGTTCTAAAAGGATCGTTATCAATTGGTAATAACCGTAATGTTGGTACTTATGCAATTAATATAGGAACATTAGATGGTAATCCTAATTATGTAGTAGAGTTAAGTGATGAAGTTGTAATGTTTGAAATTATTACTAGAGAAATTTCAATTAAAGCTAAAGATTTAATAAAAACATATGGTGATCAAAGTGATTTTGACTATGAAGTTATAGGACTAGATCCAGTAGATAGTTTTGTTGTTCATTATAATTTATCAAGTGAATTAGTTGGCGAAAATACTATTACAATTACATCATCACTTGATTTAAATAATAATTATGAAGTTAACTATATCGATGGAACAATGAAAATTGATCCAAGATATTTAAACTTAAGCTTTATAGGATTAGAAACAGTAGTTTATGGAAATAGTTATATTATTAATCCAAACACTAATGACTTAGTCTTTAGTGATAGAATAGTTATTTCAAATCATAGTAATAGAAATGTAAATGAATATGTAGTAGGTAAAGATGATATTACAATATTAAATATAAATGATGAAGATATAACTAATTACTATGTTTTAGATATAACTAATTTTGAATATAGTATTGTACCAGCAGTATTAACAATTAATGCTTTCCCTCAAACAGTTGTTTATGGAACATTAGAAAGTGAAATAGAAAAAGATTTATATAGTGTTACTGGATTTAAATACGAGGAAAATAAGGATTTAATAACAGGAGAATTAATGATTGATGAATTTATTGGTTCTGTTGGAACTTATGATATTCTACAAGGTAGTTTAAATGCAGGTAGTAACTATACAATTAGCTTTAGACCTTCAATTTTAATTGTTGAGCCAAAACAAATAATTATCGATATTATAGGTAATACTAATATTACTTATGGCGATATATTTGATTTAGAAGGTATTATTAGTGGAGCTAATAATATTCTTACTGACCAACATATCGAATTAGAAGGATATAACAAAAATGTAGGTACTCATGAAATAGTTGCAAAAGTATTTGAAGGTAGCCTAGATGTTTCAAATAACTATGAAATTATTAATGGAGTTACTTATTTAAGAATAAATAAAAAAGAATTAGTAGTAACAATTTCTGATTCATTTAAAACATTTGGTGAAGAAATTACTAGTTCATTGTTTGCAAGCAATGTTGCTGGGTTTATTGAGGGCGACAATCTAAATAATAGTGTTGAATTTGCAAATGGCAGTAATTTAATTTACCAAACCGATGCAGAAGACTTAAGTGTAGTTGGAGAATACTTAATATGGATTTCATCAGGATATGTATCAAGTAATTATAAATTTACATATGTTATTGGAACACTTACAGTTACACCTGCAACATTAAGATTTGAAACTAGCAATAATAATAATATTTATGACGCAACTGAAAAAGCACTAACAATTAAAACTTTTGATCCAACTTCTAATGAAGAAGTGTTTAAGGATTTTGTTATTACTTATAATGGAAGTATTTCCTTACCAGTAAATGCAGGAACATATAATGTTAATATTTCCTTTGCTGGTGACGATATGTACGGTGCAACAGCAATAACAAGAACTTTAGTAATTGAAAGACGTGTAAT
>NZ_JADNRS010000017.1 GCF_015709225.1 Acholeplasma laidlawii
ATGTTGAAAGCTTATGTCTATATATGAGTGTATCGCGTTCAGGGTACTATAAATGGGTAAAAAGAAAAGGTATCATAAACAGATACCAAGCAAATAGATTATGGTTAATAGAAGAAATTAAAGAAACTTATGTTAAACATAAGATATGGGGTTATAAACATAGAGCAGCTTATATTAGAAATAAAACAAATCGATACTTTTCAGATCTTTTATGTCATAAGTGTTGTAAGTTATTAGGTATTCGTTCAAAGGTGAGAATAAAGCGCCACAAGGCTGGAAAAGAACATGAGATTTATCCAAATTTACTACATGACTTTGATGCAAGTCGTCCATTTGAGAAAGTATGTACAGATATAACAATACTCACTCATAAAAGTGGTAAATATGACTGGAATCTATATATTGATTTATTCGATAATACAATTATAGCCTACGATATAAGACGCAGTAATTATGGTTTAAGTCCAATAAATCATTATAATGCTGCAAAAAACTTTTTAGATGAAAAAGAAAAAAGAGGATATATGAACCTTGACACGATTGTGCACTCTGATCAAGGAGCAATATATACCTCAAGAGGCTTCAACTCTTTATTTAATCATACCATAAAAAGGTCAATGTCGAGAATAGCAACCCCTACAGATAATCCAATTGTTGAATCACTTAATGGTTGGATAAAAGACGAACTTAAATATGATTATAATTTTTATCATAGTGATAAACCATTAGAAATTATTAAAAAGTATGTAGCATATTTTAATAATGAAAGACTCGCATACTCATTAAAATATAAAACCCCAATACAGTATAGAACTGAATTAGGGTTTAGATAATTTTTTATGTC
>NZ_JADNRS010000018.1 GCF_015709225.1 Acholeplasma laidlawii
ATTTAAAGATTACGATGGAAGCGAAATAAAGAGAGAGCAAGTAGAATACGGAAGTGGAGCAAGCGCACCAGCAGATCCAAGTAGAGTAGGTTATACATTCACAGGCTGGGATAAAGCATTTAGTAATATAACTGGTGAATTAGAAGTAACAGCAACTTACAATGTCAACACATATAAAGTTACATGGAAAAATGAAGATGGCACGATATTACTAGAAGAACTTGAAGTCACCCACGGAACAATACCAGAATATCAAGGAGCAACGCCAACAAAAGAATCAACAATAGAGTATAGTTATACATTTGTTGGATGGAGTCCATCAATTGAGGCAGTTACAGGAAATGTTGAATATGTAGCTGTATTTGAAGCTACGATAAACAAATATGAAATAACATTTAAAGATGAAGACGGAACTGTACTAAAGGTAGAGGAATTTTCATATGGAGAGA
>NZ_JADNRS010000019.1 GCF_015709225.1 Acholeplasma laidlawii
CAATCCCCTTTTTATTTTTAAGCTATATATCGTAAGAACTTATAATTTGTGCAGGTGTTTTTCTAAGTAAGAGTCCCATTGGAAGTAGACCTATCAGTAGATTTGTTGCATATACAAAGATTACACCAAATAAGATAATGAAAAAATCAATTCTAAAACCTATAAATGTTCTTAGCGGTGAATTAGAAAATGCACCTAGTATAAATGACATCAGTCCAAATCCGATTAAAGAGGATACAGTTGTTAAAAGTATAATTTCAACAGCAAATGAACTATAAATTTCTAGTTTTCTTACACCTAAGGCTCTATATACAGATATTTCATAAATGCGAGATATCATACTAGAACGCATCACAAAGTAAAATGCTAATAAGCCACCACCAATTAAAAAGATTGTAATAAGTAAATTTGCAGCAGTTTGTTGTGCAATTGCTATATTATTTTGGTCAATGACAGCTTGACTGCTTAATTTCACCATGTAACCTGCATCTTCTAGTGCTTGTTTAAGTTCTAAATAGTTTGGTGTAAAGATATAGGCATCTAAACTAGCACCTGAGGATGCTAATATAGATTCTTCGAACTCTCTAGTTGTTGTATAACTTGGACTATTGATAGAATCAAAGTTTGTCAAAGTAAATGCTGTATTATAATCATATGCATAAATAGCAATATACTTAGCTTTAGATATACCTACAACTGTATAACGCTTTTGTGGGTCACTTAATGCACCACTAAATGCTAGTACTTCGCCAATGAAATCCTCTGGACGCCAAATACCTATATCTTGGTAGTTTTGATCACTTAATACATCTTTTGAATAAACACCATAACTTAAAACAATTTCATTAGCATTTAAAGGTAATCTGCCTGCATATATATCATTTTGTTTAAGTTGTTTACTATATTCTATTTTAATATTAGATGCTAAAGATTTAAATGCCCCATTACCTAAATTGATTCTTAACTGGTTACTAGCTGCGAGTCTTTGCATATAAATGACATAATCCCCATTGGTTTCATCGTTTACCTTGTCAAGTAAAGCTGATGCACCACCGTTTCCTTGATAAAACGAGTTCTTATTTACCTGGATATAACGTTCATCCATCGTAAGTGCATCTTTATAGTCTTTTGTAAGAATACTGTACATATTAATGGTTGCAAATGCTACTAACATACCGCTAATCATAAAGATTGCTAACATGAGTTTACCTTTGCGACCAAAGTTTATGAGTTTTCTAAAAGCAATCCAAAAACTGTTTTTGAAAGAAATTGTAAACTTCTTATGCTTATCTAAGTTTGTATGATCTAAGACACTATCATCAAATGTTGTAACTAACATTTCTTCTCTTGTCTTTTTAGTGAAATGTTCATCTTTGACAATCATATGAGATTCTTCATTTAGCAACTTAATCTTTTGAATATCTGATTGAATATCTAAATAAAGTGTCTTATTTTTAATGATTAAACGTACTTGAGTAGGTAATACATCATCACTATCTGAATAAAAGGATGCTTTTAAGTGTTTTGAATCTAAACTAGATACTTCCACTAAGTCCTTCAAGTAAATCGTATTATCATTGGAAAATGCATGGTCTAGTAACGTGGTATTTTGATCATCATTGATGATTTTACCATCTTTAATTTCAATGATTCGGTCCCCATAAAAGTTTGCAAGTTCTTTTTCATGTGTTACTAATACAACTAATTTGTTAGCAGAAATTGATTTAATGATATTCATGATTTCTAGTGTATTTTTACTGTCTAAATTACCAGTAGGTTCATCAGCAATAATCACTTTAGGGTTTTTAACAAGTGCTCTAGCTATCGCTACCCTTTGTTGTTGTCCACCAGATAATTGCGTACTACGTTTTTTTCTAAAACGGTACATACCTACCTGTTTTAAGATGTAGTTCACTCTAGTTTCTATCTCGTTTTTATCTTGAATACCGATCATCTTAAGAACAAACGCCACATTATCAAACACACTTAAATTTGGCATTAAGTAATAATTTTGGAAAATATAGCCTACTTCTTCAGTACGAATTTTATCCCATATTGCAGATTTATAATGTGATATATGATGATCAAAGAAATCAATTTGACCCTTTTGAACTTTATCAAGTCCACCAATCACATTAAGTAGTGTTGTCTTACCAGATCCAGATGGTCCTAGTAAAACAACAAGGCCCTTATTAGGGAAATCTAAAGATACATCATTTAATACATGAATACTATTTTTCTTACCACGATTAAAGTGTTTATCTAAATGTTTAACGCTTATCATAATGTATCTTCTCTACTTTCTGTAAGATTTTCAATGACTGATATTTTAAAGGTCTTCTTATTGAATCTTCTAGCTAACCATATAGATAGATAAGTAAATGTTAGGAATAAAATAACATAATCAAACGGAAGTAAACGTTGTAGGATTAAGTTCATACTGTAATTTGAGTAACTTAAGATATTTATGACAATCATAGATACAATAAATGAAATGACCATCATATATACTTGTTCAAATATAACTAATAAACCAAGTTTAGACTCATTGGTACCAATCGATCTAAAGATTGCAAAATCTTTCTTTCTAGAACTCATTACATTCTTCATGACTGAATATAGAATAAAGTATAAGAATAATGCAAATGCGTAGATTAAAGTGTAAAAGAATAGTGAAATCAGAAAGTTGATTGGTGCAAATAATGCTTGAATCGCATTTTGTTCAAGTGCTGGATAAATCACTCTATATGTTGTTTTATCAATTGCTTTAAAGAGCCTTTCAGCTGTAATTTCACTACTTGCAGAAAGTGATAAGGTTTGATTACCACTGGCATTAAGTAATTCATCATGTGAAAAGTAAAGGGCACCACGATTGGAGTCATCAAATATACCTACAACTGTATAATTAATTTCATTATATTCATAGAACTCAACTAAGACAGAAACATTTGTTACGTAATCTTTTCTAACAGGGTCTAATTGTTCTAAATCAAGTAGGTCCCAGCCATAATATGAGATTGTTTCAATATGATCATAAGTGATTAACCAAGTGATATTGTTAATATTCTTATCCGGAAAATCTTCAAATGGGAATCGATATATATAAGTATCTAGTTGTATAGGGGTTACTTCTTCTGAAGTAACAACATCTTCTCTACTATAAAGAATTGCACCAATATTCACTCTTAAAGCATTGGATACAACAACTTCAGTAGCACTAAGGTTTGTCATTTTCCCTTCAATTAGAAATTGCGGTTGTTTAGAGATGAAGTACGTTGTGTCGTATTTATAAGTTTGCGGAATATACTCTGTATATCCTTGAGGATGTGTATAATACATATAGTTCGTTTCTATTTCATCAATGAACAAGACACCTTCGTAAACAAAGTGATTTGAACCGCTTAGACTAGATAAATATTCAACATCATCTGAAGATATTGTCTGACCATCTTTTCTAACAACATTCATACGATTATCCGACATATTTGAAGTGTGAAAATCAAATATTTGAATATCAGGACCCATATCTAAATTTAAATTAAATAAATCTTGCCTTGCTGTATTCATTACATTACTATACGTCATTGTAAAGACTAAAATGATCATTACTTGTAGTGCAATAAAAAACAGTAGTAATCTAGGTCTGGATAATAGATTTCTTAAAGCAAAACGAGCAACTGATCCCACAGTCATTGGCTTAATGTACGGCTCTATTTTGGCATCATCATGTGTATTTTTCTTTAATGTCTTATCTTCTACCACTTCACCATCATGCATCTTTATATGGCGTGTAGCTATCTCTTTGACTTGATCATAGTCATGTGTAACAATGATGATTAACTTATCTTTTGATAATGCTTGAAGTAACGAAATAACTTGTTTACTGGATTCAGAGTCTAAGTTCCCTGTTGGTTCATCTGCAACAATGATTGGTGTATCTTTAGCCAAAGCACGTGCAATTACTGCACGTTGTTTTTGACCACCACTAAGTTTAGATGCTTTATGATGTTTATGACTTGTTAATCCAACTTTATCAATCAGTTCTAGTGCACGTTTTTTACGTTCTTTTCTAGGATAGTTTTGAACTTCTAGTGCTAAAAGAACGTTCTCGTAGACTGTAAATGAATCAATAATATTATAATTTTGGAAGACAAATCCTACAAATTTAGAACGGTAATTTTCCCAGTCTTTGACTAAAAAATGAGATGTTTCTTCATCTTGAATATAAAGTTCACCATCTTCATAGCTGTCAAGACCCGAAATGACGTTTAAAAGTGTAGATTTACCACTTCCTGATTCCCCTGTGACTGCAATAAATTCACCAATATTAAACTCAAGTGAGATCTTTTGCATCCCTACGGATACACCCTCACCGGACTTATAATATTTAGAAATGTTTTCTAGTTTTATAAGTGACATAAATTATTCCCCTTGTATAATTTTTTGTATTTGATCGACCTTAAGTATTAAATAATCTGGTTTTTCATGTTTTAATTCTGTGTAATCTCTAAATCCCCAACTCACTCCAACGACTTTGACATCTGCATGTTTCGCTGTTTGAATATCTACTTCTGAATCTCCTATAAATAGCACCTCATGTTTATTTAATCGAAGCTCTTTAATGGCTAGATTTAAAGGTGCAGGATCTGGTTTTTTAGGTATACCAGGACGCTCTCCGATTACCACATCAAACATACCTTTAAAATAGTAATCTATAATTTCACTTACTGCCTCTTGATGTTTATTGGATACCACTGCTAATTGATATGTTTTTTTTAATTGATGAAGTAGTTCATTCATACCTTCATAAGGCTTAGTACGTATTTTTGAATGTGTTTCTAGATAGGGTAAATAAATAGAAAGTGCTTCATCTAAATAGTTTATATTATGCTTTAATATATGCATCCATAAGGCTTTAGCCCCATTACCTAAATAGCGTCTGACATCTTCTTTTTTTACATGTGATAGTTTAAGTTGATTCAAAGTATAGTTACAACTATTTGTTATATCATCTAGTGTATCTAGTAATGTACCATCTAGATCAAATATAATTGCTTTTAAATTATTCATTTCTACCTCGTTTCTTCATCTCATTATATCACATAGTATATGTGGTCCAATAAAATATATAAATGATGGATTTAAGATAAAAATAAAGCAACTATCACCACATTTGGTCATAGTTACTTTATATTAACTCTAATAATTATTGTCTATCCATGGCGAGTAACCTTGATTTCATAAATTATATTACTAGATTTATTGAATTTAATGGACAGGATTTGAGGTCCTTCTTCTGCAAGTATAATAGCTCTGGCTTGAACTTTATTTCCGTTTGTACCATGTATTGTAACAGTAGTCTTATATGTATTGTCTAAATAAAGTGAAAACGGGATTTGAGCAAGGTTACTAGAATCACTTGATATTGTAAAGTCGATTAAATACTTACCAGCCTTATCAAGCGAAACAGGAAAACTTAATATTGCATCTTTTTTTATAATATGAAGTTCGTTATTTAAATATTCAATATCTTGAACACTATAAATTGCTTGATTAAAATCTAGTTTTAAAGAATCCCAAGCCTTATTTCCAAAAACAGGATAATCTAAGATGTTTAGTGTATCTATATTGATAATGTTTGCATCATTATTTACTGTATTTAGTGTATTAAGGTGGTATATATTCGTATCACTTTGATTATGTATTGTAAGAATACCTGAGGTTTTTTCCTTATTTAAGTATGATTTAGACGACTTTTGTCTAATATGACTTAAATTGTCTAACTTTTGGTTAAATATCAGTGGATTGATATACGACTTTTCATCACTTAACTTAAAACTATCTAGTGTAGGTATATTTAAAGGTTTTTGATTTGTTTTAAACCAATAATTTCTTTTTATCATGTTTGGTTTTGGTTTCAAATGATGCATACGATTGAATGCCGGTGTAGTCATAAGATATGTTAAGATATTCTTGGCTACTTTTTGTAGGTGCGCTAATTTTAATGAGCCATTTAAATAACTTTCTTTTGTATTATCTTGATTAGAATTGGCTTTAGCATCACTTACTACCATGTAAAGGTCATTTTGGCTTATAATCATAGCCTTCGTATTTTTAGCATCACCAGGACCATTAAAATCATTCATTTTAGCCCACCAGTCGGTGACTAAAATACCTTTTAATCCCCATTCTTTTCTTAATAGTAAGTTATTGATCTCAAAATTGGATGCTGTCCATAAGCTATTTACTGGGTTATAAGATGTCATAATTGCACGCGCTTTACCGACCTTTATAGCAATCTCAAATGCTTTTAAGTAGATTTCTCGTTGTGCACGCTCTGATATGATGGCATCCACGTTTAATCTATCAGTTTCTTGATTATTACCGTATAAATGCTTAAGTGTTCCACTCACACCTTCTTTATGTAATCCAATAATTGCACTTGATGCCATAAGACCAGTTAATAGTGGATCTTCTGAATAGTATTCAAAGTTTCTACCGTTTAATGGATGTCTTATGATATTCATGCCTGGACCTAAAATTAAATCCACTTGATAGGCCTTCATTTCAAACGCTAATAATTGGTAGAGATCTTCAACTAATTTTACATCAAATGTCGAGGCTAAGGATATACCATTAGGTAAACTAGATGCATAAAATCCCGAATCCATACGTATACCACTTGGACCATCCGCAGCACAGGCAATTGGAATACCTTTACCTAGTAATTCTTCGGTAACACCACCAAAAGCTGCCGCAGTACCTGCTGTAACTTTTGGTGAACTCATACCCTCACCTCTAGTCAACTCCACCAAATTATCAACACTAAGAGATCCAACAAATGCATCCATTGTGTATTTATTATTGTACACATCCATCAAATTCATAGGTTTAGTATGAGTTGGTAGTGTTTTAGGTATATTTTTTTGAATCAATTCATTATAGTTTGTAGTTCTTAAAGGTACATCTTCAAAGGTTATATTAAAGTTAGCGTCTGGTTTTATACGTTTAAAAGCCTTAATTGGTGCAGAAAGTTCTCTTGATAGTTTAGTGATGATATCATCTTCTAATTTGATATCTCCAAAATGTTCATGATGTCTTGATGAGTTGCCAATATAAAATTTATAGTTTCCTTTTTCAAGTACATATGTGGATTTATAAATATAACCTACATCATCATAGCTTGATAGATTATAAAAATCTATTTTAATTTCGATAATCATAGATTCTTTTGGTTCTAACTCTTTTGTTTTGCTAAAAGCTGCGAGTACTAGTTTTGGTTTACCTAGAAGTCCTTGTGGTTGTGAAACATAGACTTGTACTACTTCTTTTGCTCTAACTTTACCCGTATTAGTGACTTTAACCTTAAATAATATATGCTTATCTACCATATCAAAGCTTAATGGTTCAATTTTAAACTTTGAATAGGTTAAACCATAACCAAATGGATACCTTACTGCTTCTTTATCAAAAGTTTCAAAGTATCTATACCCAACATAGATATCTTCCTCATAAATAACCTGTCCCTTATGACCAAAATTATGGTGTGCCGGTTCTTTTTCTATACTTTTTACTAGAGAAATCGGTAGTTTGCCTGATGGAGATTTATAACCAAGTAAAATATCTTTTATTGCAAGTGCACCATATTGACCACCATGCCATGCAAACACTAAGCCATCAATGGTATATCTATCCATAAATGATAAATCAATAGCACTACCAACATTAAGTACGACTACAGTCTTTTTAAACTGATTAGTGACAAGCTTTAATAGATTATCTTCTTCATCTGTTAGGTAATAACTACCTTTAGTAGCCTTATTATCTTTATCTTCCCCTGCGGTTCTACCAATTACAACTAATGCTACATCACTTTCTTTTGAGGCATCTTGTATGATGTTAGGATGCATGGACATCTCTTCTTGATTCCAAGGTTCAGATGCCCATTGCCCATTACCAGAATCGAAAGGAAACTCACTAACCCATGATTTATAGGTTTCATAGACTAATTTATTCACCTTTACATTTGGATCACTTAAGAAGGATTCTATTAATGATGGGACATATTTGACATTAACCAGACCACCTGATCCGGTACCGGATTTATAATAATTAAATTGAATGCGTCCAAAGATAGCTATTTTTTTGTTTAATAAAGGTAATACATGGTCATTTTTAAGTAAAACCATACCTTCACCTGCAGTATACTTTGAAAAACTTGCAAGTTCTGGAAGTGGCATCATTGCTTGTGGTTCTATATGTTTGAAGCGTTTTTTCATATATGAGTACCTCATAGATTATATTTAAGAAATCGTTTTCTCGTAAGTATATTGTATGTCAAATACGCCATTTTACAAGTATATTTAACGAAAACGCATTTTCGTTTAGAAAATGCGTTCATCATTTAATTTAATCATTAAATTGCACAACCATCCGGACCACATAGATCATCATCTGATCCGATAGTTTGGAAAGGATTTGCTTCTTTATAGGCTTGTTCAATCGCTTGATTAAACATTTCTATGGGTTGTGCACCACTTACTGCATATTTTCTATCTAATACAAAGAATGGTACACCGCGTACGCCAATGCTCTGTGCTTCCTCAATTTCTTTATCAACTTCTTCCTGGAATTGATTTGATCCAAGTACTGCTTTTGCGTCATTGACATTAAGATCAAGTAATTTAACAATATCTAATAAGACTGCATCATCATGAATACTTAAGCCTTTTGTAAAATAAGCCTCAAATAGTTTTGTTGAAATCTCCGATTCTTTACCAAGAGTTCTAGCCCATTTTGCTAGTCTGTGTGCCTTGTAAGTATTAGTCATTTTCATATTGTCATAATCATAAACCAGACCTACTTGTTTTGCACGCTCTACAGTTTGCATAAACATTTGTTTTGTTTGATTTAAACTAACACCTTTCATTCTAGAAAAAATAGTATAACTATCTTCTGTTGTTTCAAAAGGTGCATCTGGACTTAACTGATAAGCTTTATAAATGACTTCAATTTTATCTTTATCTTTAAAATTATTTAGTGCTTGTTCAAATATTGTTTTTCCGATATAGCAAAACGGACATGAAAAGTCACTCCATACTTCAATTTTCATCTTCATACCTCTACTTTCTTATAGTAATCATTTTAACATACCCTATATAATAAAAAGTTGCCTAAGCCTAGGCAACTTTGATTATGTGATTTTACTTTCCTTCTAAGGCAATTAAACTCACAATTAGTAATAATAATGGTTGATAGACGGTGTTCCAAATAACTGCAACAACTGCTTGTACTTGTGTCCATAAGTCACTACTTGATTCCCATGCGTCCAAGTATGCTTGGAAGGAACCTAAAAATAATGATGCAAAAACAACACCTGCTACTACCAATCCTACTAATCCAATAAGTCTTCTCATTTATTAAACACCTCCATGTTTATTTAATTTTACAATAATATAAACTGGTTGTTCTAAAAATTACTTTATTTTTTATCAAAGGCAATGATTTCATCAATTGTATGACTAATAAACTTGATTGCTTCCTTAAGTGGCTTACTTGTTTTTAAATCTACATCAACCATAAGTGCTAGATCTAATGGCTTTTTAGTAGCTCCAGCTTTTAAGACTTCAATCCAATCTTTTGGATCTAATGTTTTTTCAAAGATTCTTTGTGAAACAACTGTTCCTAGTGTTAAACCTGCTGAGTAGGTATAAGGATATAGTCCCATAAAGTAGTGTGGTTGACGCATCCAGGTTAAACCTGCATAATCTGGAATTACGACTGCATCACCCCAGAATTGTCTTAATATATCTAATTTTACGTTATTTAAGACACTTGCAGAAATCGGTTCATAATTATCGATTTTTTCATATACTTTTCGTTGGAATGCAGCTTCTAGTAAGTGTGTAACAAAGTTATGATAATAAGTTCTAGAAATCATTACTGATTGGATCCAACGTTTTGTACGTGCATCTGTTGCTTGTTCCATTAAATGACGCGCCATGATAAGTTCATTTGTTGTAGATGGTGCCTCTATAAAATATAGTGAAGGTCTCGTATTAAAAATATTTTGATATTTATTTGCATATTGGAAATGTCCAGCATGTCCAATTTCATGAGCAAGGACCATTACTTCATCCATTTGGCCATTCCAATTAATTAATATAAATGAATTTTGACCATAAGGTGATGAACAAAAACCACCTGTAGATTTACCAATATTTTGAGGAAAATCAATCCATCTTTCATCAAAAGAACGTCTTACAATCTCTAAATAATCTTCACCTAATATAGATAGTCCATCCATTAGTAATTCCTTAGATGATTCAATTGTTACTTTAGGCTCAAAAGAATCATCTACTGCAATCTTTAAATCAGCATAGGTTACTTGGTCAAGACCATGCAATTTACCTAAGTGTTTAGCATATTTACGCATTGCAGGTGCTAAATCTTTCATAATGACATCAATTTGACGATCCATAAATGATTTGGGTACTTTTTGACTGTATAAAAGATAGTCAAAAACTGATTTAAAGCCTCTTGCATCAGCAAGTGCTTTTTCTTTTTGAAGTTGAGCATAATACTGACTAGCAAAACCGTGTTGGTATTCACTTAACTTACTATAGAATGTTTCATAAGCTTTTCTACGTACCTTAGTGTTGCCATCATATTCATATTCATTCTCAAATAATGTAAATGAATTTGGGTATTTTTGACCATCTACGTCAAAGTCACTAAACTTCATATCAACTAACTTGAAGCGGTTATAACTTCCATAAGGTGCATTCAATACAGGAGATAGTGCATTGAGTAGTTTTTCAGCATCGGGTTTTAGTGTGTGCTTTTTATAGTCTAAAACATCTTCTAAATATAATTTATTAGACGGATCTAACTTCATAGCATCCATCAACACTTTCTTAGTGACTTTATTCAGTTCACTATAAAAGAAATTGAGTTGTTTAGATACTTTTTGAAGTCTTATAGAGGTCTTACCACTTCTCATCTGATTTGCTTCATCCACACCATCAACAGAGGATTGTAGGGAAGCATAAGCACTTAAACTAGTAATCATTTCATTGATGATTTTTAAATCATTTAAACTTGTTGTAATAATATGAGCATCTGTTAATCTCTTTTCATATTTAACAACGAATTCTTTAACCAAACCTTCTAATGTATCGAATGCTGAATTAAACGCCTGGTCATCTTTATAAATTGAGTATATATCCCATGTATGTTGGATATTAATCTCAGATCTTTTAGGTAATTGTTTTTTCATATATAGCCTGCTTTCTTAACGTTTTCTTTTGTAAATTATATAAAACATAAATATTATAAACAAGTAAATTGGTAACATGATGATATATACCCAATAGTTGTATAAATCACCAATCATGAGCGTAATACTTAAAGCCATAGACCAATGACACAATGTAAAGTATAAAAATATGTACTTGACCTGTCTCCAAAAGAAGAAAAACCAAAGTAATACTAGACTAGATACTGGTATAGCATATATAAGCACATGCCAAGCAGGGTAATTTACATTTAAAATAGATAGTATACCAAAAGTTGTACCTGCAATTAACCATGCAATCGATGCATAAAAATAAGCTAAAAGGTAACGATGTTTAAATAAAGAAAAACGATGTTTTCTTTTGGATATTAACTGATCTACTGTGATACCAAAAAATACAGATAATTCTTTTATGACAAAGATATCAGGGACTCCTTCTCCTCTTTCCCATTTAGATATAGATTTATCTGAGTAGTTTAGTTTATCGGCTAACTCTAATTGAGTAAGTGCCATCTTTTTTCTGTAGTATACAATGTTATCCGCTAAATATTTAGTTATCATGTCTTTATTATTATTTTCCATACCTATATTGTAACATAAAATAGCATTCTACTCACAGTAGAATCTAGACAATTTACTCTATTATGTGAAAATAATTAGTAGGTTTACCTATTAATAAAGCGGAATTATAATATTTAGTAGTAAATAGACACTATAAAGGAGTAAACTAACATGATAAAAATAATTGTAGATTCAACTTGTGACTTAAGTGAAGCATTTATCAAAAAGTATCAGATTGATACCATACCACTTCAAGTCATCATCAATGACAAAAACTATAAAGATAAATTTGAACTAGACATCAATCAACTATATGAACACATTAGACAAAAAGATGACATCAAAACTTCACTTCCAAGTTATGAAGACATCTTTCCAATCTTTGAAAAATATGCTAAAGCTGGAGAGTCTTTCATATTCTTCTCATTTTCAAAGGCACTTTCAGGTACATTTAACTTTGCTAATTTATTAATTAAAGATTTAAATGACACCTACAAAACACAAATGCGTGTTGTAGACTTTAAAAATGGTGGACTTGCAAGTGCTTTATTGATGGAAGAAATCGTAGCATTCATGGAATTAAATGATAATATAGATGATGTAGTTAAGTTTAGTGAAAATTTAGTGAATCGCATGCATCACGCAGTCATGCTCGAAGACTTATCTCAACTAAGAAAAGGTGGTAGAATATCTGCTGTTAAATCTATCATATCAACTGCATTATCAATAAAGCCTATCTTAGAGCTTGTTGATGGTCATATTGCATCTTATAAAAATGCAATTGGATCTAAGCGAGCATTAAATGACTTGATGCATTATGTCACTTCAAAAGCACCATCCAAAGAGACTAAAATCGGTGTACTTTATTCAGCAAACGAAGACTTATTAAATCAAATGCTTACAAGACTTGATAAACATGGTTTCAAAAACATCGTTGTTGGTAGAATAGCAAGTGTAATGACAGCACACATTGGATTAGATGCCGTATCAGTATGTTTCCTAACTAATTAATTTAAATCACTTTGGCCCGCTAATTAGGGTTGAAGTGATTTTTTTTACAATTTTATCACGTCTTTTTGTATTGGAATTCATATTATTATATTAATTTAATGTATAATATTAATATATTAAGTATTTTTTGATGAAATTAGAGGGTAAGTACATATGACACATACAAATGATTCAGATTATATGAGTCTTCATCAACCATTAGATAGTTATAAAAATATCTATAAAGATTTACACAATAAACATGTCAATGATATGTTAGACAGTTTGGTCTTAGATTCGAAAATTGATATCCAAGCAAACAAATCTACTGTTAAAGATATAAGACTCAATGAAAAAAATAGAGATAACGTGGCTAAAACTATTCGTAATAACCGAAGTTTACGTTCCTTTTTAATTTTCTTAATTGTCGTATTGATTGGTCTTGTAATCTATGCTATCTATCAGCTTACTTTAGAATCTAATATACTAAGTAATATTTTGATACCAACTTCTCTTCTACTTTCAATACTGTTTATATATTTGATATCTAAAAAGATTAATCCGAAAATTAAAATACTTGTTAAAGATAAAGAAGCAATAATTAAAAAGTTAGAAGGATTATTTAAAGAAGCTTGGACACAAATGCAACCATTAAATGACTTATTTTATGAAGGCATGAGTCAAGAATTATTTCAAAAGACTGTTCCATTAATTAAGATGGATCAAATGTTTGATTCTAAGCGTTTAGATTATCTAGTCAATAAATTTGGTTTGGATGATCTTAATGTTATAGATAGGTCAACACTTTATGTTCAATCCGGTGAAATTAAAGGTAATCCTTTTTATATCGCAGAGGATTTGGTTCATAAAATGGGCACTAAAACCTATTCTGGATCAATAACTATCACCTATACTTCTACTTCTAGAGTGAATGGTCGTACAGTGACTACAACCCATACACAAGTACTTACCGCAACAGTTGAAAAACCTTACCCATTTTATATAGATCAATCTTATTTAGTTTATGGAAATGAAGCAGCACCAGATTTAATGTTTTCTAGAGTAGACTCAGATGCTGAGCATATGAGTGAAAAACAAATAGATAAACATGTTGATAAGACAATTAAAAAGTTAGAAAAGAAATCTAGAAAAAGCGTAAATCAAGGTACAAATTATACCGTATTTGGTAACTCAGAGTTTGAAGTACTCTTTGGTGCAACCAATAGAAATCACGAAGTGCAATTTAGACTGTTATTTACACCACTTGCACAAACAGAACTCCTAAAACTAATGAAGGAAAAAACTCTTGGATTTGGTGATGATTTTGACTTTATTAAACATAAAAAAATCAATATTATAGTTCCAGAACATCTAGCAACTATAAAACTTGATATGTCCCCAAGTTACTATACAAGTTATGACTTTGAGGATATTAAGAAAAAGTTTGTAGATTATCAAAATGCATATTTTAGACACATATACTTTGCTTTTTCACCAGTACTAGCAATTCCTCTTTACCAACAAACGGTTACTCAAGAATACCTTTACAAAGATTTATATACAAGTTATGTCTCCTTCTTCGAACATGAACATGTTGTAAATAGTATGGATGTAAACAAATTTAGACATGAAGAATCTGCAACAAGGAATATCTTAAAAACAAAAGTTGTTCGAAGCAATGACCATAAAGATGTCATTCAAGTCACAGCATATGGATATAAGAGTGTCCCACGCGTTGACTATGTTTCTAGATTAGGTAGAGATGGTAGAATGCATGTCATACCTATTCCATGGAATGAATATATCCCGGTAGATAAACAATCAAATGTTGAGATCAATGTAATACCCGAAGACAAACCATTAACTCCTAGACAACGTGTTGAAGAAATGGTTGAACGTCTAAGAACTAATAATATGACATCAAAAGATATGTTTATTATTAAAAACTTTGCTGCTCGTGTATTAAACCCAGAAAAAAATGATAAAATAAAGACAAACGAAAGGAAATAAGTCAATGGGAAATGAATTAAATGAATTAAATGGTCCGGTTAATCCAGACGGTCGTGACATCAATGTCATCGAAAAACAGTTACAAGTTAAAGTGGGTGTGGGTTCATTAATATTTGAAATCGCACTATGGGTATTGGGGATTATTCCAGGGTTGATTTTCTTGTTTATGAAGATTAATGCTAAAAAATATTTCAATCAACTTCAACAACGTATTCAAAGAGATGCATCCCAAATTGATAATTATCTAGAACAACGTGTTCAAGTACTACAAAACGTAGTTGGTATTGTAAAACAATCTGTTGATTTAGATAAAGATGTAATGAAATCTGTTGCAGCACTTCGTTCTGGTATTCATCCAAATGAAGAAAACAGAAATGAGATTCAAGGTACAGTAGATAGCGCAATGCGTTCAATTAATGTAGCATTTGAAGCTTATCCTGATCTAAAGGCTCATAGAGCATTAGCTGATGCTATGCAACAAAACTCATATCTACAAAAAGAGATTACCGCTGCTAGAGAGTTATATAACGACACCGTATTAAGATGGAACTCTGATATCTTTGCATGGCCAACAAAAATGATTGTTGCTGCACGTTCAAACTATACAACACGTATTCCATTCTCTGCTTCTCAAGAAACTAAAGCTCAAGCTAGATCAACATTCTTCTAATAGCTATTCATAATAAAAACCACATCCTAAAATGTGGTTTTTATTTGCTTAACTAATGGATTTACATGAACCATGCAGTGAATTACATCATAGTTCGCTTCAATATAATGGTGAACATCTTCTGCTATTTTATGTGCTGCCTCAAGTGAAAGTTTATTATCTACTGATATTTCAACATCCACATAAAATTGTGACATATGCTTTCTAACTTTCAAATCATCTACTTTTAATACACCTTGACAAACCAATATACTCTTCTTTATCGACTTAATGATTTCATGATCAGGTGCTTCATCAACTAAGAAAGAAATAGCCTCTAAAATCATTTTTAACCCAGAATAGAATATAAATATAGCAATTAATATAGATGCAACTGGTTCAAAGTATACAAATCCTATAAGCGCAAATGTAATGCTAATCAAACTAATCGATGTAGAAAATATGTCAAACATATGATTTTTACTGTCACCATATAAGGCAACAGATTGGTATTTTTTAGCTGTTTTATAATTTAGGATAAATAATCCTATTTTGATGACGAGTGAAATCATTGAAACAATCACAGTGAAAAATATAGGTTGTTCTATAAGTGTTGGGTTATTGAGTGTAGTGATTAAACTTCTTATACTGCTATAGCCTAGAACGCTTGCTAATGCCATAATAAATAGACTTAAGAATAAGTATAGTATACCCTCAAATTTTTCATGACCGTACGGATGATTTTCATCTGGTTCTTTTGCTGTAACTCTAATAACCATAAGTAGCATCAAACTTATAAAGATGTCTACAAACGAGTTTACCCCATCACTGAATAAACTTTCTGATGATCCCAAATAACCAAATATTAACTTAATAAGTGTCAACACGATATTACCTATTAAACTTATAAGTACTACGCGTCTTAAAATATTTATTCTCATATTGTCCTTTGAAAAATACTGTGAGTAAAAAACTACTCACAGTATGATTATTGATTTAACATATGATATTCTATCACAGATTTAGTTAAATGGTTCTTACAAAATATTAAGGGTATCCTTATAACTTTCAACGTCTAAAAACATATTATCAAGGACTTCTTTAACTGTTTTAACCTCTTTAACTAGCCCAGCGATTTGGCCTGCCATAAATGATCCGTTTTCAACATCACCTTCCATAACTGCTTTTCTTAAGGAGCCTAGAGTAAGGTGTTCTAACTCTTCAAAACTTGTACCTGATTTTTCTAAATCAATGTATTTAACAGCCATTTGGTTTTTAATCACTCGAACAGGTGCTTTTTCTGATCCGGTGATGACTGTGGATGTATCTGTTGCATCAACGACAAGTTGTTTGAAGTTTTCGTGTATTGGGCACTCTTTTGTAGCAAGAAGTACTGTACCAATTTGTACACCCTTCGCACCTAATGCAAATGCTGCTAATACGCCTCTTTTATCTGCTATACCACCAGCTGCAATCACCGGTATTTTTACTGCATCTACAATTTGAGGTACCATGGCCATAGTTGTCAGTTTTCCAACATGTCCACCAGCTTCCATACCTTCGGCAATAACAGCATCAGCACCTGCTTGTTCAACACGCATTGCAAGTTTAGCGGTTGGAATTACTGGTATCACAATCATGCCTGCTTTTTTCCATGCTTCCATGTAAGGAACTGGATTTCCAGCACCTGTTGTAACTACTTTAACACCCTCATCAATAAGTAATTGAGCAATATCTTTTGCATGAGGGCTCATTAACATGATGTTTACACCAAATGGATTTTTAGTTAATTGTCTGATTTTATGGATTTCTTCTTTAACCCAGGCTGCATCATTACCACCGGCACCAATCAAACCTAATCCACCTGCATTAGATACTGCAGCAGCAAGTTGAGCAGTAGCAATATTTGCCATACCACCTTGTATAACAGGATATTTAGTACCTAATAATTGATTAATGTTGTTCATGTTCATTCTCCTTTTTTGGTGGCATGACAATAGCCTCACCAATTACAACTTCTTGACCATGTTGATTGGTTGCAGTTGTCTTTAAATTAACTCTATTTCGTTTTTCATCAATACTTGCTACTTCTACTTTTATAGATACTGTATCCCCGATAAATACGGGTTTCACAAATTTAGAATCTTGTCTTAAATATATAGTTCCTAAACCCGGTAAAATTGTTCCTAAAACAGTTGAAAATAATCCTGCGATAAATCCACCATGTGCTATTCTTTGTTGAAAAATTGAACAGCTGGCATACAAATCATCTAAATGTACTGGATTCATGTCTCCAGTAACGCCTGCAAATATATGAACATCTGCATCGGTAATTGTCTTGTTGAGTAAAGCAAACTGACCAACATACATTTGATCTATTGTTTTTCCATGCATATTTGTTTCCTTCTTTCTTTATTAAATTATAATCTGAATGGTTTTTACACACTTATATTAAACCTTAAAAACCCTATTGTCAAGCAATGTTATAACAATATATGAATATTTATTCATACAACATAATTTTATATATTTAAACACAATTAAAAAATAAAAAGAGCTCGAAAGCTCTTTTACAGTTTTGCATGAATATTAGCCAAGTGCTACGTCTAGAATCATCATAATTACAAATCCTAGCATAAATCCAAAAACTGCAAAGTGTGTACCTGAAGTTGCATTTTCTTGCGCTTCAGGTATTAACTCTTCTACGACAACATAAATCATTGCACCTGCAGCAAATGCTAAAGCATAAGGTAAAATGACAGACATTGAAGTTACTAAGACAGCACCTAAAACTGCAAATACTGGTTCAACTAGTGCCGAGGCTTGACCCCACATAAATGCCTTTGTTTTACCCATTTTTTCTTGTGACAGTGGAATAGATACTGCAGCACCTTCTGGAAAGTTTTGAATACCAATACCTAAGGCAAGCACCATAGCAGCGACTGTTGCCGCTTCAATAGATCCAGTTGTGGCACCAATCGCGCCAAATGCTACACCAATAGCTAGTCCTTCAGGAATGTTGTGTAGTGTAATAGAAAAGACTAATAAGATAGATCTTTTCATTTTAGTAGTAATACCCTCTGTTACTTTTTCCTTACCAAAATGCATATGCGGTATTATTTTATCTGCAGCAAATAAGAAAATACCACCTAAACTAAACCCAATTGCTGCAACCAACCAAGCAATATTGCCTTGTTCTTCAGCTATTTCAATACCAGGTGCTAGTAAGGACCAAAAACTAGCAGAAACCATCACACCTGCTGCAACACCATACATCATGCCTAACACATTCTTACTAATATTTTTAAAAAAGAATACAAGTGCAGCACCAAGTGCTGTAACAAACCAAGTAAAAGTACCGCCAAGTAGTGCTTGTACCCAAAGTTCTAAACTCATGAACCATTCAAACATAAAATCCACCTCTTAATTTGTTGTTATATGTATATTTTATCACAACTTTATGGACATTTTAAGTATATGCATAAAATTAATTTAACCAAATGGTTAATAAAATAAAAAAAGAGTTTTCACTCTTAATTTAAAGGACAGTTCCATAAATTTTATCAGTTATGATTTCTGTTAAATCTAAATTTTTATCATCATAGTGTATGGTATAAAGTTTAGTAAATTCGTCATGTTTAATAATGGATAATTCTATTCCAAGATTGATATGATGCTTATCTAAGAATTCTAGTAAACGTCTTTGGTCAACTACTCTTTTCACTAAGAATTTATCACCAACTTTAGATTGAGATAAAGGAATTAAAGTATCATATTCTAGTGGTTGTTTCACTCCTGGTATTGGATTTCCATGGGCACATACAACAGGTTGACCTAATGAATCATATATACGACTCATCAAATCATCTGAGGATGCGTGTTCTAATCTTTCAGCTTCATCATGAACTTTAGACCATGGATAATTCAGTTTTTCCACTAAATATTTTTCCCATAGACGGTGATTCCTTACTAATCTAATTGCTTCTTTTAATCCTTTGGGTGTAAGTTTCACGCCCTTATAAGGTATAAAGGTAATTAATTTTTTAGTGGCTAATCTACGAACCATTTCATTCACAGTTTGATCCGTACTTTCCATGATGTAGGCTATTTCAATATTTTTAACAAGTTCCTTGTTTTGTTCAACAGTTAACTTATAAATGTTTTTGATATAATCTTCTTCTGCTCTGTACATAAATTTACCTCAATTCTTATATTTACTATGTTGTTATCATACATCTTTTAGAGTATATATGCAACAAATGAACTATTCAATACGCTTAACTAAATAATCCAATCCATAATCCCATGCTTTATTAAAGTATGTGTAAGCAAGTTCCCATGTTTTCGGCTCATCTTTGAACTCTTTGTTCTATATATCGGTAATAGTTATTAATCTATTTGAGTAGTTTTTTATTAAGTCTAAGCCCGATGTGTGCATAAAAATCAGTATGAAGATGAGACTAGATAGCATAAATAAACTGCCATCAAAAAATGGCAGTACATTTACTTATTATAATAAATTACTGGACTTGGTTCATAATTTTTTAAATCAACTTCAATAGTTTCTATTACTACTTTGGATAATGGTTCATCATTGTAATTTGTATTTAGTCTCTCGAGTTGGTTTAAGACACTAAAACCGCTTATGATCCCACCAAATGATGCGTATGCACCATCTAAGTGCGGTGAAGTGGATGTCATCATGAAAAATTGTGATGTAGCACTATTTTTATCACTGGTTCTAGCCATTGATAGCACACCATAAGTATGTTTTAAATTATTCGTAAACCCATTTGAACCGAATTCACCACGAATTGGTGACTTTGTATCCTTGACCATTCCACCTTGAACCATAAAATCTTTGATAATTCTATGAAAGCTACTATCACTAAACTGATCATCTAATATATAATCAATAAAATTATTGACTGTATTTGGTGCAACACTAGGAAATAATTGTGCCTTAATCACTCCAAAATCTTTAACTTTAATAGTAATGACAGGATTTTCTTCATGAATATAAGTAAAATACCCTAAATCCTCTAATTTAACATCTGTTTCTTCAATATTATCTGTTTCATCAGTTGCTTTATTTTCACAACCTATCAACATAAAAACACTAAATAATATAAGAATTGATAATACTAACTTATTCATCTATACTTTACCTCTACCAAATTTCTCTAAGAAAGATTATAACACGCACTAGTTATATTACCAAGTATAAATATTTAATAGTTTATTGATACATCACATGATGGATCATAGAAAAAATAGCGAATCCAGATATATTAAGTAATTTGTATTATACTTACCATTCAAACCATGTATTCTATGTTAATCTTTATCTGAATCGATAACAGGTGTAATTATAAATTTACAAGACCTACAATAAAAGGATACAGCCTTTTTTCTGGTCAAAAATGGAGTTTTTGTAATCATAATGCTGTCTTGAGGTCTACCAAAAATTGTAAGCGGCATCATTTTATTCTTAGGAAGCCACATGATAGGCATTCTATCAGTAAATATGTAGCCTTCTTTCATAGTACTTAAGCATTTAGGACATTCCATAGTTCATCCTCCTTTTATTATGTATTGGATTGTTTTTATGATAACGTTGTACTTTAATCTCATTATATCATGAACATTGGTTCAAATACTTCATAGTTCTAAGTAAAAGATATTATAATTAAAACATAATTAAAAAGAGGTGTAGTTATGGATAAAGAACTAAAGTATATGATAATAACTGTTGAAACTTATCCCTTTGGTTTCGATATTAAGCATTTTTATTTACCAGTCATGAGCCATGTTCAAATTGGTGATGTGATAAAAAGTGTACATGGTCATAGATATAAAATCATTGACGGTAAAACTCAATTATCTATGACAGATATTGATACAAATTTATATATACCATTTGAATAATCTATTATACATGGAGGACCCAATATGAAAAAAACGTTAATTGATATGATACCTCTAAAGTAGACACAGGAAATAATATAAATTAAAAACATTGGACTTCGCATTACTCTTCTCAGGGTTTATGTTAGGTGGGTTTGTAAGTACTATTTATTTTATACGCGCTTCAAAGCCTACTTTTAAACCTATCAAGTGGAATCAAGTAATCTTTATACTAGGTACTATCATCACAGCTATTACAATTCTAAGTGGACTAACATTTAGTAGTATAACAACTAATATTGAACTATTTAAAAATGATACCTTTATACATATTATGACTCTTGATTTTATCTTTATGACGTTAATTAGCCCGTTATTGTTAAAACCCATTTCAAAATACTATGTATTAGGATTAATACCCATTATAGGTATATTTACAACATTGATTTTAGAACAAAATAAAAAGTCTGTAAAGAATTAATATTCTTCAGAGATTTTATCGATCTTTGGGTGTTTTTTGATTTCCAATAGACTAAATACCTGCTTAAAATGGTCTTACTTAACGATCTAATGGTACTTTTATATCTATAGATAGTGGTAATTTAAACTGTTTTTAAGGTCCTATAATATTGGTCTCATTCTTTACTAAACATATTGTAATCGTGCCAAAAAAGCACCCTGGCATTCCAGAGTGCTTTTAAATTTTTTAAGACTGTATTAATTTATTTCTTTACTTTTCCTTTTTTTTAAGTATTTCTTTACCTAATTTTTCAGCTTTTGTGTGTATTGCTAAATCAGGATATGTTTCAAATAAACTCTTATTCAATATATGTTTCAACTTAATTAAATATATATCATGATGTATATGTTCAGAAACAATACTAATCATCAAATGATTTTGAGTTGAAGTTGCTTGCCATTCCTCTCTAAAGGGGTCATAATTGGCCACTAAAACACTTTTTAAATCACTTACGAGCATTAAGCGGTTGGACTCTTTATTCTCATTTTGGTGACTATATATAAACACATTAGGTTTACTGTAATTTGTTTTAGCAAAACTAAATACATGCACATCCACACCTTTTCTATTTAGAAAGTCAAATGCATCATCGAATAAATCTAAATTTAGATCCGTATTCATGTAGACTTCTTGTCTTGATTCGTAAAGTAACGTCCTTGCTTTTCCAATAATTGCATCAAATCCATTCATATTAAAATAAGGCGTCTTTATTGGCTGAATCTTTATCTGATTAAGCTGTCTTCTTAATTGATGCATATGTTCTTGATGTTTAAACTCTAAGATGCTTAAAAGCTCATTAGGATCTTGACTATAATAAAGTTCTTTACTCCCACTTTCAAGCAAGAGTACGCCTTCTTTATGCATTTTATCAATGATGCCATAAATGGAAGATCTGGATAAACGAATGTTTTTAGCAATTTCATATACAGTTTGTCCCGGATTTTCTAGTAAAAAAATATAAATCATAGACTCATTTTCAGTGAAATATACAGACTTTAGTAATTCAATGGTATCTTTCATGTAAATATCTCCTAATCGTAATAAACGTTGTCTATATTATACAACGTTTATTTTACAACCGACTTAAAAACACTAAAATATAAAAAAACTTAAGGTGTTTAGCCGTTTATGACTATTACCTTAAGTTTTTTATTAAATACTCTTTATAAGTAATTTTAGCGCTTCATCAATGCCTTCTAAATCAACATTATTAATTTCTTCTATTTTTTGAACTAAATTGGATGTTGTAATCAAACCAATAACACGGTCTACACTGGATCGTACCGCTTTGAGTTGTGTTACTATATCTTCACAACTTGCTTGATTGTCGATAAGTTTAAGTACACCATTAACTTGTCCCTGTGTTCTTTTCAGTCGATTTACAATCGTAATATCACATTTCATATAATACATCTCCATTATATGCACTCATTCCACCTAATACATTCGTAATCTTATAACCTTGTTGAGCTAAGAAATTTGATGCAACCTGACTTCTGGAACCACTCCAACAAACAACATAATAGTGGTCCTTTTTATTCAGTTTTCCTAAATGATTACCAAATTCTGATAAAGGCAAATGAATCATATTATTAATATATCCCATACTCATTTCACTTTTTTCTCTTACATCAATAACTTTAACTTGATCTTTTCTTACTAATATTTCTAACTCTTGAGCCATGATTGTTTGATACATGTTGTTTAACCTCCTTTTGAGTATTACTATAGATACTATAAGAACCATCTAGGTTATAACAATCATAACCTAATGGCCGTAAAATTTGTTCTGCATTGTAACTTCTTGTACCACTTTGACAGTATAGTACTATTTTTTTATCTTTAGGTATTTCACCTAATCTTGAACGTAATTCATCGATCGGGATGTTTAATGCACCTTTTATCTTACCTAAACTTTTTACTTCTGATGAATTTCTAACATCAACAAAGAAAGCACCTTCTTCAATGAGCGCATCAACTTGGTGCCATTGAACAGTCTTAGATAGACCTAAAATAACATTTTGACTTACATAGCCTGCTAAATTCACAATATCTTTAGCACTACCAAATGGTGGTGCATATGTAAACTCTAATTCTTGTAACTCAGTAACTTTTAAGCCGGATTTTATTGCTGTTGCAATAATATCAATACGCTTGTCCACGCCTTTTTTACCAACTGCTTGTGCCCCAAGTATCTTTTGGGTTTTCGGATTAAAGATTACTTTTAGGTTAATTGATGTAGCACCTGGATAATAGCCTGCATGATCGTTTGCTAATAAATGTATAACTTCATAATCTTTATTAACTAATTGTTTTTCATTTAAGCCGGTGGAGGCAAATGTTTGATCAAATAAGCGCACAATCGAGGTACCTAATGTACCTTGATATTTCACGTCAAGTCCATTTAATATATCAGCTAGTTGACGTCCTTGACGATTTGCAGGACTTGCTAGAGGTATTAAAGTATCTTCGTTTGTAATAAAGTTTTTTACGATGATTGCATCACCCACAGCATAAATGTCTTTAACGGAAGTTTCAAAATATTCATCAACTTTGATACCATTTCTCATACCAACTTCAATACCTGCTTGAACAGCTAGACCTGATTCGGGCACTACGCCAATGGAACTAATAATGAAATCTGCATGTAACTCTAAATCATCAAAGATTAGTTTATTATCTCTAATCTCTAATAAGTCTTTAGAGGTATAAACATCAATACCATTGTTTTCTAATTCCAACTTAGCAAATTGACTCATTTCAAAGTCAAGTGGTGTTAGTACTTGGTTAGCTCTTTCAATAATCGATACATCAAGCCCTAATTTCTTTAGGTTTTCAGCAACTTCTAACCCGATGAATCCAGCACCAATAATCGCAACTTTTTTAGGATTGTTCGTATGAATATAATTCATAATATAATCTAAATCCGGTATATTTCTAAGTGTAAAGTATGGAATTGTATCCATACCTTTTACTTGAGGAATGATTGGTTTTGCGCCTGTTGAAATAACTAGTTTATCATATGGATAAGTACTTTCTACACCATCATTTTTTACAATAACTTGTTTATTATTAGGATCAATTTTAACTACTTCATGATTTTGTTTGATTATAAGATTAAATCTATCCATCAACATTGTATCTTTAGCAACTAAAAGTTTATCTCTACTATCTATTTCACCTGAAATATAGTAAGGTAAGCCACAGTTAGCAAAGGATACAAATGGACCCTTTTCAAATATGGTGATTTCATCTGTCTGATTTAGTCTGCGATATCTTGTTGCAAAACTCATACCACCAGCCACGCCACCTATAACTACTATTTTCTTCATAAAATCACCCCCTTGTGTAATATTTAAGCATGCCGCCTTTAATGTTTACTGCATCCACACCATTTTTCTTTAAAATTCTTACTGCCATTCTACTTCTCATACCGGATTGACATGTTACATATACTTTTTTATCTGTTTTGTATTTAGATATTTGTCCTAATGGTATATTTTTAGCACCTTTATGATTAAAGGATTGAAATTCATGTGGTTCTCTTACATCGATGACAATATCTGTATCTTTAATATCACGCCATGAAACGGAATTTGATTTGAAAAAAAACACTTTTATATTCTCCTTATATGGATTAAATATCCTCATTAAAATACCCCATCGGGTATACTTACACTATTCTATTACAACCCATATGTTTAGTCAAGAATAAGAACTCACACATTTTAAATTTGCTAAATATTCACATTTTTTATATCTTTGATTTAATAATAAAAAAACAACCTAATCAACTTAGATTGTTTTTACGTATTGTATGAGATTAATTATCCTAAACTATGTTTTATGTTTGTTTATGAATTCAGCAATTTGGTCAACACTTTCTTCTATACCGCATTTTTTTGCAGCATCAATTGTATTTTGATAGTTTTGCATAGATTTTTTGCAGCAACCACCAAGTGCTTGTATTTTTATGTTTACTTCCCCCATTTACCACCTGAAAACTCTAAACCAAATAAAAATTCAAGTAATGCTCCAATTAAACGATCCGGCCATTTCATAGCCAGTATTTCATTTGTTATAAAACCCAACACATCACTCATTTGCTTAACTCTTTCCTTTTAGTTGGCATATGACAAATACAGTCTTCAGATTCAGTTACAATACCATTTATATATTCTATAAATTTATCGGTCATACTTGTGTTGACTGAATACCTCATCCAAGAACCATCTTTTACGGCTTCTACTAGTCCTGACTCTGTTAACATTTTCATATGGTAACTTAAGGTAGACTGTGTAATGTGTATATTTTCTAGAATCTCACACGCACAAAGCGATCCACAAGATAACATATCCAAGATTTTTAATCACTATAAGTAGAATCTATTAGGCTGTAATATCTTTTTTCTTGTAAAAAAACCAAGATAGTATTAAAGATATCCCGATGATGCCAATTGAAATCACTAAGTATAGTGGTTTTATCATTTGATCATTTACAATACTTACTGCATTAATAAACTCATAAGGTGAAATATATTTTAAATACTCAAATTCATTTGTTAGTTTACTTATTAGATCAATCACATACATGCCAATAACAAGACCTAATGCGATACTTAGTACTCTTCTAGACTTTGTAACAAACACACTTATTAAAAATGATATACTTGCAAAAATCATTTGAAGAATAAATGGTGCGTAACTATATAAGAACCAAATCGACATATTCACATCACCGTATATTAGAAATGCTATCATTAATACCGCAGCAACCAAGCTATTTAATATAAGTAAATTTAAAATAATGACAATAATTTTACCAAAAACTATTTGTGTTCTACTAATCGGTTTACTTAGTAAGAACTCAATCGTCTTATCATCTTCTTCTTTACTTAATATACTACCACCTAATATCGCAGCATAACTTCCACCAATTAAATTGACAAACAAGAATCCTTCAACACCAAACCAACCATAGAAAGTGCTCATATCTAGACCATCTTCACCGATGCCGAATATCTCTAAAAACTCAGGCGGATATATACTCAGAAATTCTTCTATATTAGAAAAGGCATCTTCAAATGCTGGAAATAACATAAGCATTAATGCTGCAGTACCTGCAACAATTGCTGACCATAAGATTAAACTCTTAAAATTTCTTTTAAATTCAGTCATAATGAGTTTGTTCATGATATATCCTCCTTCTCATAAAAGTGCATAAATATTTCTTCTAAGGTAGGTTCAGTAATGCTTAAATCTTCTATTTTAATCACACTTAATTTCTTAAGTAATTCATCTATAGAACCATTAAAAATAAATGAAATATTACCATTTTGATGTTCTACTTGCAGCATTTGGTCAGTAATCTTGAGTGTTTCTTTACTTTTTATCTTCACTCTTTTTGACTTTGATTTTAATATACTTTCTATAGTTTCAACCCGGACTAATCTGCCTTCTCTAATAATGCCTACTCTGTCACATATGCGTTCTACTTCACTCAAGTTATGGGATGAGAAGAAAATCGTTGTACCCTTTTTCTTTTCAGCATCTAGAATTTGAAAAAACTTATTTTGAATGAGTGGATCGAGTCCAGATGTAGGTTCATCTAGAATAAGTATCTTAGGCTTCGTTACAAGTGCAGTGACAATTGCAACCTTCTTTTTATTACCAAAAGATAAGTCCTCAATTTTTCTGTCAATATCTAAACTAAGCATTTCAACTAGATGGTCCATATATGACTCATCTACTTCCCCATTAAAGCTTGATGCATATTTAATAAACTTTTTGACTGTCATGTCACCATAAAAATTTACTTCGCTTGGTATATATCCAACTTGTTTTCTAATAGCTATGGTATCTTTTACAATATCTAACCCATCTACTTGCGCAGAACCACTTGTTGGATAAATCAGGTTTAACAAAGTTCTAACAGTTGTTGACTTACCCGCCCCATTAGGACCAATAAATCCAAAAATCTCACCTGGATGAACCTCTAGTGAGACATCAATAATACCTCTTGAATTTTTATTATAATACTTTGTTAATTGTTCTAATTTAATCATAATATCCCACATCCTTTACTATTATTATACTCCAACTGTATACCTACCCAATATTCTTTACAAAAATATAGTATTTTTTTAAAATAGCAACTTATAATCTAGGTGTAATACATGTATAATATCAGTAGTTGAGGTAGATTAAAATGATTAGATTAGCACATATTGATGATTTAAATGATATTATGAATATCATTAAAGAGGCTCAATTAAGAATGAAACAAGCATATATGACTCAGTGGCAAAATAACTACCCCAACCCTAAGGTTATTCTAAAAGATATTCTAGATAAATCACTTTATGTTTACGTGCAAGATGGACTTATAATAGGCACGATGAGTGTTTTTTCATATGATGTAGTATATGACAATATAGAAGGTACATGGCTAAATCAAAATCCTTATATGGTTATTCATAGGATTGCTTTAGCATCTAGTACTTTAGGGCAAAATAAAACAAAAGAAATGATTGATTTTGTTTTTAATCACTTTAAGACTAAGGATATAAGAATAGATACACACCCTAAAAACACACCTATGATTAAGAGTCTAGAACGTCAACGTTTTGTTTACTGTGGTATCGTCTATGTAACAACTGATAAGGATGCTTTAAGATTAGCCTATCATAAACATATTATTTAAAAGAAAAAAGTGCAATCCATTTTTGCTGGAATGCACTTTATCTATCAGTTTAATTCTATATGTTTAGCCCTTTGTCTTCTTATCATTCTATTAATATCTATGATGAACCAGACTATTAAAGTAATACTTGAAAGTGTAATGATACCTAATAATGCATTCGTGTTTTCTAAATAAATTGCACTAAATATGATCAATAAGAGTGGATAAGCATAATGGCTTATCTTTTTTAATACTTTAATAAACTTGATAAGTGGATGACCAGATCTATCTTTATTGATTACTTCTAATAGAGTCACTATCAGTTGGAATAAAATGTAAGATAAAGAAATTGTTACCAAGAACCTAGTACTATAAATAAGTGATGTGGCAACTAATGTGATTACTAGGCCTAAAAATATATAGGTTAACACAAATTTTAAACGTTTTCTAAATAAATTATCCGTATCAACTTTTTTGAAAAATAGTCCAATAATTTTTGCAATACCTGTGAATAATATTTCTCCAAATATTTCAAAAAATAGTTGGAGAATGATTTCAATTAATGCTTCCATATACTTAACCCTTATTATGTTTGACATCATTGTATCATAAAAATACTAAGCGTTTAAGGTATATAATAAACGTTTATATAGCTTATTGAAATTCTTAGTATCCTTTTCTTATTAAATGAATCTTTTTCTTATTTCCTCAGCTGTTAAATTAAGTAGATAGGATGGAGCAATATCTGCAACTGTCTTAGCCCCTGTTACACCTTCTTTATTTAGTCTATAAGCCGCTCTTGCATATGCTAGTAATACACGTGCTGTAAAATCAGGATTAGAGTCTAATTTAAGCTTGTATTCAATCATTTGGTGATGTTCATTATGTAACCCTGTTTGGCCGTATCTAATGACTAAACCACCATGTGGTAAGCCCTGATGATTTTTTTGAAGTTCTTCATGATTTATGAAATGCACTTCAGTTTCATAAGGTTCAAAATAATTGGGCATAGTCTGGATATCATGTTCTATTTTAGCTAAGTCTGCATCTGTTTCTGCCACGACATAACAAATTCTTTTATGTTTATCCTTTACAGATAGTGTTGGCATCTCTCCATTTTTAACAGCATCAATTGCTGATTTTATTGGTACTGTATATTGAACAGCATGTTTTACACCTGGTACTCTTCTAATAGCATCTGAATGCCCTTGACTAACACCTTCACCCCAAAAGGTATAAGTTGCACCGACAGGAAGTATTGCTTCAGCTAATATTCTGTTTATAGAAAACATACCAGGATCCCAACCACTTGCAACTACACTTACCTTTTGAGCCTTTTTAGATGCTTCATCCATATGGTTAAAATACTCATTTATTAAAGCATGGTTATCATACCCGTCTACAGTATTCATAAGACTTGCGATTAAAGGTCCTTGAACTGGCAAATCAGACATGCTACCACCGCATAAAATAGCTACATCTATCCTATCTTTTAAGTTTTCGACTTCATCCAAATGATAAACTGATACACCTTTAGTCGTTGTCTCTAACGTTTTAGGATCACGTCTTGTAAATACACCAAACAGTTCCATATCATCACTTTGTAACAGACCAGTTTCTATGCTTTTACCAAGATTACCATATCCAATAATTGCAATTTTAATTTTACCCATTTTCTAACCTCGCTCATCACTTCGTATATAAATTACTTTTACATTATACTTCATAATTTAGTTTTTAGTTTCGTTATTGATTATATGAATTCCTTATAATAATACTTGTTTATTCAAAAGAAACAATTACTACTAGTCATCTATTGTTTGATTAATTGTAGTGGTTTTACCACTTAAATAACTACTAAATTTCATATTTTTAGTTTCATTATAGTTGAATAAACATTCAAAATAGTCCATACCCGAAATGGTAATGTTAACCGCATTATCATAAATTTCTTTGCGTATTTGATAGACTTCATTAAACATTTCATCTTTATAAAACTTAGTACTCATGGCTTCTAATATGACTTTTTTGTAGTTTTCTAGATAAGCTTCAGGTGCACCCTTAACTACAGTTTTAAGCACTAGTGGATTGATTTGATCATCTACACCACCCATCGTAGTCATTTTTGCATACGGACTGTAAGAAGTCATACCATCTCCACTTGGGTTCCAATCTCTTGTAACACCAAAGGTTCTATCAAAATCATAAGGGATAAATATCGCTTGATCCGTATCTTTTAAAAAGTAAATGTAGTAGTTATTATAGTGATGTCTCAAATCATCAGGGTTACCTACCAAATACGAAATGGCTTCATAGACTAAATAATAGTTCATATTCACTAAACTAGAAAAATCTGTATCTTGATTCAGTGTTTGAATCAATGTTTTTAATAGTATATGTTCATTATTCTTCTTATTTGTTTTTAGATCATATACCGGAAAATACGATTCATCTTCATTTTCAACACCTATTTTATTTATTGTATCCATCGTAAGACTTCCACCTTTTTCATAGTCCCATCCTACTTTATAGAGATCTCCACCTAAGTGTTTCGAACCTAATCTTTTTTCTAAAAAAAGTTCATCAATACATTCAAGTGCAAAATACACGCCTAAGTTTTCATAATCTTGGCGATATTTTAATTGCATATTTACAGGTGTTATCTTAGGTGCTAACACACCAAAACTTGAATACATTTCATAAGTCCAGTACTCTCTTGAATATGTTTCATCAAAACTCTTATTCCACTTTAAATCTAATTTTTCCATACCAGCAAAAGTTCTATCTTTTCTTTCATCACGAGCTTCTTTACTTGCCCAAACTTTAGGGTTAGCATAGTATGCTTCATCATCAAAGGTTTGTTTAAAGGATAGTTTATAGTGAATTAGGTGATATAGACCTTGCTCTTGATTATGGAAATTAGTTCTTGAAGTATTACCCTTCATACGAATACCTACTTCTTCAAAAACATGAGTTTTACCATTGATAATGAATGTTACATTACTCATTCTGTATATCGGTGATTTGCTACCCTTGGATGCATAAGTTTCATAATCACTTTGAATGAGTGCAAGTTCACTTTCTGCAATATCTATTTTGATTTGCACATTTGAGTTTACATCAAAAAATTCATCATATAATCCAGATATATTCTTTACATAATCCATTTTAGTATCAAGAGAGACTATGTCATCATCTTCTTCTTTATCTGGAACATCCTCTGTCTTTGGTGTACAACCAACTACGAATATGCACAAGATTATTGATAAAACGAATAGAAACGTTTTTTTCATCTGAACCTCCAAAAGTAAATCAACTTTAGTTAAATTATACCACTTATGACATATTTGATGAGTTCATGCATAAAAATTATAAACTTAGAAGTTTGATAATTTGCTTCGTGATATAATGTAGTTATACTAAATATATTAAAGGAGCGCTTCATATGAAAGTTATTAATCAGCATTACACATTAAGCAATGGGGTCAAAATGCCAAAAATCGGATTAGGTACATGGCAGGTAAAAGATGGTGATGAGGCATATAACTCCGTCAAAATTGCCCTTAAAAATGGCTATCGTCATATTGATACTGCAGAAGGCTATCGGAATGAAGCATCTGTAGGAAAAGCTATTAAGGATTCAGGTATTCCAAGGGATCATATATTTGTAACATCCAAGCTAGAATCCCACATTAAAACTTATGAAGGAACACTAGAAGCATTTGACAAGACACTAAAAGCCCTTGATTTTGAATATTTAGATTTATTCTTAATTCATGCACCTTGGCCATGGGATGAAGTTGGTAAAGAATGCCACGAAGGTAATGTTCTATCGTATAAAGCCATGGAAAAACTATATAAAGATGGAAAAATTAGAGCAATCGGAATATCTAATTTTGAACCAGTTGACATAGAAAATATTATTACTCATTGTGAAATTGTGCCACACGTGAATCAAATTGCTTACTTTATTGGACTAGATCAATCAAAAACTATTGAAAGTTGTAATAAGCATAATATATTTGTTGAAGCCTACTCTCCTTTAGGTACAGGCCGTTTATTATCTAATGAAGTTATAGTTCAAATGGCAGAAAAATATCAAGTATCACCCGCACAAATCTGTATCCGTTATTGCTTACAAAAAGGTACTGCACCATTACCAAAATCAACGCATGAAGAACGTATTATAATGAATACACAAGTTGATTTTGAAATTCATGAGAAAGATATGATTATATTAGATCACGTTAAAAAGAATTTTTGACAGAACTACATATGAGGTAAATTAAAAGACTAAGTTAATTCTTAGTCTTTCTTATTTTTTATCTAAAATGCTTTTTATGTTCTACTTTCTGTTTACGATAATATGAGTCCAAAGAACCAATTGCTATAATTAGTAATTTGTAAGAATCATAAAAAAATTTGATTTTTTATAAAGACTATTTATATGTTTTTGATTTAGTTACACTAAATATGTATAAATTAATTTCAAGGTATTTTCTATGCCTTTTAAATGGGTTCTTTCCATACCATGTGATGCACTTACACCACTACCAATTAATGCACCCTTCATATCTACACCAGCTCTTCTTGCAGCACCAATATCACTACCATAATATGGGAATATATCTACTGTAAAATCAAGATGGTTGTCTTTAGCCATTTGGATTAGTTTTGATGTTAATTCATAGTCATATGGACCCCCTGAATCTTTAGCACAGATCGATACTGCATATTCGCTACCTGCTAAATCAAGACCAATACAACCCATATCAAGTGTAACAAATTCAGAGATTCTATGATCAACGATGGAAGCACCGTGGCCAACTTCTTCATAAACTACAAAATATAGCTTTGTGTCATGTTTAAATTGAATGTTATGTTCTGAAGTATATTTTAAGAGCATGAGTAAGATAACTACTGAAGCTTTATCATCAATAAATCTTGATTTTAAAAATCCTGTATCTGTAATCATAAATTTAGTATCATAACTTACAATATCTCCGTTTTGAATACCTAACTTAGTCACATCTTCTTTAGAAGACACTTCTACATCTAATCTAACTTCTAAGGATTCTATGTCCCTAGATTTAGTATTTGCATCTTTAAATACATGAACTGCAGGAGATGTAGATAATATGGTACCCGTATATTTTCTGCCATCACGTGTATAAACGGTACAGTATTCTCCATCAAGTGTAGGTGTGCTGGGTCCTCCTAATGTTGTGAGTGTTAAAGTTCCATTAGGTTTGATGGATCTAACCATTAAACCGAGTGTGTCACAATGAGCTGATGTTGCAACCATTTTTGATGAGTCTTTACCTTTGATAAATATCTCTAGTGCACCACTATTTAATATGTTAGACTCATAACCATAACTATCAACATATCGTTTAACTAGTTCTATAACATGCTTTGTGAATCCTGTTGGGGAATCACAATGAAATATATCCTGAGCTACTTGTTTAAAATACGCTATATCAAATGAAATCATATGTTTACCTCTTTTTAATTAATGTATCAATTATATCAAGAATTGCTTAATAAGCATAGATTAATTATACATAATCGATGTATTCATAATTTGCTACTTTTAGAAACATTTCAAGATATCATGTGATTTATTAAAAGTTATGTTGAATGGTTCCTATTATTATATACTTTATGATTATTGTTTGCTACAATTGTCTTTGAGGTATTTTTTATGAAAAGATTTAGTAAATATTTTGGCGATAAAGCCTTCTATAAAATGGCATTAGCCATCATAATTCCAGTAGTTATTCAACAATTAATTTTAAACCTAGCAGGTCTTATTGACACCTTTATGATTAATGGGTTTTCACAAACAGCATATACCGGTGTATCTACAGCAAACAGGTTTATGTTTATTATTAACTTCTTCTGGATTGGATTGGCAGCAGGTATTAGCGTATTTGTTTCACAATATTTTGGTGCGAAGAATAAAAAGGGTATTATAGGTACTTTTCAATTAGGTATGATACTAGCTATTATTTTTGGATTTGTATCTACATTATTAATTAATATATTAGGTCCTGAAATGATAAAAATGTTCTTACCAACAACTGACCCTGAACAAGTTGAGTCTGTATTGTTTGGTATAGAATACATTAAGATTATAGGTTATGGGGCGATTGTATTTTTATCATCTTTTATGATTGCTACCTTCTTTAGATCTGTTGGTCGTCCTAAGGCACCACTTATTGCAGGTGTTATTGGTATTATCATAAACATAAGTTTAAATATGGTTTTAATCTATGGTTTTTTAGGGGTTCCAGCTATGGGTGCAATGGGTGCAGCCTGGGCAACCGTCTTATCTAAAGTCGCAGAATTAATTGTTTTGATAGTGATTGCATTTTTCTATAGTAATGAGAATTATGCTAGAGAAATATTTAAAAAGTATTTAATAACAAAACGCTTAGTTAAAATGTATATTTTAAAAGGTGGACCAATTATTATAAATGAAATATTATGGTCTATCGCTATGGTACTATTTGCTATGTATATCACAAGTGGTATATATGATTGGGTAACTGCTTATGGCTACTCACAAAATGCAACTGACATCTTCTTTGTTTATTACTCTGGCATGGCAACAGCAACCGGTGTGATACTTGGTCAAGCACTTGGTGAGGGTGATTTTGAAAAAGCTAAAGACTACCTTATTAAATTACGTGGTATTATGATGGTTACAAATATTGTAATCATGGTGTTAATTATTGTCTTATCACCTGCAATACTCCTCATATTTACACCGGTCAACTCACTTTACTGGTTAGCATATCAACTGATTTTAATTAATGTGTTGTTTATAGCAATATACGGTTACAACGCGATGAGTTATTATGCATTAAGAGCTGGAGGCGATTCACTTAGAACATTCTTACTTGATCAACTTCCAACATATTTGGTTGGCTTACCTATTGTGATGTTATTAAGTTATTACAGAGTTGAGTTAGGAGTAAACATACTAGTTATATTCCTTGCAAGTAAAGCAACAGACATCGTAAAACTTATCTTTTCTAGACATATTATCAAAAAAGGAACTTGGTTAAATAACTTAACTCTAGATGAAGTCAAAATAAAAACAGCCTAGGCTATTTTTTTTATTATTGAATCTTATAATTTAATACATACAGATAAGAAATATATTTCTATAACTGGATAAAATAACCAATCCATAGAAATCAAATAAGAAAATAAATATATAAATTTAAAATTTGAACTGATACCAAAAAGTTGTACTTTGTTATAATACAAGTATATGCAGGAGGTATCAAATTTTAGGATAACTGCATAGTCTTTCATTATAAATCCTCCCTTTTAGAACACTTATATATTATTTATTTTTTGCATATATATAGTAGATGATTATTGCTTCCCAATAATTCTCTTTTTTCAGCAAAATTCAAATGCCATTTTATAAATGATTCGAAATCTTCATCACTGAAATTAAATTCTTTTCTTCGTTCTAAAGCTTCCATATATCCATCCATACCAGCTGTTGTTAACCACGTAGTACTTTTATTCTTAAATAAGTTTTCAAATTCATCTATTTGATCACCTGTAAATAATTGATCTTTAAAATGCCTAGTTTTATAATCCTGTGTAAAGTTTTCTTCAACACCAAACTTCCAATCCCCATAATAATAATAATAATGATTTACCATAATACCAAAAACTGATATGAATGCGAACATGATAATACCATCTTTTTTTGTTACACGTATTGCTTCATCAATTGCTTTATCAACTTCATGAGCATCATATAAATGATAGAGAGGTCCTAATACTAGTGTCATATCATAACTTTCATCTGAAATCATATTTAAGTCAGTTGCATCACCTTGAATGGCATTAATCGACTCTATACCTATACTATTTGACTTTAAGATTTCAATGTTTTTTTCAACTAATTCAACAGCTGTTACTTTATATCCTTCTTTAGCAAGTGTAATAGAATATCTACCAGTACCTGCGTCTATTTCTAATATGCTAGCATTGGGTTTAGGATATTTTTTTATATAGTGCATTGTTGATGCATATTCTAATTGTCCATTTCTACTTTTAATGAGTCTTTGATCCTCATTTACTCTATTATAAAATTTTGAAATTAGTTCGACTCTATCATCCATTATGTAACCTACTTATTATTTATTTTTATAAAGCTTATATGCCTCTTCAGTAGCAAATCTTATTTTTGTAACTTGATCTCTCTTAGTTTTAGGATAAATATAATATGTATCATCTAATGTGGATAAAACTACTGCATCAGCTAATACTTTATCTGTTCTTAAGTGATAATCATATTCAATGTGTACTGAAAATAAAGAGGATGTTTCTCTAACTAAAGTTAATGGATTTTTTTCATCATAGGTCATAAGTTTAAATCCTTCTTTAGTGTGAATAAGTTTACCATCGCCTAATGGAATAAATCTTTTTGAATTAGGTAATGATTCTACATAAACTTCATCTTCAAAATAATACGTATCATTTAAAATCTCTTTTTTAGTTTGTTCTCTTTGGAAATTATACCAATCAGGTACATGTGAAAACTTAGTATCACCATTTAATGCGTTTAATCTACCTAATTCATCTTGATAATGTTTCTTACCACAATGATCACACCATATTTCAGTCTTTTCTGAATACATTTTAAATTCAGTTAAACAACTATCACACTGATATAAAACTTTATGTAATCCTTTAGTTCTTTCTGGATGATCAATAACAATCTTGTTATCTAACTGGTATTTAAATTCATCATAATCCATAGCTTCTTTAACACGACTATTTATTTCTTCAGCTGAAAGTGTATTAATTTCATCTAAGGTAATGACCTGTGTCATATCTGCTCTTAATGGCCCCTTTCTATCTAAACGGTTCCAAATAGGTTTCATTAAGAAATTCCCGTGCATATTTAATACTACAACCGGATGCTTAAATATTTTAAGCATCTTTCCTAATGAATCTGAAACTGATGAAGGTGTACCTGCGCTAGAATAAATGGCTTCAGGATATATAACTGTAATTCTTTTTAATTTTTCTAATGAATATTTAATATGTTTAAATAATACGGTATCCTGAGGAGTAAATTTACGTTTAGCGATTGAACCTACATTTCTCATTAACCATTCTTTACCTAAAAATCCGTCAATAGCAACTACATATGATGCTCTATGAGGAAATATTGCGTGTGTAGTTACTTTAAAATCTATAAACCCATGATGTGTACAAAGTAAGATATAAGGTGGCTTTAAGCCTTCCATATTTACTTTATTAATTTTTAAACCTCTTTTTATAGTCGATGGAAAACTTAATGCATATGCTAGTGGTGTAATAAACCATTTTTCTTTAACTGGTTTTTTTAGCATATCGAAATGTTTGATTTCACTCATGATGAATCCCCTTATGTTTGAATTTTAAGTCAACTATTACATATTTTACCATAATATATTTTTAATAAATCCATTAAAAAAGAAGCATAGAAAAACATATGCCTCTTTATATCTAAAAATCTTATTTAATTCTATTTAATTTATTAGCAGAAATTTTTAAAATTGCATCTTTTGTAGCTTCTCTAAATACATTAACATGAGGCATTTGATCATGCTTTTTCCAAGCATCATAAGTCGCCCATACTTCATAAAACATAAATACTGTAGGGTCTTCTGCATCTTGATATAAATCATATGCAACACAACCATCTTCTTTTAAAGTGATTTCTACCATTTTAAGTAGTTCTTCTTTAACTAAAGACTCCATACCTTTTTTAACTTCAAACTTAACAATCATTGGTAATTGATTTGTCATTTCAAACTCCTTCTAATATCCTATAAATGTATATTATATATTATAAATATCTAAAATATTTTAAAAAGAACGGTATTTAATAATCTTCTATATATATTATACTAATATTTGTCAATATTAGCTTAATAATATTCTTCACTCCAAACAATTATTAAAGTATTAGATAAATATTTGCATATAAAGATAGAATATTAAACTAAAAAAGAACCTAGATTTTTAAAGTTATGTAAAATAGATGGTGGCTAATTAATAGCTGTCCAAATGATGGTGGCGTACCACCATGTTTTTTAAAGCGTTTTTTTGAATATAAAAAGAAGACCTCATTCTATGCTACAATTTTAGTAACTAGCTAATCCGTAGAAAGATAGGTCTTCATGAATGATGATACCATAAAATTATTAAATCTTGAACACATCGAACACTTAATTGAAAGTATAGAGACTGTTTCTTCTCATCAAATGATTGCTCTTCATCTTCGCTTATTTAAAGCACCTCAGATATGTCCAAGTTGTTCTCATATCACTGAACGTTTTCACAGCTATCGAATGCGTCAAATCACACACAGTGTACTTCTAGATAAGAAATACACCTTGATATATCACGCCAGAAGATATAAATGCTTAATGTGTGGTAAAGTCTTTTACGAACATAATCCCTTTTCACTCAAGTATGAATCCATTTCAACTTATACGAAATTCTCTATATTGGAATATTTAAAAGACTATACGCACACATTTACTTCCGCTGCTCACACTTACTTTGTTTCTAAACAAACTGTGGTTGATATTTTTGATCACTTTGTTGATGCAAAAAGAAGATCTTTACCAGAAGTTATATGTATGGATGAGTTTTATACATCTAAAGTTTCTAAATATAAGTATGCATGTGTACTTTTTGACTTTAAATATCAAAAATTAATTGATATTTATCCCACAAGACATAAAAACTATTTGATTCAAGTATTCTCACGTTTTCCTATACCTGAAAAAAGCGCGTTAAAGCTTTTGTTATCGATATGTGGCCTTCTTATAAAGAAGTTATAGAACTTACATTTCCTCATGCGCTTATCGCTGTTCATTCTTTTCATATCATTAGAAAATTAAATGATGCCATTAGACATATTAGAATTGAAGTTATGAATAGATATCGATTAAACAAAAGTGCACCTGAACATGATGATATGTATTATTACATGCTCAAGAAATTCCATTATTTTTTTCTAAAAAATTATGAAGATATACATGATGTGTAAATGTCAATATAAAAAAGAAAGAAAGTGTGCATGTAAGATTCCTTATTTAGATTTATTAGATGAATGCTTTAGTTTATCTTTAATTCTATAAGAAGGTCCTACTATGTTAAAGATATAAGAGTGATGTAAGATGCGATCAAGCACAGCCTTAGTCATCATCTCATCATTGCCTAATATTTGTGGCCATTTATCAAATGTCATATTACTTGTAAAGATTGTAGACTTCTTTGTATATCTTAAGTCTATTAACTGAAAGAAGAGCTTTGCTTCAAGTGGGCTTATTTTACTAAAGCCAACTTCATCAATTATTAAAACTTTATATTTAAAGAAATGTCTTACTCGCTTATCAAAGGTTCCCTCTTGATAAGCGTTTTTTAATATTGTTATTAGTTTATTAAATTTGATGAAATAAACACTATTACGTTTAATTGCTACTTCATATCCAATAGCTATTGCTAAATGTGTTTTACCAACACCAGGGTTACCTACAAATACGACATTAATTGCTTCTTCATAAAAGTTAGAATTAGCTATTGTTTTTATTTTTTCTTCATTAACCGTTGGTTGAAAATCAAAGTCGTATTCTTCAATTTTTCTAAGGAATGGAAATCCTGCAACTTTAACATTGTAAAGTTTATTGTTTTCTTCTTTAGCGATAACTTCTCTATTTAGAATTTTATGAATTCCTTTTAAATCACTATTTGTTATTGAATCATTTATATGTAACTCTTTTAAGTATGTATATGCTGATTTTAATTTTAAATATGTTAGTTGATCTAATACTTCATTAATCATAATTTATATTCCTCATTTCATTTATTATTACTGAATTATCTATTTCTATTTTAGTATCTTTATTGTTTCTGTTATATTTTAATTTGTGTTCTTTTTTAATATTTAATAAATTGCTTGTTATTTTGTGGATTGTTATGATTTTTTCGTTATAATAGATGTGAAGTTCTTTGTCTCTTACAATTGCTAGACCTACTTTTAATCCAATATATTTCTTTGGTACAGAATACTTATTAGATTTAAAGCTTATTAGCGATTCATTGGACACTGTAACCTCATTTAATGTTAGGTGATACTTTTTCCTTATCTCTTTGCTTGGGAGTGGTAAAAGGTCACCTTTTTCTTTTTCTAGTAAGAACCTTCTTGGAAACTTTGTTGCTTGTGATATTGAATCATTATCTTCGTTATTTATTATTTCAAAAATATCATGAACACTGTCTAAGTCTTTATATTTACCGTTATAGTTTTTTAGTTGTCCATTATTTTATTTTGTGTTTCAGTTTTACCTTTAGTTTGTGGCCTATATGGCATACATGGTTTTACTTTAAAACCATAGTCTTTAGAAAACTCACTATATGTATTTGTTAGTATTGCTGCGTCATCTTTAGTTCTAGGTTTTTCTACAAATTGTTTTAAGTTATCAATTACTAACTCTTTAGGAACTCCACCAATGTGCTCAAATGCACGAGCTAAGAATGAGAGAAGAACTTCAGTTTTCATATCGATTATTAAGTCTCTAAAATTAAATCTTGACCAGGAGAGTGTTAGTGTTGGAATATTAACGTATGTAATATTACCTGACTCATCTATTGTCTTAACTTTTTATTTTAAATCAAACTGTGCTTGCTCTCCAGGGTTAGTTTCAAACCTTTTTGTAAATTTAGCGTCTTTTTGACGCTTGAAGTATTTGCTGAGTTCACTGTCATTATGAATATAACGGGATAGCGTTGTTCTTGTACACGTTATTCCTTTTTCTCTTTTTAAGTATTTAAATAAGTGATCCATATAATCAAAACTTCTATTTTTATCTGATAAAACTTCAAGTATATAATCTCTATATTCATCTAAATATTTAATCCTATTTCTAGTTTTCTTTGGAGTTTCTCCGTTTAAATATCTTTTTACTGTTTTAAAGTCTTTATCTAATTCTCTAGCTAACTTTGATATATTTATTTTAATCAATCCTTCCTTGTAAGCTTTACTAAAATATAGTAAGTCTTCTATTTTTGTTATTTTTTCTAATATTGCTTTTGTCATTATAATCATCCTCTCCTAATATATACACAAGGACCATTATAACAAAAAAAGATGTATTAAGTGTTGTTAAGTCGGGATTCTTAACTGCACACTTTATATACATCTTATAGTATCATTTATATCTTTACAGTATTTCTTGATATTCCTAATTGTTTTGCAATCTTTAACTTTGGGACTTTTCTCTTGTGTAATTCTTGTACAGCTGCCCATTCTTTCAAATTTTTCACTTCCTTCTGACCACCTTTCGTAATGTCTACAAAAGTATGGTATATTATTGATATTAGGTGGTCAATTTTAAACGTAAAAAATTTAAGAAATTCAAAATTTTGATTGCGATTTTATTTCTTTAGGTGGTCAGTTTTACTCGTAAATTGGTGGTCAATTTTCATTGTAAATCAATAGATGTTGTTTCTATAGATACCATTCTTTTAGATCCCTTATTACTATAGCTTCTTATTTACGACCTAATTGTTCTTTGAAATTTTAACTTTTCTATTACTACCAAGGGGTTTCTATGTTCTTTTTTAATTTGATAGTTTATAGAAATGGAAAAAGAGAGATGAATTATTATATTCATCTCCCTTTTTTGTTACTGTACCAACCTTAACTAGCGAATTGTTACTTTAATGATTAATTCTATCCAATGACTATAGGTGCATTCAGGTCGATGTCATCCATCTGTTTTATCGTGTACCCGCTGTATAAGCCCCCCATTTGTAGAGCTAGAGCATCGCGTAAACCATCAGCATCGTATACCCTAATCTCTTTATTGGACTCATCAACAACATATCCTGTTGTTGGTTCATCTACAAATACTGTTAATGATTGCATATATTTTGTATCTTGAAATGGTAATAAATCTTGGTAATTTTCAAATGTAATTGATTCTCCATTGTATCTAGAATTATTAAATACAAATTTGATATCATCAGCTCTTACAGAAAAACCTAAATCTTCAACAAATTCAGTATTATCAAATGTTGTATTTGAATAAGCAGCTATAAAATGATAACCACCTTTTTCAAATCTTGAATCATTAAACTCTACTTGATAACCTTTTGAGTATGAAGTCCAACCTTTTAATGTTGTTCTATTAACAATTAATTTACCTGTTGATGAATCACCATCAATATTAATTGTATAAGCACTTGATGTAATCAGTGAATCTTCAACGATTACTGTTCCTTCGTATCCATTAAATAATAAACCGCGGAATGCACTTGCTGATGTGATTTCATTTAATCTAATGTTACTAAATGTAGTTACTGAATCAGCAGTTGTTCCTGTTACGTAAATTGTAGCACCCCAAGTAGCTGTTCCACCCATTGATAAAACTGAGTTTTTCACTGTATTATTTGAACCATTGATCATAATAGCATATTCTCCTGCAAAACGTTGTGAATCAGGTAATGTAGTTTTTGCCATTAAGCCGTCAATTGTATTATTTGAACCGTTAATTGTAAGCATTCTAATCGCTGCATTGAATACAACTTCTTCTAAGCTACTGAATGTAAATCCACTTCCTGTAACTGATAATGTTGTACTTAATCCTTGACCAATAACGATATCTTTGAAACCTAAAACAATTGCTTTATCTAATTCTGTTTGTGAACGAACAACCATTCTTGCTTTTACATTTTCAGCAAGTTTTACATCCCCATTTAATGCAAATGAACCTAAATCAAGTGTGATTGCTTTATCAATAACAAATGCTTCTGATAATGTCATGTTTTTTTCAAGATATACGATATCGCCTGATGTTGCACTTCTTAAAGCTTCTTCTGCATTAAAGTATACTTCTAAAGTATCTGACACGACTCTTGCTTCAATTGGACGATCAAATAAGATATATTCACTGAAATGTGTAGTTGTAAATTGAATGTAATATTTACCATCAATTTCAAAACTAGTTGTTGCCATTGGCTCTAATTGTGTTCCATCACTATAATAAACTACAGCACCTGGCATATCTTTATCAACTGGAATTGTAACTGTAATTAATTCTTCATTATCTTCAGCGATTCCTGGAAGTTTGATATCTAAAGTTTGTACTAATACTGGACTAGTAGCATCTTGTTTAACTACAAAATTAGTAGGAGCAGCAGGTTTAGTAATCTCTACAGTAGGAACTTGACCTGGTGCGAATATACCCTCTGGAATATCTAATTTAATTCCACCTTGATTCAATACAGCTGATCCGTTATATCTAATGATTTCTTCATCACCAGTAACTTCAGCATTACCTTGAATTGCTTCAACAACTAATACAATACTAGTTGATAGATCTTGATATTTATTACCAGCATTTTCTGGAAGTTCAATTTCAAAAGTAATATTTTCAAGTTCATCTGTTACTGCAAGATCTTGCCAATTTGATTTATATGAAATAATTCCACTAAAATCACTTTCATTAACTTTGAAACTTAAACCAGAGAATAATAGTAAACTATCATCCCTTTCAACACCCTCAGGTGCTACAGATGATATGCTTACTCTATATTTAACAGCAATATTACTTTTATTTGTAAGTTGAACTGTAAATTTAACTCCATCACCAGGAACTAATTTATTAAGTACTACTTGATTTTCATCGAATTCAACATCACCCCCGAATGTATGTTGTAATCCAGTAACATATGCTTCATCTAATTGTTTTGTTTGAATCGAAGCTTCATCTACGACAGCTTCTACACTTACCTTCCCACTGGTAATATCAATTGAATTACGACTTACGCTTGTAAATAAAGCATAAGTTGCACCTAATAATAGACTAAGCGCTAATGCAATAGTTAATATTGCACTTGTAATAACTTTCTTTTTCATATACTTCTCCCTAAGTATTTTTTGGTTTTATAACCTAAAAATATTATTTTATTCAGTTGTTCTTTGAATTGCTGTAACTATTAAGTCAAAGTCAACTGTTAAATCTTGTGCATCATTGTTATCATTTTGATTAATGAATTCAATTCTAATTGTGAATGACTTGGCGCTGTTTGAAACAGTTTTGTCCATCGTTCCACTGACTAAAATTGTTTCACCGTCTGATAACAATTTAGCATTTACTGTATCACCATCAACTGTTACTTTTAATTGCTCTGCTAATGCATTTGAGTTACTTGTTAAGACGATTTTTACTGTATAGTCAAACGCTACACTACCATTATTTGATAGTTTTAATGTAGCTTCATAGAATGAATTTGGAACAACTAAAACTTCATCTTCTAAACCAAATACATTTTCAGTTAGCGTTGATGATTTAGTAAAGTCTTTAACTTCATTGTCTGTTTGTTCAACTAAATAACCTGTGACAGGATTTAGTTCTGCCCATTTCAAACTTGTTCTTTCCAGTTTTACTTTAAGTGTTCCAGCTTGTAAATGGTTATCAATACTGATTGAATCTGAGAACAGTGCATATGTTCCCGCAACTATAAGTGCTGCAGCTCCAACAATAGCAAATGCTGATGCGATTAAGACCTTAATTTTACTCCCCATATTTAACCTC
>NZ_JADNRS010000001.1 GCF_015709225.1 Acholeplasma laidlawii
AAAAACACGAAAGGTCAATAAAAATACGAAAAGTCTATTTTATACCCTGTGTTTGTCCAAATAAATAAGTGTATATGAACATATTCAATAAATTGGTATTAAAAAGCTTGTTATAGAAATTACTACCAGTTGTGATAAAATTTAAACAAGATAACGATTAATTCAAAATATTAGAGGGTAGGTATTAAAATGAAAAAAATACTTTCTGTCACAGTTTTAATTTTTTGTGTTTTTATTCTATCATCATGTGATTATCCTGAAAATCATGAAAAGCTTTGCGAAGAGATAAAATTCCAAAAGAAGTAACAAGAGATTTACAATTAGAAAGAGGAGTCTATGCACCGTTTGTCTGGAATTCTGAT
>NZ_JADNRS010000020.1 GCF_015709225.1 Acholeplasma laidlawii
CACGGCTTGCACCAACCCCAACATATAGTTCAACGAAATCAGAACCAGAAATTGAGAAGAATGGTACTTGTGCTTCACCAGCAACTGCTTTAGCTAATAAGGTTTTACCTGTACCAGGTTGACCTACTAATAAGACACCCTTCGGTACACGAGCACCCATATCAGTATATTTCTTAGGATTCTTTAAGAAGTCAATTAACTCAGCCATTTCAGCTTTTTCTTCATCAGCACCAGCAATGTCAGAAAACTTAACTTTTCTACCTTGAGATAATTTAGCACGGTTTTTTGTAAAATCTTGAGCCTTATTAGATTGAGAACTCATCGATCTGAACATAATAACGACTAAAACAATAGGTGCTGCAATTAATAGAATGGTTGAAAGAATATTCCAGAAATCAACACTTACGTGTGGTACAAAGGATACTGTGATTGGCGCACTTGGGTTTAGTTCATTATAAGTAATGATGATATCTTGAATATTATTTAATCTATCACCATAAAGAATTATGACATAACTTCCAACACCCTCTGGAGCGTTCCCTGTTGTAAATGTACCGGTAACTTCCCATAGGTTAAAGTTATCTCCACCGACATATTCACTTCTTACTGTTGCAATCTGTCCTGATTCGATTGCTGTAATAAATTCAAATTCGTCAAACTGTTTAACTTTTGGTGCCATCATCTCTGTAAAGAAGAAGTACATACCAATTGCTAAAAGTATAATAATTACAATTACAAGATAGTCCGGACGAAGCGGGCTTCTTTTAGGTTTTTGTTGTCTATTCATATTGTTTCCTTCCTATTTTGTATATACTTCGGGTTTTAGTACCCCGATGTATGGTAAATTTCTATAATACTCATTGTAGTCTAGTCCATATCCAACAACAAATTTTTTAGGGATCGTAACTCCAATGTAATCTGGTATAAAATCAACTTTTCTACCAGATGGTTTATCTAATAAAGTAACAACCTTTACTGATTTTGCACCACGGTATTTTAATAATTCAGTAACAGTTTTTAAAGTTGCACCTGTATCAACAATATCTTCAACGATGACAACGTCTCTATCTTGTACAGAACTGTTTAGATCGTATTTGATTTTAACGTCCCCAGAGGACCGGATCCCACCGTGATAACTAGATACTGCCATAAACTGAATTTCAATGTGCGTATCAATTTTTAAGATAAGCTCAGACATAAATGGTACACAACCATTTAATAGTCCTACAAATAATGCATTCTTACCAGCATAATCATGGGTGAGTTGTTTGCCTAACTTTTCTGTAATCTCTTTAATCTGTGATTCACTTACAAGTACTTCTAGAATATCTTGATGCATATTTAGTTACTCCTTTATAGATAAGTAAATTTTATGTTCAGACCCTAGGGTCTCATTTAAATAAAGTCCAGGTATCCATAAAATGGTACCGGAACTATCCACAACGACATTTAGATTATTTCTATCACTTATTGCAATCTTCTTATCAATTAAATAGTCCTTTAATTTCTTACTACCGTAGGTAAAGGATAAACGATCCCCCGGTTTACGCTTCCTTAATTGAATAGGAAAATCCAGTTTATTATAACATAATTCTACCCAAATCTTCGGGAGGTCTACTTTATTGTGGGAAATCATGAGACAATTCTCATCATTTCGGGTCTTATTTTTATCAATATGCTCTATGTAGACAAAATCATAGGCTTTTATCATATGATAGTGCTTATTTAGTGTGATATTAATATTGGGTTTTTTAGACCTTAATTGTGCTAAAATAGTTTCGATTTTCTTAAATGTTTTGTCAATATTTAAAGACTCAAAGATTAAAGAAATAACGTCCATTTTGACAGCATCATGTAGTGCATTAAACTGGGATAAATGAAAAGATAAATCTTCACTTAAGAAGTTATTAGACTCCTTCCTAATATAAGATGCTGCTAAATAACTTTGTTTAGAAAAGTTTTTTAAATGTGTTAAAACATCGTTTTCTTCCTTTAATAAAGGGATGAGATGATGTCTTACTCGATTTCTTGAGTAAGTATCTTCTAAGTTTGTATGATCTTCATAGAATTTAATTTGATGTGTTTGTTGATAAAGATTAATTTCTTCTTTACTATAGTTTAATAAAGGTTTTAAATAGATGAATTTATCAATACAGGTAACTTCTTGCATTGCAGCATAGCCTAGGAGATTGGAACCTCTAATAAGTTTCATCATAATAGTTTCAGCTAAATCATCTAAATGATGTGCTGTAACGATATATGGTGTATGATACTGTTCTGCAATAAACTCTAGATTTCTATATCTAGCATTTCGTGACACTTCCTGAAAATTGCCATTTTTAATTTGTAATTTGATATAATGGTAAGGAATATGATGAAGTGTACACATGGATTCAACCAGTTCGTGATCTAAAATAGATTCAGCGCGCTTTTGGTGATTAAAATGAACAACAACAAAATTTAGGTTATGTTTAATAAATAAATCAAACAATACCATGGAGTCAACACCTCCAGATACTGCAAGAACATATAATTTTGTTGAATCAAGTTTCAATTTTAAAGCCATTTTTTCACCACATTTTTATAATTTATATACTAAATATTATATCATGTATAGGGAGAGATTATTATGTTAATATTAGGTTCCGGGTCGGCCAGAAGAAAAGAACTACTTGAAAGTGCAAGTATTGACTTTTTATTGGTGCCAAGTGACTATGATGAAAGCCAAGTAGCATTTGAAGGTGATACACTTAAATATGTAGAAACTATTGCAGAAAATAAAGCAAATGCACTACTTGATAAATATCCTCTTGATGTTATTTTAACGGCAGATACAGTTGTAGAAGTTGATGGAGAAATTTTAGGTAAACCCAAAGATATAGAAGATGCACAGAAAATGCTTCAATTACTTAACGATAAAACACATCATGTTTACACAGGTGTTTGTATCGTAAGTAAAGATAAAAAAGAAGTATTTGTAGAATCTGCAAGTGTAACATTTAATAAACTAAGTACTTTAGATATTGAAAGTTACATTCAAACCAAAGAACCAATGGATAAAGCGGGTGCTTACGCTATTCAAGGTATTGGTGCTAAATTGATTAAACACTATGATGGTGATTTTCATACGATCATGGGCTTACCATTAAAATTAGTTTTAAAAAAACTAAAGGACTTTAATATTGTACCTAATTTAAAATGAAATTAACTAAAACCTATAAATCAATTCGATAACTGATACTTTAACAGCTACTGTGAGTGCTGGGAATGTAACAGTAGAACAGACGAATGCTTTAAGTTACACATTAAAATCTTCTGCTGGAAATGTCCTATTAAGGCTAAATAGTGATATTAGTAATTATCAATTTAAACTCTCAACAAGTGCAGGGGACGCGCGAATTAATGGTTCTAAGGTATCTAATACATGTCAAAGTGGAACAGACAGTTTAGTCGATGTTAAAACAAGTGCAGGTAATATAAATATTTATACAAACTAACAAAAAAGGGATGAAATTTTTCATCCCTTTTTAATGCTATTTTGAAGCAATCATCTTAGTTAAATCTTCACTCGTATAAATGTACTTTTTATTACAGTACTGACAAACCACTTCAGCTTGTCCATCTTCGTGTAAGATATCTTCAAGTGCTTGTTTGTTTAATCTTGAAAGTGCATCGAAGTATTTTTTACGGCTACAACCACAGTGGTATTTGATTTCATGTTTTTCTAAAATTTCACCAGTGTTATCGGATAATATATTAATCATATCTTCCGGTGTGTGGTTACTTTTTAATAAATCGGTAACTGAATTGATTTTTGAAATGATTGATTCTAGTTGGTTGAGTGTTTTTTCACTAGCGTGTGGAAGTACTTGAATAATAAAACCACCAGCTTGAATCACCCTTTTACCACGAGATACCAAAACACCTAAACCAACGGCGGATGGTGTTTGTTCACTGGTTGCATAGTAGTAAGTGAAATCATCACCAATTTCTCCTGTTTGAAGAGGAGAACTTGAGGTGAAATAATTTTCTTTCCAGTCTTTGGTAACACTTAATGTGCCTGCACCAACTGCAGCACCAACATTAAGTTTACCCATCTTAGGTCCTTCACCGTAGACTAGGTAGACATTTGGATTTTGGATTGTAGAACGAACAACCCCATTTTTCGCCTCAACAGTCATTTGTCCGATTGGACCATCACCATCTATTTTTAGGGTAAGTCTTTCACCGTCTTTATGCATTAAAGACATCATCGCAGATGCCGTTAAAAATCTGCCCATTGCAGCAGATGCGGTTGGAAGTGTTTTATGTAACTTTCTAGATTTTTCAACTAAATTTGTTGAAACAGATGTATAAATTCTTATTTCTTGATTGTAAGCTAATGCAATTAATGTGTAATCTTTCATATAATAAACCTCAAATCCTATTATAACCTATAATGTATGTTAAAATAACACTCGGTGATAAATATGAGTTTCAAATTGGGAAATTATGTTGTAGAAAATAAATTAATCTTAGCGCCTATGGCCGGAGTATCCAACCATCCATTTAGATTAATGGCGCGTCAATTAGGTGCAGGTGTTGTTTTTGCAGAGATGGTATCCGATAAGGCTATCTTTTTTCAAAACCCTAAAACACTTCAAATGCTTTATATGACCGTTGAAGAAAAACCGGCCGCTCAACAAATCTTTGGTAGTGATTTAGAAACAATGGTTGAAGCGGCAATGTTTATTGATAAACATTCAAATTGTGATTTTATTGATATTAATATGGGTTGTCCTGTACCAAAGGTGGCAATTGGTGCTCAAGCAGGTGCTTCTTTAATGAAAGATCCTCAAAAAATATATGATATTGTAAAAGCTATTAAAGAAAAAGTATCTAAACCAGTAACTGTAAAAATTAGAAGTGGTTGGGATAGTGAATCTGTTAATGCTGTTGAGGTTGCTAAAATGATCGAAAAAGCAGGCGCATCATTAATAACTGTACATGCACGTACACGCGCACAAGGTTATTCAGGTGAACCTGATTTAGATGTTATTAAAGCGGTTAAAGAAGCAGTATCTATTCCAGTTATTGGTAATGGAAATATTGTTGATGGTAAAAGTGCTAAGCATATGTTAGAGTATACAGGTTGTGATGCCGTAATGATTGGTAGAGCATCGCTTGGTAACCCATGGATATTTAGAGAAATTAATGCATATTTAAATGGTGAAGAAGCGCCTGTGCGTACATATGAAGAAGTTAAAACTTTAATGATTAGACATTTTGATGATCTAGCAAAACTAAAAGGTGAACATACCGCATGTTTAGAAATGCGTTCACATGGTCCTTGGTATTTAAAAGGATTACCCAAAGCAAGCCAAGTACGTGCAAAATTAGCACGTACAACCAATAGAGCAGAGTATATGGAAAACTTAGAAATGTATTTTGATGATGTGATGAGCACACACGGTAACGTCATTGAAATAACTGAGTCATAAAAATATCCTCTATTTTAAAATTCATATATTTCTTTTGATTAAAGTACTTGCATTTGGTTTTAAGCTTTGATATACTTGGATGAAATGTAAGTCCTAAAGAGAGCACTTTAAGGTCGAAACAGAACACACCTTCTAATTAGGCACTTGATAAAGTGTCTTTTTTTTAGGAAAAATTACATTTTAAAAAAGGAGAAGATACATATGAAAGAAAGAGACATCGTTGGATACTTACCTGATGATAAACCAACATTAGGTAAATCAATAGTATTTGCCCTACAACAGTTTCTGGTCATGCTACCAGCAACCGTATTAGCGGCAATCATAATGAATGGTTTTGGATTAGAACTCTATTCCATACCAGCAGCAATATTAGCAAGCGGGATTGCTACAATTACCTTCTTATTGGTAACGAATTTTAAAATCCCATTATATTATGGTTCATCATTTTCATATATTGGAGCTGTTGCTATTGTCGTAACATATGGTGTTGACAATCTAGCTTCATCATCTACAGTTTTAGGGTCTGTTTTAATTGCTTCCGTCTTGAGCGGATTAATGTCAATTGGAGCGGGCCTTTTAATTAGGTATTTTGGCAAAGACAAGATTGATAAGGTTTTACCTGGTCATATCACAGGTATGATTGCTATGATCATCGGCCTTGTCTTATCAGAAAATGTTATGAATGGTATATTAAATACAGGACCAAATGGTGTGGATTGGTTAAGTGTATTAGTATCTATGGTAACATTCTTAGCAATTGCTATCATGACTGTTATATTAAAGAAAGGATTTGTTTCACAAATTCCAATCTTAATTGGTGTTATTGTAGGTGTTGTAGTTTCTTACATGGTTTGGGTACCAAGTTTAGGTAGTAGCTGGTCATTTAATAACTTATCAGTATATTTTGACGGAATCATGAATACTCAAACAGTATCCATGTTAGATGTCATGCCATGGGTTACAATTCCTGCAGCGTTTAAATTACCAGAACTCATTGGTGTAGCGCTTATTGCAATCTTCCCGATTGCATTTGCAACTATTCCTGAATCTGCAGCGCACGTAAATCAAATAGATTTATATGTGAATAACTTATCTAACCATAAAGACGGTAAAGATTATAAGATTAGAGAAATGCTTGACATCAATCTTATTGGTGATGGTATTGGTGATATTGTAGCAGTATTAAGTGGTGGACCTGCTGGAACCAATTATGGAGAAAATGTCAGTGCATCCGCAGTCACTAAAAACTTTTCAAGCTATGTGTTCTTAATAACTGGTATTCTAGCAATAATAGTAGGTCTATTACTAGAGGTATTAAACTTAGGTAACTTAAGTCTAATACTGACAAATCCTGTGGTTCAAGGTGTATCACTTTACTTATTTGGAGCAATCGCAGTTCAAGGCATTGCATTAATGATTGAAAAAAAGGTCGATATCTTTGATTCCAAAGTTGTAGCAGTCATGGCATTTATTGGTATTGTAGGTCTAGGTGTGGACTCTATACCAGTTACCTCAAACTTTGTCTTACCAGGTATTGGCGTTGCTGCATTAGGTGGGATACTGCTAAACCTATGTTTGAACTTATTAGATAAGAAGGCAAAATCAAAAGATCAACCTAAAGCATAATATAGACAATATAAATATAGATATAAATTTAGTGGATGAGTATATAAAAAACAACATAAAATGGTTTTTGTTTATATTGTTAGAAGATTCAAACATCTAATTAACATAGAAAAAGAGTTCACTTTCAGCTAAGTGAACTCTTTTGTTTAAGTACTTAAAATTTTATGTATTAAATGAGGTTTGCAGTTAAGATGAAGTATACAACAAACAATACACTTGATCCATAAATAATTGGGTGAACACCTTTATACTCACCACGAACAAGTTTAATTAAAGTATAGATGATAAATCCAAATGCGATACCATCAGCAATACTTGATGTAAAGATCATACCAGCAATAACAACAAATGCTGTAATTGCAGAAGTCATGTTTGACCAATCAATTTCTTTTAATTGTTGAGACATTAACACACCAACTAATACAAGTGCACCTAGTGTAACAGATGAATGTGTAAAGATATTAAAGATTGGAAATAATGCTAAAGATAATAAGAATAATAGTGCAACCACAACAGATGAGAGTCCTGTTTTAGCACCAGCTTCAACCCCTGTTGTAGATTCTACATAAGAAGTAATTTCAGGTGTACCTAGTGTAGAAGAAACGAGTGTACCAATAGAGTCAGCAAGTAGTGCTTTATCTAAATTAGGAATATTACCTTCACTATCTTCTAAACCAGCAGATTTACCAACAGCTACTAAGGTACCAGCTGTATCGAAGATATCCACAAATAATAGAGCAAATACTAAGAATAGTGTAGTAAATATTGGTTGTGTAAACACAGTTTTAAAGCCTTCAAATACACCAACAAATGCAACATTAGGAATATCTGCAAATGCATCATAATTGAATTCACCAAAGGATGGCATATTTTGAACACCAAGTTCACCTAATAGTAAACCAACCAGTGCTGTAACAACGATAGATATAATAAATGAGAATTTAGAAATACCGTGTTTTACAGAGTGTACAATGAAGATTAAAACAACACTAAATAGTCCAAGTAAGACAGAAGGGCTTGTAAGATCACCTAATTCTAATTGACCATTCCAAACAAAAACACCGGATAAACGTAAACCTACAAAAGCAATAAAGAAACCGATACCTACACCAATTGCAGCTTTAAGATCTTGTGGGATTGCTTGTATAAGGGTACGTCTTAATGGTGTTAATGAAATAAGTAAGAATAAAAGTCCACCAATAAAACTTAATGCAAGTGCTTCTTGCCATGTGAAGCCGTATTGACCAATAATGACACCTACAAAGAATGCATTCACACCCATACCAGGTGCTAAACCAATTGGTAGGTTTGCAAGTAGAGCCATCACCATGGTTGCGATAAATGCACCAACTACAGTTGCAAAGAATACACCACCATAAGGAATACCTGCTTGGCCAGACCATAATCCAGATGCAATACCAGGATTTACGACTAAAATATAGCTCATCGCTAAGAATGTGACAATACCACCAATAATTTCTGCACGGAAAGTCGCGCCGCGTTCTTCAAACTTGAAGAACTTTTTAATTTGATTCATTTATGATTCTCCTTTTTCTTTTTTGTTTGAAAGGATGTCAAAAACAAAAAAAACCATTTGAACTTGCTGAAGGTACAAAGGGTTTCTATCTACATGACAACTTAAAAAAGAAAAGTTGCTCATCGTAGTCGCAATATTTACGGTATTGCGGTAGAAACTCTGGCCACCATATTTAGCCAATTATACGACAAAACTATCAAACATGGGAAAAGTATATCATGTGAAAATTAAATTTGCAATAAGTCAATTGTATAGAATGTGTAAATTTTTAAAAATTTAATTAATGATATAAGATTTATATAAATTATAAAGATAAGGTGTAAGGACAACTTTAACAAACATACCATCAGCAGTGTAGTTTGTTTCAATAATGGTTGTATCTGATTTTAGACGTTCATAAATAGAACCCTTATCAAAAGGAAGTAGTAGTTTAAATATCCTTGAGTCCTTATAGATATGTGCACTAATTGCTTGATATAAGTCATTCATACCTTCACCAGTTTTATTAGAGATTAATAAATAATCTTCTAATATATTTGGTTGATGTACTAATAAGTCTCTTTTAGTCACTACAAGTAATCTTGGAGTTTCTTCTAACCCAAGATCTTTAATGACTTGTTTAGTAAAGTTTATTTGCAGCGGACTATAGTTTTTACCATCAACAATATGTAAGATAAGATCAGCTGTTGCAATATCTGCTAGAGTAGATTCAAAAGATTTAATTAACTCTGGTGGTAGTTTAGATATAAAACCTACGGTATCAATTAAGATAAAAGGTGGTTGATTGTCTTTTTGAATTCGTTTAGATTTCGTGTCTAGTGTAGCAAACAACATATCCTTTTCAAACACTTCAGTTTTATTTGTACCATATAGATTAGATAAATGATTCATTAAAGAAGACTTACCGGCATTGGTATAACCAACAAGTGCTACAACCGGAATACTATTTTTAGAACGACGTTTTCTAGATTCACCACGCTCTTTTTTTATAGCTTCAAGTGATGCTCTTAAACGTGTGATTTCCATATTTAATCGACGTCTATCTGTTTCCAATTTGGTTTCACCAGGCCCTTTAGCGTTAAATGAACCACCACCTTGTCTAGATAGAGATTTACCCATACCAGCTAAACGTGGTAGCATGTAAAGCTTTTGGGCAAGTGCAACTTCAAGCATAGCCTGTTTGGTTTGAGCTCTTAATGCAAAAATCTGTAAAATTAAGAAGGCACGGTCAAATATCTGAACCTCTAAAGCCTCTTCTAAATTTCTGATTTGGGCAGGGGATAAGGTATCATCAAAAATAACCATATCCACATTTAAGATATCTATCATTTGTTTGATTTCTAAAACTTTTCCACTACCAATAAAAAACTTAGGTTCGATTTTATCATTGGATTGAATCACTTTATCCACAGTCTTTATTTGAACAGCTTTTGCTAATTCCTCTAATTCATCAAGTGATTGCTCGCAAGCCTCATAATTACCTTGATAATTAAGTGCAACTAAAATAGCTCTATCAAGCTTTTGCATATATTTCTCCCCATTTTCTAAGTGCATCTATCACAAGTTTTAAACTATAACCTAATTCAGTTAATTCATATTCTACTTTAGGTGGTACAACCGGGTAAACAGTTCTTGTAAGTAATCCATTACTTTCAAGAGCTCTTAAATTTTGAGTTAATACTTTTTGAGAGATATTACCAATAGAGTTTTTAAGTTCTGAAAAACGCATCTTACCATCCATAAGATCACGTATAATTAAAAACTTCCATTTATCTCCAAATAAGTTGACTGCACGTTCTACTGAACAACTTTGCATATGACACCTCCATGGTTTACATTAGTAAGATAGTATCTTTTTGATACCTTGATTATATCACGCACATTTATCAATACATAGTCATCTAGATAAATATGTGACATTATATAGAATCAAGATAAGTAGAAGATAATCTTTTAACTTGCATAAATCAGTCATTAATACAAAGTATATATAAGAAAACGTAAGGTATTATGATATAATCATAATTGAACTTGACAATAATAAGAAGGTGATTATATGCCAGATTGGGCTGTAAATTTAGATTGGTGGAGTATCTTAGACTTCTATTTAATCTACATATTAGTTTTATTAATACTTAAATTCGTTTTATATAATAAACGTGTTTTTTCCATGTTCCTGCTTTATATCATTATTTGGCTTCTATTTGGTTTAGCAGATTTCTTAGGACTAAAAATGGCAAGTGGTGCATATGATCAATTACCAGTGTTATTACTAATATTTATTATTGTTGTGGGTGCGCCAGACTTTAGATTAACACTGGAATCCTTATGGAAAGAAACAACAAGACAAGGTGCAGTCATTATGGGTAGTGAGCGCACCAAATCTGAAATCATTAAGGCTGCACTTTCATTATCTAAACAAAGTATTGGTGGTTTAATTACAATTGAAAAACATAATAACTTAGACCAATATGCTCAAAGAGCTATTACCTTAAACTCAGAAGTATCACACGAACTACTTATTAATGTATTTACACCAAACACACCACTACATGATGGTGCAGTGATCGTACGTGGAGATAAAATTGTCTGTGCGGGTGCCTACTTTATTTTATCCAGTAATGACAATTTTGAGAAGACCACAGGTTCAAGACACCGTGCAGCATTAGGTATATCAGAAATTACGGACTCACTTACAGTTGTAGTATCAGAGGAAACTGGCTCTATTTCTTTAGCGATTAACGGTGTCATGACAAAAATGAAAGATGAAAGTACTTTAAATGAGTATTTATCATTATTCATGAAGTAGGAGGATGTTCTAATGAAAACATTTTTTAAGTTCTTAGTGGAACCAATTAGATATCTTGGATCTAGAGGATTTGCAGAAACAGTTGTTAAATTCTTTGACCGCCATGAGTGGCTAATTTACGTTGTAGCATTTATTGTGACTTTATTTATTATGTTCATGATATATGTTCAACCAGTATTGTAGGTATAAGTTATGTTAGCATATGCACAACATCCAATATTTGGCCTTATTATCGCATTTTTCATTGTGGTATTTGTAGTAACTGAATCGATATTAAAAGAGAATGTATTAAAAAACAGATTAACTTTCTCATTTATTAATATTGCAATTTTCATCGTTCTATTCTTTATTTACGAAACGCGCATTGTTACCAATGAAGACTGGTTACTTGGTTATGTAATCTACTTATACTTTACCTACTTCATCTTTTTAATTTCTCTTTATAATACATTTAGAAATGCAATCACAAACGCAAGTCAATATCAACTCTTTATTAAGGGTGTTAAAAATACAAAGTGGAACGTCTATTATGTAGTCGACCATAAAGAACGTATTAAAGATATATCCATATCACTTCTAAGAGAACTGAATTTAGATAAAGCGGATGTGGTTGGTAAAAAGTTATTTTCCGTATTTGGTACAAAAATTCGCTTTACCAAACTAAATGGTGAAGATGTTAATAATAGAACTATTGAAAAATATTATAATGATTACAAAAAAACTGTAAAAGCAAACGATAGTGAAGATCAAGAACTACATTTTTTAAACTTCAACGGAGAAACCGTAATACTTCATTTAAATATGCAGCCACTCTTTGCACTTGGTAAATATAGAGGCCGTATGTGCGTAGGTGAAAAGAAAACAGATGAAGCATTAATGGTTGTTGAAAGAGAACTTAAAAAAGTAGACCATGAACTTGAAAGTATCAGGCACAAATTTATTGCAACCCTAGAGTTATCAGAAGATGGTCTATTCTATATAGATTTAGATGAAAAAACAATTTGGGTCAATGATATTGTTAGAGATCAACTAAAACTACCGACTAACATCTTAAATGTGGATGACTACAGAGCTTTAATTGATGCAGATGATATCAAAAAATATCTACAAGTTACAAATGACCTTACACCTAATAAAGCGAGCTACTCAGTCAGCTATAGATTATTAGTGGATGGACAATCCATGTGGGTAAAAGAAAAAGGTAAACGTTTATTTGAAGATAAACAAAATGCAGTCATCATGGGTATTATGACACCAATGCATTCTAAGCACTTCAGAAAAACCGGTATAGAAATACTTGATACCATTAAAGATGAAAACTACATACTACCTGATTTGAAAGCATTAATCAAAACAACAAGACCTTTCCAATTAGCAATTATCAACCTAAAAAATATACCTAAAATCAATGAGATGTATGGCAGAGAAGTAGGAAATATGTTAATGGGGCAATATATCTCTAAACTCAAGCAAACCTTTGTTACAGAAAGTTCAGATCTTTATAGATTATCTGGATTAGAATTTGTCTTAACAATTACAGACCAAAGAAAAATGGCTTCACTTTATAAAGGCATCAAGGCAGAAGAAAATCATTTAAACATGACCATTGAATATGGTTCAATTACTGCAGAACTTGAAGTATTTGTAGGTGTAGCACAGATGTATGATGATGCAGTCAATGCACAGGATCTATTCCAAAATGCATCTATGGCATTAAAAACTGCTCAATTACCACAGTATAGGGGGCAAGGATGTTATTTTAAAGACATCAAGTAAAGTATATGAAAAAAGTACTAAGAAAACAAATCATTGAAGCACGACTAGGGATAAGTCAAGAAAAAAGATTACAATCAAGTAAAAAAGTAATGGATATGCTTATGGAAGAAGAACACTTCTTAAAGGCAGATTTTGTAGGTATTTTTTATCCGACTCAAAATGAAATGGATTTAACACCGTTAATAGAAAAATATCCTGACAAAATATTTGCTTATCCAAAAATAGTAAATGATAAAATACAATTTTTACAAGTAGATAAAACAATTGAACTCAAAAAATCACACTTTGGTGTATCAGAACCAAGTTACGGATTTGATATCACCTCAAAACTTGAAGTGATCATCGTCCCTGCACTTGGTATGACTAAAAACAATTACCGATTAGGTTACGGCAAGGGATATTATGATAAATTTTTCAAAGTTTATCAAAATCCATATAAAATTGGTATAATTTATGAACAAGAAGAAGTATCTTTTGAACCACAAGCTCATGATGTGCCATTAGATACCTACTTTAAGGGTTAGGAAGAAAATAAAAATGATGATTGAAACAGAAGTAGGAAATTTTGAACTACTTAAAAATTACAGAGATGCATTTGATATTGTTAAATTCCAAGAACGTTATGTAGATGTCGCATTTGATCGTTATACATACATCGTTGGAGATATCGCAAGTGATAAATTAAGACTTAGAGGTTTTAGTCAAGACCCTAAAGGAACAAATGGTTATAAAAAAATTCCAGACTACATTAATGAATCTTGTAACCATAATTGCCCTTTTTTCGTTCTTAAAAGAGTAAAACCGGTTGAAACTAAAGTATAATAGTTGTGTAGTTAAAAAAAGGAGCATTGTAGAATGAGTATAGAAGTAATGACTGAACAAGTAGGTCAAATTATTAAAAGAGTAAGACCATATATTCAAAGAGACGGCGGCGATATTGAACTCGTCAATATAGAAGATGGTATCGTCTACGTTAAAATGGGTGGCGCATGCGACGGATGTGCTGCAATTGATATTACCTTAAAACAAGGTATAGAAACAATGATGCTGGAAAATGTTCCTGGTATTATTGCAGTGGTGACAGTATAATATGTTTACAGTACCTGAAGCAGTCCTAATTATATCCATATCAGCCATGTTAATTGCTCAGGTGAGTAAGTTTTTTATTGATGGTTTGATAAATAAAAAATTAAATGAAAGTATTTTAATTTCTACTGGTGGTATGCCATCAAGTCATAGCGCACTTGTTACAGCTTTATTTGTATCGATTGGTATGTTTGATTATCATAATCAAGGTACATTAAGTATTGGTTTTGCTATTTCATTTGTCATAGCATTAGTTGTTATTCATGATTCCATGGGTATCAGACTAGAAGCAAGTAAACACGCTATGGAATTAAATATTATTAAATATAGATTAAACATGATTGAAAATATCGATATTGAAGAAAAGAAACTAAAAGAAAAACTTGGTCACAAACCAAAAGAAGTTTTAGTGGGCATCTTATTAGGTGCATTTATTGGTGTGATTGGCTTCTTTATATTTAAGTAATATGAGCAAAATAGGGATAATTTTAGACTCAATTTTAGATAAGCAAAAAATTGAAAACATTTTTAAAGATGCGTCTGACGTGTCTTTATCTTTTATTGAGACCGAAGTGATTAAAACTGACCTAAATATATCCGAAAAGGGTATTCAAAAATTAGCAAACCCTAAAGATTATATTGATGAAGTAAAAGCGTTTCATGATTCGGGTATATATAATATACTCATTATAACTTCTAGTAAGAAGATGACTAGAAGTTATGAAAATGCACTACTTGCAAAAGATATACTTAAAGATATTAAAGTAGATATTGTCGATGCACATACATTTGGGCCGGGTATCTATTATTTATCGATGTGTATTAAAATTTGGATCAGTAAAAATTACTCATACCAAAAAATTAAAGAACTTCTTAAAGTACAAGTAGATAAAGGTATGACAATTGTTGTAACATCAAACCCAAGATACAAGGAAACTAGATCCCGGTTTCAAAACTTACTTAGCCCATGGGTAGTAGGCTACCTTGTTGTATCATCAAACAACTATGAAGTTAAACAAGTAATGTATAAACAAAAAAATATCATTGATATTTTATATCAACAAATATTAGGATTTAAAGGTTTTAAAGATAAGATAAATATTTTTGTATATAGTGGAAAATTCGGCGCAAAAGCAAAGCTTTTACAACACGAACTCTATACGAAAAATAAGGATTTAAATATTACTTTATATGGAGAGGTAAGTTCTCAGGTGACGACTTATTTTGGAGATGACATGTATGGTGTATATTTAGGTTATTATGAGGAGATGGATTTATGACACTTACTAAAAGACAATGGATAATGTTTACACTTTTTATCATAGAACTTTCTTATGTACTTTTTACATCAGCACTTGTAGGAAGTCTCTTAGTTATTTCTAGTAGTTTATCAACACTTTTATTCTTAGGTGCACTTTATTTAGAACATAACTACAACTCAAAACGTATGTTATTACTTGCAGGGGTTTGGCTCATTGTAAATATGATATTTTCGATGATTCAAGTCTTTCCGGTACTTATATCAAATTTTAATACGGACTTAATGTTTGATGTGATTGTTGTTATCTTACTTTATGTAGGTATATATAAGTTTTCAATGATGTACTACCAAGGTAACTTTTATAGAAGAAATGAAAATATATTAGTATCAATATTAGTGGTTCCAACCATCTTAATCGTTGGCTATCAACTCTATTTATATTTAAAGCTTCCGTTAATTGGAAATCCACTTGAAATTTCTTATGTTTTTATCGGTTTTATATCTAGAATGATTATCCCGTTAGCTATTTTAACCTATACATGGTTACGACATAAAAATATAGAATAAATCATTCTTTAGAATTAAATCTTATAAAGGTAGAAGATAAACCATAAATGAAGTTATCTTCTACCTTTTTCTTTAAAAATTAACATAATTTAAATAATCATACGCTTTCACATCACGATTACTTTATGTAAAAGTATAATAATGATATAATAAACTGAAAATATTAGGGGTTATTTTATGCAAAAAAATGAACGTATCTTATGTAAAGTTACTGGAATACAACCCTATGGTGTCTTTGTAGAATATGAGAACTATCAAGGACTTATACACATCTCTGAGATATCAGACAGGTTTGTTCAAGATATAACTAAACTATTTAATATTGGTGATGAAATATATGCAATTGTATTAGATTTTGATGAAAAAAATCAAAAGCTACAACTGTCGTATAAGCGTGCACTTTTAGTGAACTCTAAAGTGATGGAAAAAGTAGATATTAAAATTGGATTTAGATCTTTAGAAGAAAAATTAGATGAATGGGTTAAAGAAAAGAAAGAGGCGTTAAAAAATGATTAAATTAGATATAAAAGATGCTAAAAAATTTATTAAAACGAATGTTTTTAGTTTACAAGATCAAGTGAATGAATTACATGATGTCATTGTCAATAAGTCTGGGTTGGGTAATGATTTTTTAGGATGGTTAGATTTACCTTTAACGTATGATAAAGAAGAACTAGATCGTATTTATAAGTTAAAAGAACAACACAAAGGTATTGACGCGATTGTTGTTATTGGGATTGGTGGTTCTTATTTAGGCGCTAAAGCTGGATATGAATTTTTAAAAACACCATTTAAAAAACAAAAACCAGAACTCATTTTTGCAGGACATCATTTATCTGCTAATTACTTAAAACATTTACTTAAATACTTAAACAAGAAAAACTATGTCATTAACGTGATTTCAAAATCAGGTACAACAACAGAACCTGCAGTAGCATTTAGATTATTAAAGGCACATATTGAAAACAAATATGGTGTAGAAGAAGCTAGAAAAAGAATTTTTGCAACAACAGATAAGGCACGTGGTTCTTTATACCAATTAGCAATCAATGAAGGCTATGAAAGATTTGTGATTGAAGATAATGTGGGTGGACGTTTTTCTGTATTATCCGCTGTTGGTTTACTACCTTTTGTTTTTGTTGGTATTGATGTTGAAAAAATGATTAAGGGTGCACAGGATGCATATCATGATGCCCAAGATCCAAGTTTAAAGAAAAATAAAGCATATCTTTATGCAGTGACTAGATTTTTATTAAATCAATCTGGTAAAGATGTGGAGTATTTAATTAACTATGAACCACGTTTAGCATTTTTTGCTGAATGGTGGAAACAATTATTTGGCGAATCAGAAGGTAAAGGTGGAAAAGGTTTATTAGTACACTCTGCATCCTTTACTACAGACCTACACTCTTTAGGTCAACAAATTCAAGATGGTAATCGCATCATTTTTGAAACAGTTTTAAATGTTAAAAAGACAGATAAACTATCTATTCCTTTTGTAGAAGAAGATTTAGATAAATTAAATTACATTGCTGGAAAAGAAATATCTTATGTGAATGAACAAGCATTCTTAGGTACTAAGGAAGCTCATATTGATGGTGGCGTTCCAAATATTGTTATAACTATCGATAAAATGGATGCATATCACTTTGGTTACTTAGTCTATTTCTTTGAAATTGCATGTGCAATGAGTGCTTACCTTTTAGAGGTAAACCCATTTGATCAACCAGGTGTTGAAGCTTACAAGAAAAATATGTTTAGATTATTAGGAAAAAAATGAGACAATTTATAAGCAAATCTGCAAATGAAACAATTGAATTAGGTAAGAGATTAATCGAAAACTTACCCAAATCGTATCACGTAATTCTTTTAAATGGGGACTTATCTAGTGGTAAGACAACCTTTACAAAAGGTATTGGTAAAGCACTTGGTATTACAAGAGTCATTAATTCACCTACCTTTACGATTTTAAAGACGTATCAAGGTACTAAAACACTAAATCATCTAGACCTATACCGTATGGACGGTATAGGTTTAGATTTTGATCTTGAAGATTATATATTAGATGAAGATGCTATTTCAGTGATTGAATGGCCAAGTCAAGTAGAAGAATTAATCCCACAAAAGCATGTCTTAGTGGAACTTAAATGGTTAAACGATACAGACAGAGAAATTAAGATATCAACTAGTGATGGAAACTTAGATTGGATAGAAAATATATGAAATACTTACTTATAGATACATCAACCAATGCTTTAATTATTATGCTCTATGATAATCAAGTAAAGTTAGATGAACATATTAGATTTGGTAAACAAGATCATCAAGCACATATCGTACCAATGATTGAACACATGCTTCAGACACATAACTTAAAGGTGCAAGATTTATCTGGTATTATTGTAGGTGTTGGACCTGGTTCTTACACAGGTTTAAGAGTCGGTGTGATGACTGCTAAAATGCTAAGTTACGCAACTAATGTTAAACTTTATAAGGTAAGTAGTCTAGTATTTTTAAGTTCAGGATACCAACAAAAAGCACTTATTTGGCATGATGCAAGAAATGATCAAGGTTTTAGTGCTACGATTGAAAAAGGTATCATTTTAGATGAAGAAAAAGTAAGACATTTAGATGAATTATCTGATGCGGAAAAAGAAATACTTATTCTTTTAAGTCCAGATACTATTAAGCTGGATGGTCTAGTTATTATTGATAAAAAAGAAGAAGTAGAAGATGTATTTTCGCTTATCCCAAATTACTTAAGACAAACAGAAGCGGAGAAGAATCTTGATAAGAACCGCAGTCATTCATGACTTAGAAGCAATAGTTCAGTTAGAAGAAAAAGTATTTGGTGCTTCACTAGGGTATTCTTTTTTAAAAAGTGAACTATTGGAAAATGAATTCTCACGTATCTACGTTTATACCTTAAATAACAAAATCATTGGTTACTTAAGTTTTAGACAAATTGATACAAATGCGGATATCCTAAATTTCTTGGTGGATACTCCGTATCAAGGACAAGGTATAGGTAGTCAACTTTTTGAACATGGTTTATTAGAAATGAAATCTAGTGGTGTCAACTCACTTGTCTTAGAGGTTCGAGTAACCAATGAAAAAGCAATTCATTTTTATGAAAAATATGGTGCCGTAATAGTGACTGTTATACCAAATTATTATGATAAAGAAGATGGCTATATGATGCACATGGAGGTTAAATAATGATCATTTTATCTGTTGAAACATCTTGTGATGAAACAAGTGTTGCAATTACAAAAGATGGTAAAATTGTTTTATCAAATGCAGTTTTATCACAAATAAAAATACACCAACCATACGGTGGTGTAGTACCTGAAATCGCTTCACGTGCGCATATTGAGTCTATGTTATATATGTTTGATAAAGCAATAAAAGATGCAGGTATTAAAGTATCAGATATTGATTTAGTTGCAGTGACACAAGGTCCAGGATTAATTGGTTCTCTACTTGTAGGGATTAATGCAGCAACAACTTTTGCTTATGCTAATCAAATTCCTTTAATGGGTGTAAACCACTTATTAGGACATATATATGCAGCACAAATTGAAGGCGAAATGAAGTTTCCTTTATTAACACTACTTGTTAGTGGTGGACACACAGAACTTTTATTAGTTAAAGATCATTTAGATATTGAACTACTTGGTACAACTTTAGACGATGCAGTGGGTGAAGCCTATGATAAGGTCGCACGTATGTTAGGTCTAGGTTATCCAGGTGGCCCGGTCGTGGATAGATTAGCTCATCAAGGTGAAGCAATCTATAATTTACCAAAACCTTTTTTAAAGAATGAACCATTTAATTTCTCATTTTCAGGGTTAAAGAGTTCTGTACTTAATTTAGTACACAATATGAAACAAAGAAATGAATCCTTTAAAGTGGAAGATATTTGTGCATCTTTCCAAGAATCTGTTACTGAAGTATTAGTTCAAAAAACAAAAGATGCAGCTAATAATTTAGGTGTTAAACAAATAGTTGTTGCAGGCGGTGTTGCAGCAAATAAGGGTTTAAGAACTAAAATGAAAGAACGTATTACGGACTTAGAAATACTTACTCCAAGTATTAAATATTGTACAGATCAAGCTGCAATGATTGGTATAGCAGCCTATTATCAATTTAAGAAACAGGGTGCATTAAAAGATTATTATTTAAAGGGAAGTTCTGCAATCAATTTTATCTAAATATCTAAGCAATATATATAAAAATTATATAAAAAACGCATATAATAGAATCACCTAAGGGGGGATTTATATGTTCAAATGGATTAAAAGAATTATTAAATTAGCATTGTTACTGATTGTCTTAACACCAATAATTATACTTGTAGTTATGTACAAAGGATACAGTGCACCAGTAGATGATTTTAGTGCAAATGAAGGCTTATCATTTAATGATATTGCCAGCAACAAACTAGATGAGTTCATTGCTGATGAAAATGCCTTATCATTTGACTTTGTTTTAACAAGTAGTGAGGCGAATGCAGCATTAAAAGATATCTATGCAGCTGAAAATCCTGACTTTGGTAAAACAGATGAAGCCATTGATTTAAATGCTAGAAAATATGCAATTGCCTTTGGTAACAACAATGGTGGTTTTAAAGGTGTAACCTTAGCGTTTCATGAAACTGGTCTTACAATAGAAGCAGGACTTGATGCAGGTTTTTCTAATATCTATTATCAAACAACACTTTATTTAGACTTAGATATTAATATCGAACAAGTTGAAGTTGATAACGAACTGATTACACAATATAAATTAACTATCAAAGAAATTAAGTTTGGTAACATGCCAATTTTATGGATGTATGATGCAGCTGACTTTATAGTAAGTCGTTTTACAGAAGATGGACTAAATGGTTTAATCCAAAACGCAGTATCTGGTTTTGGTAACTATGATTTAAAAACAAAATCTATTTGGGTCAACACAACAGATTTAATTAACTTAATATCTGAAGAAGAAGATCCCAACAGACTCATGATAGAAGCACTACTTGGTTTTGTAGATGAAGAAGAATTATTAGTTTCAGCATTTGGTGAAGATGTTGGTGGTATTGGTATCGCGCTCGGTAAGATGCGTTCAACTGAAACACCTTATCAAACAACAAACCAAATCAGTGATGAAACAGAATTAAATAATATGTTTGAGTCTCAACTTACAACTTTATTATTATCATCTATTACAGGTGGATCTTCATTAAATTATGATATGCATGAAGAAACATTTAATCAATTAATTGAGTACTATGTAGGTGAATCCATGGATATGTCACAAACCTTTGAGTTTGATACCAATATCTATGTATTAGAAACACTACCTTTATATGCTAGATTTATTGATAATAAAGTACACTTTACAATTATTATGAAACTTTACAATCAAGCTGATCCATCTAAAGTATTCCAAACAGATTTCACATTAGTATCTATACCTTCAATATCTGATGATAAACAAGATTTAGTATTTACAATTGATGTGATTCATATTGGCGATGATACAACCGTTACAAACAATAAAGTAACAACCATACTAAATCTAGTTGGTGAAAACGAAATGATTGTTGGTAATCAAATTATTCTTAAAGATTTTATGGGTAACTTTGCAGGACAATCTACTACAGTGGATAGTGTAGCTGTTTTTGGTAAATACTTAAGATTTGTTGTAACGCCTACAGGCGCTAATGCAGCTATCCTAGCAGAACTACAAGATGCAATTGATGCAGCATTAACAACAATCCTATTAAATCCTGATTATGCTGCATTAGAAGATGTTTATACAAATGATCCAACGGATACAGAAGGTTTACTCGATGCATTAAACACACTAACACCACAAGAACAACAAGCTTTCTATAATTCACTGTATTTAACACTAGACACTTCAGTTGATGTAGATAGTTTACTACCATAATAAATAATTTAAAAATGAAGGGACATGACTTTAAAACATGTTCCTTCACTTTATTTATAAAGGCTTTAAAATATTCACATATTTCCTTGATAACATACTAATTTATACCATTTGATATGATATAATAAGTATAATCAAGTTGTAAGTATTCTATTTAGAATAGATATAAATGATGATGTATTAAATGATGATTTAAATAAACAAAATTAACAATTTAAAAGATTTAGAATGATGCATGAACTTGAAGATTATGAAGAGGTGAAATATATGGAAAATCAATCAAATTTTATAAAAACAATTATGGAAAATGATTTAGAAACCGGTAAACATAAAGAGATTATCACACGCTTTCCGCCAGAACCAAATGGTTTTTTACATATTGGTCATGCTAGAGCAATTATTACTAACTTTGAACTCGCTAAAGTGTTTAACGGAAAAACAAATCTTAGATATGATGATACGAATCCATCTAAGGAAGATTCGATATATGTAGAAGCGATCGAACGTGACGTTAGATGGTTAGGCTATGATCCTGCAGCGATTTATTTTGCGAGTGAATATTTTACAGAAATGTTTGAACGTGCTAAGGTACTAATTAAAAAAGGTTTAGCTTATGTAGATGATCAAACAGCTGAAGAAATATCTAAAACCAGAGGCGATGTAGTTACACCAGGTATTGAGTCTCCTTATAGAAATAGATCTGTTGAAGAAAACTTAAAATTATTTGAAGAAATGCAAGAAGGAAAATATCCAGAAGGTTCTAAAGTACTTCGTGCAAAAATTGATATGACAAGTTCAAACATGAATATGCGTGATCCTGTTTTATACAGAATCAATTTTGCAACACATCATAATACTAAAGATAAATGGAAGATTTATCCTATGTATGACTATGCCCATCCAATTGAAGATGCCATTGAAGGGATTACACACTCTTTATGTTCATTAGAGTTTGAAGACCATAGACCATTATATGACTGGGTTGTTAAAGAAACCGAAATGCCTTTAGTACCAAGACAAATTGAATTTGGACGTTTAGGTATTGAAAACACAGTCATGTCAAAAAGATACTTAAAACAATTAGTGGATTCTAAACTTGTAACAGGTTGGGATGATCCTAGAATGCCAACACTTTCTGGTTTACGTAAAAAAGGTTATACCAAAGAAGCAATTAGAGCATTTATTCTTGCAACGGGATTAGCTAAAGTAAATAGTGAAGTTGAACTGGACATGCTTGAATCATTTGTTAGAGATGATTTAAATATGCGTGCTAAACGTGCATTTGCAGTCATTGATCCAATTAAAGTGACAATCACAAACTATCCAGAAGACAAAATAGAATATTTTGATGTACCATTCCACAGTGAAAATGAATCACTAGGTAGCAGAAAAATAGCATTTTCTAAACATATCTATATTGATAGAGAAGACTTCTTAGAAGAAAGACCTGATAAGAAGTACAAACGTCTATCTTTAGGTAGAGAAGTTAGATTATTCCATACATACTTTATTCAAGCAAATGATGTAGTTAAAGATAGTGAAGGCAATATTACAGAAATACTTGCTACTTATGATGTAGCGACATTATCAGGTTCTGGCTTTAATGAAAGAAAACCTGATGGTACCATTCATTTTGTAGAAGCAACAACTGCAATTCCTGCAACCTTTAACTTCTATGGTCAACTACTTAAAAATGATAGTTCACTATCATTAGAAGAAAGATTTAACACAGAATCCTTAATAGTAAAACAAGGTTTTATTGAAGGTAGCTTAAAAGATGTATTGCATGAAGAAAAATTCCAATTCATTAGAAATGGATATTTCAACTGTTACTACGATAAAGATAATAAATATGTATTTAATGAAATTGTAGCGCTTAAGAAAAGTTATAAATAATATGAAGATGACTAATTGGTTAGAACAATTAAACCCACAACAAAAAAACGCGGCCACCCATGTAAGTGGCCCTCTTTTTGTCGTTGCAGGTGCCGGTACAGGTAAAACTAGAACACTAACCACTAGAATTGCATATTTGATTGAAGAACTAGGCGTAGCACCAGATAGTATCTTAGCTGTAACATTTACCAATAAAGCAGCAAGAGAAATGAAAGAACGTATCGTTGAAATGGCTGGACCTTATGCGACAAATACATGGATATATACATTCCACGCGTTTGGGGTAAAGGTTTTAAGAAGAGATATTGAACATCTAAAAATGGGTTATACCGTTAACTTTAACATCATCGATGAAGATGATGCTAAAGCGATGGTTAGAAAGATTATTAAAGATCTAAATCTAGATACGAAGTCTTATAAAGCAAACGCTATAAGACATAAAATATCTTTATTTAAGCATCAAAATATCGATTATTTTGATAATGCGAATGAAAGATTGGTATTAGAAAAATATACACATGAACTTATCACCAATAACTTACTAGATTTTGATGATCTTCAAATACTTACCTATAAGTTATTTGATGAACATCTAAATATTTTAGAATACTATCAAAACAAATTTAACTTTATTTTAGTAGATGAGTTCCAAGATACCGATCACTTACAATATAAAATGATGAAACTATTAGCAGGAAAACAAAAAAATCTATTTGTGGTAGGGGACCCTGACCAATCGATTTATGCCTTTCGTGGTGCAAACTATGATAATGCCAAATTCTTTTTAAATGATTTTAAAGATAAAGATGGTGGTAAAGCAGAAATCGTTCTAGACTTAAACTATAGATCAACTAAAGAAATATTAAAGTTTGCGAATAAACTGATCACTAGCAATAAAAACAGACCCTTTTCAAAATCACTTGAAACAGATTTGGGAAATGGTTTAAAACCATTTATCTGGTCAGCACAAAGCGATTTAAACGAAGCTCAAATGATCGCCAATGAAATTGAAACACTTATTGAAGATGGTGGCTATAAATATTCAGATATTGCTATTTTGTATAGAAATAATGCCTTAAGTAGAAGTTTTGAAGACGTCTTCATGAAATACAACATTCCTTATGTGTTATATGGTGGTATATCTTTTTATCAAAGAAAAGAAATTAAAGATATTCTAGCCTACATTAGACTTATTGTAGACCCTAACTTAGACTTTTATTTAATGCGTATTATTAATACACCAAGAAGAGCTATTGGACCAACTACATTAAACAAACTACAAAGTTATGCAAAAGAACATAACATGTCGATGTTTGATGCCATTGATTCATTTGATATATCCGGTAAAACAAAACAGTCCCTACTTGAGTTTAAAACCCTAATTTTAGAAATGAAATTTGACTTTCAAAACTTTACTGAGTTAGGCAAAGTAGTGGATTATGTAGCCCATAAAACAGGCTATAATCAAATGCTTGAAACGGATAAAGATGAATACTCAGAAGAACGTATTGAATATATTAAAGAATTAAAAAACCCATTTGTTCAAGCTGAAGCCTATTATGAGGGAACTTTCCTTGAAAAGCTCATGCAGCTTTTAGATCAAATTGCACTTTATAGTGACCTTGATAGAAATAAGGTCAGTGATGCAGTAGTACTCTCAACCTTCCACCAAGTTAAAGGCTTAGAATTTAAAGTGGTATTTATGACGGTTATGGAAGAACAAATTTTCCCTTCAAGTCAATCCTTTATGGACTTAAATGAACTAGAAGAAGAAAGACGTATCGCCTATGTAGGTGTTACAAGAGCTAAAGAAAGACTTTACTTAACCCGTAGTGAGAAAAGATTATTATATGGCGCATTAATTTATCCAAGACCATCTAGGTTCTTAAAAGAAATGATGGCTGAACAAGAAGTCTTTACTAAAAAGGGTAACTACACACCACAACAAGGAACAAGTAGTAACTACTTAAAACCTGGTGATAGTGTCACTCACCAAGTATTTGGTAAAGGTATTGTAGTGAGCGTAGATAAAGATATTGCAACAATCGCATTTAGTATGCCTCATGGTATTAAACAATTATTAGAGTCACATCCGAGTATTAAGAAAAACTGAAAATAAGCATGCGATTAGAAAAGATCGCATGCTTATTTTTATGAATTTTTATCTTTTTAAGTATGTTTGAAATTAGTTTCTTTTACAAGTTCGATTAAACATGCTATTATAACTGTTACGCATAAATTATTTACATAAGAAAGAGAGAGTTTTATGAAGAAAATTAGCATAATCTTTACGTTATTGATGACACTCGTGTTAATAGCGTGTACAGAATTAACTGCTTACAAAATTGATTTTGAAACCAATGGCGGAAACGATATTCAAGCCATTGAATTTGAATCAAGTTATGCTTTAGCAGAGATTGAAAAGGTGGTACCTGAAAAATCAGGATATACTTTTAATAGTTGGTATTTAGAAAGTGATTTAAGTGAAGGTTCTAAATTAACAACTGATATTACGAGTTCAGTGACATTATATGCAAAATGGACAATCATTGAATATACGATTACACTACACTTAGATGGAGGTGTGATTCATCCTGAACAAGTATCCAAGTTTACAATACTAGATGAAGTCAATTTATTAACGCCTACTAAAGAAGGATTTAAATTCTTAGGTTGGTCTACATCAAATACTGAATCAAGTTTTGTTGGTAAAGTAGAAGTTGGTTCTACAGAAAATAAGAGTTTTTACGCTAAGTGGGAAAGTTTAGGGGAAGTAGAAACTTTTGAAATAAGTTTTAAAAATCATGATGATACGGTTTTACAAACTGTTGAAGTTGCATCAGGTGTAGTACCTGCATATACTGGTCAAATACCAACAAAGGAAGCAACACTTACACATACATTTGAGTTTACTGGTTGGGATAAAGCGGTTGTAGCAGCTACAGCAGATACAGTTTATGTTGCACAATTTAAGGAAGTTCCAATTACTTCAGGCACAGCATTTGATCCAACATTACTTAACAGTATTTTTGGCATAGATGTTTATACATTGATTCCAGAAATCGTAACAAGCGATTATGAAGTGATTGATAATTCAAATGACTTCTTTAATGATGTCTATATCGATGTTTTTGATTGGACAGAATCTGATTTAATGGCTTATGATGCCTTATTAGATAATTTACTAACTTATGATGCCTTAGAAGATGCATATATATTAGGAGAACTATTTATTTATCTTTATGCAGATGATGAGATTGTTCCTGGTTCAATTATTTATGGTGTTGGAGTATATCAATATTTAGAAGATGAAACACCAGTTGATCCAGTGGATCCTGAAGGTGTTCCATTTGATAAAGATGAATTAAATGGCATTTTTGGATTTGATGTTTATGCATTATTACCAGCATTTACTTCAAATGATGCTCTAATTACTGATCTAAGTGATGAAACTTATTTTGATGTTTATGTAGATATTTTTACATGGTCTGAAGCAGATGCAGATAGTTATATCGCATTAATTGAAAGTACATTAACTTATGATGCAGTTGAAGATGCTCACAAAGTAGGGGATTATTTTGTCTATGTATTTATTGATGACGAAACATATCCAGGCTTGACAGTATTTGGTTTAGCTATTTATGGGGATAAAGCAGGTACTACTCCAGTAGATCCAGTTGATCCTGTAGGTGCACCATTTGATCCAACATTACTTAACAGTATTTTTGGACTTGATGTATATGCATTAATTCCTGAAATTGTAACAAGCGATTATGAAGTGATTGATAACTCAAACGACTTATTTAATGACGTCTATATCGATGTTTTTGATTGGACAGAATCTGATTTAATGGCTTATGATGCATTATTAGAAAATTTACTAACTTATGATGACTTAGAAGATGCATATATATTAGGAGAACTATTTATTTATCTTTATGCAGATGATGAGATTGTTCCTGGTTCAATTATTTATGGTGTTGGAGTATATCAATATTTAGAAGATGAAACACCAGTTGATCCGGTGGATCCTGAAGGTGTTCCATTTGATAAAGATGAATTAAATGGCATTTTTGGATTTGATATTTATGCATTATTACCAGCATTTACTTCAAATGATGCTCTAATCACTGATTTAAGTGATGAAACATATGTTGAAGTCTATGTAGATAT
>NZ_JADNRS010000021.1 GCF_015709225.1 Acholeplasma laidlawii
CAGTTTAGTTTAAAGAATACAACAACAGGTACTAAATCAGGTCAAATTTGGATTGTATCTATTGATATTACTTATGGTGGCTCAGGTTCAGTTACACCAGGTGAAGATACAGTAGCACCTGTGATTAGCGGTGCTAAAGATATCACTTATGTAATTGGTTCAACAGCTCCAAACTACTTAGCTGGTGTATCTGCACTAGATGCAGTTGATGGTGTTGTTCAAGTAGCAGTTGATACAAGTGAAGTTAATTTAGAAGTTGCTGGTACATATGATGTTATCTACACAGCTACTGACTTAAAAGGTAATGTCGCTGAAGTTGTTGTTCAAATTACAGTAACTGATGGTGAAGAGCCAGTTGATCAAGAAACATTGGTACATCACTTCCAATTTACAGGTGATTTACAACATGGATATTCTGACACTGCTGAAGCATCTGTATTAAAAGATACTGTTACAAATGCAAATGTAGATATTTTAAAGAAACGTGCAAACACAACTGGTAATGAATTAATCTTGTCAGGTGCGTCCACATCACAAACAACAGCTTGGATCGTATTTAACTTCCAAACAAAGATAAATAAAGTTACATTTAATTTAAAAACTTGGAGTGAGCTAGACTTAGCTGCAACAACTGTTGCTAAACTACAAACTAAAGATGGTAGTAACTGGGTTGATATCTTAGATTTATTACCACACTTAACAGTTGATGGTAAAGTAATTGAAGTCACTGATGTTGAATTAGATAACTTACGTATATTTGTAGATGCTTCTACAGGTACTCAAAATACAGCAAGAATTAAAATCTCTGATTTAAAAATGTTTAATCTAAAACCTGCTAAACCAGCAGAACAAGTAAATGTAGAGTTAGACCGTAATCAATTATCAATTCCAACAACATTTATTGAAAATGGTGTGGCAACACTTTCAAAAGTTGGTGCTAAAGGAAGTACAATTGTTTGGACATATACAAATGCAACAAACACTAACAACAATTTAATTAACCTTTCAACGGGTGCAGTAACTGTACCAAGTGAAGGTCAAGTAGAGGTAAGTTTAATTGCAACACTTACAAATGGTGAATTTTCTTTAACAAAACAATTTATTGTTAAATTAGGTGAAGGTAACCCAACAACTATTTTATCTGTTAGAGGAGAAACAAACCAAAGTTTTGTTAAAACAATTGGTGTTGTTACATCCGTTTATACAAAAGGAAATGAACTGTTTGTCTTCATGGAAGACCAAACAGCAGCAATTTTAGTTAGAATACCAACTTCACTTAATGCAACACTAAAAACTGGTGATGAAATTGAAGTTAGAGGAACAAAACTAACAGAAAACTCAAATATTTATATTGGAAATATTCGTGGTGTTAAAAAGTTAGCTACTAAAGAAGCATCTTCACTTATTATTACAGCTGACAAGATAGCAAACAATCCATCCAAATTAGTATCTATCTTTGGTCTAATGTCGACTAAATATACAAATACTCAAACAAACTATGTGTTACATACAAATCAAGGTAGCTTTACAATTTATGTACCACAGGATTTAAACCAAACTGAAAAATCAGCAATTCAAAACAAACTAGCAAACCTTGACCCAGGTCGAAGAGTAAGCGTGATTGCTCCTGTTTACAAAGAAGGATCAAATAACTACATATTTGTAACAAGTGCTAGTGAATTAACAGTAGATAATACAGTTGACTTTAATGACGTTTCTGCAATTATTTTAGATAACATTGTACTACCTACAATTGGTACATCAACATCAAGTAATCTAGACTTAACAGTAGCAGGAGAATTATTATTTGGTGCTACTATAAACTGGGTATCTTCAAACCCTGCTGTATTATCAAATACTGGTGTAATTAACCAAGGAGATAATGATGTTGTAGTTACATTAACATACACTGTCTTATTTGATAGTGAAGTTGTTGAAACTAAAACTTTCAATGTTACAGTAAATTCACGTTCAAGTTTTACAGGTTATTATTCAGTATTAAATGGTTTATCTGGTAATGCTTTTAAATCAGCTTTAACAAATATGATTAAGACTATGGGATCACAATCAGGTTCTACAGGTCAAGTAAAGACTATTGATAATTACAATGGACAAAACTACAATATCTATACAGGTTTTGGTTCATATGGTAACCGTGAACACGTTGTACCAGCATCAAAACTAAGAGCAGTTGGTGCTAAAGAAGATGACTTACATAACTTAAGAGCTGCAGTTACATCAGTTAATTCAACTCGTTCAAACTATCCATTTACGAACTCAGTCACAGGCGCTAAATGGCAATTAGTTAGTGGTAAATTCTATCCGGGTGAAGAGCACGTAGGAGATGTTGCGCGTATTGTATTGTATATCACATTACGTAACAACATCAAGATTACTGAAGTTGGTTCCTACGAAATGTTTATAACATGGCATGAACAAGATCCAGTAAGTGATTTTGAAATATCTAGAAATGAAAAAATATTTGGAATTCAAAAAAGCCGTAATCCATTTATTGATCATCCAGAATTAGTAGATGTTTTATTTGGCTAATTACTTTAACTAATAAGTCTTAAAAATTAAGATCTAATTAACTAATCAATTATACAAGGCAATAAACTTAATAAGATGTTAGTAGTTATTTATATGATTTGTAAAAAAACTACTAACATCTTTTTTCTTAAAAATAAATATTTCAAATTTAGGATATAATAATTAATAACGTCATTATAAGAATGTAGATTTATTAAAATAACGGCTTAGATATGTCTAAAAGACTATTTAATGGTAAAATAGTATAAACTAGGGAGAAGTATATGAGAAAAATAAGTACTGGATTCATGATTCTATTTTTTACCTTTATATTGATATCTTGTAGTGCTAACCCGGAGGATATGGAGTTTAGACTGCACCAACCTACGAATATAAAAGTGGAAAGAAATATTTTAACATTTAGCGAGGTAGAGGGAGCAAGTTCATATATTTTAAGTATTAATGGAGATAATATTATAATAAATGAAACAACGTACACCTTTACAGAAGATGGAACATACAAGGTGCGTATACAGGCTATTAGTGGTGTAGAAGACTTTGTAGATTCCTTGTTTACGGATGCATATGAGTTTAAGGTAAGATTTTTACAATATCCTACCGATATTGGAGTAATAAATAACCAAGTCTTCTTCACACGTGATGAAGATGCTGATAGCTATGATGTAGAAATTAATGGTACAGTATACAATTCAAAAGAAGATTTACCACCATACTTAGAGCCAGGCACCTATGAAATACGCGTTAAGGCAAGAAGTGATAAGTATAATGAATCTGAATTTTCTCCAATAACGGAAGTTGTTGTAGATAAATCAGATAGAGTAGTTACAAAGCATAACTACCAGTATAGTATTAACTCAAAATTTGAGTTACCACTATACACCTATAAAACTATAGGTTTAAACTATATTGAACTATTTGAAGCAAAAAAAGAAGATGATCATTTAGTAGAAGTAAATGCGTTAAGTGAACGTATAGACTATTATGCGTTTAATCAAACTATCTACTTTAGCACAAGTTACATGAATTTCTTAACTAAGAACCTAAAAGATAATCAACAATTAAAACAAGAAGTTTTAACATTTATGATTCACACCAATTTAGGAGAGCATGAAATTACACTTGAGATTAATAGATTAGATACCCCTTATGCTTATAACGGTCAGATTCAAAGTACCAACTTTAAAGATGATGTAAAATTCTTATTTGAAACATTTGATTATGTATTTATCAGTGTAGAAGGTTATGATATTAAGGATATGAATTTTAAATTTGAAAATGATGAATTAATCCTTTATGCAGACTACATACGTGATACTTATGAATTTGAAATAAGTGCTGAAAAATTAGAATTTACAGTAATCTTTGAAAAAGATGGCATAAACTATAAATACCCAATATATATAATAAAATAGGTGGATAAAATGAAATTAAAAAAAGATTATATTTTAAAAACTGTTGCTGGAGAACATATTGTAGTACCTATAGGCGTTGAGGCAACAAAATTTCACGGTATGATTACATTAAATGAAACAGGTAAGTTTTTATTTGAAAACTTAAAAGAAGAAACAACAGAAGAGATACTTATCATGAAACTTCTTGAAAGTTATGATGTAACACCTTCTCGTGCAAAAGCAGATGTTGAAAAGTTTCTTGGTTTACTAAAGAAACACAATCTATTTGATAATTAGACACAGACTTTTAGGATAAACAGGTGACATTTTAAATGTCACCTGTTTTATTAAGTAGTAAAAAATATAAGTTATAAACCCTATACTATTGAAAAATGGAAGCGTTTTACTAAATTAGTTGATTTATTTTAATATATATAATACAATATACTGTTACTTGTAAATATTGATTCATGCAAAGGGGCACTTACTTAAAAATGTACAATAAAGTTATTAGTCTAAGTGGAAGCATACTATCAAATTTAAATATAAGAGACTGACCATTTTTTTGGTCGGTCTCTTTTAATAATTTAAGTGAGATTATTGTATCTAAATGAATAGTAAATTGAAGGTAAAAATTAAGTAAAGTCTTAGGATCTAAGGTCTTAGATCGTGAATTTGTATAGTATACTAATGAAGGTATCTTATAAATAATAAAAAAAAAGAAAAGGGAGAAAAAAGACATGAAGAAAGAAACACTTAAAAAGAAGACTTATGATAGTCCTACTATAGAGATTACTGAGTTTTCAATGAAGGATTCGATTGCAACAAGTGGTGCAGGCTTGAATGAACAAGTATGGGGCGGCGGAGGAGACGTATAGTGAAAAAATTAAGTATATTATTTTTTGCATTTTTTGGTTTACTTTTCATTGGTATGTACAGTGCGCCAACCGCACAAGCAAACTCAGGTCAAAATACTGACCTAAATGTAACAGTAGTTGAAGGCAAAGGACAAGTCAACCGCACAAACCAAAAACTTAGCGTACCTCATGGTTTTGGTTCAAAAGTTTCTGTTGATGTAAGTGGGCTATTAACTAGTGAAAAAGACTTTGCTTACTACATTTTAAATGGTGAAAAAGTTGATACTCAATCAATAGAAATTACAATGTCTGGTTCAACTCATTTAGTGATAGTCACGGCAGCGGCAGGAGAAAAAGCTGTTAGCTATGTGGACACTAATGGTGAATTATTAGATGTTGATTATGTTACAGATGGATCACCTGTATTTACAGGTATAAATCCTGTGAAAGCGGGTTATCAATTTGATGCATTTGTTGGATCATATGAAGATGATCATGCGGTTTATACTGCACAATATAGTAGAGTAAACCAAACAGTAATTAATGTAAGTGTTACTGGTGGAACTAAAGACTTAACTGAGGTTAAATATAATGATGTTGTTACACTATCTCCAAATTCAGGCAACTTTAGTTACTGGGCTGATGAAGATGGTCAAGTAGTATCTAGAAATGCAAACTATGCATTCTCAGCACTGCAAGAAGTTAAACTAACAGCAGTATTTGATCAACCAGAAAGTGATGCTCCTGTTGTATACTTATCAAATGTAACAGGTATTAGCCCTGACAATCAATCATTCTTAGGTTATATTGAAGGTGATTTTGTTGAGTATGGATTACTTGCATCTAAAACAGCAGAAGTGTTAACAGTAGATTCTGTTGGAGTTGAAGTCATTCCTTCTACATCCTTACATCTAGAAACAAATGAATTTTTAAGATCGATTCCTGAAGAACTTGAATATACAACATTTAGAGCATATGCTAAATTAGAAAACGGTGATGTTGTCTACAGTGATAATAACTTTGTGTTAAGATCAATTTCTGTTGGTGAAACTGTTACATTTAAATATACGGGTACAGATAGCGGTAATATGACAACTGGTAATAATGCAGCTGTAGTTGGGCTAGTAGAGTCCGTATTTAATGTCACAACAGACTCTGTTGGATCTTATAATAATACTATTGGTTTAAATAAAGATGGTTCTGTAAGATTATATGCAGACAGAACAACTGGTAATGGTAATACATTAACAGTTGCAACATTAGGCGAACAAAAAAT
>NZ_JADNRS010000022.1 GCF_015709225.1 Acholeplasma laidlawii
CATTTAGTGGAACAATTGATATTTTAGGAATCGTAGATACATTACTTCTAGATCAAACATCTGGCGGCATTAGTAAAGCTGGTGTTAGACATATTTATGGTTCAAGAATTATTGATAACCTACTAACAAGAGTTATTGAACATGAACGAACACACCAAATGGTAGCAGACGTAATTAATCATTACTTAGGTGAAGTAGAAACTAGATTAGATGTAAGCTTATCAAGAGTAGTAGCTTCTGAATTAGAAATTAGTAAAGCATTAGTAGATGAAGCAGCAACTGTTCATTTATTAGAAGCTATTCAATCACTTGGCGTAAGTGAAATTAATGAATTAACAAGTATTAGAACATTAAGTGAAGTAGCAGACTTACTTGATTTAAGAGCAAGTGATGAAAAAGCAATGAAGTTATTTAGTACTCCTGTCTTAGAGCATGCCTTAAAAATAGGTTTAAGCCATAAT
>NZ_JADNRS010000023.1 GCF_015709225.1 Acholeplasma laidlawii
CCAATAGGTATTTTACTGATTGTTATTATTCCATGTTTGATAATTATTATTTTACAAATTATAAAAATTGTTAGTGTTTTACATAGTGATAAAAAAGAAAAAGAAAACTCCAAATTATTATCTCAAAAAGAAGAACTTTTAAAACAACAAGAAGAAGTACGAAGACAAATGAAGGAATTAGAGGCATTAAGAGATCAAATTAATAAAGAAGAGTAGTTATATAGATTGCAATTTAATAATGTGCAAACTATAATTTAAAGATTCAAAATCCCTTTGCAAAATTAGTAAAATTTAGCATAAATAATTGGGCAAGGCACAGACACAAAAAAGGGACATCAATTACGGGTT
>NZ_JADNRS010000024.1 GCF_015709225.1 Acholeplasma laidlawii
CCATCTGCGACTTGGAATAATACTTCTTTTCCATCGACACCATCTGTTCCATTTGTTCCATTGGCTCCAGTGATCGTGGCGAGATCAATTAAATTATTCCATGTTAGGTCTCCGGCATATTGCCATTGGATAAACCCTTCACTCACTTGGAAGGTTACTTGTTTGCCGTTAATACCATCCACGCCATCTTGTCCAGCAGGTCCCACTAAACTTGTAAGCTCTACTAAATTTGTCCAGGATGAATCTCCAGTGTATTGCCATTGGATATAACCACCCGATACTTGGAATAAAACTTCTCGTCCCGGATTTCCTTGAGGACCTCTAACCGTCTCTAACCATTCTTCATACGTACCACTAAAACTACCCGATGTAGTCGATAATGTATAGAGTGTCATGAGTTGAGTCTTCAAAGAATCGTATTGTAAATTCAAGTTAATCGTAGTCGATTTCCCCTGATAGGTGATTGTTATTTGATGTTCTCCGACATTTGAAAGTAATGATAGATGCTCTTCCGTTAACATGGATTCTGTGATAGGTATAATTTGAAATTTTCCATCAGAAAAAGTAACTCTTATACTGATAGTTGATAAGTCAAAATCATCAACATTATAATTAGGTTTTAATGTTGAAATTTCAACTTGAATTGATTCGACAGTAACTTCTTCTGTAATGTTTTGACATGCTGCAAGGGTAAAAATTGAAAATAATAACAACAATAAAGCCCCTATTTTTCTAATATTTATATTCATAAACCCCTCCCGGATATACTTATATTAATTATATCACAGATAAACAGTTATTGAAGGGGCTTTCTTGTCTGAAAAATTAGGACTTGAATATACTTGTTAACTTTTGATTTCTTCCCCATTATTAAACTTAAACGTGGTACTTTTATCTTCTGACTTACTCAGATTTGCGACAAATGTTTTCATATTAAGCTCTTGTACCTTTTTATTGGTTCTAGTATCTATGAGTTCAGAATTTAGTCATCGATGAACTTGATTCAGAGATTTTAAGTACATTCATCTATAAAATGATATCAGTCAGTCCAAATGAGATCGTATACTGTATTGCTGGAACCAAGAATTATTCAGACAATGAGTTCAAAGAACGACGTTTTGAGTTCTTAAAAACTGAACCAATCATTGTGGAAACATATCACACACCTGACGGCTTAGCTAAGATGTTATATCGGGTTGTAGTGATATAATTTTTTACGAAATAGATGTTCTCACACTCAAGAAAATATATGCTTAAAGCATAGTTTGATGTTTCCACATTGATTTCGATATGTTTCCACATTGGGCAAAAAGTAAAAAAGAAGCATTTAACCCAGTTTTAAAGGGGTAAATGCTTCTTGTTCTATTGTATGAATGGCTTTGTTAAGCGGTTTTTAGAGAAAGCAATACGATGTTTTCAACGTGTGGTGTGTAACTAAACATATCAAATGGTAATATTTTAGTTAGATTATAAAAGTTTCTTAATTGCTTATAATCTCTTTCTTGAGTATCTGGATTGCATGATACATACACAATTTTTTTAGGTTTTAGTTTTAATACAGTTTGGATAAATTTAAGACTTGCACCATCTCTTGCTGGGTCCATAATTAATGTATCTACCTTGTCAGTAAAATTTTCTATGGTTTGCTCCACATCACCTAAAATAAATTCTGCGTTAGTAATTTGATTCAAACGCTTATTATCGATAGCATCTTTATGAGATGCTGGATTAATTTCTAATCCGTACACTTTTTTAGCGTACTTAGATGCTAGCAATGTGATTGTCCCAATTCCTGAATAAGCATCAATGACTATATCCGTTTTTTCAATATTCGCAAACTCAAATACTTTATCATATAAATTAAACATTTGCATCGGGTTAATTTGATAGAATGCATTTGCAGATATCTTAAAATTTATATCAGCGATACTATCGATGATAAAGCCCTTACCATACAAAATACGTTGTTCTTCTAGTAAAACAAACTTAGTATCTTTTTTATGAATATTTTGAATAATAGTTTTTACATTTGGGTGTAGTGCAATGAGCTCATTTACAATCTTTTTATGATTTGGAAAATTATTTAACTGGGTAGAAAAGATAACCATTAAATCACCCGTTTTAAATGATTTTCTAATCATAACATGCTTAATAATACCTTGTCTATAATTTTTAGCATAAGCTTTATGCTTATATTTAATTAATAACTTTTCAATGGTTTCAAACACTAAATCAATGTCTTTATCATGTAAAAAATGACCTAGTTTAGGTTTAATTTTTGTAGTGCCTTCAATAAATAAACCTAACCGTATTTGTTGGTTATTATTGACATTGACATTGGTTGCAGATAATACCGCTTTATGTCTATAACCTCTAGGTACTGGATTTGGTACTATTGGTAAAACCTCTTTATTAAAAAGAGACTTAATGTATTTTTCTTTTTGTTTTAATTGGTCTTTATAAGGCATTTGTTCAAAAGATGAAGTATCTAGTGTTTCAAATGCTATATCATCATTATAGTCTTTACTCATTTTATGTCCTTTTTCAATTCTTTAGTTAGCTTAATAAAGGCTATTTTATCATTGTCATATGTTAAGTATTGTAATACTTGTTCATAGTTGTACCAACCAGCATGTAAAACTTCAGAGACTTGTTGAGTAATCTTTTGGTTTAGTGCTTCACCTAAAAAATAATAAACATCTTTATAAATACCATTTGGCATCAAGTATGTAATAGTTTCCATTTTATTTGAAGCAACTTCGTAAAGAATACCAGTTTCTTCACTCACTTCTCTTATTGCTGTATCCATAATGGATTCATTTTTTTCTACATGACCTTTAGGAAATGAAAAATGATTTCCATTTTTATTTTGAATCATTAAAAATAGATATTGATCGTCTACTTTTGTATATACGACTGCACCTGCAGATACTTCTTTAACCATGATTTATCCTTTCATCTACATAAGTAGTAATCTTTAGTACTACTTTAGATGTAAAATGTTTTAATTCGATATTTTTAATACCTTGTTTCGTATGTAATGTAAGTAACTTTTGTTGTTCATCGTAACTATATTTTATGATATCAACAAAACGAGTACTATCCTTTTCAAATTGTAGAAATAGCATTTTAAGATAGCTTGTATCTTTATCCTTTAAACCAAATGAGATACTATCTTTGGTTAGAATCACATTATCTTTTCTAATAATTCTACTGCCTAAGCTAAATACTAAAATGATTAGTAAGATGAATATTGTTGTGATAGTGAGCAAAGGATCATTATCATACATGACACTTAATACTATACATACGATAGATAGTAAATTAAACGGTGTTAAAATACCTATAAATTTCCACAAACGCTTATTGGGCATGTAAATAATCATTTAAATACTTCCTTTATTAATCTATTACTATTATAAACGAAAAAGAGCCTTTTTGGCCCTTTAATAAGTTTATTTCGTTAACCATTTCTTTAAATCTTCTAAAATTTCTTGATTTATTTGGTGACCACCTTGATGTTTATTCACATAGACATTGGCATGTGCAGCTTTTAGTGCATCAACGAGCCTATCATTTTCCTTATTTTTAACATAAGGATCATTATCTGATGTTGCAATAAATATATCCACACCCGTTAAATCTTTAAAAGGTTTATTTGGTTGTAAAAAGACTGGGCTTAATAGTACAACTTTCTTTAAAATAGGTCCATATAGTTGAAGGAGAGATTCTAAAATATTTGCACCATTAGAAAATCCCAACCCAACCATTTGACTTTGATCAAGTCCATAGTTTGTTATGCTTAAACTGATAAACTCATTTAGATTCGTTGTCTCATCTTCTAAGTTTTTGATATCATAGTTACCTATACCATGCCTTTTAAAGAATCTGTTCATACCTTGTTCATTCACATTGCCTCTAGGTGATAATATATTAAAGGTAGGGTTTAAGTAATTTACTAGGGGCACCAAATCATTTTCATCACCACCCGTACCATGTAGTGCTAAAAATGTAGATTCGCTTTTCTTATTTAAAAAGATGTGTTTCATTTAATCAATTCCTCCATATCTATGGCATGATAGCCTAGTTTTTTTAAAGCTTGATGAAGTAACTCTTGTTCTTCTTTAGAAAGAATTGAAAACACTTGATTCATGACCTTATAGTGTTTAGGTAAGATCTCATCAGCATACTTTTTACCCTCTATGCTAAGTTCAACATAAAATGTTCGCTTATCATCGGGATCTTGAGTACGTGTAATATAACCCTTTTCTTCTAGTTTATCGAGTACATAAGTCATTGAAGAATTAGGTATTAAAACCATTTGACACATCGTATTTACAGAGACTTTACCCTTTTGATATAGCGCTTCTAATGCTGCAAATTCATTTACAGTTAAGTTATAGTTTTTAACATCTTTTTTTACAATTTGTTCAACCGACTGAACTGCTCTAAATAAAATGCGCATTGTCTTTAAATTATCCGTTTCTATCATGACCTTCTCCTATAAATATTCTTTATTAAATACTTTCGTACTGCGTACAGTATCAAAATGTTTAACAACACTTTCAACATATGATCTTTTATTAATAAATGCCGGTGGTAAAGCTAACTTTTCACCTAATATCTCATATGTTTCTTCGTGGTCGATGAAGCCTGGTTCATCCGTTGCTAGTTCAAATAAAATACCTGGATATAATCTTGTATATACAGATTCAAAGTAATAACGATCAACATAACCAGAGTGTGGTGCACCTAACTTTGTTAAATGATTTGCCCATGCATCAAGTGACTTTCTTGTATCTACTCTAAACGCTACGTGATGTACACCACCATAGCCTTGAGTACCTGGGGGTAAAAGTAGACTTTCTTCAACAATGACTGATGCACCATTTCCACCTTCACCCATTTCAAATAAGTGAAGCGACCCTTCAACTTTTACTTCTTTAATGTTAAATACGCCTTCCAATATGTTTTTCATAGACTCTAAGCGGTTTACCGTAAAATACACTGGTCCTAATCCATAAATACCAAATTCATTCGGTACTGGTCCTTTTAACCAAGGTGTACCAGGCTTAACACCTGGAATCCCTTCATCTGAAAATAGTGCATAAGGTTGTCCATCGAAGTCATTAAAGTAAATTGTTTTTCTTCCAAATACTATACGGATATCTGTATGTTTTACTTCATATTTATCAAATCGTTTGATCCAATAATTTAATGCTTCATCACTAGGTACTCTAAAGCCACTTCTTGATATTTCATTCACACCATGTCTCGCTTGAGGAATCCCCTTAAAATCAAAGAAAGTAATATCTGTACCAGGACTTCCTTTATCATCTGCAAAGAATAAGTGATAGGTGTTAATATCATCTTGATTCACAGTTTTCTTTACTAATCTTAAACCTAATACATTTGTGTAAAAATCATAAATTTTGGGAGCACTACTAGTAATTGCAGTAATATGGTGAATACCTAATAAATTTGTCATTGTACGTTACCTTTTTTCCTTTTGAGTTCTTGGAAGTTCCCATCTTCGTCTTCTATCTTAATGTTTTGTAGATTATTTTGAATTGCGCCTCGAATACTTTTTACATATCTATGTCTAAGCTCTTGTCGTTCTTCAATTTCTTTATCTGTTAAAGTTCTTACTTTAGCTTCTTTTGCATAATAGTTAATTTTATTTAATAAATCTTGATGTGCCTTCCAGCGTTCGTATTCATCCTTGTTTTGATAAGGATACTCATAAAGACTATCAATGTTTTTAACAAACAGTGGCATGAGTTTAGCTTCAACTTCATCCTTCAAGTGCATATAATGTGGTGGCATATAAAGATCTGGTGCTTCTTTATAATCGCTATCTGTTTCAAAACCTGGGGTTAATGTTGCTAGTTCAATAATCACACCACCTGGTTCTCTATAATATAGGGATTTAAAAAATTTCCTATCCTTGATGCCATTAATTGTAAATCCTTTAGCTTCTAATTTGGTTTTCCAAGTTTCAATTTCAGATGATTCGACACCAAAAGCAATATGGTGAACCGAACCAGCGCCCATACTTGAACGACCAGTTTTATGTTTATATACATCTACATATCTACCAAGTATGCGACCTGTATCTAGTCTGATGTAATCATTATCTTCTTTGACAACAGTTAATCCTAAATCATTTGTTAAATGTTCTACCGTGCCCTTATAATTTGACGAATATATAAGTGCCCCATAAAAACCTTTAATTGCTACATCTTTTGTAACACCATGAAACTCAAATAAGTTTTGATTACCTTCACTTGCTTCAATCAATTCACTTTTAATACCATGAGAATCAGTAAATCTTAGAAACTTATTTCCTAATCTTTCATGTGCTTCAAATGCTACGTTAAATTGAGTAAGTCTATTTTTCCAAAAATCTAATGAGCCTACAGGTACCATGTAACTTGTTACACCAACCTGCCCATCTCCGACCATACCTTCTTTATAATGATTCGGCCATGGGAAGAATGTGATTGCTGTACCTAAATCTGCATTGTGGTTTCCATAATATAGATGATACACATTGTGATCATCAAAGTTTAATGTTCTCTTAATTAATTTTAATCCTAATACACCTGCATAGAAATCAACATTTTCTTGTGCGTGCCATACGATTGTTGAAATATGATGTATTCCTTGTATTTTCATATATATTACCTCATTTCATGGTTACATTATATTTCGAATTCGAAATAATTTCCATCAATATGCTTTTTTAGGTAAATTGTGGTATAATATATAAGGATTTAACACAAATTCACGACTACACATCAGGAAAAAGATAACTATGTCAAAACTTATTACACTAGGTTCAAACTTAAATTTCTCTAGTATTTCTGCAACAAAGTTTATTAAAGCACTTAATTTAGATGTTGATGTAAGTTATGAACATAGCATTGATAGCGCCTTTAAAGCCCTTGAAGGTGCCGACTACTTAGTGTTACCTATAGAAAATGCAATCGATGGTTATATCCAAAGAACACTTGATCTAATCTATAAGTATGACTACTTCATTACACATGTCAATGAACTACCCGTAGACTTTAGTTTAGTTACAAATGAGGTGTCCTTAGATTTAGTTGATACCATCTATGTACAGTTTAAAGCAAAAAACCAATGTCTAAACTTTCTAGAATCCTTACCTAATGTAAAGTATATTATTACAGATTCTAATTCAGAGAGTTTAGATAAACTATTAAACCATGAATTAAACAGTGCAGCAATTATACCAAAACACTTAATTGATAGGCACTTCTTACTTACCATTCATAATATTCATGATGATGAGCTTAATCATACGAGATTTGCCTTTATTGAAAAACGAAAAATCATGCCTAAGCATAAAATAGAACTTAAGGCACTATTATCTATCCAACCTAAAATAGATAAGGTTGGATTACTCTACAACTTATTACAACATTTTAAAAACTTAAATATAAATTTGAGTTCAATTATTTCAAGACCAAAAACTGATAAAACGAGTCCCTATCATTTCTTTTTAGAAATTGATACACAACTTGATCAATTATCTGAGTTAACCACGAAACTAACATCCGATAATCAGTTAAATATTAAAATATTAGGAGTGTACTAAATGGAAATCAATCTTACAAGTTATATGACGGTTGAAACATATGAAAACCAAGAAATCAATGATGAGGTACTACGTTATCGTGTCTATATACCTAAAGTAAAACGTAGAAAATATAAAGTTTTCATTTACCTACACGGTAGCGGTGAAAGAGGAAATGATAATTTACTTCAAATTCAACACCACGCACAACTATTAAACTATATTATAGACCATCCAATATATGGTAAAGAAACGATCATTATTGCGCCTCAAGTACCTGAAGATCAGGCTTGGGTACCAGTTGATGATGTGAAACAAGGTACTTACGTCTATGATACAAACCCTGTATCTCCAGTTCAAGCATTATTTAATGACTTTTTAGATAAAGAATTAGAACGTCGTTATAAAGTTGATAGCCAGTATGTTTACATCTCTGGTATTTCTATGGGTGGGGCTGGGGCGATCGACTTCGTTACTAGATTCCCTGGTAAATTTGCTGCCTGTTTATCTATTTGTGGCACCATGGACTTATCTCAAGTAAAACGCTTAAAACGTACCCCATTATGGTTATTCCACTCCTCAGATGATCCTGTGGTTGATTATACACCATTTAAAACAGGTTACCAAGAACTTACCAATATTGGTGCAGATGTCATGTATACAGAGTTTAATGATACAGGACACGGTGTATGGAGAAAAGCTTATGAAGAACCTGGTCTAATTGACTGGATTTTCTCTAAAAAGAAAACAATGCCTAGATTTTAAACATAAAAGCCTTAAAGATTATACGACATGTAATCTTTAAGGCTTTTTTATTTAGTCTACATAAAGTCCCAAGGACTTATATCTTTTGTTTCATCTAAATCATCTGCTTCACTTAATTGATCAAATAAGTTAAATGACGCTTCATCATGTGTCAGTCTTTCTTTAAGCATTGTATGTCTTTTTTCAACCAGCTGATTTGATGCATATTGAAGTAATCTTAAATCTCCTAATATAAGAAGGTGTGATTTTGCACGTGTAATCGCTGTATATATGAGTTCTTTTTTCAACATATGTAAATAGCTTTTAATAATCGGTAAGAATACAACTTGATATTCTGAACCTTGTGACTTGTGAATTGATATGACATAAGCCAAATTTAAGGTATCTAGTTCATTTTGATCATAATTCACTAATAATCCATCAAAGTCTACTTGTAAAATCTTTTGATTTTTATCGTTTTTTAGTATCTTCTTAACTACACCAATGTCACCATTCATAATCTCTTTATCTTTATCATTTTGAAGTTGAATGACTTTATCACCTATATAGTAGGTCTTATCTCCAAACTTCATAAATGGTGGTTGATTATAGTTTGGGTTAAACTTAGCTTGTATTTCTAAGTTCATGGTATCAATACCTAAATCACCTTTATATTGAGGTATTAAAACTTGTATATCATTAATTAAATCATAGCCCTTTTTCATCGCGCCACCAATTTGATTAATGATAACTCTTTTAATGTCTTCTCCAGTGCCACTATAAAAGGTCACGTCATTATGGCTTATTAAATCTTCTTGACTTAAATTTTGATTGTTAATAGAGGATGCTAGTTTTACTATATGAGAATCTTTAGCTTGTCTATGTATCTCATTCAGCCTTATCACTGGTACAACATTAGAGCTAATTAAATCACCTAAAACATAACCTGGACCAACACTTGGTAGTTGATCTTCGTCACCTACAATAACCACTCTAGTACCATCTATAATACTATTTAATAGTCTTTTCATTAAGTAGATATCTATCATCGATGCTTCATCGATGATAATAAGATTTTGAACCAGTGGTTGAACTTTAGTGGACTTAAATGATTGATCAAAATCAAATCCTAAATGTGAGTGAATTGTGCGTGCAGGAAAATCAAGTAATTCTCTCATACGCTTAGATGCGCGTCCTGTTGGTGCCATGAGTGCAATTTCATTTGTTGCATCTTTTGATTTTAAGTTGATTTTAAAGTATTTAGCATATAACTCTAAGAATCCATCAATTAAGGTGGTTTTACCAGTACCTGGTCCACCAGTTATAACTGTTAGTGGGTTTTGCATAGCTGTAATAATGGCTTGTCTTTGTCTTTCTGTATAATCAATAGATTTTTGAATAGAAATTTGAGATAACATTAATTCTAATAGTTCAGTATCTACATGATCTAGTGGATATGTCTTTAATTCTTTAATACGTTTAGCAATATCAATTTCATCTTTATAGATTTGTTTTAAGAAATACTTATCATCTTCTAATACTAATTTATTTTCTTTAATGAGTTCATCAATCGCTGGTTTAAAATCAGCATCCACATCAATGACTCTAGATACTCTACTCATAAGTTCTTCTTCAAATAAGTATAGGTTACCCTCATTATTGGATGTTGTTATAAGTGCATATACTAAAGCAGCTTTTAAAGTTCTAATATCCGTTTTTAAAATACCGAATTTTTCTGCGATATCTCTAGATTTTATAAACCCAAATCCATCAATTTCATACATAAGTCTGTAAGGATCTTCTTCTAATTTTTCCAAGGTTTGACTACCATAATTGCTAAATAATTTAGCAGATATACGCGTAGTTAGACCTAAATCTAAAAGTTTAACAAAAATTCTCTGTTCAGATTGGTGACTAATTAATTCTTTTTTAAGCCTGTTTCTTTTAATTGGATTTAAGATTGGACTTAATACATTTTCATCAGTAATAATTTTATCTATGGCATCTGTACCTAATAGGCTGACTATCTTTTCAGCTGTAACCGGTCCAATGCCAGAAAAATTATCGCTAGATAAGTACCTTACTAAACCTGATTCTGAAGTGTTGTCTAGTCTTTCGTAACTTTTAACTGTGAGTTGACGCCCAAATTTTGGGTGTATAGTTTCTTCTCCAGTAAACTCGTATTCTAATTCTTCACTTAATAAAGGAAAATAACCAACAATAGAGATTAACTCTTTATCATTGGTTTCAAGTTTAGCAATTGTATAGCCATTAGATTCATTTTTAAATACATAGGATTTTATGAATCCTCTTACTTTAATTTCCATTAGCTATATAGTCTTTTTTCCCCTTCATTATACACCACTGAGATAAAGCCTGATCCAATACACACTTCATCTTGATAAATCGCACACACTTGACCTGGTGTTACTGCTCGTATTTTTTGAGGATAAAAAACTTTAAACGTTTCATCATCAATCCATTTAATTTCAACATCTTGGTCTTCTTGACGATATCTAAATTTCGCAGTAAATTTACCATCTCTTTTTGCACCACGCCACTTAACCTCAGTAATTAATGCTTCATCTGAATATAAATATGGGTGTTCAAAACCTGGTTCAACATACAGTGTGTTTGTACTTAAGTCTTTACCTACAACAAACCAAGCATCTGTTGTATCTGTTGTACCACCGATGCCTAAGCCTTTTCTTTGACCGATTGTATAGTTCATTAAACCAAAATGACGCTTAATAAACGTGCCATCTAAACGTCTCATATCGCCTTCTTTTGCAGGAAGGTAGTTTAATAAGAACTCATTAAAATGACGTTCCCCAATAAAACAAATCCCTGTGGAGTCTTTTTTATCAGCTGTTGCTAGATCATGCTCCCTAGCAATTCTTCTAACTTCACTCTTTGGTAAATTACCGATTGGGAATAAGACATTTCTTAATTGTTCTGTTTTAAGTTGACTTAAAAAGTATGTTTGATCTTTATTAGAGTCAACTGCTCTTATCAGTTTTGGTTCATCACCTGAGTGGTCAATTTGTGCATAGTGACCCATTGCAATATAGTCCGGTTTAAACTTTTCACTATAATCGATAAATGCTTTAAATTTAATTTCATTATTACATAATACGTCAGGATTTGGTGTTCTATTTTTTTCATATTCATCAATGAAATATGAAAAAACACGATCCCAGTATTCATGAATAAAATCTACTCTATGTAATTTAATACCTAATTTGTTTGCTACTTTTAATGCATCTTGGTAATCTTTTTCTTGCTCACATGTTTCATCATATAACGTTGGGTTGCCTCTAAAATCCATATTCGTTGCTGAATCCCAATTACGCATGAATACCGCTTCTACATTATAGCCTTGTTGTAACAATATCAAAGCGGCAACTGAAGAGTCAACTCCGCCTGATAGTCCAATTAATACTTTCTTTTTCAAAATAACACTACTTTCTATTTGTATCTGAAGGTAAGCGTAAATCACCTCTAGGTGATAAGCTTATCCTTAACACTTTTGGTCCCTCAGGCATCACTTGTCGTTTAAACTGTGACTGATAAAACCTGTTTAATAATCTTTTTGCATAAAGATTGGATGCCTCCACAGAAAGACCAAATGTGTGTCTAACTAGGAAAGATAATTTCTCTTCACTTGCACCATTTTCTAATAAATGATGCAGCATAAAATCATTAATTTCATATGTACCAATGACATCCTCAGTTTTTTGATTTTCCTTTAATTCTGGGCTGATTGGTCGATTTAAAATACTTTCTAATATATCTCTAATTTCTTGGTAGTCATGTTCACTGTGCATTTTAACAAGCGCTTGAACAAGTGTTTTAGGAACACCAGCATTGACGTTATACATACTCATATGATCACCATTAAAGGTCATCCAACCAAGTGCGATTTCGCTTAAGTCACCTGTACCTAAAACAAAACCTTGGTGCTTGTTTGCAAGATTCATTAATATGAGTGTACGGATTCTAGCTTGTGCATTTTCATAGGTAATATCTGTATTACCATCATGTTTTAAACTTTCCAGATGAAGTTTTACCTGATCTTCAATTGGAATTTCAAGCGCGGTAATACCTAGTTTTTCCATGAGTAATATGGCATCAGTCTTAGAACCTTTTGAGGTCACTTGACTAGGCATAGTTACACCGATGATATCTTTAACATCACCATTTAGTTTTTTTATTGTTTGATGAGCAACTAATAAGGCTAGTGTACTATCTAAGCCACCTGAGATACCGATAATAATCTTAGGATTTCCTAAATGTTTTACTTTTTGAACTAAACCTTGAACTTGTATTTGATTGGCGATCATTAAACTTTCTTTATCACCTACTTTAGGTAGGAATGGTGTTTTGTTCAATGGTCTTTCAAACATATAGTCATTTTCTGAAAAAAAATCTACATGCACTTTAGTTGTTGATTGTGTATATCCATTTTGTTCATCTTTAAAGGTAGAGTCAATTCTTCTTTGATAGCGAATAGCTTCTATGTCCATGTCTACTCTTAAAACTTCTTTAGGGTCTAATAAATTAGATTCTATGATTAAACTACCTAAACTAGCGGCAATCTTGTGTGGTGTAAATACCACATCCACTGTAGATTCTGAGGATGCAGAGGCAGTGTATAAATAACCACTTAATTGTCTTCTTGAAGCATCTAATACTGTGTGTTTTCTAATAGACTGTTTACCCATGGTTTCAGGTGATGCAGATAAGTTTAAAATCAGATGTGCACCACTTAGACTTAAATGATTTCCTGGTGTCTCAATCGCCCACATATCTTGGCATATTTCAACACCAAATCCAATATCAAGCAAATCATCTCTAAAGACCATATCGCCAAATGGGACAGTTTGTCCAAGTACTTCTACCGTATCAAGTTCATAATTAAACCCTGATTGGAACCAGCGTTTTTCATTAAACTCTTTTGAATTTGGTAGGTGATACTTAGGTATAACACCAAGTATCTTCTTATTTTGAATAACTACTGCGACATTAAACAGTGCATCCACCACTTTTAAAGGCATACCTAATATGTACACACCTTTATATGTTGTTTCATTCATAATTTTACGCAATGCTTCATTTGTTTTGTTTATGTAGTCTATTTGAAAAAATAAATCTCCTGATGTGTAACCAGTTAATGATAATTCAGGAAATAAAACTAACCCAGAGGATTCATGATTAAGTATATTTAAAATAGGTTCTACATTGAGTAATGGGTTACCTAATTTGATTTCTGGACTTGCAAGTGCAACTTTTAATATACCATGTTGTGTCATACTTTCACCTCTTCATAGAGTTTATTTTCTAAAATATATGTTTTTACATTTGATTTTAATTTGTCTAAATTTTGATTTAGGTTTTGTCTAATTTCAGAGCTACTTATATCACTTTGAAACATCATCTTTTTATACTTTAATCCAAGTTTACTAATTAAATTATCGTCAAAAGAATAGTTATTTCTAGTTATTAATATAAATTTATAGTTTTGAATCAAGCGTTTATAGTCTTTCCATTGATCTAATGTCTTTATATGGTCGGCACCTACTACAAAATATAAATCATCATATTGTTTATTAAGTTCATTCAAGGTATGATAAGAACCTAAAAATTCTTTAGTGTCTTCTAGCCTACTGATTTCGACATAATCTAGATTTTGGGTCATAAGTTCAAGCATCTTGAAACGATGTTCAAAGTCTATTAGATCTGTCTTCCAACTAAAATAATTGCCTGTTGGGACAATTAAAATTTTTCTAGGTTTGAATTCTTCATATAATTTATGTATAATTGCTTCATGAGCAATGGTTGGTGGGTTAAAGCTTCCCCCATAGACAAGTACCATATATAAATCCTTTCGTTTCTACTATGTATTATAACATCAACAGCACTATCTAGAGTGCTATTTGGTTATGGATTTAGTTTTTTGTTCACATAATGTGTGATTATTTATATAAATAATGGTATAATTTTTATAATTAAGAAAGATGGTTCACAATGGCGGATAATAACAAAAAAGTAGATCACGATTTTCAATTACTTAAAAACGTAAAAAAGGTAAAATTAGCTAAAGATTATAATTTCTTTAATCATAATCCTTTTTTTAAGTTTTTATCGTTTTTTACCGTATTCTTGATTAAAATACTTGTCTTTTATGTGTTTGGAGTTATTTTTAGAGGTCTTAGAATTAAGGGTAAAAAGAACTTAAAATATCTTAAAAAGGAAAGATTCATTCTCGTATCAAATCATGTACATGTACTTGATGCCATATGGATTGGTTCATTAATATTTCCTAGAAAGATTTATGTAACGATGCTTCAATCTAATTTAGGACTTCCTTTTGTAGGTAAAATATTACGTGTTGCAGGTGGTATTCCAATACCTGAAACTAAGGAACTTATGGTACACTTCTTAGATGAATTAAAAACTGAACTGTCTAAAAAAACACCAGTACTTGTTATGCCAGAGGCTTCTATTAAGCCATATCATGTGGGTATTAGAAAATTCTTAAGTGGTGCATTTAGATTTGCAGCAGATGCTGATGCAAAAATATTACCTTTTGTTTATGTCTATAAAAATCCTAATTTTATTCAAAGACTTTATATGAAAAAGCCTAGAATCCATCTACATATATTAGAACCTATTGAAGTTATTCATGGTGAAACCAAACAACAAACACTTACACTGACAAAAAATAAAGTCCATCAGATTATGAGTGATTACTTTAACAAGCATTCAGATTTAAAGGAGGAAAACTATAATGAAACCGCAGAAATTGATTGAATCCAATAAACGTTTTACGAAGGCTAGAAGAGCTTTACTTGAAGTCTTAAAAGATCGTCACTTAACATTTAAAGAAATTTATGAAGAATTATCAAAAAAAGGATACACCAACATTTCAACACTTTACAACAACTTACAGTTTTTCTTAGATAATAACTTAATTATCGAAATCAACTTAGATGGTGTGAAGTACTATGACCTAGGTCTTGACAATCCATTCCATGATCATGACTCACATTTACATATGGTCATTAAAGATGAAGATCATTATAATCCTACGATTAAAGAAATTGATTACCCAGAAATCTATGATGCAATTAAATCTCACCCAGTATTTAAACACTATGATATTGAATACATTCGAATCTTAGTTTCTGCAAGTCCATCTAAGCATAAACATAAATAAAACCTCGATTTTTCGAGGTTTTTATTTAGCTTTGCTTTTCAGCAATTCTTAATTTAGCAGATCGACTTCTAGAATTATGTTCTAGTTCTATTTCTGAAGGTAGTATTGGCTTTCTTGTAATAGTTTTTAGTGGTGGTTTTGGGAATGTTCTAATATCTATGTTTTTAGGATAGTCCATTTGACTGTGAGTTTTATAAAATGATTTTACCATTTTATCTTCCAGTGATTGGAAGGTAATGATAGATAATCTTCCACCAATATTAAGCAGTTCTAAAGCACTTTTCAAGGCTTTTTCAAGCACTTCTAACTCCTTATTAACTTCGATTCTTAAAGCTTGGAAAACACGCTTTGCAGAGTGTCCTTTCATACCTTTATTAGCAATATCTGTTATCTCAACCAACTCTAAAGTTGTGTTCAGGGGTCTTCTATCTATAATCATACCTGCAATTTTCCAGGCATTTTCTTCATCACCATACGCTCTAAAGATATCTGCTAGTTTTTGTCTTTCATAAGTGTTTACGATTTCTTTGGCGGTAAGGGTTGCATCCTTATTCATACGCATGTCTAGATCATAATCTTTTAGGTATGAAAACCCTCTAGTTTCATCATCAATTTGAAATGATGATAAGCCAAGATCAAAAATGATACCATCTACTTGATGTACGCCCAGTTCATTTAACTTTTCTTTTATAAAAGAAAAATTAGATTGAATAAGTGTTTTATTGTTAAAGTCTTTTAATCTTTCGGTTGCTTTACCAATTGCATATGTATCTTGATCAAAAGCATATAAGTGCCCTTTATCAAGTTTTTTTAATATCTCTAGGGAGTGTCCACCACCGCCTAAAGTAGCATCTACATAAATGCCATTTGGTTTGATGTTTAGACCTTCTATAGATTCATTTAATAATACACTGATATGTTTCATATAACTTACCTCATCTTGTATATATTATATCAAAGAAAAAAGCACTTCTCGTGCTTTTTCTTAATAAAGGTTAATCTTCTTTCTTAACTTTTTTAGCTAATACTAATTGACCTTTATAATAGCCACTGTTTGGAGTGACTCTGTGTGGTAAGGTAAATTCTCCTGTTTGTGGATCAACTACGATTGTTGGAGTCTTTAACTTATAGTGTGAACGACGACGGCGTTTTCTTCCTTTACTTTGTCTTCTAAATGGAACTGCCATGTGTATTCACCTCCTAATCTTTATATTTTTCTTTTAAACTATTAAAAGCCGGGTGGGTTTTCTTGGGTTCTTCAAAGTCACTAGGGTTTGCAGATTCATGATACACATTTGGTTCTTTGTGTAAAAGTATTTCTGCAAAGATGACTTCATCCAAGTCTATGATGTCTATTGGTACATAATCATAGATTTCCAAATCATTTGAAAAGAGTATTTCTGTATCAAATGATAGAGGGTATGTTACAGGTTTTAGTGTGTATGTACATTTTTGTACCACTTCAAGTGTAACGGTTAAATTAAATGTAACTTCATCATACTTACGATAAATTGTGCCTTTTACGTTTACATTATTTAATGAAATGATATCAGTTGCATCATCGATAAGATAATTTAAGTCAAATAGACTATCAATTAAGGTTTTAGATTCAAGTAGTTTAGTTTCTATTTTCATACATATCACCTCAACCTGGTTAATTATATTAAATAACCCTTCATAAGTCAATTAGTTTTAGCCATTTTATCATAAAAATAGTAATTATGTTATAACCAATTGACCTATGAACTCTAATTTAGTTATTTGTCTCTATAAAAGCATTATCAAAGAGTGATAAGATATCTTCATTTCTAGCGTTTAAAATGATTTTATCTACTTCGATACTCATTAATATTTCTTTAATGGATGCATAACTCCAAACTTGATTTAAAAATGGTTTTTCAAGGGATTTTAAGTCTTCTTTTACTTCAAAGAAATCTCCTATGATATCTACGTTTTGAATTATACCTGATTTGATATTAAAACGCATATCGATATGTCCCCAATCAAAGCGTTTAGATATCTTTTGAGTATACTCTGGTTGAGAACGATATAACCACTCCGGACTTGAATAAAACTCTGCATCTTTTTTGAGTTGCTCAATTTCTTCTTGATTAATTTCATAGACGGTAGTTGTCAATTCCTTTTCAAGATAATCAACTAATTCATCATGAGCCATACCATTTAAATAAGGTTTTAGATTGTTTACACGACTTCTTACGCTTGCAATACCTTTAGAAATAAGTTTCTCATCTGGCGGATTTAGTGAACGTACCATCGTTTCAATATCTAAATCATACATCATAGTTCCATGCATTAACATACCATATTTGTTTTGTAAGAATGCATTACCTGATACCTTCTTACCATCTAATAAGATATCATTTCTACCACTAAACTCTAGGTTAACCCCTAGTTTTTTAAATGCATCTGTGATTTTTACTAAGTAATTTTTAAACGAGAAATTTTGTCCTCTTCTTTTAGTGATGATTGTAAACATGGTGTTATTTTCATCTGCATATACAGAACCACCACCCGTTGGTCTTCTAAAGAATTTCACATTATGTTCTTTGACATATGGAATATTAATCTCATTTTCAATGACTTGGTTTTTACCTGAAACAATGCCTTTTATTCTCCAGGTGAAGAAATAGGTTTCATCGTCTTTAAGTAAATGTTCTAATACATATTTTTCTAATGCAAAATAAAAGTACGGTTCTAAATTACCTTCATTATGGTGTTTTATAAGTATCATTTTACCACTTCCTTCCTTTATCCATTATAAAACAAAAAGAGGAAAAATCCTCTTAATTTGTAAAGAATGATTTGAATTTATCCCAACCAGATTTCTTTCTTGGGGAATCCAGTTTACTTAACTGTTCAAATAATTTCTTTTCCTCACTAGATAAGTTTTTAGGTGTCTCAATATTAACGATCACGTGTTGATCACCTGTCTTACCAGTTCTTGGATCTTTTGTGCCCTTATTTTTTAGTTTAAGTTCAGTACCAGATTGAATACCTGCAGGTATGGTTAATTCTACTTCACCATAAATTGTCGGTATATCAATTTTATCTCCAAGTGCAGCTTGTGTAAATGTAATTGGTACATCTAAAATGATATCTGAACCACGTCGTTTAAATACTTTATGTGGTTTTACTCTAAATGTAATATATAGGTCACCTGATTCAGCACCTTTTCTACCACCATTACCATAACTTGGTACACGTAATGTCATTTCATTATCCACGCCAGCAGGCACTTTTACATCCACTGTTTTTTTAGTCTTAACACGTCCAGCACCGGAACAAACATGACATTTGTTATCAATTGTTTGACCTTCACCTTGACATTGTGGACATACTTGTTGACTTCTCATCGTTCCAAACATGGTGCGTTGGTCTACGTTAATAAATCCTTGGCCATGACACTTGCTACATGTATGAACATCTTTTGAACTTTCTGCACCAGAGCCATGACAGTGACCACAATCTTGAGTGATATCCACAGAAACATTTTTAGTTGTACCTAAAACAGCTTCCATAAAATCGATTGTCATACGCATATTTAAATCTTCACCGACATTCGATGTTTGACGTGTTCTACGTGTTTGTCCACCACCAAAGAATTGGCTAATAATGTCATCAAAGCCACCAAATCCACCAAATCCACCACCAGCACCACCAAATGGATCTTGTCCGGTACCAGCATGGCCAAATCTATCATATTGCGCCTTTTTATTTGAATCATTTAATACATCATAGGCTTCTTGAACTTCTTTAAATTTTGCCTCAGCATCTTTTTCTTTTGATACGTCAGGGTGATATTTTTTAGCTAAACTTCTGTAAGCTTTTTTAATTTCGTCTTGAGATGCACTTTTTGATATACCTAGCACATCATAATAATCTCTTTTTGCCATAATTATCGCTTCCTTATGTTAGTCAAATAGGAAAGTGTTTATACTTTCCTATTTGTCATAGTTTTTATTGTTTTTCAGTAAATTCAGCTTCTACAGCATCATCTTTATTATCATCTGCATCAGTTGCTCCATTTGCATCTGATTCATTTGATTTGTTAGCTTTTTCGTATGCTTTCATTGCAATAGATTGGCTAGCCTTAGCAAGTGCTTCATTTTTAGCTTTAATAGCTTCTACGTCATCACCTTTTAATGCTTCTTCTAAGTCTTTAATTGCGCTTTCTACGGTTTCTTTTTCTTCATCTGTAACTTCAGCACCTAAATCTTCGATTGCTTTTCTAGATTGGAAAATCATACTGTCAGCTTCGTTTTTAGCATCTGCAGATTCTTTACGTTTGTTATCTGCTTCTGCATTTTCTTCAGCTTGTTTGATCATTGCATCAATTTCTTCTTTAGATAATCCACCGTTACCAGAGATGGTAATCTTTTGTTCTTTATTTGTACCTAAGTCTTTCGCCTTAACAGAAACAATACCGTTTGCGTCAATGTCAAATGTCACTTCAATTTGTGGTACACCACGTCTTGCTGGTGGAATATCTGTTAATTGGAAGCGTCCAAGTGTTTTATTGTCAGCTGCCATTGGTCTTTCACCTTGTAATACGTGAATGTCTACTGCTGGTTGGTTATCTGCTGCAGTTGAGAATACTTGTGATTTAGATGTAGGAATTGTTGTATTTCTTTCGATTAATTTTGTAGCGACACCACCAAGTGTTTCGATACCTAATGATAATGGTGTAACGTCAAGTAATAATACGTCTTTAACATCCCCAGCTAAAACAGCACCTTGGATTGCAGCACCCATTGCTACAACTTCATCAGGGTTAACTGATCTATTAGGTTCTCTACCAAATTCTTTTGTTACAAGTTCTTGAACAGCTGGAATTCTTGTTGAACCACCAACTAATAAGATTTGATTAATATCAGAATTTGTTAATTTAGCATCTGATAAAGCACGTCTAACAGATACCATTGTACGGTCTACTAAATCTTTTGTTAACTCATTAAATTTAGCACGAGTTAAGTTATATTCAAAGTGTAATGGACCTGCTGCTCCCATTGTAATAAATGGTAGAGAAATAGAACTTGTCGTTACACCTGATAATTCTTTTTTAGCCTTTTCAGCTGCGTCGCGTAGACGTTGTAAAGCCATTTTATCTTTTAGTAAATCAATACCGTGTTCTTTTTTAAATTCAGCTGCTAAGAATTCATAAACTTTGTGGTCAAAGTCATCCCCACCAAGTTTATTATCACCTGATGTAGCAACAACTTCAAATGTGCCGTCAGCTAAGTGTAATATAGATACGTCAAATGTACCACCACCTAAGTCAAATACTAAGATAGTTTGTTCTTTGTCTGTTTTATCAATACCATAAGCTAGTGCTGATGCTGTCGGTTCGTTAATAATACGTCTAACATTTAATCCTGCGATTGTACCAGCGTCTTTTGTAGCTTGACGTTGAGCATCATTAAAATATGCAGGTACAGTAATAACTGCTTCAGTAACAGTTGCACCAAGGTAATCTTCTGCAGTTTTCTTTAAGTTTTGTAAGATATAAGCAGAAATTTGTTGCGGTGTAAATTCTTTACCAGCTGCTTTTACTTTATAGTTCATATCACCCATGTGACGTTTGATACTATAAATTGTATCTGGGTTTGTAATAAGTTGGCGCTTTGCAACTTCACCCACTAATATTTCGTCACCTTTAAAAGCAACGATACTTGGTGTTGTACGTCCACCTTCAGCATTTGGGATAACTTTTGATTCGTTACCTTCCATCACTGATACAACTGAGTTTGTAGTTCCTAAGTCAATTCCTATAATTTTATTTGTCTTCGCCATTGTCTTCACTCCATTCATTTATTTTTACCATGGCTGGTCTTAATATTCTATCTTTAAATAAATATCCATTTTGTAATACTTCTAATACTGTTCCATTTGGTTTGTCTTTATTGCTTTCTTTTTCTATTGCATGATGCACTTTTGCATCAAAGAATTCACCTAAAGCTTTAATTTCAACAACGCCTTCATTTTCAAGTACTGATTTAAATTGATCTCTAATCATTTTAAATCCTATTAAGAAATTATTTAATAACTCATTATCTGAAGGGAAATCTACGATTTTAGAAAATTGTTCATAAGGTACTAATAATTCTGTAGCAAAATTGCTTGCCGCATACTTACGATCTAATACCTTTTCTGCTTGAATACGTTTTTTAAAGTTTTCAGTTTCCGCTAAGGTTCTTAAGTATTTATCATTTAGTTCTTTTACTTCAGCCTCTAAGGATTCAATTCTTTGTTGTTGTTTTGTTTTCTTTTCTTTCTTTGATTCCTTTGAATCTACATCTACATGTTCCGTCTCATCAACGATAACTGTATCTTTTTCTTTATCTGCCATCTTCTACGTCTCCTTATTATTGTCTTTATATAGTTTTGCTAGATTTGCTGCTATGTACTCTAACAAGGGGATTACCTTTTGATAAGACATTCTTGAAGGTCCTACAAGTGCAATCGTTCCTTTTTGTTCTGAATCTATTTGATAAGGTATAGAAATGATTGTCATTTGATTCAGTGGTTTGATTTCCATATCCGATCCAAATCTTACTGAAATACCTTCATCAGTTCCAATCAACTTCACAATTTCACGGCGATCCATCATATCTATAAAACGTTTCATGTGAGAAACATCATTAAATTCTGGTTGTTCAAAAGCATTCGTCATACCACTTAGATAGAATGAATCTGATGCGAATTTAGAAAATGCTTCGATAAATGAATCAATAATTTGACTTTGATAGCTCATAAATTGATTCAGTTCAGAAATCGCATATTCTTCTTTGAGTACTTTAAGTGCATCTTCTAGTGTTCTATTTTTAAGTAAGTCATCAAGCGTATGTATAACTTCCTTAATATCATCCATTCTCATATCATCTGATATATGAATTTGTTGGTGTTGTACATGACCTGTATCGGTTACAATAAGCATGACTGCATCTTTTAAACCAAGTGGTACCATTTCAATACGCTTAATATGGGATTGTAAGATATCTGGTCCTACCGCAACAGCTGTATAGTTAGTAAGATCAGTAAGTATTTTTAAAGCTTCTTTAATCGTGTGTTCACGACCAAGTGCTTTTTTGCTAAAGACTTCATCAATTAAAGGAAATACTTCCGTTACATCATTATCTCTAGTCACTAAATGTTCAATATAGTAACGATAACCACGTTCAGAAGGTACTCTACCAGATGAAGTATGCATCTTTTCAAGGAAACCTAATTCTTCTAAAACTGCCATATCATATCTTAATGTAGCTGATGAGTAATTTAAGTAAGGAAGCGCCATTAAGGCTTTAGATCCTACTGGTTCACCCTTTTCAGAATACATATCAATGATTGCTTTTAAGATGAGTTTTTGTCTTGACGATATCATGCTTACCACCCTTTTAGCACTCACATTATCATAGTGCCAACATCATTGTATAATAAAAAAATAGCACTGTCAAGATTTATGTGCTAATTTTACATTTTTTACTATTTTTACATTTTTAGCATTATTTGTATGTATATACATAATTAATACCTTTATGATATAATCTTATTCGAGGTAAATGAATATGCAAATTTTATGGATTATAATAGCTATAATATCTTCTTACTTAATTGGTGCAATCCCGTTTGGATATATTATACCTAAGTTATTTAAAGGCATCGACATTAGGGAACATGGAAGTAAAAACGTAGGATCCACAAACGTATTACGTGTGTTGGGCGCTAAGTATGGCATACCTACATTTTTATTAGATTGTTTCAAAGGGGCACTACCAATCATTATCATTAGATATATGTTAGGTATGTCAGAATTATTCTTGATTTCAGATACTTACGATATCTCTATTGTATTTGGAGCAGCCGCTGCAATCGGACACATTAAATCCATTTACATCGGATTTAAAGGTGGTAAAGCTGTAGCAACTGGCGTAGGTGCTGTCATCGCAATTAACCCAATTATTGGGTTAAGCGGTATTGGACTATTCTTTATAGTCGCATTTTCAACAAAATATGTTTCAATTGGTTCAGTTGTTGCATCATTTTCTGTAGCAGTGATGATGTGGATTGGAGTTCTAATTAAAGAAATATGGATTCCAGTACCAAATCTAACGATATCTTATGAATCACAAATCATTAATTTAGTAGCAATATCACTTATCGTACTTCTTATTATCTATATGCATAAGAAAAACTTTATTAGATTAATGAATGGTACAGAAAATAAAATCGGTCAAAAAAAGAAGTAAAACATCAATAAGTAATGCACCTTTAAGAGTTCCTAGTATGGAACTCTTTTTTTATAGTAAATTTCTTAATGTTATTTTATTGATAATAGTGTATGTCATACAGTGTAATTAAAAATGAAGGGAGCATACTATGGAAAACATTACAAATAATTTAATTATGGAATTAAAACGAGGTACCCAAATTATATTTGTTTTAAACTCATTAAAAGAAAGTCAGTATGGATATTCTTTACTTGCGCAATTAGAAACTCAAAATGTATCTATTGAAGCTGGAACACTTTATCCCTTGCTCCGTAGATTAGAGGAACAAGGCTTACTTGATTCCACTTGGGATACAACCGAATCTAGACCAAGAAAGTACTATAAGATCAATCAAACGGGTATTAAAGTGTTAGAAAGCTTAAAAGAAGCTTGGTTACAAATTGAAAAACAAATGAGTAGTTTATTTAAGGAGGATAAATAGATGGATAAAATGATTGAAAAATATATATATTCTGTCACACGCCGTTGTCCAGAAGCAAAACGTGATGATATAAAAAAAGAACTTGAGGCTAACATTATGGATATGCTGCAAAGTTACCCAAATTATACTAATGACGATATTGAAGAGGTACTACATAAGATAGGTCATCCAATGGATGTTGCATATCAATATCATTCAAGTGCTAATTATGTTGTTGACCCTAGATTTTATGAGGATTATAAACTGAGTTTAAAACTAGCACTTATATTTTCTACTATACTTGCAGTTATCACTGCAATTATAGCTTCTTTAACAGAACTGGATGTAAATCAACCTGGGGCGATTGTTGGCATGTTAATAGGGCATATTACTGGTAATGTATTATCTTTTGGATTTAGTGTCTTTTCTATCATCACCATAGCTTTTTGGTCCTATAAAATACCAAGTATTAAGGAAAAGATAGATAAAAGATTAAATGACTGGAAGGTTAAAGACTTAGCTGATGTACCTAGATTTGAACCAGATGATCAATTAAAATCCAGGGTAAAGATTTTAATCGAATTGATATTTGTTACAATATTTTTAATCACCTTTGGTACTTTATTTATTGTATATTATGAGACCATCTTTGTTTTACATATTAACGGTGAAACTTCTCAATTCTTTAATAGTGATTTTAAAGGCATAATGACCTTCTTCATTATATCCTCTACTATCCTTACAATACTTTCTTATCTATATAGATTTTATGAAGGTAAAGAATCCTTTTACACCTTATTATTTAGTACAATCTCAGAGTTTTATGGTTCCTTATTCTTAGTTGCTATATTACTTCTACCAAATCTCATACTTCCTCAAAATTTTGTGATGTTTGCAAACTACTTTGAAACAAGTCTACATACTATTACAAACATCGCCAATATCATTTTGTTCGTTATCATTAGCATCATCTTACTAACAAGTTTTATCTCATACTTTAGACGTTGGATTAAATACTTTAAAACACGCAATGTAAAACGATAATTTACCATAAAAGACATATATAAAATGTCTTTTTTGTTTATGATTTTTATCTGTTTACCACTTATGCTATAATGACATTTGCGAGTGTGAAGATATATGAAAAAGTTTATGTTGTTCTATCTAATTATATATTTTGTACAAGGTATTGTAACCAACCTACACCACCCACTAATGCCTTACTATGTCAAAGATATAGAGGTACCGAACTTTATGTTTGGTTTTTTCTTTTCATTTATGAATTTAGGGATGATGTTTGGTGGACCATTCTGGGGTAATTTAGCAGATCATAATAAGAAAAAGATAAGTTTGATAGTCGGTATTCTTATCTACGGTGTGATGCAAATCTTATTTGGCTTAGGTCATGTATTTGATATGTGGACCTTAAGTGCATTTAGATTGATTAGTGGGTTTGGTATGGCTGCAGCATTAACCATTCTAACAGGAGAAATGATTATTACCTCAGATAAAGATAAACGCGCTAAAAACATTGCTTTTGGTGCTGCTGCAGTTGGTCTAGGTGGTGCAATTGGTCAATTTCTAGGTGGATTTATTCATACAAACTCCTTCTTTATAAAGGTATTAAGAACAGACATATTCTTCAATGCCTTTCTCTTACAAGGTATTAGTGTAGGATTCTTTGCATTATTAATTGCTATATGGTTTAAACCTAGAAAGACAGTTGTTGATCCAAATAAAAAGCGCGTTCAGTTTTGGGAAGGATTTAAGGAAGTTCGACATATCAAGCCTGAACTCTTATATTTCTTGATTGCTCTAACACTTATAACGATTGCTTCTACTAATGTAGAAAAATACTTAGATGTTTATTTTAATGATTTAGGCTTCCTAGCCAACGAACTTGGTAATTTCAAAATGATAGTAGGTGTAGTTTCCTTATTATCAGGCATCATTTTAGTACCGCTATTTATGAGGATAAAACATAGATTAAAACTAATTAGTGTATTTCAAATCATAAGTGCAGTTCTTATCTTTACAGTATTTAGATCAAGTAGTAGTACATTCCTTATACTTTTATATACAATGTACATGGCTTATATAGCAATCAAGGCTAGCTTTACACCACTAGAACAAGACCACATCTCTAAATTTTCAGGTAATCATAATGTTGCTACCACATTAGGTATTAGACAATCATTTTACTCAATCGGCACCATCATTGGACCAATCTTCGGTGCGTTCTTGTATGATTACAGTCCCAGGTTACTATTTGATACATCCGTAGTATTCTTCCTCATTTCTTTAGTACTTATTTTCATAAGTAATCATTATAGAAAAAGAGATTTTATACAAAATACAGTAAACTCAAATATATAAAAGGTTCCGCATAACTTGCGGAACCTTTTTCATGAACAGTGTAATTAAATTTGATTATTAAGCCAAGAAACTATTTCATCTACCACTTTTTCTGTGACTGTATCATAATTTAAATTATGATACCCACCTTCAATGATAACTAACTTTTTATCATTATACTTAATACTTTCAAAGAAGTGTTTTGACATCTGCGAACTTACTAATTTATCTTCTGAACCGTGTAAGATCAGGACTGGCTTTTTGTAATCAAGAATACATTTTTCGATATGCTTAGTACCTACTTTAAGTATTTGTATAATTAATCTAAAAGTAAAATGTTTTAAAGCATAAGGATCAACATTATCAGATGGAGGAAAATGAGATAATCTTGTATCTGCAAAGTTTGTCTTTAATTTGTATGATCCAAATAAGAAACTAGGAAGTAAACTCTTAAGATCTAATCTTTGTGCACTTGTTGGACTAGACATAATAATAGTTCCATCAAAGTTATCATAAAGTGTTGCATATACTTTTGTGATAATGCCTCCCATGGAGTGTCCTAATAAGAATATAGGTCCATCATATACTTTTTTAGTTTGTTCTACGAGTTCATATAAATCGGAAGTAAATTGGTAGATACTTTTAATATCACCTCTTTTACCTTGAGATTTGCCATGACCTCTAACATCATATAAAACTACAGAAAAACCAGCCTCATTGAGTAATTCTGCCATTTTTCTGTAGTATATAGAGTGTAAGGCAATGCCATGTGTAATAATGACAGTCCCTTTCGAATTATTAACATTATGATTTTCTGAATAGATTAATACTTGGTTAATTAACATATAGATCACCTTATTTAAAGTATGGAATAATTTCTTTTTTCATATACCCAATAAAGTGCAAACTACCAGTTATAAAAATAACGTCATTTTCTTTTTTGTTTTTAATTAAATTATTTAAAGCTGTTTTAGGATTCAATTCAAAGTTAAAGGGAAGAAAATCTAGGTTTTTATAACGAGCATCCGGAAAAGCAGTCAAAGTGATGGATGATGCATATTTTTTGAGTTCATTTAGCATCACTTCAGGCTCTTTATCAGATAGTGCACTGAATAGTACATGTATATTATACACTTTAAAAATAGATTTAAGTGAAAATATGACTTCTTTCATTGCATGAATATTATGCGCACCATCTAAAATCACTCCAGGTAACACTGTTTCTAAGCGACCCGGGTGTTCAGTTTTACTTAAACCTTCATTAATTATTTGATCAGGTATATTTGGAAATGAATATTTGATAACTTCTATAACTAGCGCTGCATTCGTATTTTGGAAATCACCTAACAGCGACAGTTCGTAGACTTGATGATTGTACTCTATTTTGTGGGGAAGCTCAGATATAGTGCTTACATCACGTTTTTCAATAATTTTAAGTGTTGCATTCACTTTAGAAACATAATCTTTTACTAAATCATGTAATCTACTGTCAATGCTCGTAATCAAGTGACCCTTTTCTTTTAAAATTCCAAGTTTATTTAAAGCAATGGATTCTAATGTATTGCCTAATTGGCGCATATGATCCATACCAACATTGGTAATGACCGAAACATCATAATTTAAAATATTGGTTGCATCTAAGAGTCCACCAATACCAACTTCCATAACGATGACATCTACTTTGTTATCTACAAAGTAAATGAGTGACATCAGTGTCATAAGTTCAAAAAATGACAGTGTTAAACCACTATGCTCAAAATAGGTTTTGTTTAGATCAAAAACTTTATTAATCGAATCTAACAAGTCACTATCTGATATATCTTTGCCATTGAGTTTAATACGTTCATTAAAGCGTATCAAATAAGGAGATATAAATGTACCAACACGCATACCAGATTCAACAAGTACTTGAGTAGTCATCATACATACTGACCCCTTACCATTTGTACCAGTTATATGAATCTTTTTCATATGGCTTAAATCGAGTTGAAGGAAGCTTAAGGCATCCTTCATATGATCTAGGCTTGTTTTAGGTCTAAACTTTATTTGTGTTTCTATCCAATTTACTGCTTCATCAAGTTGATTAAACATATTTCTTTAGCATTTCAACGACATCATCGTATTGCTTCTTGTAGTCGTCATACTTTCTTTGTTCAATGTCAATTTTAGTTTGTGGTGCTTTTGAGGTAAAGTTTACGTTAGAAAGTAATCCCTTAGATCTTTCAAGTTCTTTCTCTAAAGTATCTTTTTGTTTTAATAGTGATGCTTTTTCTTGTTCTAAATCAATCATATCAGATTTTTCAATATAGATATTGATATGTGTACCAGCAATGAAAATCATGTCGCTCGAATCTACATTGATTTCATAAGCTATTGCTTTTGTATTTAAGAATTTAGTTAAGTAATTTTCATATAATTTAACTTCATTTATCATATCCACAGATTTGATCTCTAGTGTAACATCAATCGGTTTTGATGGTGCAACTTGATATTCATTTCTAAGATTTCTTACCTTTACAATCACGTCTTGAATCTCTTTAACTAAATCAATTTGGTTAAATTCATAGTTTACAACCGGCCACTTAGCAATCATTACAGAGCTTTCACCAAAAATATCCATGTATAACTTATCTGTAACAAATGGTAAGAATGGGTGTAATAATTTTAAAATATCTTTAAGTACATAAATTAGTACTGCTTGAGTATTTTGTTCTAGTTTTGGATCTTGTAGTGATACTTTAGAAATTTCTAAATACCAATTTGCGAATTCTTCCCAAATAAAGTTTGTAAGTACTTTGGAAGCTTCATTAAATTCAAAGCGTTCATAATATTTATCAGCTTCAGTAATCGTTTCACTTAGTCTTGTAAGAATCCATTTATCAAATAAATTTAATTTATTTTCATCGATCACTAAAGATTTATCTTTAATATTTAATGATACGAATCTAGTAATGTTCCATAATTTATTAATGAAGTTCCAACTTGACTCAATTTTTGTAATATCATATCTTGTATCTTGTCCTGGCGCAGCATTAGATACAATGAAAAATCTAAGTGCATCCACACCATACTTATCAATTACATCCATTGGATCCACACCATTATTTAATGATTTAGACATTTTTCTACCTTGCTCATCTCTGATGAGTCCATGTAGTAATACAGTCTTAAATGGGTCTTTTTTAGTAAATTCAAGACCTTGGAACATCATTCTGGCAACCCAAAAGAAAATAATATCATAACCTGTCACTAAAACATCAGTTGGGTAATATCTTTTAAAGTTTGGGTCCTCTTCATTTGGCCAACCAAGTGTTGAAAATGGCCATAATGCACTTGAAAACCAAGTATCAAGTACGTCTTCATCCTGTATCCAATCAGCACCCGGTGATTCTACTTGAACTTTAACTTCATCCCCCTTAAACCATGCAGGTATTCTATGTCCCCACCACAATTGACGAGATATTGTCCAGTCTTGAATATTGTTTAACCAGTTTTCGAATGTATTTTTAAAACGTTCAGGTACAAAGTTTACTTGATTCATTTTTAAAGTCTGTTCCGTTAAACCTTTCATATCTACAAACCATTGTAGAGATAATCTTGGTTCAACCATAACACCTGTGCGCTCTGAGTAACCCACTTGGTGAGTATAGGGTTCCACTTTAGGACATAGGTTTAGTGCTTGTAAATCTTTAACAACGTTTTTACGGCACTCAAATCTATCTTGACCTACATATTTTAGTGCAAGTTCACTCATAGTACCATCTTCATTCATACATAGAGGCATTTCTAGGTTATGTCTTTTAGCAACTTCATAGTCATTTGGGTCGTGTGCTGGAGTAACCTTAACAACACCTGTACCAAATGCTTTGTCTACATAATCATCTGCAATAACCGGAATTTTAGTATTTGTTCCCGGAATATATACAAGTTCACCAATATATTTTTTGTAACGTTCATCATCAGGATGAACCATTAATGCTTGGTCAGCAAACATCGTTTCAGGACGTGTAGTTGCAATCGTTAAACCACCATCCATATGTACAAATGGGTAAGTGAAGTGATATAAGTTTCCTTGTGTTTCTTCATACTCAACTTCAATATTAGATAAAGCAGTTTTAGCTTGGCAATCCCAGTTAATAATTCTATAACCACGATAGATCCAGCCCTTATTATATAAAGTGATAAACACCTTGTTAACGGCCTCATTTAATTTTTCATCTAGTGTAAATCTTTCCTTGGTGTAATCTAAAGATAACCCAAGAGCTTTCCACTGAGTTCTAATATGAAGAGAATATTCTTCTTTCCACTCCCAAGCTTTTTCAAGATATTTTTCTCTACCAAGATCATATCTGGAAATACCTTGACTCTTTAATCTATCATCAATGCGTGCTTGAGTTGCAATACCTGCATGGTCCATACCAGGTAAGTATAATGCATCAAAGCCTTGCATACGTTTACGTCTAATAATAATGTCTTGAATTGCTGTATCCCAAGCGTGTCCCAAATGAAGTTTTCCAGTGACATTTGGTGGTGGAATTACTACTGTAAATGGCGTTTTATTTAAATCTTTACCAGATTCGAAAAAACCTTCTTTTAACCAAAAGTCATATCTTCCTTCTTCAACTGATTTAAAATCATATTTCGTTTGTAGTTCTATTTTCATGTTCGAAAAACTCCTTTTTTGAAATTTCGTAGTATAAAACATAGTTAATATTAGGATTTTCTATATATCGCTTATGTTTTTTGTATACAAATTTAAATCCAGATTTTAATATAACTTTCTTACTTGCTATATTAAAATCAGCGTGTGCTACCTTTAAATAATCAAACTTTAATTCTCTAAAGACATAATTCATAACCACCGAAACAGCCTCTGTAACAATACCTTGATTCCAATAGGTATCATCTAATACAAATCCAATTTCAGCTCCTTTACCAAAAAATCGATCATTTGATAGATTATTTAAGCTAACCGTACCGATCATGAGATCATCTTCTCGTAGTGTAATCGCCCAAAGATTAGCTTCTTTGATGTGTAAATTTAGTATAGAACGTGTCTCATCAAGATTTCTATGTGGAAACCATCCTGCATTCGGTCCAATACTATCTTTAGAAGCAAAGTAAAAAAATGAGACTAAATCCTTTTCATCAGGACTTCTTAAAACAACTCTTTTTCCTTCAAGTATTGGCAGCATATAGCCTCCTAAATAAAAATCCCTAGACTGATAAACAGTCTAAGGACGAAAAATCGCGGTACCACCTTAGTTCACAAAATAAATTGTGCACCTTCATTAAACTTTTATAACGTAAAGTTAATCCGAATTAAGCTACTAAATTTATTTCACCTAATCCGCTCAGTGATGACTTTCATTTATGGGTTATAAGAGTTTCACCTATTCTCTTAATCTCTTTTATGACTTTTTTATAAATTACTCTTTCACTTCATAGCGTTTCTAATATTATATACTAATTAATTTTGATATGCAATTGTAAATCTAGAATTTATATATTTTGGATGTTCACATTCTAATACAATCGCGTGTGCTAAATCTCTTACAGATATTCTAGAACGTTCTAAGCTATCATAGATTAGATGATCTTTACCATAAACATATTGTTTAGTTAAGGGACCATCAAAGACTTCAGCTGCAGGAGACACGAAGGTAACCTTTAAAGATGTATCACCCTTATAAGTTTCATATACCTTATCTGTACCTTCTAATGCTTTAATCCATGGTTTTGGAAAAACTAAACTGTCTTTGACTAACTCACCATCATATTGGATTAAAGTGGTTGCACCAATTACAGATATCACATGTTTATTTAACTTTTTAGCCATGTTAAATATTACTTTATAACCGTCTAAAAAGCGTTCTGCTTGAGCTACATGATAATATCCTGGATTATACGCTGATACTATCACATCACAATCTTTGACTGCTGCTTCAAAATCAGCTTCATCAAAAATTGTTAACTTTCTAAGTGTAAGATTATTTTGAGCAGGAATACTATTTCTTCTAAAAATACCTACAACTTCATGACCTTTACTTAGTGCTTCATTTACTATACTTTCCCCGATAAACCCTGATGCACCAATAACTGCTATCTTCATATGTTTACCTACCTTTTTATATACAATATACCAATTGTTCCTTCGCCACAGTGACTGGAAATCACACAGCCAGCATGTCCTTCTAAAATATGTTTCACTTTAACTTCTTTTTCTAATCTATTTTTAATATATTCAAATGAATCTGGAGCTAATGAGTGTGTGATGAATACATAGTTATCATCAATTTCTCCATTTAAGTTCACAAGATCATCAATCATCACATCAAGTGCTTTTGACATCTTACCAACTGATTTTTTATAGACATCCAATTTACCATCATTAACTTGAATGATTGGTTTAATACGCAATACTGAACCAACAAATGCACTTAAACCACTTGCACGTCCACCTTTATGAAGATAGTCTAATGTCTTAATTGCAAATTGACTACTTACCTTAGGTACTAATTTTAATATTTCTTCATTGATTTCTTCAGCACTTAACCCTTGATCTTTTAAGTCGGATGCTTTTAGGACTAGTAACCCAATGCCACTAGATAGGTTTGCTGAATCAATGACGTAAACATCTTTTGTCTCTAGTAAATCAACAGCTAGTAAAGCTGATTTATAGGTTGCTGATATCTTAGAACCAATCGAGATATGAACAATCTTATAACCCTCATCTAAATATTTTTTGAAAAATATTTCAAAGTCTCCGGGACTTGCCGCTTGTGTCTTAGGTAAAAAACCATAAGCTTCAACTTTTTTATAGAGTTCAAGGGTTGTAATATCTATACTATCTTTATAGGATTCATCATTAAAACGTACATATAATGGCACCATTTTAATGTTTCTAGTTTCTAGTATTTCTGGACTTAAGTCCGCAGTTGAATCTGTAGTAATTAAGACTTTATTCATTACCAAACTCCTCATTAATTAATTTATCAATTCCAAACTTTGTTTCACTTGATGTGAAGTATATTTTTTGTCCTTCAAAAAACTTAGTTCTAATGACTTTTTCTTGTTTAAGTCGATGTGATGATTTGACCTTATCATACTTTGTTGTAACGATAATAATGTCTACATCAAACGCCTGTAATTCAATATACATATCTAAATCATCTTGAGTTGGTCCGATATTAAAGTCCACCAATAAAATAATCTTTTTTAGGTGTCCATTTAACTGAATATATTCATTAATCATTCTCATAAAAGATGAAGTTTGAGTTTTTGAACGTTTCGCATAGCCGTAACCAGGTGCATCTACTAAATACAAACTTTGATTCAGTAAATACAAATTTAACGTAATAGTTTTACCAGGTGTTTGAGACACTCTTGCTAAACTTTTACGATTTGTGATGGCATTTATTAAAGAAGATTTGCCCACATTTGATCGACCAAGTATTAAAAAATGGTCAAAATCATCTTTAGGCAAGTCCGTAATCGAAACGGCCGATGTAATAAATTCTGCTTGTTTAATCATAATTTTACCTCTTATCTTATTGTATCATAAATTTAGAATCATTGAATGTCATATTTAGTTAAATCCCATAAAATAAGAGTGTTATGACATTCATAACACTCTCATGTATAGTGATTGTTTAATATTATCTAATCAATGCTTGCGCAAATACATCAGATACATTTTCAACAGGAATAATTGTTAATTTATCTCTAACTTCCTTTGGAATATCATCGACATCTTTAACATTTTGTTTTGGAATTAAAATTGTAGTTAAACCACTTCTTAAAGCAGCAATTGCCTTTTCTTTTAGTCCACCAATTGGTAATACGTAACCGCGTAATGTAATTTCACCGGTCATACCAAGGTCTTTTCTAACATAGAGTTTACTTGCAGCTGACATAATCGCAGTTGCCATCGTAATACCTGCTGAAGGACCATCTTTAGGGATAGCACCTTCTGGTACGTGGACGTGGAAGTCGTTGTTTTCAAATATGGTTGGATCTAAATTAAATTCTAGTGCATGCGATTTTACATATGAAAGTGCTGTAATTGCTGATTCTTTCATGACATCACCTAGTTTACCTGTTAATACAAGTTGTCCCTTACCTTTATAGTAAGTAACTTCAACCGGAAGCGTGTCTCCACCAAATGCAGTGTATGCCAGACCAGTAACAACACCAATTTGTTGTTTTTCATCTACTAAATTATGTACGAACTTAGGTTTTCCAATATATGATTCCACATTATTTAAAGTGATATTAATTTTAGCTGCTTTTTTCATGAGAATTTCTTTAATAGCTTTACGTACTAAAGAACCAATATAACGGTTTAATTCACGAACACCAGCTTCTCTTGTGTAATGTCTTACAATAAAGTAAAGTGTTTCTTCATCAATTGTAAATTTATCACTATCTAAGCCATGTGCTGATAATTGTTTGTTAACTAAGTGTTTTTGAGCAATTTGAATTTTTTCATACTCAGTATAGCTGGATAGTTCTACAATTTCCATACGGTCTCTTAAAGGTGCAGGCACATTTTCAAGATAGTTTGCTGTTGTAATGAATAATACTTGAGATAAGTCATAATTTTCTTCTAAGTAGTGATCACTAAATTTAGCATTTTGTTCTGGGTCTAAAACTTCAAGCATTGCAGATGCAGGGTCCCCTCTATAATCGGATGCCATTTTATCAATTTCATCTAATAAGAAGACAGGATTTACTGTACCAGCATCCTTCATACCCTTAAGGATACGACCAGGCATAGCGCCGACATAAGTTCTTCTATGACCACGGATTTCTGATTCATCTTTAACACCACCAAGTGATTGCTTAACAAACTTACGACCCAATGCCTCTGCAATAGATGTTGCAAGTGATGTTTTACCAACCCCTGGAGGACCTGCTAAACATAAAATAGTCTGTGGATTTCTACCAGTCATCATTTTAACTGCTAAATATTCAATAATACGTTCTTTAACATTTTCTAGTCCATAATGATTCTTATCTAAGTTATCTTGAACCTTTTGTAAATCATTTAAATCTGTTGATGATTCATTCCAAGGTAATGCAACTAGAAAATCTAGATAAGTCTTAATGATTTGAGATTCAGCCATTGCTGAAGGTGTTGATTGATAACGAGATAACTCTTGTAGCGCTTTTTCTTCAATATGAATCGGCATTTTAGCCTTCTTAATATCTTCTCTTAATTTATCAATTTCATCTTCTTTTTTAGCCTTATCACCCAATTCATTTTGAATTGCGCGCATTTTTTCTCTTAGATAATATTCTTTTTGATTTTCATCAATTGCCTTTTTAACATCTTCATTAATACGTTGTTCTAAATCAGCAATCATTTTTAGGCGGTTAATATCTTCTAAAATTAATTTCAGTCTTGAGTTTACATTTAATTCAGCTAGATACTTATATTTTTCAGTGTCTTGAGTTCTTAAATTATATGCTAAAATGTCCGCCATTTTATCTGATGATAGACCAGATTGAATTTGTGATGTAACCACTTGAGCATTATTAAATAACTGATTTGCATTTACAACAGCTTCATCAGTAATTAATTTAAGTAATGTAGTTTCTTCTTCTATTTCCCCTACTTTTGATTCTAATTCTTCATAGTCTGCTACAAAGTAAGGATCTGTTAAGAAATACTCATTGACTTTAATTCTAGACATTAAATTAAACTTAATTTTATAGTTGTTATTAGGTAATTTAATCTTCATAGCAATCTTAGCTAAGACACCATGAGTTTCAATATCTGCAACTGTTGGGTTTTCTATTAATGGATTTTTTTGAACTAATATAAGTACGTAAGATGAAAAACTCTTTTCAGACTCTTCAATCGCTTTAAGGGATACTTTACGGCCAACTTCAATTCTAAAATCATTATTAGGAATCGGTACGATACCACGTACAACAATCGCGGGTAAACTTGTCTGTAATTCCATATCTTTGATCCCCTTTCTGGGTTATATTCTTATTATATATTATATTATAAAATTGTCAATTAGCAATCATATTGCATGAGTGCCAATAGTTATCCCATCTTTTATCATAATTATAGTTATAAGAAAGCCTCTGAAGCTTCAGAGGCCACTTTAAAATTTATTTTTGTACTGCGTTTTCTACTAAGAATGTTACTGCTTTTTCAAATGCGATATCATTCATTACTAATTCATCTGAGATATACTTTTTAATTTCATTAACTTCCATTTTGTAATGGTTCGCTAATTCTTCATAACGTAAGTTTAATTCTTCAGGTGTAGCAGTGAAGTTTTCTTTCTTAGCAATCGCTTCGATTACTAAGGATTGAAGTACACGTTTTTCAGCTTGTTCTTTAGCTTGTTGTTCGAATAATTCTTTAGTTAATCCTGACAATTGGATGAATGTATCCATATCTAATTGATATTGTTTAGCTTGAGCTTCAACATTTTTCTTGAAATTTTCAATTTCTGAATCAAACATAGATTGTGGTACTTCAACTTTAGCTAATTTAACTACTTCAGTAATTACTGCATCAGTTAATTCTCTTTTAGATTGTTCTTGTTTAGATGCTTCTAAATCTGCTTTGATTGATGCTTTTAATTGATCAACAGTTGAGATACCTTCACGGTTAAGTGATACAACCCATTCATCATTTAATTCAGCTAATTTTTTAGATTTAATTTCGTGTAATACAACTTTAAATACTGCTGGTTTACCTGCTAGGTTTTCAGCTTGGTATTGTTCTGGGAAAGTAACATTTACATCACGAGACTCACCAGCTTTTAAGCCTAACATACCTTCTTCAAAACCAGGAATGAATTGACCACTACCGATTTCTAAACTGAAGTTTTCAGCTTTTCCACCTTCAAATGCAACACCATCTTGGAATCCTTCGAAATCAAAGATTGCTGTATCGCCATTTTCTAGTGCACCATCTTTAGGTTCTAAAATAGCATTTTGAGCTAATAGGCTGTTGATGTTTTCATCAACTTCTTTTTCTGTTACTTCTGTATCTACTTTAGCAACTTCAACACCTTTGTAGTTTTCAATTTCAACTTCAGGTTTGATTGCAACTTCAAAACTCACTTCAAATTCTTCAGTTCTTGAGATTTTATCGAAATCTAGATCAATGTTCATTGGATCAGAAACAATTGTAAAGTCTTTAACTAGTGTTGCATCATTATATTTATGACCAATTGCATGGTTTAATGCTTCTGCATATAATGCTGTTTCACCAAATTTTTGTTCGTAAACTTTTTGAGTTACTTTACCTTTTCTAAATCCTTTAATTTCTACATCATCTTTAATGTGTGCAAAAGCATGTTCTAATGCATGTTCAAATTCTGCAGGTGTTACTGTAAAAGTAAATTTTACATGATTCTTTTTTATATGTTCAAATTTCATAGTTTCCTCCTAAATTATATCAACTTTAATATTATAACATTATAAATCTTTTTTTCATGAAAATACATAAGGAATGATAATTATTCTTCTATTTTACGTATATCTTCTAAAGATAATGTGAAATCAAAGATATTTATATTTTCAAATTGTCTTAATTTATTGTGACTCTTTGGTATGACAATGACACCTTTTTGTACTTGGTATCTAAGTAGAACTTGTGCCCAAGTCTTACCATATTGGTTACCAATTGTTGTTAATATATCCTTATTTGGCACAGGATCTAGTGGACCCCAGGCTACTGGAACAATCTCATGTGCCTTACAATATGAAACCAGTTCATGTTGCCAGTTTGCAGGATTAGATTCTATTTGATTCATCATAGGTTTAACGTTTGCATGTTTCATGATGTAATCGAGTTGTTCCTTACTAAAATTGGACACACCAATTGCTTTAAAGTGTCCTTTTAAGTAATGACTTTCAAGTGCTTTCCAAACCCTTAAATTTATTTCATGAGTGGATGGATGATGAATTAAATAGATATCTACATAACCTCCAAATATATCAATGGAAGATTGTATCATTTTTTCGATTTTTGCATCATCTTCAAGTGTTAACTCTTTAGTAGGTATTTTAGATGTGACTATGACATCAGTTCTATTTAAATGAGCATCTTTAATCGATTTGGCAATCACTGTTTCATTTCTATAAACAATTGCTGTATCTATGAGGCTGTAGCCATTTTCATATGCCCAAATTAGTTCTTTAGTGTCATAATCAAGTACACCATAAAAATCATGATTGACTTTACCAAACGTGTTTGCACCCATACCTATAACTGGTACTTTAAATCCGTTGTTAAGTGTTAAATATTGCATAGGTTACCTCTTGATTTTAATAACTTCTTGATAAGCTTGTTTCAAGCCTTCACCAATTTTATCAATAGATCTATCTTGAACAATTTTATAACCTTTTTCAATCATTTCTGATTGATCTTCATGTAAAACTTTTTCAATCAATTTACTAAATTCAAAGTTATTATGTCCTTTTAGTACATGCTCTTTATGGAATAACCAGTCATAATAGACAGGAATATCACGTAAAACAACTGGTGTTTTACTTGCTAAACCTTCTAAGACAACAATTCCTTCTGTTTCTTCATAACTTGGGAAGAATACACAATCTGCACCACTAAATGCACCCTTAATGACTGCACCATCAACATAGCCCGGCATAATCATATTTTTAGGTTTATTTTTTATGCGTTTTCTAATAAAGTGAGTGGTTGCAAGTTTAGATAAATTACCAAACCAAATGAAAGTAACATTTGGCATAGTACGAGCAACTTCTATAAAATCGTGTATACCCTTTCTTTCAAATAATAGACCAACACCTATCACTACTTTTGAGTTAGGCTTTAGATTAAAGTGTTTTCTAAATGCATCTACATTTTCTTGTTTATACTTATAAGCTTCTAAATCAATGCCGTTTGATAATGCAACAACAGGAGATTTAACTACATGCATCGATTCAATTAAAAACTTAGAATATCTCGTTGGTGTAATAATCAAATCTGCAATACCATAAATGTTTTGTAGATGTTTATAGAAAAATGGTGCCATGATACGCCAAAATGCAAAACTTCTTCTAAAGTCTTGCACTGTTGAGTGTCCATGAACAATTACTGGGTATTTTTTTCTGAATTTTTTAATCTTATTGGAGTGTGCAATATTCACATGCACCAAGTCGTAAGTGTCTTTAGGGTCTGTAGTATATTCAATACCTGCAGCTTCTAGTGCACGCTTTTGATGATAAAATGCTCTACCAATGCCAGATTTTTTTAACATACTTTGTTTTTGTGAGTACAATAGTACTTTCATAATAAAAATACCTCTTTTCTATTTCTAATTGTCTAAGTTTTGTTTTGCAAAGATAACTGCTCCGTATATACCTGAGTTGACATGACTATCTGCATAATATACTTTGAAGTTTTCTTTTGTTTTATCTGCAAATAAGTTTTTTAATATGAGAGATTCTAAATAAGCTTTTGGAAATTGTTCACTCATTATCACGCCACCACCTAAAATAATGGTGGATATATCTAATATCGTCATTTGGGTTGTAATATAAAATGCCAATAAATGAAGATAGTCTTGAATGACTTGATGATTAAATTGATCTATGAACATGGTTTCAAATGGTGAATCCTTAAAATGCTTATCATGGATTGCTTTTAAATTAAACCCTGAAACTTCAGATTCTAAATCACTTTGTTTTTGGTTATACATGATACCTCTTAAATACATTGGTACGTGCCCGATTTCACCAGCTGCACCAAAATCTCCTTGATACATCATATTTTTAATACGAATTGCACTACCAAAACCAGTTCCTAAATAAAAGCCCATCACTGATTTATTAGGTTCAATATTAAAATGTTTTGCATCATATAGCATTAATATATTGACATCATTACCAATAAATATTGGGATATTTAATTCTTTTTCTAAACTTAATAAATAGTCACCTTCAAAAGCTCTTAAGTTAGGTATATTTAAAACTTGTCTTGTATGAAGGTCAACGATACCAGGAAATCCAATACCAATTGCTTCAATGCTATAGCTGTCTTTGTATTTTAAAACATATGAGCGAATAAGTCCACCTAAATCTTTTCCAACTTTAGTAGATTGGTGCTTTTCTTCATGGTGAATAACAAAATCATCATCGACTAAACCGATTCTAATATTTGTACCGCCACAGTCAATTCCGATAAAATAATTTTTCATATTATTTACTTCCTTTTGATAATATAAACACCTGGTTTGTTAATTAAAATCTCATTATCTAGTGTTTTTACATTCTTAGATCCAAATATTAGTTTACCATTTAATGGTATTTTTATTTCATCAAAATCATTTTTAATGTAGTGATCTAGTGTATACGTATTAGATTTTAATGAATAAAGTACATAATCACTATGAATTTTGGCATGAACATCTTTATTATAATCTGAATGACGATATACTTTGTATGATTTTCTTATCTTTAAGATTTGTCTTAATTTCTTAATGCTTGAAAAATCTTCCCATTTCACCATATTAATACTATCTGGTGATTTATAAGAGTTTTCAACACCATCCTTAGAGCGATACATTTCTTGACCAGCATGGTAGAAAGGTATACCTTGTGAGATTGCGATGATATGATTTGCTAGATCTTGATATATATGTTTAATTTTCTTATCTTTATAGTTAAAGTGCAAAGTATCGAAAAGTGTCATATTATCATGACATTCAACATAGTTTACTGATTTATTAGGCGTATTAAATATATGAGGTGAACCCTTTAATGCTTTTACTACATCTTCTAATTTTTCTTTAGACCCAGTTGCATAACCAAGTTCTTTTGTGTGTAGCGCACCCTTAAATAGATTTCTATAAAAATCATTAAAGTGTCCAATAGCAGGCATTAATGCTTGGTTGTTCATGTTACTACGTTTTGACTTAGGTAGTGCATTGTCCATATTCCAACCTTCACCATAAAGCATGATGTTTGGATTTAACTTTCTAAGCTCTACATCTATTTGATTCATAGTATCTACATCCATTAAGCCCATTAAATCAAATCTAAATCCATCTACTTTATAGTTTTTAACAAAATGAACAAGTGAATCAATTATTAAACGTCTAACCATGTAATTGGTTGTTTCAACGTCATTTTCTAAAAATGCAGAGTGTGTTTGTTTAAAGTGTTTATCGTGTCTATAAAAATAACCTGGAACAAAATAATCATAAGGGAATAATGCACGTTCATAAACGTGATTATAAACAACGTCCATATTCACACCTAAGCCAATTTCATGGGCTTTATCAACTATTTTTCTAAATTCGTTGATTCTACTATATGGATCACTTGGATTTTTAGATAACCACCCTTCTAATGCAAAATATTGCATTGGGTTATATCCCCAGTTATAAAGTGCATCTTTATTCACATCATCTACGCCATAAAAATCATAAACTGGTAATACTTGAAAATGTGTAACACCTAAGTTTTTTATGTATTCTAGAACGGATGATTTTAATGTTTCACTATATTCTGTCACACCTAAGAAAGTACCTTTATTTGGTACATCAAGATCAATGGTTAAATCTCTTATCATACCTTCATAAATGACTGCATCTGTATATTTTTTTAAGGTAACGTGATCATGAACTTGTGGTTCTAATTTATCAACATCAATAATAACAGAGGCATCTAGATTGCTTGCTATAGTGTATGGATCATTTGCTAATTGGAATGTATCCACTAGTCTTACATTATAAGCGTAGGTTTTTCCTTCAAGATCACCTTGAACTCGAACATGGTATGCACCACCTTCTAAGTATGTCATTTCATACGTAGCACCATCTACCATACAATACATTTCTTTAGCAACTGGACTATAAACATAAAAGTCAGTGTGTGTCCTGGTATAAACTGCGCCAAGCGGACCATCATATCTATATTTTTTATCAAACGATTTATGTAGTGTCACTAATCCAATGTGTAATGGATATCTATGATGATTGATATAAACATGGTCAACTTCATGTAATTTCAAATCGATATTCGATTTAAAATATTGATTTTCACCTTCATTTTTATACCAAGTGATTTCATAACCCTGGATATGAATGTCATAAATATAGTCAGTAGATTCTAATCTAATTAATTGTAAATCATCAATAAAAGCTTTAATCATTATAATATTTCCTACACTTTCATGTTTTTTAGTTTATTATGATAAAATAAGTATAATATATACGAGGTGAACTATGAAACCAACCATTAAAGATGTAGCTAAGAAATCGAATGTCAGTATCTCCACAGTATCACGTGTTATCAATAAGCGTGGTTACGTACATGAAGATACACGTTTGCTTATTGAACAGTCTATTAAAGACTTAGGTTTTGTGCCTAACCAACTAGCTAGAAGTTTAACCAATCGTTCTTCTAAAATCATTGCGGTCATTGTACCGCATATCGGGCCATACTTTTATGGTGAATTATTAGAATCGATTGAGAGTCAAGCTCAGGCAAATGGTTATAAAATTATGTTCTTCAACGTTCAAGACGACCCTGAACGTGAATTAGAATATATTAGATTCTTTGAACAATATAATATTGAAGGTATTATTGTAGCATCTAATTTCCAAAACATGTCTAAACTAGATGAAATCAAGGTACCGATTATTACAATTGATCACATTTTAGATGAAAACATCCCTTCTATTACTGCAGACTCTGTGACTGCAGGTGAGTTAGCTGCTAAGAAACTTATTAAAGGCGGTTCTAAGCATTTAGCTGTCTTTAGAGGTCCAAGTTTTTTAATGACAACGATTGAGCGAACATTAGGTTTTAATAAGATTTTAAAAGAACATAATTTACACGCTGATGTCTTCGACTTTGACCTAGTTAATCCGGATGCTAAACTTATCGAACAAGTTTTAAGTGCTAATCCTCATATTGATGGTATCTTTGCATACTCAGATACAATGGCACTTGTCATATCTTCTATTTTACAACGGTTAGGTCGCAAAGTGCCTGAAGATGTCCAAATTATTGGTTATGATAATACACCTTTTGTAGAGTGGATTCATCCACCCCTAACAACCATTTCTCAACCAATCAATTTATTAGGTAAACAAGCGTTTATCAATCTAACAAGGTTAATTCGTGGTGATGAGTTATCCACACTTCATGAAGTCATGAATGTTGAATTAGTAGAACGTAAATCAACAAGATGAGAATCCTAAAATAGGATTCTCATTTTTTATATTTAAAGATAATACTCGTTAACCCTGAAAGTTGTACCTTGATATGATATGGTTGACCATTTCTTGGTTCTTTATAGGTCTTTAGTGGTAAGCCGTTATATAAGTTTGTACCATTATAAATATCTTTGTCGGAATTTAATATTTCCTCATAAGTTCCTTCATAAGGTACACCAACTTCATAGCTTTGATAATAGTTTGGAGTCAGGTTATGAACCATAACAAGCACTTCGTTATCCGAGTATCTTGCGTAAGCGAAGACAGATGTGTCTTTATGATCCACAATTAACCATTTAAATCCTGATGGGTCATGATCTTTTTTATAAAGTGCATCGTGGTGTCTATAAACATGTGCTAAATCTCTAAAATACCTATTAAAAGCGTCATGTATAGGAAACTTTAACAATTCCCAGTCAAGTTCCTTTTTAAAATCCCATTCTGCAATTTGAGCAAATTCTTGTCCCATAAATAGTAATTTTTTACCAGGATGCGTCATATAGAATGTAATCAGATTTCTATAATGAGCAAACTTTTGTTCGTAACTTCCCGGCATTTTACTGACTAAGGAACCTTTTAGGTGTACGACTTCATCATGGCTAAAAGGTAAAATAAATTGTTCGTTAAATGCATATACTAAGCCAAAAGTTAATTTATCATGGTGATGTTTTCGGTAAATTGGATCAAGTTTAAAATAAGATAAGACATCATTCATAAAGCCCATATTCCATTTATAATTGAAACCAATACCTCCAGCAAAGGTTGGTTTGGTAACTAGTGGAAAGGCTGTTGAGTCTTCTGCAGATAGAATAAAGGTTTCATCCTTACTAAATATGTGTGCTGATATTTCTTTTAAAAATGAAATAGCTTCTTCATTTATACCATTTGACTGATCACCTAGATAATAAAACAAGTGAGATACTGCATCAATTCTAAATCCGTCAACATGGAAATAATCCATCCAAAAAGTTAAGGCAGACATCATAAAACTTCTAGTAATACCTTTGTTGAAGTCTAGATTTGCTGTACCCCAAGTAATATTTTCCCTTTTAAAGGCATCCTCATATTCATAAAGGTAAGTCCCATCAAATTTAAATAAACCAAAGTCATCTTTATTAATATGACCTAGAACCCAGTCCATGATTACACCAATGCCATGTTGATGACATTGATCTATTAAGTACATTAAATCTTTTGGTGACCCAAATCTAGAGGTTGCTGCAAAAAAACCTGTACCTTGATAACCCCATGAGTCATCCAGTGGATGCTCATAGACTGGCATGAGTTCAATATGCGTAAAACCATTGTATTTTACATGCTCAATTAACTCTTTGACGACTTCATTATATGGTCTAAATTGACCGTTATTTCTTTGCCATGAACCCAGATGGACTTCATAGATAAGTATTGGTTGATCATAGACCTTTTTCTTATTTTTAAACCAATCATGATCTTTCCAATAATATGCTTCTATATCGTAAACTTTAGATGCATTTGATGGTCTTACTTCAGAAAAGTATCCAAATGGGTCTGACTTATGTACAACCTTGCCATCTTTCTGATGGACCTCATATTTGTAGGTTGCCCATTCAAGATCTTTTGATATCGTAATGGACCAAAATCCTTGCGGATGAATTTTAGTTAGAACATGTTTCCAGCCTTCAAAATTATTAAAATCAGCAATAAGTCTAACTTCTTTTGCGTTGGGTGCATAAACAGTAAATGTGGTAGATATGATGTTTCCATCATCATCCTTATTCAGGTGTGCGCCTAAAAACTGATGTGCTAAATAGTTCTTGCCCAATAAATATAAATTTGCATGAGATTCTGTAAATGCCAATTTTATGTACCTCCCCAATGATTATCCTTTAATACTATTTTACACTAAATATGCTACAAAAATGGCCTTATCATTAAAATAAGGCTCATTTTCTTTATAAATTTATTATTTTTTTATTTCTTCTAGCTGCCAAATGTCTTGATTGTATTGTGCTATTGTACGATCAGAAGTAAAGAAGCCAGCATTTGCAATATTCATGATAACCATGTGCCACCATTGTTTTTGATCTTTATATAATTGATTTGCTCTTTCTTGTGCTTTTACATAACTATCAAAATCTTTTAATACCAAGAAGTAGTCAGATGTTAATAAATTTTGCATTATAAAGTCAAAGTGGGTTGGATTAATTGTTAATGCTCTTATAAAATCAAATATAGATTGTAATCTTGGATCTTCATCATAAATTTGTCTAGGTTTGTATCCATTATTTTTATAGATGCTATTTACTTCATCAGAAGATAAACCAAAGATGATGTTATTTTCCATACCAGCTTCTTTAACGATTTCTACGTTAGCACCGTCCATAGTACCTATTGTTACAGCACCATTTAACATGAACTTCATATTACCTGTTCCACTTGCTTCTTTAGATGCAGTAGAAATTTGCTCAGATAAATCTGCAGCCGGGAATAAGTATTCAGCATAGGTTACATTGTAGTTTTCTACGAAGACAACTTTAAGTAATTTGTTTGTATCTGTATCATTATTTATGACATGGCTTGTTTTGTTGATCAATTCAATAATACCTTTAGCCATCACATATGAAGGTGCTGCTTTAGCACCAAAGATAAAGTTTTGAGGATGGAAGTTCTTTTTGAATTCCATATCTGTTTTTAATCTTTGATATGTGTAAATGATATTTAAGATATTTAGTAATTGACGTTTGTATTCGTGAAGACGTTTAATTTGAATGTCAAAAATAGCATTTTCATCAAGAAGGATACCTGTATCTTTTTTAATCTTCTGAACGAGTGCACGCTTCTTAGATAATTTCATGTCTTTAATCATTTTTTGGACTTTTAGATCATCTTTATATTTTTCTAATCCCTTGATTAAACTTAAGTCTTTATGCCATGCATTGCTGCCTAATAAATTATCAAGTATGTCAGTCAATTCATGGTTAATATGTAATAACCATCTACGGTGGGTAATACCGTTAGTTTTATTGTTAAATTTGGATGGATATAATTTGTAGAAGTCATTGAGTTCAATGTTCTTTAAGATATCAGTATGTAATGCAGCAACACCGTTCACTGAAAACGATCCATAGATACAAATATTAGCCATGCGTACGTTGTTAGCACCAATTAGTTGCATCTGATATACTTTTTCTTGTGGTACTTTAGCTTCTTCTAAAACAATCTTGAATCTACGATTCATTTCTTGAACAATTTCAAATGTTCTAGGTAATAAGTTTCTAAAGATCTTAATATTCCATTTTTCTAAAGCTTCAGATAAAATCGTATGGTTTGTATATGCTACTGATTGCGTAACAATATCCCATGACTCATCATAACCTAAGTTTTCTTCATCCATCAAGATGCGCATTAATTCAGGAATAATTAATGTTGGGTGGGTGTCATTTACTTGGAATACATAATATTTATGTAAGTCTCTAATATCACGACCTAAGCGTTTATGTTCTAAAATAACTGATTTAATACCTGCCGCAGAGAATAGGTATTGTTGTTGTAATCTTAATGTTTTACCCGCTTCAGTAGAGTCATCTGGGTATAATGATTCTGTGATTGTAGAAACCATTTTTAGATATTTTTCATCATGATATGGATGCAATTCACTCTTTTCAGCTGACCATAATCTAAGGTGTGTAATCACACCATTTCCAGCACCTACAACCTTAACATCATAAGGTACAGCTTTAATCCATACAGGATCAATTAATTTTGTATCTTTAACATAACCAAAATATGGAATATGGATAGCTTCTTCGTCTTTTCTTTCTTCCCAATAAAAAGGTTTATCTAACCATGGGTCCGGATATTCTCTTTGTTTGTCGTTTTCAAATCTTTGAACGAAAAATCCTTTTTTGTATCTTAATGAGTTACCATAAAAAGGTAGTGATAATGATGCTGCTGAATCAAGGAAACAAGCCGCTAAACGACCTAATCCTCCATTACCAAGTCCTGCATCAGTTTCTGCAAGTTCTATTTCATTTAAATCATATCCAAAATCATCAAATGCCGCTTTTACAACATCCGCATAACCTGAATTCATCAGGTTAGATGTGATTAAACGACCCATTAAGAACTCCATTGAAAAATAAATAGTTTTCTTTAAGTTGTTTTTCTCTACATATTCAGTAGTTGCTTCGTAATCAGTCTCTAGTTGTTTATCAAGTAATGAAGCTAATGCTGCATACTTTTCATATAATGTTGCTGTTTCTATTCTTTTATTGAATAGATTCTTTAGCGTGAGTATATATGCGCCCTTAAAAATCTCTTTGTTAATAAATACGTTGTCCATTTTAAGTTCCTTTCTGATAAGTAATTATACATGCATATTTTATCACACAAATATGATAAAAAAGATGTGCAACCGTTTACATTATAATATCTGCAACCAGTTTCACATCATCTTTCATGATTAAGCTTTATTTAATTTTTTCTTAATATTTGGTATGATTCTATTTCCATAGAGTTCAATTGTTTTTAATACATCTTCATGAGGCATTAATGAACCTGGTGTTTGCAGTAAAAATCTATTGACACCCAAACCTTCAAAGACTTCTAAAATACGTTTTTCAATATCATCTACATGACCTACAAAAAGTGGTCCCTCTAATACTTTACTCAAGTATTCTTTTTTATGACCTACACTCCAACCACGCTCTTCACCCAATTTAGTGAAGGTTGCATGGTGCGGTAAGAAATAACGTTCAACAAGATCATTTGGATCTTTATCTGTGATAAGACCATGAATTGCAATGCCAATTTCCATGTCATCAGGATTATGCCCTGCCTCATGATAAAAATGTTTGTAGAGATCCACTAATGGTTTAAATCTAAGTGGAGAACCACCTAGAACAGCAATAATCATTGGTAACCCCAATTTAGCAGCACGTACAATACTTGATTGTGTACCACCTACAGCAATACTTACCTTTAACTTTTCTTGGATACTTCTAGGATATATACCAACATTATCTAGTTTTGGGGTGTGTTTTCCACCCTTCCAAGTAAGACGTTCACTTTTTCTAATTTCAAGTAACATGTCCAGTTTTTCTGTAAATAGTGTTTGATAGTCATCTAGATCATAACCAAATAGTGGGAAGGATTCAATAAATGAACCTCTACCAGCCATAATTTCAGCTCGCCCATTACTTAATACGTCAAGCGTTGCAAAATCCTCATAAATTCGAACTGGGTCTGAACTTGATAAAACAGTCACAGCACTACCCAAATGAATGCGGTTTGTAAGTTTTGCTGCTGCAGCCAATATGATTTGGGGACTTGATGCAGCATAGTCTGATCTATGATGCTCACCAATACCATAATAATCAAGACCTACCTTATCAGCTAAAACAATTTCTTCAATTGCACGGTCTAAGCGTTCTTTGTGAGATACTTTCCCACTTTTTTCATCGATGCCACTTTCTAAAAAAGTGATCATACCTAATGTATATGGTTTCATTTTATTGCCTCATTAATTTAACTTTCGGATGATTATCTAGTTTTGATGCCATTGTTGGAGGTAAAATCATAGGTATGTCTAATACACCCTGATTTACTTTATCTAAAAATAAAAGATCGCTTTCGTTAAAGTTAAGTAACGTTTTTAATTTAAGCGGCATTAAATCCAAATTAATTTGTTGCTTCATATCACTGATTGCTATGTAAAAAAGCACCATTTTTTTGATAAAAGGGTATTGTTGAGGCATAATTTTGTTGGATGCAATTACATGATCAAGTACACTGATAAATGGTTTCCCTTCAAGTATTTCAACAAAAAACTTAGCATAGTTTTCAAGTGTTGATAGCGCATATATATGTAAATCCTCAAATTGATTATCTTTTCTTGCAAAGTACTCAGTGTTTAATACGTGTACACGGTTTAAATAATTAAAGTTTAATTTATATTCTTGCTTCGTTGTATTATCAATGATCGCATAACTGTCAATCCTGCCTGTTAATTGTGTGTGCTTAACATCTAAACTAAAGTTTTTTTGTTGTAATATTTTTGGTAGTTCGCGGTTTACTATATTTCTTAATTCATTTACTTTTTTAATATCTAAATTTGTATCTAAATCAAAATTGAGTTCATTTGTTACAAACCCTAAATCAATTATTAAAAACTGTAGTGCAGAAGCACCATTTAATTTATAATACTCAAAAACATCATAAGCATCAAATGCTTGTAAGATGTCACCTAATCTTTTTAATCTATCCATTTCATATCTTCCTCGTCTATATTTTTGCAATTACTGCGATATCATCATTTTTAGGGTTATTTACTAAGGTTGAAACTCTTTCATAATACATATGTTCAGCATCAAAAGGCTTAATTAATTTTTCTAGTGTCTTTATATCTTTAATTTGATTATTTAGCCAAATTTGTTCTTCTTCTTTAGTTAAGATAACTGGCATCCTATCATGGATAGCATGCATGAGATCATTACTTTCAGTTGTAATAATCGCAACAGTATGTATCTTTTCACTCGTTTTAGTTTCTACCGTTTGCCAGATTGCTGCCATAGCAAACAGTCCATTATCGGTCATAAATCTATACGGGTTTTTATCTTTTTTATCTCTATTCCATTCAAAAAAACTATCTGCTAAAATGGTGCAGCGTCTTTTTAGAACACTTTCTTTAAAGATTGGTTTTTCAAATACTGTTTCACCCTTGATATTAATAATTTCTAAAGGTTTATCTGTTGATGAAAACTTCGGTCTAAAGCCCCATTTTAACTGACCAACTCGATGTCTTTTACCATCATGTAAAATACTAATCACTTCATTAGATGGACTAATATTATATCTTGGTAGCTTGAAGTTAGGACTATCTAAAATATCATATCTACTCTTTAGTAAGGCTTCTAGTTGATCTTTTGACACAGTTAGTGTAAAACGTCCACACATGAGTATCACCCTCTTTACATCTATTGTAACATAGCAAATAAAAAATCCTCTAGTTAGAGGATTTCTTCTTTGTATAATCTTGTTTTCTAATGGATCCATCGCGTTTATGGATGACAATGGATGTGTCATTATTCTCAGCTAAAGTCTCTGCATATGCAATAGCCTCTGCTTGAGTCTTAAAGTACTTAATTGTTTTTTGTGAACCTTGTTTTCTAACACGCCACTGATTTTTAAACTCAGATTTTTCATCTTTATTTTGTGATACATGATATTTTACAACTTTATCCGTGTCCGTTGCAGATTTTTCTTCTTTTTTAGCAGGTGCTTCTTTAGGAGCAGATGCCTTTTTAGGTGCAGCTTTATCGTGAGTTTTAACAACCGGTTTTTCTTCAACTAGAGGTTTTTCATCTTCTTTTGGTGTTTCCTCTACTTTGATTGCTGGCTTATCAGGTTCTACTTTAAGTCCACTTTTAGAGACAGCTTTGACCTCAGTATAAGGTGGTGTCTTTTTCTTCTTTGGTTTGAGTAGTAAAAACAGTATTAAAATAACAACTAATGCACCTAGTCCAATGATTAGCCACTCTTCTAGTGCCCAAAGGCTATCTTTAAATAAATCAGTAAAATACATATTGAAATTCCCCCTACATATTATTATAATTCTACTTTCATTTTACTACGAAACATCAATAAATTGAAATGATACGTTAAAAAAACAGTTAATTTACCTATTTTATGATAACTAATTCAATATTTTAGTCATTTAAACCTAATTTGTTACAACCACTTGACTATAAATAAAGTAAATAAGATAAAGGTGTAAGAAAAATGATAGCCAATTAATCACTATAAAATACCAATGTTTTGTTTTATGTCTTACAACATATAATCCCATGAGTCCACCAATTGAACCCATAAATACAGATAGTAATAACAGGTGTTTTTCCTTGATACGCCACTGACCTTTTTTTGCACGTTCTTTATCTATCAAATAGGCTATATAGGTTATGAGTGAAATAAATATCCACACTACAATATACACATATATAAATACAGGGTTCATATGTCAACTACTCTTTTCTATTTTTATTAAATCTTTAATTTGCTTTAGTTCTTTATTTGGATCTGTATACCAATTAGATTCCAACAATCTATATACGGTCCATCCTCTAGACTCTAGATATTTTTCTTGATGTAATAAATCACGTCTTGCATTTAAGTCACTTAGACCTACATCAGTTAAGATACCTAATATATAGGCTTTTTGTTTGTCATCTTTAATCGCTAGATTAATTTTATATTTACCAATTCCTACATTTAAATCTACTTCATAACCTAATCTTTCTAATCGTTTCTTAACATCTTCTGCCATATGTGCTATTAACACATTCCTGGTTTCAATCTCTGTACTATGTAAATGATTTAATACCTCTTTAGCAAGATTTTCATTCTCATTTGAAACATAGTAACAGTATCTCATAAAATCTTTTAAGAGTTTAGGACCAGTTGAACTTAAATCTTCTACTTTAAATTCTTCAGGATACAAACTAGATATGAAGTAAATCTTTTGTTTAGCACGTGTAATTGCCACATTAAGCCTGTTTTGTCCGCCATCATGATTAAGCCACCCAAACCGTCTCATAACTTGTCCTTGGCTGTTTTTAGCATATCCCATAGAAAATATTATGATATCTCTTTCATCACCTTGAACGTTTTCAATATTTTTAACAAATAACGATTTATCTTCACCATCATCTTTTCTAAAGAGTTCTCGTTCAAACGCTTTTTGATAAGTTCCTTTTTTAAAGAGCTCTTGATCAATTGCATTTTCAATAGCATCTCTTTGAGTACTATTAAATGTAATAACGCCTATAGATTCATTATGTTGTCTTGTTCTTAGAATCTTTTTAATCACTTCAACAACTTTAGTTGCTTCCTTTTTATTTCTTCTATTTTCAAACATACCATCCTTGACATATACATATTCAATTGGTGGTTCAACCGCCTTTTTTTGATTTGGTGAAATCATTAACTTAGCATCATAAAAAGCGTGGTTAGAAAACGCGATTAACTCTTCATAAGTCGACCGGTAATGATAATTAAGAATCGCTTCTTTAAAGCGGTATCTTGCAAGGTCTAATAAACTTTTAGCATCTAGGGAAACTTCTTTAAAGACATCATCTTCATAAAATTCATCAAGTTCATCAGTTCTACCTGTTCCTAAACTACTTGGTCTAAGTTGTTTAGGGTCTCCTGCAATAACAACTTTTTTAGCTCTATAAATTGAAGGTATACCTTTTTCTACATACATTTGACTTGCCTCATCGAAGATAACTAAATCAAACATACCGTGTTCTAAAGGTAAAATAGCTGATACCACTTCTGGTGTCATCATCCATAATCTGATGTGACTCTTCATTTCTAGTTGGAAGTTTTCAATAAAAGACTTAATACTCGGTTTATTAGATAAATCAAACACTCTTTTAATATCCATAATACGCTTTGTATTATTTAAGTTAAGTGCATGTTTATAAAGTTCCATCTCAAACGATTCATTGGTAACCAACATTTTTTGATGCATGATTTCTTTAATCTTATCAACCTTCTCTTGATAATTATCAAAGATATATAAATGTTTTTGGTGCTCAGACTTAAAGACTTCAATAAATCCTGAATAATACGCTTCAAAGATATAAGTTCTTAATTTATAATTATCATCTATACCTCTCACTTTTGGATGTGAATGCATCATCTTTAAGAATGTTTTTTCAAACGGTTTTAGCGTTTGATAGATTGTCATTAATTTATTTAAGCGGTTCATATTTTCAAAGATATAACTATGTAATCTATCATCAATAAATAATTGATTTAGATATTTCTTCCTGATACTTTTCTTTACACTTAAATAAGTGATTTCATCCAGGTAAGTTTTTATAAATGTTTTCTTATGTTTTCTCTTTTTAAAGATACCTGATCTTTGATATGTTGTTTTTAACTGAAGATACTTTTCATGCATTTGATCAAACATCAATTTTTGACTTCTCGGTATTTTAGTTTCTAATTTTTCTAGTATTGGATACTTTTCTAAGTACCAATCTAAATCCATCATCCGCTTAAGGTGTGCATCACTATCGAAAGTTTTTTCTAGTGTCTCAATCATTTGGAAACTAGGTTTTTTAAAGACTTCATGAAATATTTTATGTACATCATAAGGGGTTAAATGTAGTTTAATATCTTTATCCTTAATGTATCTAGAAAAAAGTTCAAATACAGGTTTAATTTCAAATGTGTGCCCGTAGAGTAATTGAAGTGATTTTTCCATATCATTCAATTGTCTTTTAATTTCTGATTCTAACGCATAGATATCATTATTTAGTGTACGAACTGGTGGTTCCGGTTCTAAGAAATGATTTAATTTATAATAAAAATCTTGTTTGTTTTCTGCATCATCGATAAACATTGCGTATTTCGATGCCTTTTTTAGTCTTGAATAAATTACATCTAAGGCAACCTTTTTTTCAGAGACTACTAATACATTTTCACCCTTTAAAATACTGGATGCGATTAATGAAGTAATGGTTTGACTTTTCCCTGTACCTGGTGGACCCCATATGACTATTTTCTTTTCACTGTTTAATAAATCAATGACGCGTTCTTGACTGAAGTTTAAATCGTTTATATAACTGATATTATCCTCATTGATGGGTTCCCCTGATATTTCCATTGGTTTAGCTACTTCTTGCTTAAAAAGGTTCGTTTCATCAATTAAACCTTCAAGTAAGTCATTGTATTGTTTCGTAGCTAATATACGTTCCATGTCTTTTTGAATACTAGATGAGTAGAGTTCAAATCGTGATAAGGTTGCATAAGGTTGTAGTTTAAACTTTGGACGGTTAACCTTTATAAAGTCTTCTTTTAATTTATTTTTAAAAGGGATGAACTCTATGTGTTTTGCATCTATTTCAATGGATATACCATGTTTTTCATAAAAAGGGATAACAACCTCATGAAGTACTTTTTCATTAAAATCTGTGACTTCAGGGGTAATAAAATCCATTGATGATTTCTCCATTTTAGATGTAATAAGTAATAAGTCTCTATTAAAAATGACATCTCTTTCACTATCTTTTTTTAGAGTAAAGGTGCGGAGGGTGCGCTCAATTTTTACAGGAAAATATAGTAGTGGTGCTTTAATAGGAAACTTATCCTTACTAAAGATACCTTCCACATAAGGGTAAGCAATATAAAGGTTATAACTACCTGTTTCTATTTGGGTCTTATTCACTTCTCTATAGAGTTTTGTTATATGTCTTTCATCGGCATCACTCTTGTAGTTAAGTTTTAAGTTTTTAATACGATTATTGGTTAAATAATCTTTTAGTTCTAAGTTGTTTTCTATTAAAGTTAGATCGAAGCTATGATTTTGATAGATTTGTCCCATATAAAGATTTGAATTTGTTTTAGACATGTTTGTGAGTCTATCTTTATAGTGATGTAGTACTTTACTTGCTTGTTTAGATACTTTAACTGATTTAAGATTTGATTGATTAAATGATTTAATAATACTTAAAAATTTCTGAGCATATTTCTTATTAAAATCTTCATCAAGACCAGAAATTGCATTAAATTCATTTTGTTTTAGAGGTCTTTTTTGAGCTACTTCAAAAAGAGCAGCATCACTTAATATGATGATTTGCTCTCCGGTTTTATTAAAATGTGTAAGTCTAAGTTCAGTTCTCAAATCAATTAGTTGTTCTAATAGTTTATTTTTATGCATCATGATTCCCACCTACCTATTGCCATTTTAACATGATATAACCAAGATTAAAAACAAATACTTTTGAATAAATACATTTTTATATTATAATAATAAAAAAGGAGGTCAATTCTATGACAAAAAAATTACAAAATTTTCTCCCAGTTGTTATACTATTTTTAGCACTACTCATCTTTGGTAGTATATTTTTAAACGTACTTCAAAACAATAATGACGAAGCCATCTTAACCGGTGTTACAGCAACATTTGGCGGTGAAACTTTCCAAATCGGTGGATTTTTAGATCACAAGGTGAATTTTAGTTTTTTAAATTTATTAGCCTTTAGTTTACCTGCACTTGTGAGTATCATCTTCGTTATAACCACAATTAATGATAAAAAGACATCCATGTCTAAGCTAATTTTCGGTTTACTCTTAACATTATCATTTGCTTTATCTGTCGTATTATTCTTTCAACTTCCAGAAAATACAACACACGTAACTACATTTTTAGGTATTGAAGGTACTGCTAATTATGGCTATCTAGACTTAGCTATTGGTGCCATATTAGGTTATATATTAGCTATCTTAGGAAGTATTACTTCTTTAATTTATTCTTTATTACAATTCGAAAAATAGTTTTACACAAAATTTAATAGAAAAGCTGGTCCTACTATCAAAGTAAGACCAGCTTTTTTATGTTTTAGTTATTTACGGTAATCTGCTTTTGCCCAAGCCTGAGTTGGTTTAAAGAATCCGTAGTTTTGATCCCATGTATGTATACCTGGAATCACTGATGTAAGTATAATAGATTTAGATACACCACCAATTTCAACTGTAATTGTATATTGTACTTCAGTTGTAACTTGTGGCATCGCAATCACACGACCTGTATCAGATAGTAATTCTGAGTCAGAATGGAATGTGATTGTTGCATCTGCAAATTGTGATAACACTAATCTTTCGATTGCAACGTGTTCCATAAATCTATCAAAATACCAAGTACCATTATAAACCGTATTATTTAGTGTATATGGATCACCTTTACCATCTGTTGTATTGTGCATAATTACACGGTTATTACTTAGGTTGTTTTCCTCTAGTAAGTTCGCTACTAGTTTTGCAGTTCTCTGAACTGTATCAATGATATCTGCATTTGTATTAATGTTCATTTCAATTCCAATAGAGTTCAGGTTACCACCGCGTGATGCAATCACACCACGAGCTTGTTGTGTCTTAGCAAACCAGTGTGTACCAATTACATATTTACCACCTACGACATCCCAAGTTGGACCTTGGTATGTAAAGTATGAATTATCTAAGATAGCATTATTATCACCACGAGGCGCTTGGACAGTGGATTTTTGACCATTAAATGTCCAGAAACCATCTGTAGAAATATCAATTATTGGTTTTTCATTATCTGTTACAACAATACCAGTATCATGCCATTGGAAACTAGATGCAGTACCATCACCAGCATGCCATCCCACATATTCATCAGGTAAGCTTGCTACGATACCATAATCACCAGTGGTGTAATGAATACCAATACTATTTGCTGGATTTGCAAAGAATGCACCATGGCTTGCTAGACCACCGTTTAGATTTGCTGTGTCATGAATTAAGACAAATTCTACTGAGTCCATTAAACGGTTAGAGAATTTTGTGGGATCCGCAGGATATGTTGTTCTGTCTACTACATAGTCATCAAATAAGTATAAGTTGACACTTTCATATCTTGGGTCAGACCATTCTTGTCCTGATGTGTAATATGTAATAACGTTTAATCCATTAACCACTGCATTATTTGCGTTACCTAATAAATCAAGTAATTGATCCACTCTATCTTCAGCATCAAGTGCACGTTGAACTACTACTGTATAAGTGTAGATGAGTTCTGCACCATCAAAGATGTCAATTAAAGTTGTTCCTGGTAATAAAGCTTTAAATGTGTTTGTACCTATAAGTTCAACGATACCGTCTTCTTCTGGTACATAGGTGAATGTTTTACCAGCATTATCTTTACCAACACCAACTGCAGTCATTGTGAATTCTTCACCCACATTGATAAATCCATTAAATCCTGAACTAAATTCTAGAGTTACATCATCCATAGGGTGTACAGTAACTTCCATTGTAGTCATAATTTCACCATTATGGTTTGTTACAGTAATAACTGCAATACCAGCATTTAATGCTGTTAATGTACCTTCAGGTGAGACACTGATGACTTTTAGATCAGATGATGAAAAGAGTAATAATTGATTGAATGCATCTGTTGGTGCAATATCTACAACTAAATCATATGTATCACCTTTAATCATTTCTCCAATTGGATTTGAGATAGTAAGTGATGTCACTGGATTTTTTTCCTCAAATTTTGCATATAGTTTAGTTGGTTCAGTGATTTCATAGATTCTATCACCTGTAAATTCCGGATTATTAAACCAACCTTTAAATTCATAATTTTCTAAGTATACTTCTGTTGGTAATACTTGAACCTCTGATTGACTTAAGAAGACTGTTTCTTGTTTATCAGCAATTAAATAACTCCAGAAACCATATTTAAGGTCACGTAGACTGTAATCTGCTGATTGCCAGTTTGCATTTTCAGTAAATTTACGGCCATCCATGAAACCTCTCACTTCATATGAGAATGCATAGCGGTAGTTTGAATTCACTGCATCAAATGCAGCGACTGAATCACGGCTAACGATATTTTGTGCAGAAGCTTTATTTGTTGAAGAACCTACAACTCCTAAATATTTTGCAACCCATAACCATTTGTCACGGAATCGTACATCAAAGAAGAAAGTATGAATATTAATACTTGAACCAAATGTATCTCTTGGTAGTTCATTAATTACATAAGATGTACCACCAAATGTATTGTAATCATTGATCCAGTCATTCACCATAGAATCTCTATCTGCATAGAATGTATTACCACCATTAAATTCTAGTTCATAAGTAAATGAGTTCACTAATATTTCATAATAAATTTCAATCACTAATGAGCCATCAGCTAAGATAATACCTTCATAGACTTCAAATTCAGTGAAGTAACCTAATTCAGGATTTGGTAAAACATTTACTTTGCTTCCAACTACACCTGTTTTGAATTCTTCCGAGATATCGTAAGTTAATGTTTCATCATTAAATGTATATCTAATGATGACATACTCAGCTTCAGCTTGTAGTATTCTAATGATTCTTCTACCCGCTGTAAATTCATCTTGTATTTTAGATGCTTCTACTGCTTGACCCATGTTATCGAGGTAGATGTTATCTTCTAAGAGTGTAAGATTACCATCTTCAAAGAATACATAACCAGTTGGATTTTCAAATGTATTTCCTAGAATGTCTACATCATAGATTAATGTAGTAGTTGATTCATTTTTTCTTAAGTGAACTGTGTTATGTGTGTTCACAAAGACGTTTTCAATAATATTAAAATCGATGTTAAATGAGTTATATGTTGAGGTTGCAATTACTGCTGATTGTGGATAGTTATCTGTTGGATTGTTAAATTCATTACCAATATTTTCAAAAAGGTTTCTTTGAATATTTATTGTTTGTAAGTTACCAGATGATGCAGAGTATGCTCTAAATAAAATTGCAGTTTCTGCTTGTTTTACATCGTTTTTAAATGTATTATCTTCGATATTGTATGTACCGTTATTATAACCACCATCAAAACGAATCGCACCAATTTTAAAATTCGTAAATTCATTAGATCTAATGTTAATTTCTGATGAAGCCATAGTTCTATCAATAGCAATAATATCAGATTTGATGTTATTAAATGTATTAAATTCAATATGGATATCACCAAAGATGTTTGTACCTGCACCAGCATATAATTGGATGATTGCATTTACATTAGTTCTAGCATTTGGAGCATATCCAGTTGCAACAAGGTTGGTATCAAAGACATGATTATGTCTAAATGAGAAGCCTTTTAATGTACCTGTACTTACAACTTGGAAGTTACCAGTCATGTTAAAGCCTTCAAGTGCTACGTTTTCAATATTCTTAGCAATTGTCACCTTACCAGTTAATGTTGTTAGGTGTCCATCAAAACCTAAAAGTGTTAATGGCTTATCAATGTTTAAGTTTTCAGAAAACTCCCCCTTATTGACTTCAATATTATCACCACTTACTGCTGCTGTAATGGCTTCTTGAATAGTTACATAACCTACTTCATTTAAATAAGCAGCCATTTTAGCTGTAACCGTAATTTCTATAGTTTCAACTATTTCACCATACGTTGCGGTTATTGTTACAACACCTTCCTGTAGAAGTGTAACAACACCGTCTACTACAGTTGCTACTTCTTCATTTGATGATGTCCAAGTTACTTCCTTATTGGTTGCATCTATAGGTAGTATACTAGCAGTTAGTGTAATTGTTGATCCTTCTACACCTTCGCTTGGTCCTTCAATTGTAACTGATTCAACATCAACAACTACACTAGTAATCGTAATTTCATGTGTGTCAGATTTTTCACCTGATATTGCAGTGATTGTGACTACACCAGCTTTGATTAATGTAACCACGCCATTGTCTACAGTTGCAAATTCCGCATTTGATGTTTCCCAAGTTACTGTTTTATCGGTTGCATTTGCAGGTAATATTGTGGCAGTTAGTGTTATTGTTCCCCCTACTAAACCAGCATTATCCCCAGTAATCGCAACTGATTGAACTTCTACTACAGGTTCTTCTTTTGCTTCAACTATAATTTTAATAGTGTCACTTAAGTCTTTACCTACAACAGTTGCAGTAACATCTACTTCCCCTACAGAAAGTGCTGTAACTGTTTGACCTGAAATTGAAATAACACCTTCTACTGACATTGTGTATTCGACTTCAAGTCCTTCGGTTATTTCATGCTCTAAAGTGTATGAATCACCCACTTTTATGGTTACTTCAGAATCTTTCAAGCTAAAACTTGCTTCATCGATTTCTGTACAAGAAACCAAGATAAAAGATAAAATTACCATGAATAATACTAATAATCTTCTTTTCATATATCCTCCTTTATTTTGCATAAAATGCTTCTACACTGGTCATTATATTATAATTAACCAGTTTATGAAAACGCTTTACTACTTTATATCTTACTCTGTATATTTTTTTCACATACTTGAAATAATTGAAAGTTTCGTGAAAATATAATTATAATTCAAATTTTATATTTTAACATAAAAAACTAGTCCTTTGTAGAAATAACAACTACACTGACTAGTTTTATTATGCTTATCTTATAGTTTCACCAGATTCAATGACTTTTCTATCAAATGTGGCAGTTTTGAAAATACGTACGTTTTTACCAATTTTCATATGACCTGGTATAACAGATTGTTTTTCAACAACTGTAATACCAGTATGTAAAATATCTGGTTTTTCTTTATTTGGTGTCATATCATCAACAAAACCAATTTCAGTGTGGCCACCAATAATAACCTCTTTATCGATGATTGATTGAGTAATTTTAACATCATTACCGATGATTGTGTCATTTAAAATGACACTATCTTTAACAATACTACCCTTACCAACACGTACCCCTGGACTTAATACTGAATTGATGACAGTACCCTCGATGATACACCCATTTGATACTAAGCTATCTTGAATGATAGCTTTACTACCTGCTTTAACCGGTGGAAGTTCCTCACTTTTTGTATATACTTTCCAAGATGGATCATACAAATCAAGTTCAGTATAAGTTTGTGCCATAGCTAAATTGGCGTCTAAATAGGCATCTAATGTACCCACATCCATCCAGTAGTCATTAAACTCATGTGCATACACACTTGCTTGAGTTGTTTTAATCAACTTAGGAATTACGTGTTTACCAAAATCTAGGTTTTCCGCTATAGTTTCTTCAAGTACTTTCTTAAGCAGTTTAAAGTCAAATAGATAAATACCCATGGATGCTAGATTTGAGTCGGATACTTTTGGTTTTTCTTCAAACTCAATAATCTCATTATTTGAGTTAATCGACATAATACCAAATCTAGATACTTCTTCTGGCTTTACTCTTTGAGTTGCAATCGTAAGTAGTGCACCTTTTTCCTTATGGGTTTGTATCATTTTTCTATAATCCATCTTATAGATATGATCCCCAGATAAAATAAGTACATACTTTGGATTTTTTCTCGATAAATATTCTAAGTTTTTTAATACAGCATCCGCTGTACCCATATACCAATTGGTGTGTGGTTGTAAAAGTGTTACGGATGAATCTCTTCTATCTAAGTCCCAAGGTTTTCCGCTACCGATGTGTTTATTAAGTGAAAGTGGTAAATATTGAGTTAAAATTGCGATATCATAAATACCTGATTGTACACAATTCGATAACGTAAAATCAATAATTCTAAATTTTCCTGCAAAAGGCATTGCCGGTTTACTTCTTTTTTCTGATAAGACATCTAATCTGGTACCTTTACCGCCAGCTAGTATGAGTGCTAGTGTTTCCATTATATTTTTTCCCCTATTATGTTTTTATATAATTTCTCGTATGCTCTGGCCATTTGATTTAAACCAAAATCACTTTTCATTGCTTGTTTGACTAAAATCTGCCATGTATCTTTATCTTCATTAAATAGATTAACTGCTTCAAATAACTTATCTTTTAAATCATACGCATCATAATTCTTAAAACTAAAACCTGTACCTTCTTGTGTGTATTTGTTATAAGGTATTACACTGTCCTTTAATCCACCAGTTTCTCGAACAATAGGTAGTGATCCATACTTCATTGCTATCATTTGACCTAAACCACATGGTTCAAATCTTGAAGGCATCATAAACATGTCACTAGCCGCATAGATAATGTGTGCTATTTTTTCATTAAATCCTATATAATTACCAACTTTAGTTGGATATTTATAAGTTAAGTATCTAAAATAGTCTTCATATGCTTTATCACCCGACCCCATTAAGATGAACTTAGCATTACTATATCGGATTACTTCCTCTAAACAGTATTCCATAAGTCCAAGTCCCTTTTGATCAGCAAGTCTTCCTACATAGGCAATCAGTGGTTCGTCTAGGCTTTTATCTAAACCAAAATGTTCCAGTAAAAACTGCTTATTTAGGTGCTTGCCTGATTTACGGTTTCTTACACCATAAGTTTTGATCAAGTATTTATCTGTCTCCGGGTTAAAAGTGTTGGCATCATCAATACCATTTAAAATACCTGAAAAATCATTAGATCTATTTTCTAGCGAACCATCTAAGCTAAACCCATATTCTCTGGTCATAACTTCTTTGCTATAGCTTGGTGATACTGTATTTATTTTAGTGGCGCGTTCAATACCCGCTTTAAGGTAATTGACACGATCAAAATGAATATAAGTGTAATCAAAATCTGTGTTAAAGAATTTTGCTACATCTTTATCAAAATCCCCTTGATATTGTAAATTATGTATCGTAAGTAAGGTATGTATTCTAAAATAGTTAAAACTTTGATGTCTGTAGTGTTTGTCTAATAGATATGGAATCATAGAGGTTTGCCAGTCATTGATATGCATAATATCCGGATAAAACCCTATGATATCTAAACTCTCCAAAATAGCATAACTAAATGCTGCAAATCTTTCAGCATCATCATGGTAACCATATAACCCTTCTCTTTCAAAATAGTGCATATTTTGAACAAAAATATAGGTGATACTGTCATATACTAATTTATAGTAATTAACTATAACTTCCCCATGTCCCATATAAATAGTCTTAGTTCCTAGATAAGTCATTGCTTCATGGTGTTTTTTAATACCTTCATAGAAAGGTGTGATGACAACTATATCATGCCCTAATGATTTGATGGATTTAGGTAGAAAATAAGCCATATCAGCTAATCCACCAGTTTTACTAAAAGGGAAAGCCTCTGAACTACAAAACAAAATTTTCATAAAGGAGAATTCCTTTCTTATAGATACTTATCTCTATTTAATTAAATTATACCTTATGGTACCGGTTTTATCAATGGAATTCCCTTTTGACCCTATAAATAAATAAATATTTATATTGTTTGATATTCAAATCATATTTGTTGATTTTTTATATTTGAATTTGGTATGCTTATCATATCGCTTTTTATAAGCGAAATCTATCATGATGAAAAGTTGACATAATTAATGCAGTCCTTAAACAAAAAACAACAACTCACCGTTTTAATTAGTGGGATTATTATTGAACTTATTATAGGTGTAGTATACGCCTACAGTGTTATTAGATTACAACTAGAAAACGAACTCGGGTTAACACATACCCAAAGTTCAATACCCTATTTAACATCACTTGCAGTCTTTGCCTTTATGGTGATGTTAAGTGGTAGATTTATGAAAAAATCTAATTTTTACAAGTGGTCAATTCTTGGTATCATATCAATCGGTATTGGTTATATGATTGCTGCTTATGCAACCAATTACCTCATATTTACTTTAGGTCATGGTGTTTTCATAGGGATTGGGGTTGGAATACTCTATGGTATCCCTGTACAGATCATTCAAACAGTCTATGAGAAAAATCAAGGGCTAGCCGTGGGTTTAACAATTGCCGGTTTTGGTTTATCCACTGTAATTGTTGCGCCTATATTACAATTAAGTTTTGACTCTGTTGGGTTTCAAAATACTTTACTATATTTTGGCATTGCATCTACCATACTTCTATCCATCTTTGTATGGTTACTTATAAGAAAATTGGATTTATCAAAACTCTATGTCAAAAATAAGAAAGAAAAAGTTCATGCCTCAAAATATACTTTTACGATATTTTTCATCTTGTTTACTTTAGGGATTATGTTTGGTTTATCTATGATTGGATTAACCGTTTACATTGGTACAGATTACTTTGATTTAGACGTTACTACGATTACTATCTATATGAGTTTATTCGCGCTCGCAAACGGGTTATTTAGACCCTTATTCGGATTTATTTATGACAAGTTAAAATTAAAAGTATCTGTTATACTTATTTCATTAATCACTTTATTTGTTTCAATCACATATATTTTCTTAAACCCTTCAAGTCTATGGTTATTTATCTTAACGATTACACTTAGTTGGGGTTCTGTAGGTGGATGGTTAGCTTTAATGCCAATTATTACAAAAGATCTATTTGGTAAAAATAACTTTAATAGAACGTATGGATATATGTATCTAAGTTATGGGCTAGCTGCTGTTATAGGAAATTTATACACTAGTATATTAATTGATTCATCGGTAAGTTTGGGTGTTATTTTTATACCTATTATGTGTATTTCTATAGCATCTATATTGTATATTTTATTCATCAAAATTAAGTCTGCACATCAAAATAAAAATCACTTTAATCAGTGATTTTTTTCATATCCTATATAATCATTTAACTTTCATATTGATAAATTATCGGACTTTCATTAAATTTACCTTCAACTAGCTACTATGATATGAATTAAGACTTGCTCATGCTATAATATTTGCAACATTTAAACACTATATTTAAAGGATATCACAACATGAAGAAGAAAAATTTTAGTAAAAAAATAGCTTTTGCTACTGCAGATATTTTAGGTGGTGGTTCTTTTAATATTATCAACTTATTTATCCAAATTGTTTACATACAAGAAGTTATGACTATTATGGTCTATTAGATGGTAAAACCGTTCACGATGTTTACCAGAATCAAAAAGACTTATTCTTAGAACAACTTCAATTAGACCTAAACTACAGTTTATCAAGTACTACTGTCATAGAAAGCTATGAAGGTAAATTTATTAAGCCACTTGGAGCGGGTACATTATCTCTTTCCATAAAAGGTTTTAACTATGAAGGAACATATAAAAATGAACATGTAGAATTTACGATACCCGTTGAAGATGTACCTCAATTACCAGGGGATCTTGGAAGAAATATTCAAATCTACTACAAGGATGAATTTTATCAATTTAAAATGCCAATTCATTATGTACCTTCTCAGTTCATACTATTAAGTGAACTTTTATATGAAAAGGTTACAGGTCAAAAATCATTAGGTATATTCTAACAACCTAAAAATAAACTCATACTATCATATATATTTTTATCATCTATTAAAAAAGAGATACATTAATCCAGTACTTTATCTGGTATGTATCTCTATTTTTATAGTTATATATTTTTAAACAGTTTCTAAATCTATTCTTAACTCAAGTAAAGAAACACTTTCTACCAACGGAGTATGAGGAAACATATCCATAGGAATCAAACTCTTAAGCTCATAAGTTTTTAATAAATCTTCTAAGTCTTTAGCTAAAGTCGAAGGATTACATGATCCATAAATCAGTTTCTTTGGCTTGTATTTTAGTATTTGCTTAATTGTATCATATCCAAGACCAGTTCTAGGTGGGTCAAAGAACATTGCATCAATCGTATCCACTTCAAGATTCTTTAAGGCTTTCTTAAAGTCAGATTGAATGACGGTTACATTTTTAATGTTATTTCGCTTTAAAGATAATATTGCACTTTGAACACTTCTTTGATCAATTTCTATTGCATAAACTTTTTTGACATCTTTGGCAATATAATGACTAATTGGTGCAGAACCGGCATAAGCATCTATGACAACATCTGTAGGTTGTAGGTTAGCTAGTTCTCTCATTTTATTATAGAAGTTATCCGCCATCACAGTATTTAATTGAAAGAAAGCTTCAGGATACAATGAGAATGTTTGATTATTTATTTTTTCATTAATAGTTGCTTTACCAAATAGGTTTTCATAATCACTTGTAAAGAATATTTGTTCTTTATATTTATCTGTATAGAATGCAAATACACTTACAATCTCTGGACATTGTGCAACAAGCGCTTCAGTAAACTTAGCAATGCCTTCAAATTTTTTCATGAGTAAAAAAGAAACTTGAACTTCACCTGTCGTATATGATCTTCTAATAACCATAGACTTCATGTAGCCACTTTTATCTTTTTGGATATAAGCATGAAATTTATGTTGATCCATTAATGATTCAACAATTTGAATGATTTCATTGATTCTAGGATGATGCACTGGTGTATCATTTACTGGAATAAATTCATTACCACCCTTAGCATATAATCCAAATTTATTCTTACCTTCCAGCTTTCTTACAGGTAAAGATACCTTGTTTCTATAACCTAGTGGTTCATTCATACCTATTGTTTGTTTAATTTTAGAATAGACTATTTTTTTATCTACATATCTATTTAAGGCGTTAATTAAAATATCACGTTTAATTTGTAGTGACTTTTCGTACGTCACATGTTGCATACTATATGCACCACATAGTTCATACTCTGGAAACATCACTTCAAGTCTATCTGGGCTTTTAACTTTAATTTCTTCAATTTCTGCTAATAAGCGGTTAGGAAATATTTCAGTTACTTTTGCTGTAATTATTTCACCAGGTAATGCATTATCAACAAAAACAGCAAGTTTATGGTGATACCCAATACCTTCCCCGTTGATACCTAGTTTTTTAATTTCTAATTCTATCAAGTCATTTATTTTGATTTGTTCGTTAATCATATGTGCTCCTTAAAATCTAGGGATGGCTTTACATCTCTAGTTTACTTATATTGTAACAGTTTTTATTGTATATTCATGAAAAAAGGGACTGTTTGGCGTAAATAATGATATTTACCTTAACCAATGACAGTGCCTTTAAATTTGACTTACTTTTTCTTGTTTGATTTTTTAGTTTGAAAATATGGATTTGTTTTCTTTTGATAGGTTACAAAAGATTTATCCTCTGATTTCTTCTTCTTAGGTTTAGGTTTATGGCCTTTAAACTTTAAGTAATCAGGCAATTCTTTTTTTGGTTTTTCTTGTTTTCTTGATACATCGGCCTTTGGTTTTTCACTTGTTGTTTCTCTATGTTTTGGTTGTGATTGAATTTGATATTTGTGATCAACAACTTGAATTTTAGAGTTTATGTGTTTTTCTACTTGTGTGAGTAACTTTTGCTCAGCAGGATCCACTAGTGATAATGCCATACCGCTTAATCCAGCACGCCCTGTTCTACCAATACGGTGAATATAGGTTTCTGGTACTTCAGGTAATTCAAAGTTTACAACATAGTCAAGTGCTTCAATATCAATACCACGAGCTGCTATATCTGTTGCAACTAAAATCTTAGTTTTACCTTTTTTAAAGTTTGCTAAAGCACGTTCTCTGGCAGCTTGTGATTTACTACCGTGTATTGGTTCAGATTCAATACCTAAATTCATTAAATTTTTAACAAGTTTATTGGCACCATGTTTAGTTTTTGTAAAAACTAAAACTGATTTCATATTTAAGGTGTAAATTAAATCAATTAACAATAACGTCTTATTTGCCTTATTAACCATATAAACACTTTGAGTAATTGCATCCAGTGTTTGTGTAACTGGTGTAACAGCAATTCTTTCAGGGTTTACTAAGATTTGTTTTGATAAGGTCTCGATTTGTTTAGGCATAGTTGCTGAAAACAGCATCGTTTGACGCTTCTTTGGTGTTTTATCAACAATGCTCGTTACATCTTTAATAAAGCCCATGTCTAACATTTGGTCTGCCTCATCAAGTACTAGATATCTTACATCTTGTAAGGATACTATTTTTTGATTCATTAAATCAAGTAAGCGACCTGGTGTTGCAATAACAACATCTACACCACGTTTAAGTGCTTCTTCTTGTCTTTTTTGTGATACACCACCATAGATGGTAGTACTTATAATATTCAAATACTTTGCATATGTTTTGACATTTTCATGTATTTGAAGTGCAAGTTCTCTAGTTGGGGTTAGTATAAGCGCCTGTATTTTTCTAGGAGCTTTGTGTTCTTTTGTTTCATATATTTTTTGTAAGATTGGTATTGCAAATGCAGCTGTTTTACCAGTTCCAGTTTGAGCACTACCAAGTAGGTCTTGACCCTTTAATAAGATTGGTATTGCCTGTTCTTGTATTGCTGTTGGTGCTTCATATCCAGATAAGGTTAAAGCCTTTTGAATACGTTCTATAATGTTTAATTCACTAAATTTCATTAATTAATTCCTGTTCTCTGTATTTTTATTTTAAGGTGTTTGATGTAAAAAACACCTTGAAATAAAATGTCTAAATCATCTACCTTTAAGAGTATACACTATTTTTAGACTATTTTATTAAATTAACACAATTATTGTCTATATATGACCAATTTTTGTGTCCAACACATACTTTTAGGTATTTAATACTTTTTTAGTATTTGATCAAATAAGTTTGAAGTTGGCTGATAAAGTACTAAGATAGATAAAAAACTACTTGATGCTAATAGTATTTGAAATGGTATATCAGATGCAATGTATAGATAAGGGTTTACCTTTAGCACAAAAACAAAAGGTATTAAAAATAACCAACTATAAATAATTGAATACACTATCCCCAATAAACCAAGTAGGATATGGTTATTAATCTTTTTAAAAATGGTTGTTAAAGTTAGTGGTATCATCATAAGTCCAATAAATATGTATGGCGTGTAAATAATGCCGAAACTAGAAGTGTAAAAACTATCTAGTAAGACATGTATGGTAACTATCAGTGAGGTTTTTATTAAACCAAGTTTTTTAGAGTATAACACGATTATAAAGATTGTTAATTGTACGTTTGGTATAAATGTTAGAAGTTGTTCTTGTACAAATAAAAAGGATGTTAAAAGTGAAATAAGCACAATATCATAAATTTGTAGTTTACTTTTCATGATCCACGCTCCACTTTTAATGTAATTGTCATTTCATTTTTTAATTCTATATCACCAATCCCATACGGACTAAAACTTCCATCAATATAAATACTTATATATGTAGCATAATCCTTTGGCATTGTGTACCCTTCAATAGATACTAAAAAAGGACCATAAGTGCTCTCTTCAAATCGGACATCTTTAAAATGATTAAGTATGACATTTTGAAGTGTATCACCTTTAAAAAAGTAAATATTTTTATTAATTATATGCTCATCATTTTGAAATTCAATTGTAACGACACCATCTTCTTTTGCATAGGTCTTCTGATTTAGGTAAGACACTGTAAATGCAATAACTAAAATAGATAGTACCGCTGGTATAATGGTTATTATATTTTTCTTAATTACTTTCATCTTTGCATGCCTCATGTGATATGTGTGCTTATTATCTATGTATATAAGTACACTTTTATACTGTTTTAATGATTTAATATCATTGTTTCTATTCTAACAAAAAGGGCTAGTAAAATCATTTTCTAGCCTAAATTCATTGATGATTCAATCAAATTATTTTAACTCAAGTAATGTGATACTTTCCACCAAACTGGTATATGGAAACATATCAATCGGGGTAATGTGTTTAAGATCATAATCCTCTAATAAGAGTGATAAATCCTTTGCTAGAGTAGATGGATTACATGAACCATAGACTAATCGTTTAGGTTTATATTTTAAAATGGTTTGAATAACATCTTCACCAAGTCCACTACGTGGAGGATCAAATAACATGACATCAATTTTTATATCTTTTAAATTATCTAGCGCATCTTCAAAATTATTTTCAATCACAGTCACATTATCAATATGATTTTGGTCCAGTGATATTTTTGCAGACTTCACTGCATCTTCATTAATCTCAATTGCATAAATATGTTTAGCATCTTGACCAATATAGTGTGAAATTGGTGCGATACCAGCATAAGCGTCAACTACAATTTCAGTTGGCTTAATTTGTGCTAGTCGCTTCATTTCATTATAGAATTTATCTGCTTGTGAGGTGTTTAGTTGGAAGAAAGCATCAGGTGATAGACTAAATGTATGTCCACCTAGTTGTTCTTCTATCATTTCTTTACCATAGATTAAATGGATATCTTCAGTAAAATAACTTTGTCTAACATCTGGGTTAATTACTTTATATATAGACATGATTTCCGGATGTAGCTCCGCTAGTTCATGAACTAGATTATCTAATCCATCAAATGCTTTAGGTAGAATAAATGTAACTTGTACTTCATTTAAGTTTTCTGTAATTCTAACAATAGCATGTGAAATGATACCAGTTTGTAGTACCGGGTCATATGCATCAATGTGATATCTATCCATGAGACTTGTCATAGTTGTAAAGATGTCATTAATTTTAGTATGTTGAACACCACATGTATTAATAGGAACAAAAGCATTAGAGTTTCTAGCAAACATACCAAAACGGTTTTTATTATCTATTAGTCTTAAAGGTAGTGATGCTTTATTTCTATAATTTTTAGGATTATCCATACCAATTGTGTCTGAAATAATGTGTGCATCATAACGTTTGACATATCTATCTAAGGCTTTTTTAATGATGTCCTTTTTTTGATCAAGCATTGCATTATAATCAAAATGTTGTACTTGACAACCACCACATGCATCATAAACAGGACATAAAGGTTTTACCCTATTTGGACTCTTTTCTAATGTTTGTAGTACTTTGGCAGTCGCTCTGTTAGGAAAAACTTCTGTAATTTGAGCTAAGACTTTTTCTCCAGGTAGTGCATTATCAATAAAAATAGCAAGTCGTTCATAGTAACCTATGCCCTCACCATTAATACCCATGCGCTTTACATCAATTTCTAAAATATCATTTAATCTAATTTTTTGTTGCATAATTTCACCTTCAAAAATATTATAACATGTACTGAAGTCAAACCCAATAATATGAGTTATTATGGTCATAAGTATGCCTTAATTTATGAAAATAGAGTTATGTCAACGACATAACTCTACTCATGAATAAAAATCAAGACTAGGAGATGAAATGAACAATATCTATTGCTAATTTCTCAGTTTCATCTACTATTATTGAATGACCTGCATTTTCATATACTAATACAGTAGCTTCTGGTAGTAACCTAACAGTTTCATCAAACATAATTTTCGGTACTGTAACATCCTTATCGCCCCAAATAATCAATGTATTAGCTTTTAGGTTTGATAGTTTATTATTACCTAATTGGTATAAACTTGGTTCATTAGAAATATTAAAATTTGCTAGTGCCCAGTCTACATCCACTAAGTTTCTTTGTTTAACTGCTTCATCCATCCATTTTAGATTTGTATCATTGTCAGGTTTTTTATTGCCTGTATAGATAACATAGTTATAAATGGTTGTAAGCATTTGACTATTATTTGTTTCATAAATATTAAGAAGTGGTAAGACTTGAACAGGATCAAGCGCCATGTCTTCTTTTTTCTTGTATACATGTAAATGTCAATTTAAAAAAGAAAGAAAGTGTGCATGTAATATTCCTTATTTAGTTTTATTAGATGAATGCTTTAGTTTATCTTTAATTCTATAAGAAGGTCCTACTATATTAAAGATGTAAGAGTGATGTAAGTTACGATCAAGAACGGCTTTTGTCATCATCTCATCATTGCCTAATATTTGTGGCCATTTATCAAACGTCATATTGCTTGTGAAGATCGTAGACTTCTTTGTATATCTTAAGTCTATTAACTGAAATTAAAGTTTTGCTTCAAGTTGACTTATTTAACTTTTTTAAAGATGACAGATGTTCCCATACCGCCACCAATACATAGACTTGCTAAACCAATATTATGGTTTTCATTTCTTAACATATTATGTAATAGTGTTACCATGATTCTATTACCTGATGCACCCACCGGGTGACCTAATGCGATCGCACCACCATTTGGATTTGTTTTATCTAAGATTGCTGATTCTTTAATACCTAAATCTTCAGAAAGTTCACGTACAACACCTAATGCTTGTGCTGCAAATGCTTCATTCAATTCAAAAGTATCAATATCACTTATCGTAAGGTTCGCTTGTTTTAATGAATTTTTAATTGCAGGTACAGGCCCCAAACCCATAACGCTTGGTTCAACACCTGCTTGACCAACACCAACTATTTCTGCTAATGGTTTTAAATTATGTTCTTTTACAAATGCTTCACTTGCTAAGACCATAAAACTTGCACCATCATTAATACCTGAAGAACTTGCCGCTGTTACTGTACCATCTTTTTTAAACGCTGGACGTAATTGAGCAATTTTTTCTCTAGTTGTTGTGTAGTTGATATATTCATCTTTATCAAATACAATTTCAGCTTTTCTAGTTTGAATTATTACTGGAACGATTTCTTCATCAAATAATCCTTTTTCCTGGGCTGCTTTTGCTTTAACTTGTGAGTGATATGCAAAGTCATCTTGCATTTCACGAGTAAATTTATGTTTTTCAACAATATTTTCAGCAGTAATACCCATATGGTAACCTTCAAATGCATCTGAAAGACCATCCGTTACCATGTAGTCAACTAATTCTAAATTACCCATTTTAACACCATTTCTAACAGTGCCTGTTACTAAATATGGTGCTTGTGACATGGATTCAACACCACCAGCAACAACTAAGTTTGCAAAACCAGCTTTAATGTTTGCAACACCTGTGATAACCGATTTCATACCAGAACCACAAATCATATTTACACCATATGCTGGTACTTCTGGTGAAATACCCGCTTTGATAGAGATTTGTCTTGGTAATCCTTGTTTTTGACCTGCCGGTAATACATTACCGATAATAACTTCATCAACCCACTCTGGCTTGATGTTATTAAGCTCCAAAGTTTGTTTTAAAACTTGAGACCCAAAATCTGCTGGACTCAATTGTGACAATGTCCCTAAGTAAGATCCAATGGCACTTCTCTTAGCAGCTACAACAAAAACTTTATTCATAACATATCCTCTTTTTTTATATAGTATATTTGAAATATGAATGTATATTCATATTAATTTTATCACTTTTTTATCACTATGTCAACACAAAATGAAAACGCTTTATATTTTGCGTTATTTTATTTTCTTAAACACTAGTTTTTGTATTATCGAAGCGTATTACTATCTAAAACTGATGATAAATGTTATTTTTTATGAGAAGTAAATATAAATAGTGTATAATGAATCTATGTTCACATTTCGGTGAAACCATTTCTATTTAATGACAAAATTTAATCAGTTAACAGGAGCGTGTGTATGACATCAAATTCTATAAGATTACCTAAGACACAAACAGGTTATAAATCTTTTTATCGTATATTAAAGGTATCTCGTAAACTCTTTGCCGAGAAAGGTTTCTTAGCTACTTCTACCAATGAAATTATTTTTGAGGCAAAGGTTGCTATTGGAACTTTCTATATTTATTTTGATGACAAAAGAGCAGTTTATGACTATCTATTAAATGACTATTCTAAGCAAATTCATAAAATGATTCATATTGCTATTAAAGACTTACCCACAAGGGAAGAAAAAGAACGTGTTGGTCTAAAAAATTTTATAAATTTCTCTAGACAAGATCCACTAAGTTATAGAATCATTTGGGAATCTATGTTTGTAGATCATGATTTATTCCAGTCCTATTACACAAATTTTGCTAAAGTGTATATGAAGAATCTTCAATCAGCAGTTGATGCACATCAGGTGGATTCAAACATTGATTTAGAGACACTTGCCTTTATGCTTATGGGTATATCAAATTTTATCGGGTTGCAAATCTTATTTAAAGATAAGATTTCCGAAGCAGAAATAGATAGAATTGTTGATCAAGTCATTTATTTTCTAAAATATGGCATGTTCACTAATAAAGCTAATTAATAACTTAAAATAGAGTTTGTGATAAAGAAAGAGAAATTCAATATTTTGGATTTCTCTTTTTTAATCGTCTTTTAAGAAGGTTTTACTTATTTTGAATTGTTTCTAAAGTTTCAATTCCTTCAACCAAATCAAAAGCCTTAGTAGTTGAGTTGTATTTTAATAATGACATAGAAGCGATACCCCTGCCTTTACCACCAGAAAAATCTATAGTACCACCCATTGGAATATCAAGTGGACCTTCTTCCATAGCTTTAATAAATGTTTCCCAAGTTAAATCTTGTTCATTTGCTTCAACACGTTTTAGACCATCGATAAAGTTAATATCTGCTATATAACCAGAGATTGAAAATGAGTTACCTGCATAAGCAGTTCTTTCAGCTTTTGTTAAGAATGAAGCACCCATCATTGCTTAAACGAATACGCCTGCTGAAACTTGACCTTCTTCAAAAGAATGTCTACCCAAGCCTTTGTATAAATATCAAATGTATAAGTTGTATTTGCATCAACAACTGTTGCATCAGCTTTTACATAAGATGTTAATGTAGGAACGTTTAATTGTTCAGCTTGCATTGTACCAATAAATACATTTAATCCTTCTTGGATAGAAGCAACAATAACTGACTTCACACCTGCAGTTTTGACTATATCTTTTTATATTTTACTAGTCAATACACTTTATATTTTTCAATTTATAGAAACCCTCTAATCAAATATAAAAGCCCTAATAAAAAGAATTTATCAGAGCTTTTAAACTAAAAATCCTACTATTTATTTTGTAATCTTAAAACATCACGAGCGATCATAACTTCTTCATTTGTAGGAATAACCCAAATTTTTACATTTGAATC
>NZ_JADNRS010000025.1 GCF_015709225.1 Acholeplasma laidlawii
CTTTTCCCCTCTCCAACTTTTTGAGTGTCTAAAACTACATTATTCCAATCTTGAAAAACTACATCAAAGGTGGTTTCTTTCTTATCACCACACGACACAAGAAAAATCGCTGTTAACATTATTAGTGCTAAACTTAATAGTCTCGATTTATAATTCATTTAAAGTCCTCCTAATTTATGACTTTTATTATAAATAAAAAAGCCATAATTCTTACTTGAATTATAGCATATTTTATTTAATTTTCTCAACTATATGTTAGCACAACATCAAATATACTTCATAATAATACCAAATACATATGAAATTATCCTTGCACGCATATTATGGGCTAGTAATATCTTTTAATCACTATTTTTTAGTGCCTCAACAAATAATTCTATATCCACTCCCGTTTCAGAAACAAAACCAATAGAACTATTTAAATCAATAAAATTATCACTTGGCATATTCATTTCGATAGCAATTCGGAATTCATTTTGACTTGAAAAATATGAATCTTTAAAAAAGTATCTTTTTGCATTATCAAACTTTTTCATAACTTCAAATCGTTCGCTAACATCATTTGTATATGCGATTTTATTTCCAAACCATCTTATATTTAGGGGACTAAAAAAATCGTTTAAGGAACTATAAAATTTGTGAGAATCAATTATAGTACAATACTTATATACTGATATATCCATATCGTCTAATCTAACAGTAAATTTAAAACTAATTTTATCTTTAGTTTCATTAATTTCAACTTTATTAATATCTGGTATCTTTACTGCAGAAGTACAATAAATAGTTGTGTCTAAATCACGATTCAGAGTAATTGCCACTTGAACATTTTTATTAATTAAGAATTCAATAGGTTTTTCTGTCGTTTCTGACCTTATTTGAATCATATACCCTTCTGGTATATCAGCAATCATTTCCCGTTTATCTCCCGTTCCTTTTATACCAGATCCTTTTTCTAAATCTACGAAAAATCTAGCATTATTAACATATATTTTTCCGTTTGAGACATCAATTGCATGCTTTTCTTCAGAACAATATTTTATCAAAAACAACGGTTCTTCTTCAAATCTTTCTTTAAACGAATTATACCAACCAATTTTATCTTCTTTTTTCATATATTTAGTTAATCGTTCCAAATAACTGGTCTATTTGATGAATTCCAATATAAGTTCCAACCAACTGGTTGTTCAGGTACTGATGCAGTTATTATAAGGATATCAGCATTTAAAAATGCATAGTT
>NZ_JADNRS010000026.1 GCF_015709225.1 Acholeplasma laidlawii
GAAATTAGTGGAACAAGTAGTACGAAAGTCTACGGTGAAGCTAGTGTGTTTGGTTATGAAATAACAAGTACATTATCACCAGTAGATGATTATGAAGTTAGTTATGAACTATCAAGTGAAGATGTAGGAGAAAGAAGCTATACATTAACATCTAACTTAGACACAAATAACTATGATGTTAATTATGTAGAGGGTTTAATTGAAATAACCCCAAGAACATTAACAATTTCTTATAGTGGTCAAACAAATTCTATTTATAATCAAGTTGAAAAGACAGTTAACGGATCCGCTACTAATTTAGTATTTGGTGATACTTTAGTAATAAGTAACAACAAACATACAAATGCTGGAACGTATGAAGTAACCATTAAAATTTTAAATGGTGTAGATGATGTTACATCAAATTATGCTATTACAAATCCAAGCACATCAATGACAATTCAAAAATTATCTATTGTTGTTGATTGGAAATTCCAAGATGGTATTGTAAGTGCTTATGCAATAGATGGTATTTATGAAATTGAATTAGAATTACATCATCATGACCAACAAACAATAGGGATTCATACAGCAATAGCATCTATGGTTAAAGCAATTGATAATCAAAACTATAATCTAGAACCATTAGAACATGTATACGAGATTACAAGTAACTTTATTAATCTAGATGAATTAAATATAAGTAATTTAGAAGTTACATACAATGGACAAGAACAAGGATATGATTTTGCATTTAATGTAGGTAATGGATATGAAGTAACTAATATTACTTATAATAATTCTGAAAATATACCAACTAATGTTGGTGAATATGAAGTAAGATTTGTCTTAAGTAAAGAAAACTATTATCCAGTAGAAGGTTATGCGTTATTAACAATAAAACAAAAAGATTTAGAAATTGATGTAGAAAGTAATCAATCATTTGTTTATGGAGAAAGTATTGATATTAAACACTTTGTAAATGGATTGATTACAGGAGAAACAATTAATTTAATATTAAATAATTATAATGTTGGTTCATCGCTAGTTGAAATTGAAGATAGTATAGTACTTGAAAATTATAATATTATCTACACTGATACAGAGGTAAAAATAACACCAAGAACGTTAAAAATTACACCAAATGCTGGTCAAAGTAAAGTATATGATGGAACAACTGA
>NZ_JADNRS010000027.1 GCF_015709225.1 Acholeplasma laidlawii
GACTAAATAAAATTTAATAGTTTATTTAACTTAAGGATTGATTTCTGTATTGCACAGGAGTCAGTCCTTTTAGTTTTACTGTAATACGCTCGTTATTATAGTAGTGAATGTAGTTTTCTATTTCTTTAGCTAAATGATCTAGTGATTTAAACTTATGTTCGTTACCATAAAACATTTCATTTTTAAGTATACCAAAGAAATTTTCTACAATGGAATTATCTAAACAGTTTCCTTTTCTAGACATACTTTGTTTGATCCCTTTTTCAATTAGTGATTCTCTAAAATGCTCCATTTGATATTGCCATCCTTGATCAGAATGCATTTTCAAACCACTCAGATCATTATACTTACTAAAGGCGTCTTCTAACATAAGTTTTGTTTGGAGGTAATTTGGTGTTTTAGAAATATTAAATGCGATAACTTCACGATTATTAAAGTCTACAATCGGTGATAAATAAAGTTTTCCATCTTTTATATGAAACTCAGTTACGTCTGTTCCCCAAACCTCATTTATACCATTAGTTTTAAAATCTCTAACATAAGTTGTTGTATGTTTAATTTCATCAACTTCTTTAACTAATAAGAGATTTGGTGCTGTTTTACCAACAGTTCCTTTGTATGATTTATATTTAGCTTTAGGTGTTTTTCCAAATAAACCTAATGCTTTCATTATTCGCTTCACTTTCTTGTGGTTTATGATTAAACCATTGTTTTTAAGTTCTAAAGTAATTCGTCTATATCCATATCTTTCTTTATGTTTCATAAAGATATCTTTAATTTTATTTTTTAAATCCTGGTCTTTATCGGATTTGTTGTAGTTGTTTATAGTGTAGAAGTAAGTAGATTTACTTACATAAAAAAATGTCAACATTTTATTTAGAGCGTACTTATGCCTTGATTCGAATATTACTTTAATTTTTTCTTGTTTGGTTGCTCTTTCCTTTGTCGAACCAAGGCGTTCAACTTTTTTAATAGATCGATTTCCATTTTAAGTTGTTCGTTTTCTTCCTCTAAACGTTTGATTTCATCTTCATTAGTGGCCGGTTTGGTCAAATCCGTTGGTTTAGGTTTTTTACTCATGTGTGCACCTCTTAAATCTTGTTTGAGACCATTATAACCTAAATCATTGTATCTTTCACACCATGCATATATTGTTCCTGCATTAATTCCATATTCCAAACCAACAAAACTCTTCGATTCACCAGATAGAACTCTTTGTACTAGTTCCAACTTAAACTCAGCTGTATATCTTGAGTTCTTAGATTTATCTCTTAGATACTTAAAACCATGTTTGTTATACAAGCTAACAATACGTTCAATGGTACTTATACTTACTTCATACTGTTTCGAAATTGACACTTGAGTAATTCCAATTTCATACATCTCTATTATTTTCAATTTGTCTTTATAATATAATTTCATAATAAAAACCCCATAGCCTTTCCAATTTTACTTGGTC
>NZ_JADNRS010000028.1 GCF_015709225.1 Acholeplasma laidlawii
GACTAACCTCAATTGGCAGTTATGCATTCGCTCAAACAACCTCATTGAAAGATATTGGACTCCCTGAAAACCTAAAGACCATTGATAGCTATGCGTTCCAAGGTAGTGGATTAACAAATATAGTCATTCCAGGAAGTGTAACATCAATAGGAAATTACGCATTTAACGCGACTCCAATGGTAAGTATCACATTACCATTTACTGGAAAAAGTAGTACATATTTAGAAGGAAATCAAAATCCAGAAAATCATATAGGATATATATTTGGTTATTTACAAACTGCTACAACAATCAGACCAAGTAGTACTAA
>NZ_JADNRS010000029.1 GCF_015709225.1 Acholeplasma laidlawii
GAGTTTAGTTTAAAGAATACAACAACAGGTTCTAAATCAGGTCAAATCTGGATTATATCTATTGATATAACTTATGGTGGAACTGGCTCAGTTACACCAGGTGAAGATACAGTAGCACCTGTAATTAGCGGTGCTAAAGATATCACTTATGTAATCGGTTCAACAGCTCCAAACTACTTAGCTGGTGTGTCAGCAACGGATGATGTAGATGGTGTTGTTCAAGTAGCAGTTGATGCAAGTGATGTTAATTTAGAAGTTGCTGGTACATATGATGTTATCTACACAGCTACTGACTTAAAAGGTAATGTCGCTGAAGTTGTTGTTCAAATTACAGTAACCGATGGTGAAGAGCCAGTAGTTGGTGAAACTTATACATTTAGATTAACCCCAGAAAAGAATGTGACACCAAAAGGCACAAGTTACGTTGATGTTCTCTATTTAGAAAGCCATGGTCAATGGGACGGAAAAACCAATAAAGCTTCATCAACAACTTTTGGTACAAATGGTTCTACTAACGCATTAGAGTTTATTGCTAATGAAGGATATTACGTTTATTCTGTTCAAGTTCTAATGGGTTCTGCAAGTGGTAGTGACAGAACTTTAACTGCCATCAATCTAAAAAATACAAGTCAAACTAAAATTGTAGTAAGTGGAGTTTCAACATCATCTTCCCCTAAAGATAGTGGAATTGTGATATTAGGTTTTGAAAGTAATTCAGTGAAGTTCCAATCCAGTGGAGCGTTAACTTATTACTGGATAGAAGTTGTAGTTAAATCAAACCCCCAGTAACAAACCCTACTGAAGATAACGAATCGCCAATAATTACATTAGAACCGGGCGTAAGTCCGGTTCGACTCTCAGTAGGGGATTCATGGACATTACCTACTGCAACTGCAGTAGATAATGTTGATGGTGACATTTCATTTATAGATGTAGATACTACACTTATCAATCAATTCTATAATAGTACTACAAGTCAATATATATTCACGTCAACCGATACCTATGAAGTGGAATTCACTGCAGCAGATGAATCCGGAAATATAGCTACCAAAGTTATAACAATTATTGTGAGTGATGGTGTAGATGGTTATACAGGATATTATGAGTCTATTAATGGACTTAGTGGGCAAGCACTAGAAGATGAATTGTATACTGTCCTAAATAATACAGGACAATATACTACAACAACATATGGTGCGGCTAGATATCATCTAGAACAAACCGATGCATGGATAGGACGTAATACAGACTACTTATATTTAATTTATACAGATACTTTAAAGGGATCTGTAAGTAGTGGATATCCTGATGAAGGATATGCACTAGCAACATGGGATTATGGAGCAACTTGGAACAGAGAACACGTTTGGGCTAAATCTTTATTTGGTACAGGTAGTTATGATCCAGGAAATTCAACAAGAGGTATTGATGCAGACTTACATAACTTAAGAGCTGCCGACACAACCGTAAACTCTACAAGAAGTAACAACTTATTTATTAACCAAGTATATAATGCAGGTGGTTTTGGTAACTACAACTCAAAATGGTATCCAGGTGATCACCATAGAGGGGATGTTGCTAGAATCTTATTCTACATGGATATTAGATGGGGTAGTTTAACCAACTTATCTAAGATAGGTGATTTAGCAACACTGCTCCAGTGGCATGAACTAGATCCAGTAGATGATTTTGAAATCAATAGAAATAATCTAATATATGGATTCCAAAATAATAGAAATCCTTTTATTGATCATCCAGAACTTGTCGATAAAATTTGGGCATAATAAGTTAATAATCAATTATTAAAAGCAGCAATCACATATGAATGTGTATTGCTGCTTTTAATGAGTTTATGTAATCAAAATAGAATCATAGATAAGTTCATAGCGTTTTTATTAAACATAACTAGATTTATGTAGAGCTCAATACAGATAACCATTATATTAATCAACTTAAATATGTTACAATATGATGTTAGGTGTATAAAAATATATAGAGATAGATTAAATCTTTGTATAATAAAAATAGGGGATTTACAAAATGAAAAAAAATAATGATACTCATAGGTTTGTGCTTTCTATTCATATTAGTAGGTTGTACTACAAATAATAATCGTGACATAAGTTATAGTTATGTGTTTATTGGTGAAGATGAACGGACTTTCCAAACAACACTTACAACAAAGAATGAATTAAATTCAATTAAACAAAAAATCAATGTGATAGAAAAAAATTTAAAAGAGATCACACTGGATGAACCCGATTATAATCAATCAACAGTAAGTTCGTTTAGTTTTAGTTATAATGAGTATCGTGGTGGGAGATACTATTATTACACATTTACCTTACACTATAAGATTGTTGATTCAAAACTATAGTACACTATTCATAAAAATAAACAAGAGATGAGAGTTCGTGTACATAGTAAAGTACTCATGGAATATATATACTCAAGTAAAGAAGAAGGTACTTTAGTTAACTATACATTTGGCTTGTATTATAATGAAACTCCAAATGGTTTACAAACTCAAAAATATATACTAAAAATAAGTGAATCTGATGATAACTTGGTATATAAATTTGGTGGTTTTACTTCAACAAATAGTAATTATTAATAAGATTAAAAACAAGGATGGAATGATATGATGAAAAAACTTAGCTTAGTCTTAAGTGTTGTAATGATTCTTATATTAATTGGGTGTGTAGAAAATAAACCAACTACAAGATTGGAAACACCGACAAACCTAAAATTTGAAATTGCAACTTTAACCTTTGATGAAGTAGAGCATGCTACAAGTTACATTATTATTGCAGAAGGACTTAATGCAATTGTAAATACGAATAGCTACACCTTCCTACATGAAGGTGTATATAAGGTTCGTGTTGTTGCAAGAGCTAAAGGCTACCTTGATTCACTGTACTCCACGGAACTTGAGGTGGTTGTAAGTTTTACAGATCAAAAACCATACATGATATCAAGTAAAGATATAACAACAAACTTTAAGGATGACATAAAACTTTCCTTTGCTAGTTTAGGTTATACATTTAAAAGCCTTAATGGATATGCTATTACTTCAAGGGACTATACATATGTAAATGATGTACTCACAATCAAGGCTAGTTTTCTAAAAATAGCATTTGAAAAAGAAAGTGAAAGAACATCTTTAATATTTTCATATACATTTGAAAAAGATGATCAAACACACTTAGGTTTTATTACAATTAAAAACTAAAATACATCTTAAATTCCTATCAGATTTGATAGGAATTTTATTATATTGATGATGTAGATGCAGGTACTGAAATTGAACAAATCATTCAAGATAAAGCAAAAGCAATTCAAACAATGTATGACCTACAGTTTGAGACAAATGGTACAGGCGGATATTTAACCATTCAAGAGGTTTCTACAATTGTTATTAAACAACTTTACTATGATGTATGGGATGGTAACTTACCTACTGTAGTTACAGATGGATCAGGTATTATTATTCAACCATAATTAAATATACGTAACCATAATAACCCAATCACATTCATGTGATTGGGTTATTTCTATATATAGATAACTACTCATTACCATACATTTTATAAAATGTATCGGGAAATTATTTTCCGATATTGCATTAAAAAGTGGTCTACTATAAACTTTGTAGACCACTTAAATAACTTTATCTAAAATCAGTTGTTAAATACACTTTAACGTTGTTTACGTCTTTAATGAATACTTTGTCGTTATCTTGATTTAATGTGATATTAGCGTTATTTAAACGTTCTATTAAGGCATTATATTTATCTTTTGGTACATATAATGTGTAAGACTTCAAACCAATCGCGTTATCTGGGTTGTTTGGTATATTTTGACCATTCCATATATTAAAACCAATATGGTGGTGATAACCTAAATCACTTACGAATGCTGCTTGTGGACCATACTCCATAGTGTTTTGAAATCCTAATATATCAATGAAGAAAGTTCTTGCTGCTTTCATGTTGGCTACATGTAAATGGATGTGTCCCATGATGGTTTCATCAGGAATTTTAGTGAATGGTGTTTGTACTGCTTTATCAACTAAGTCTTGATAGTCCATTGGACTGTTTACAACATCATCAAATCTTGGCCATTCATTTTCCGGTTTATCTGCATAAATCTCAATACCATTACCATCTGGATCATCTAAGTAAAGTGCTTCACTAATACCATGATCAGCACCACCGGTTACAGGTGTTTTAGTTTCAATCATATGCTTAATGAATTGTCCTAAGTGTGCTCTTGAAGGAAGTAGTATCGCGAAGTGATATAGACCCGTTGTACGTTGTTTTGGTGTTGCTAGCGGATTATAGGTTAATGTAATTAAATGCGTATTTGTGTATGTACCTAATTTATAGTTGTTATCAATTTTTTCTAGTAGTTTAAACCCAAAGACTTCTTGGTAAAACTTTAGTGATGTTTCAATGTTTGAAACCATTAAAGTAACATCTGTTACTTGCATAAATTGATTAGAGTGAAAATTTTTCATAATATAACCTCCTAAAGTATTTCTTATGTTACGAGTTCATTATAACAGTCATAGTATCTTTTAGGAAGTAGGCACTTCTTGGTAACTATGTTACTTTACAACAATATCCCAAAATAAAATCCATTCAAGCAAATGACTTGAATGGATTGGTTACTTATTATTTTTTATAAAATGTCATCCCGATACCATAATCATGGATAAGGGTATCTGGACTATATTTAAGTAGTTTAAATATGACGTAGAAATCTCCTATACAACCGGATGTATGCATGGCTAACAATATATAGAAGCCTAAGGAATGTGTTGGAAATGAATAAATGGATGCAACAAGAAGCGGTGTAATAAGTATAAAAGGTGCTATGCCTGTTAGTATATAATGGTTTTTGTAAAAATAGATACCTTCTACGGATGCAGATGCTGCCCATCCGTGGAATTTATAACTAATCTTTTCTTTAGTACCTAGTTTAAAGAAGATACCATGTATAAGTTCATGTACGAAAATCATTATTAAAGCCATACTAACATACATCAGTATGCTTAACACTTCAAGTTTGACAGGTGATAAATCTGGATTAAGTTCAAGGTATATGATGTATGCTAATACGAAGGGTAGTATAAGTAAAACAGAAGCCACATTTAAGAAAACAAATATCTTTTTATTTCTTAGATTGATATTTAAGACTTCTTTGTATCCATCTGGTAAAGTATTATAACTTCTAATCTGCTTCATTGTAAGAACCTCTCTAGTAAGACCTATATTCGACTTTATTATAGCAGTATATTTTCTAAAAGTGTTGAAAGATTGTAAGATGATATGTTGCAAAAATTTCACAACTTTTTTAGTGTGTGTGAAAATGCGGAGACATCAAACTTTTCTTGTTGACATACACACTCAATAATGATAGAATATTCACGCGTGTAAACACACCATAGTGGGAGAAATATTCGTACCACATACTTATTACAAAAGAAGGAGGTCGTGTTATGGCAGAAAAGAAAAAAGTAGTCAAACAAGTTAAGTTGCAAATTCCTGGCGGTAAAGCAACTCCAGCTCCACCCGTTGGTCCAGCACTCGGGCAAGCTCAAGTTAACATTCCGCAATTTGTTAAACAATTTAACGATATGACTCAAAATATGGTTGGTTATATTGTACCAGTTGTAATCTCTGTTTATGATGACAGAACATTCTCAATTGAAACAAAAACTCCACCTGCTTCTGACTTACTAAAGAAAGCAGCAAATATCAAAGCTGGAGCAAGTAATCCAAAGAAAGATAAAGTTGCTACAATCACTAGAGCACAGTTAGAAGAAGTTGCAAAAATGAAAATGCCGGATTTAAACGCATACGATGTGAAAGCAGCATCTAAGATCATCGAAGGTACTGCAAAACAAATGGGCATTATAGTTTCAGAATAATTTAGAACTTTAAAGTTTCTAAATTGTGGGAGGATATCCCGTTATACCACATTTAGGAGGAATTTCATGAAAAGAGGAAAGAAATACTTAGAAGCAGTTAAGTTATACGATAAATCAGTTGCTTATACTGGTTTAGAAGCTGTAGAACTTGCTAAAAAAACATCTGTTGCTAAGTTTGATGCAACCGTCGAAGTCGCATTCCGCTTAAACGTTGACCCTAGAAAAGCTGACCAAAACCTTAGAGGAGCTATTAGCTTACCTCATGGTACTGGTAAGTCAGTTAGAGTTGTCGTTATTGCAAAACCAGAAAAAGCTAAAGAAGCTTTAGCAGCTGGCGCAATGGAAGCAGGCGATGTAGAGTTAATCGATAAGATTGGTAAAGGTTGGTTTGATTTCGACGTTATGGTAGCAACACCAGATATGATGGCTCAATTAGGTAAATTAGGTAGAGTATTAGGTCCTAAAGGATTAATGCCAAACCCTAAAACCGGAACTGTTACATTAGACGTTGCTAAAGCTGTAGAAGAAATTAAAGCAGGGAAAATCGAATATCGTACAGATAAAGTAGGTAACATCCATGCACCAATCGGTAAAGTATCATTTGATTCAAATAAACTACATGAAAACATGTTAGCTATTTACAATCAATTAGTACGTATTAAACCAGCTACGGTTAAAGGTACATATATCAAAAAAATCGCTCTTTCAACAACTATGGGCCCTGGCATCATGGTTGAAGAAGGCAATATCAAAAAGTAAGACAAACAATAAATTAAATATTTACCAAAGACAGTAGCTGTGGTATCCACTTAATTTGCTACCGAGGAAAAATAAACCTGGAACTTATTTTCTCTCTTTATATGTCTTTATATATTAAGAGGGATTTTATTTATTAAAAATGAAATCCAAAATCAAAACCTTACAAAAGGAGGCACTCATGAAGAAACAACTTCAACGTAAAGTCGATCAAGTGGCAACATTAACTGATAAATTCAAAATGGCTAAAACAATTGTTATGTTTGAATACAAAGGATTATCTGTTGCAAATTTAACATCACTAAGATCAGAATTACATAAAGAAAACATCGATTTAAAAGTTTACAAAAACAATATCACAAGACGTGCCGCAATCAATGCAGGATTCGATGCTTTAGAACCATCATTAACAGGTCCTTTAGCAGTTGCAATATCATATGATGATGTTGTAGCTCCAGCTAAGATCATTAATGAATTCGCAAAGAAAAACAAAACGGTTGTGATAACATCTGGTGTTATTGAAGCTAAAGTAGCTGACCAAGTAGCAATTATGGCACTTGCAAACCTACCATCAAGAGAAACTTTATTAACACAACTAGCGGCTGGTCTATTAATGCCAGTAAAAGAAATAGCTATTGGATTAAATATGCTATTAGAAACTAAAGAATAATTTAAGGAGAAATTACACATGGCTAAATTAACAAAACAAGCTTTCGTAGAAGCTTTAAAAGAAATGTCTTTATTAGAAATTAAAGAACTAGTAGACGGATTAAAAGAAGAATTTGGTATTGACCCATCAGCAGTAGCAGTAGCAGCAGGTCCTGCAGCAGCAGCTGAAGTTGAAGAAAAAACTGAATTCAACGTAGTATTAAAATCATTCGGTGACAAGAAAATCGAAGTTATTAAAGTAACTCGTGAAGTAACTGGATTAGGTCTAGTTGAAGCTAAGAAATTAGTTGAAACTGCTGACGCTGTAATTAAAGAAAACGCTAAGAAAGACGAAGCAGAAGCTCTTAAAGCTAAATTTGAAGCAGCTGGCGCAGTCGTTGAAATTGTTTAATTTAATTTAAATGATTGTTTAAAAACCTGAGGTTACTCGGGTTTTTTCACTTCTTTTTTATAGGTGAATTTATGTCGCATTACTTTAAAAATGATCCCAATTTAATCAGTGAAGAAACTACGTATCAAGTCGAAATGTTTGATCAAAAATTTACATTTTTATCAGATAAAGGTGTTTTTAGTAAAGGCCACTTAGATACTGGTTCATACGCACTTATAACCAATTTAGATATACCTACTCATGCAACAAGCCTACTGGATGTGGGTTCAGGCATTGGTGTGATAGGTATTATCTTAAAAAAAGTACATCCGACCTTGGATGTTACTCAAATAGATATTAATACACGTGCACTAGAACTTAATATTAAAAACAATAAACTCAACCAAGTTGAAACAAACGTGTATGAGTCAAATTTATTCAGTCATGTAGACAAAACATTTGATTGTATCGTATCTAACCCACCAATTCGAACGGGTAAAGCTACAATATACAACTTATATAAAGATGCCTATAAACATTTAAATACATCTGGACAATTGTGGATAGTCGTTAGAAAAGATCAAGGTGCTAAATCTACTATAGATTATTTATCAACAATTTATGAAGAAGTAGAACTTGTCAAACGACATAAGGGTTTTTATGTGATATGCGCACAAAAGAGATGAAAACCACCATTTATATTGACACTATTGTATACAATGTGGTAAAATTATAAAATGCATAGAAATGGGGTTTTTATATATTTATATATATAAATGAAGCCCAACACAAGAATTTTAAATAACGATAGGAGTGTGGATTCATGAGTTATAAAACCGTAAAATACGGAAAAAAAGCAGAACGACGTGATTATTCAAAAATGTTACATCAGGTTGAACTGCCGAATCTTATCGAGATACAGACTAAATCCTTTGAGGAGTTTGTAGAAACTGGTATTGATGAACTGTTAAAAGACATTTCACCAATTGAAGGACACAATGGTGACTTGAAACTCTACTTTGAGGAGAGTTCATTATCCGAACCAAAGTATTCTACTATTGAAACCAAAATTCGTGATCTAAACTATTCTAGACAATTATCTGCTAGAGTTAAATTAGAAAACGCAATTACAGGTGAAGTAAGAGAATCCACCGTATTAATGACAGACCTTCCTATGATGACACCATCAGGGACTTTTATCATTAATGGCGCTGAACGTGTAGTTGTATCCCAAATTGTACGTTCATCAGGTGTTTATTATACATCTGAATTGGATAAAAAAATAAACCAAATTAAGTACTCTGCACAAGTTATCCCAACACGTGGTGCTTGGATAGAGTTTGAACAAGGTTCTAAAGAGATTTTATATGCTAAACTTGACCGTTCTAAGAAAGTACCATTAACAACTTTCATTAGAGCATTAGGGTTTACTACTAAAAAAGATATTGAAGAAGCTTTTGGTCGCTCAAGCTTAATTACCAACACTTTTGAAAAAGATGAAACCAAATCACCAAATGAAGCGGTTATTGATCTTTACTCAAAACTACGTCAAGGTGAAAAAGTTCCAGCTGATGCAGCACGCGAATTCATTAGAATGCGCTTATTTGATGCTAGACGTTATGATCTAGCTAAAGTAGGACGTTATAAATTCAATAAGAAACTAGACGTATTAGCAAGAGCAGAAGGTACATACTTAGCAAATGATATCATCTTAGATGGTGAAGTATTAGTTGCTAAAGATACACACCTTACAAAAGAAGTCATTCAATTATTAGACCAAAACCGTGACGCTTTTAGAAAACAATTAATTACTAAAGAAAATAACTTACAAAACGAAACCGCTGATGAAATATTAGCAACTACTTTACCAGAAGGTGGTAACACACTTTATGCTAAAGAAAATGTTGTTAACTTAAAAACTGGTGAAATTTTAGTTAAGAAAAATGAAGCGATTACTGAAGAAGTTTTAACAAACTTAAGAAAAAATAGACATTCAATTGATGAAAAAGTAATCAAGTACTTCTTAACAGAAGATGTTTACAAAAAAGAATCATTACGCCAAGGCGTTATTTCTGAAATTCTTGATGTATATGTATATGATGATGCAGGCGATAAATCAAACGTTATCCGCATTATCGGTAGTGACCAAAGAGAAGATAGAATCTTTGTAGCAGTATCTGATATTGTTGCAAGTATTTCATACTTCCTAAATCTATATGAAGGTTTAGGGAATGTAGATGATATCGACCACTTAGGTAACAGACGTCTAAGATTAATTGGAGAACTATTAAAAAACCAATTTAGAATTGGTTTAGCAAGAGCTGAAAAGAACATCAAAGATAAGATGTCTACAACAAACTTTAATGATGCAACTCCTGCAAATGTTATTAACATGACACCACTTGTAGGTGCTATTAAAACATTCTTTGGTTCATCACAATTATCACAATTCATGGACCAAATTAATCCACTAGCTGAGTTAACTCAAAAACGTAGAGTATCTGCGTTAGGTACTGGTGGTATTGCAAGAGATAGAGCTGGGGTTGAAGTACGTGACGTGCATAACTCTCACTACGGTAGACTTTGTCCAATTGAAACACCTGAAGGTCCTTCAATTGGTTTAATCTCATCACTTGCTACATACGCTAAAGTCGATGAATACGGCTTTATTAAAACTCCTTTCTTAAAAGTTGTACAAAACGGAAATGAAACATCAGTAACTAAAGAAGTTATTTACTTAACTGCTGACGAAGAATCAGATCACGTGATTGCATCTGCTGCTACACCAATGGATGAACATGGTTTATTCATTGAAAATAGAGTTATTGCAAGACGTAATGGTGAAACTGGTATTTATGATGCTAATGAAATCACTGCAATGGACGTTAGTCCAAAACAGGTTGTATCTGTTGCGACATCATCTATTCCATTCCTAGAACACGATGATGCTTCTCGTGCACTTATGGGTGCGAACATGCAACGTCAAGCAGTACCTTTATTACAACCTACATCTCCAATTGTTGGTACAGGTGTTGAATACCGTGCAGCTAAAGACTCTGGTGCTGTAGTCATTGCTAAAAACTCAGGTTATGTAACCTATGTCGATGGTAAGAAGATTATCATTACACCAGAACCTACGGATACAATTAAGTCTGGATCTAAAACACTTTATAAAGTGGGTGGAGAATTTGATTACGGTATCGCTAAGAAATTATACGAAACCAAATCAGTCCAAAATGATCAATATGATTTAATTCAATTCTTTAGATCGAATCAAGATACATTAATCTTACAAAAACCAATCGTTATGCAAGGTGAATATGTTGATGCAGGCGATGTCATTGCTGATGGTCCTTCAACTGAAAAAGGTGAATTAGCATTAGGACGTAACGTAACCGTGGCATTCATGACATGGGAAGGTTATAATTATGAAGATGCTGTCATCATGAGTGAAGACCTAGTCAAACATGACGTATATACATCGATTCACATTGACGAATATGAAATTGAAACAAGAGATTTAAAACAAGCTAACGGTAAAGAAGAAATCACAAGAGAAATTCCTAACGTTGGTCAAGAAGCGATTAAATTCTTAGATGAGCGCGGTATTATCGTACCAGGTTCAGAAGTTAAAGAAGGCGACATCTTAGTTGGTAAAATCACACCTAAAGGTGTATTTGAACCAACGCCATCAGAAAAACTAATTCACGCTGTTATTGGTGATAAAGCTAAAGAATATAGAGATTCATCTCTACGCGTACCTCATGGTGGCGGTGGAGTGGTTCAATCTGTTCAATACTTCAGCAAGAAAAATGGCGATCAATTACCAACTGGTGTAAATGAGCAAATTAGAGTATATGTGGCTAAAAAGCGTAAAATCACTGAAGGTGATAAAATGGCTGGACGTCACGGTAATAAAGGTGTTATTTCTAAAATTTTACCAAGAGAAGATATGCCATATTTAGCAGATGGAACATATGTTGATATCATGTTAAACCCACTAGGGGTTCCATCACGTATGAACATTGGACAAATCTTAGAGATTCACTTAGGAATTTCTGCTCAAAAATTAGGTATTAAAGTTGCATCTCCAGTATTCGATGGTGTGACTAACGATGAGTTAGGCGCAATCATGGAAGAAGCTGGTATTGCACCAGATGGTAAGACTACATTATATGATGGTCGTACCGGAGAACCTTATAACAACCGTATTTCAGTTGGTGTAATGTACATGATCAAACTATCGCATATGGTTGATGATAAACTACATGCTAGAAACGTTGGACCTTATACATTAGTTACACAACAACCAATGGGTGGTAAAGCTCAAAATGGTGGACAACGTTTCGGGGAGATGGAAGTTTGGGCACTTTATGCATATGGTGCTGCACATACACTTCAAGAAATGTTAACAATTAAATCAGATGATATGATTGGACGTAATAAAGTGTATTATGCAATTACACACGGACAAGAAATACCAAAAGCTAGTATTCCTGAATCCTTTAGAGTATTAACAAGAGAACTTCAAGCCCTAGGCTTATATGTAGAACTTATTGATGCAAACAAGGGAGAAAATGAGGCGATCAAGTCTTTAGTAGACAACTCGTCCAAAGGTTTTAACAAAGGGAGGTTTTAATCATGGCTAAGAACGAAGTATTATCCTTACCTGTAGATTCTTTAAAATTAAGTCAAACTGCATTAGATAGATTAAAACTATCTGGTATTAGTCGTTTAGAAGATTTCAATACATTTAACTTAAAAGAACTTCAAATGTTATTGGGTGATTCTTTTAATGAAGTCCTTCCAACATTAATTTATTACAAATTACCAAGAGATGTAAGAGATTTATCATTATCAGATGAAGTTGTTTCCGTACTTGAAACAGCAGGTATTAAAGATTTAGAAGCATTAACAAAATATGACAAATCAACACTTTATCACGTGTTTAAAGACGATGAGTTCTTATTAAAAGAAATCAACGATTTATTTGAACTATATCGCGAAGAAAAATTATCAACTGAGAATGTATCAACAGAAGTTTTTGAGGAAGTTTTAATTCCTCAAGAAGTATCTGTTGAAGACAGAGTCAACAAGATAATTCAACCAATTCGTAAAACATATGGTTCTAAAGCATTTACACACTTTAAGGTAAGACTTGCTAGTCCTGATGAAATTAGAAACTGGTCTTATGGTGAAGTTATTAACCATGAAACCATTAACTATAGAACATCAAAACCTGAACCGGGTGGACTATTTGATGAAAGAATTTTTGGACCTACAAGAGATTATCAATGTGCTTGTGGTAAAAAACAAACTGTAAACAAAGGACAAATTTGTCCGAAATGTGGTATCGAAATTACTGAGTCAAAAGTACGTCGTGAACGTATGGGACATATTAACTTAGAAGCACCTGTTGTGCATACATGGTACTTAAAAAACTCTCCTTCAAGATTAGCAATCCTATTAGGTATTAAAGCTAAACAATTAGAAGAAGTTGTTTACCATGCAAGTTATATTGTTACTGACCCAGGTCAAAATACACCACTTGCTAAAAAACAAATCTTATCTGAACAAGACTATTCTTTACTAGTTGAAGAATATGGTTCAAGATTTACAGCACTTACTGGTGCTGAAGCGGTTAAAAAATTACTTCAAGATCTAGATTTAGATAAAGAAGTTAAGAGTTTAAGAAGACGCTTAAAAACAAGTTCTAAACAAAAACGTGATCGTATTATTAAACGTTTAGATGTAGTTGAAGCATTTAACCAGTCAGACAATAAACCTGAATGGATGGTTATGGATGTTATTCCAGTCATTCCACCAGATTTACGCCCAATGGTTCCACTAGATGGTGGTAGATTTGCAACAACCGACCTTAACGACTTATATAGAAGAATCTTAAATAGAAACAACCGTCTAAAGAAACAAAAAGAACAAATGGCTCCTCGTTTAATTACTAAGAACGAAAAACGTATGTTACAAGAAGCAGTAGATGCATTATTTGATAACGCAAAACGCGGTAAGAAGGCTGCTGTTGAACGTAACCGCCACTTAAAATCATTATCTGATTTACTACGTGGTAAACAAGGACGTTTCCGTCAAAACTTATTAGGTAAACGTGTGGACTACTCTGGACGTTCAGTTATTATTGTTGGTCCAGACTTAGAAATGTACCAATGTGGTATTCCACGTGAAATGGCAATCACTTTATTTAAACCATTTATTTTACGTGAATTACAATTAACACATGGTGCAGAAAAGAAAAATGCGAACGCTAAATACGAAAGACGCGATGATGATACATGGCGTGCTTTAGAAAAAGTTGTACGTGAGCACCCAGTATTACTTAACCGTGCGCCAACGCTACATAGACTTGGTATTCAAGCATTCGAAGTGAAGTTAATTGATGGTAAAGCGATTCGTCTACACCCGCTTGTAACGCCTGCGTTTAACGCGGACTTTGACGGGGACCAAATGGCAGTTCACTTACCACTATCACCAGAAGCTCAAGCAGAAGCAAGATTGTTAATGCTTGCATCTAATAACATCTTAAACCCTAGAGATGGTAAACCAGTTGTTACACCATCTCAAGATATGGTTTTAGGTAACTACTACCTAACTATTGAAGAGTCTAAAGATCGTGATTTTGGTGATGATCTACAAAGAGCTAAAAAACACCAAGAAATGCACCGCCATGAAGGTAAGTTCTTCTCATCTATTGATGAAGTTAAAATTGCTTATCAGAATAAAGATATTTCATTACATACAAGAATTATCATTAAACCAGAAACAGTTAAAGACACATTCACAGAAGAACAAAAGAACATGTATTTAGTTACTACATTAGGTAAAATTATCTTTAACGAAATCTTACCTGAAACATTCCCTTATGTAAATGAACCTACAATGTCTAACTTAAGTGAAAAGACACCGGACATTTACTTCATTAAAAAGGGTGTGAATCCAAAGGATGCACTAAAACATATTCCTACACCTGAGCCATTTAAGAAGAGATTCTTATCTATGGTTATTGCACAAGTATTTAAATTATTCCACATTTCTGAAACATCAAGAATGTTAGATAAATTAAAAGACTTAGGATTTAAATATTCAACTGTTGCTGGTATTACTATTTCTTATGCAGACATCAACGTATACTCTAAGAAAAAAGAAATGGTTGAAGCAACCGAAGCAGAAATTAATGAAATTGAAGAATGGTTCGAAGATGGATTACTAACAGATTCAGAACGTCGTAAACTTGTTATTGATAAATGGACAAATGTTAAAAACGATATTCAATCTGGTATTATGCAAGAATTCGACAAAGATAATAATATCTTTATGATGAGTGACTCCGGTGCACGTGGTAACGTATCTAACTTTACACAGTTAGTCGGTATGAGAGGACTCATGAGTAACCCTAAGGGTGAAACGATTGAAGTTCCTGTTCAATCATCATTTAGAGAAGGTCTAACCGTATCTGAATTCTTTATCTCCACCCACGGTGCGAGAAAAGGTTCTACCGATACCGCGCTTAAGACCGCAGAATCTGGTTACTTAACACGTCGTTTAGTTGACGTATCACAAGACGTTATTATTGTTGAGGATGATTGTGGTTCAAGCCACGGTGTTTATGTAGAAGCAATCAAAGATGAGTCAGGTAAAGAAATCGTTCCATTATACGATAGAATTTATGGCCGCTTTGCTGCTCATGACATAATAAATCCAAAAACTGGTGAAGTATTTGTGAAACGTAATGAACTGATTACTGAAGAAATTGGTTTAGCAATCGTTAAATCAGGTATGCAAAAAGTTGAAATTAGAAGTATTATGACATGTACATCAAGTCATGGTATTTGTGCGAAAGACTACGGTATTAACTTAGCTACAAACCAATTTGTTGAAGTTGGTGAAGCTATTGGGGTTGTTGCTGCTCAATCAATTGGTGAGCCTGGTACACAGTTAACCATGCGTACATTCCATACAGGTGGGGTTGCTGCTGGTGCCGATATTACTCAAGGTTTACCGCGTATTCAAGAGTTATTTGAAGCGCGTAATCCAAAAGGTAAAGCAACCATCTCAGAAGTTGAAGGTAAAGTTAAAGATATCTCACGTCGTGGTGGTTCAATTAGTATTACAATTAATGATGCTCAAGGTACTGAATACAAATACACGCTTGATCCAAACATTGAAGCTTTAGTTAAAAAAGGTCAAGAAGTTGTTGCAGGTCAAAAATTATCTAGTGGATCTATTAATCCAAAAGAATTACTACGTGTAACAGATGTTAAAACAGCATCTAACTACATTTTAGAAGAAGTTCAAAAAGTTTACCGCGCTCAAGGGGTTGAAATTTCAGATAAACACGTTGAAGTTATTATTCGTCAAATGTTACGTCGTATCATGGTTATTATTGAAGGTGATACAAACATCTTACCGGGTACAGAGGTATCTATTGATGAGTTCAAACGTGAAAATAAAGAAGTACTTAAAAACCGTGGTCGCTTAGCTGTTGGTCGCCCAATACTATTAGGTATTACTAGAGCATCTCTAAGAAGTGACTCCTTCTTATCTGCTGCATCCTTCCAAGAAACTACAAGAATCTTAACAGATGCTGCAATTAGAAGTAAGAAAGATGAATTACATGGATTAAAAGAAAACGTCATTATCGGTGGATTAATCCCAGCTGGTACAGGTATACTGCAAGAAAAATTCTTCCATTATGATCAACCAGAAGATAAAAAACCAGTATATGATGATTTCGAATAATATTTAAGTAAAAAACATTTTTAAAAGAGACTATTTAATAAAAATAGTCTCTTTTTATATCAAAATGCTAATAATTTCAATATTTTATACTTTCAAAGTATAATTAAGGTGTAATCTAATATATTAGTCAAGGCTGTAAAGACTCAAGGGGAGAAAGTTTTTACAGTCATAAAAATCATAAAGAGGGGTACTAAAAGGTACCCCTTTTTATCTTATAGGTTATAATAGAGCTATAAACTAAGTAGGAGGTAGACATATGATGTTCAAACAAGAACCCGGACGATTTTATTTAAATGATGAATCGGGTAAAATGATTGCAGAAATCACTTATAAATATATCGGTGAAAATATTGCAGCAACGCATACATTTGTTGATCCAGTATTAAGAGGACAAGGTATTGCACAAAAGTTAGTCGATGAAGTTGTAAGACTTTCTAGAAGTGAAGGGAAGAAAATAGATCCTGTTTGTCCATATATAGAAAATCTTTTCGAAAAGGATATGCAGTATAGTGATGTGTATTTAAAGCGTTAGATTATAGTGATTGACAGTTTTAAATGTAAGGTATGTTAAAATAATTGTTGTGTGATAAATAATTACATAGATTAGGGAGAAATCTATGCAAACTGTAAATATAGCTTTATTTGTTTGTCCAAAATAATAAAGTAAGATATGATCACTTAACTGGCATATTTAATAGAAGGCATATGGATTATTATTTAGATGATAAACTAATACGTGCAAAACGCGGTAAACTATTTTCAGCTATTTTATTTGATTTAGACGATTTTAAAGATATCAATGATAAATTTAAACTAAGTATCAGTCATGGTCATTATGTATATCAAACAAATTTGGACTTAACACGAGATCAATTCATTGATGTTGTAGATAGAAATATGTATGATAATAAAATAAACAAAAAGAAATCGAGTATATGATACAAAATACGATATTAAACCAATTAAATGAAAAGGGATTTGTTGTATCTAAAATAAGAGGGGTAAGTATGTGGCCCTTCTTTAATCAAAAAAACACACAAGTCTACATCAAGCGCACGCCTAATTATAAAAAAAATGATTGTATATTATTTTTAAGATTCAATGGCCAACTCATACTACACCGTATTTTAAAGGTAAAGGATGTCTACTTTTTAGTATCAGGTGATAATGAATCTGTCGTAGAAAAAGTTTATTTAGAACAGATAAAAGGATGTGTTTTTGAATATTATAAACACGGTAAGACAAAAACACTTACAGGTTTTAGATACCATGTATACCTTATATTTATGAAACTTTGTCGCCCACTTAGAGTCTTAAGAGACTTTATTAAAAAGTTCATTAAGAAATTAATTGGTAGAAAATAGCGCATTGATTACTTCATAAAAGGCAAATAGACCACAAAAATCGTGGTCTTTTTAATGTAAATATTGTGAAAACGTATTCATTATAGTTTCATTTGAATTAATTTTAAATTCATATAAAATAGAGCTATAAAACCAATTCAAATAACACAAGGAGAATTTAATATGGAAAAAGACACACTTATCTTAAACGAGGTAGATCTTTTAGTCACGTCCGCTTTAGAGGCGCTTGACGAATACATGGATTATACCCAAGAAAAGATTGATGAGATTGTAGCCAAGGTTTCTGTTGAGGCAATTGATGCACATGGTAGTTTAGCTAAGCTCGCTGTAGAGGAAACTAAACGAGGGGTATTTGAAGATAAAGCAACCAAGAATTTATTTTCAGTGGAATATGTCATCAATCATATGAGACACCTAAAAACTGTCGGGATTATATCAGAAAATACAGTAACAGGTATTACAGAAGTAGCGGATCCTGTTGGGGTAATTTGTGCAATTACACCAGTAACAAACCCAACATCGACTACAATATTTAAGTCGCTTATTGCACTTAAAACTAGAAATCCAATCGTCTTTGCGTTCCATCCAAATGCGCAAAATTCATCAAAGGAAGCAGCTAGAATTATTAAAGAAGCAGCGATTAAATCAGGTGCTCCAAAGAATTGTATTTCATGGATTGAACATCCTAGTTTAGAAAATACAAACAAGCTTATGAACCACCCAGGGGTAGCAACAATCTTAGCAACTGGTGGTAACGCAATGGTTAAGGCAGCTTACTCATGTGGTAAACCAGCTCTTGGTGTAGGTGCAGGTAACGTACCAGCATATATTGAAAAAACTGCAAACATTAAAACTGCAATCAATGATATTGTCATGTCTAAGTCATTTGATAATGGTATGGTGTGTGCATCTGAACAAGCAGCTATCATTGATAAAGAAATCTATAAAGAAGCTTTAGCAGAATTCAAAAAGTTACATACTTTTTTATGTAACAAAGAACAAAAACAAATGCTGGAAACATTTATGTTCCCAGATGGTGTAAAGCTTAATCCTTATGTTGTAGGTAAGGGTGCACATCACATTGCAGAACTTGCAGGATTTGAAGTTCCTTTAAATACGAATATTTTACTAGTAGAATGTAAGAGTGTTGGTAAAGAAGAACCACTTACAAGAGAAAAACTCTCACCAGTATTAGCAATCCTTAAATCAAATGATGAAGTGCATGGTGTAGCACTGGCAAAAAGTATGGTAGAACTTGATGGTTTAGGGCACTCTGCAGTGATTCACACTCAAAATGATGAACTTAAAAAAACCTTTGGTTTAGCGCTTAAAGCGATACGTATTATAGTGAATTCACCAGCTACTTTTGGTGGCATAGGTAATATATATAACAGATTTATACCATCACTTACACTAGGGTGTGGTTCCTATGGTAAAAACTCTGTTTCTGATAATGTAAGTGCAGTGCACTTACTTAATATCAAACGTATCGGTGAAAGGAAAAATAATATGCAATGGTTTAAGGTGCCATCTAAAATTTACTTTGAAAAAGATTCTATTGAATACTTAAGACAAATGAGAGATGTTAATAAGGTTGTTATCGTTACAGATAGAGTTATGGTTGACTTGGGTTATGTTAAAAAAGTAACAGATCAACTAAGTTCAAGACGTAATCATGTTGTATATCAACTATTTACAGATGTTGAAGCAGATCCATCGATTGAAACAGTTCATAAAGGATATGAACTGATGAAATCCTTCCAACCAGATACGATTATTGCTATTGGTGGAGGTTCACCAATGGATGCTGCAAAAGCTATGTGGTTATTCTATGAAAACCCTGAAGTAGACTTTAATGACTTAAAACAAAAATTCATGGATATTAGAAAACGTGCATTTAGATATCCTGATTTAGGTAGAAAATCTAAATTAGTATGTATTCCAACAACATCAGGTACTGGTAGTGAAGTGACTCCTTTTGCAGTTATCACTGATAATAAAGAGTCTAAAAAATACCCATTAGCAGATTACTCACTAACACCAACTGTAGCAATTATTGACCCTGCACTCACCCTTACTCAACCAAAAACTGTTACTGCAGATACTGGTATGGATGTATTAACGCATGCAGTAGAAGCTTACGTATCAGTACTTGCTAATGACTATACAGACTCACTTGCAATTCAAGCGGTTAAAATGGTGTTTAAATATTTAAAACGTGCATTTGATAATGGATTGGACTTTGAAGCAAGAGAGAAGATGCATAATGCATCTACCATGGCAGGTATGGCTTTTGGTAATGCATTCTTAGGTATATCTCACTCTATGGCACATAAGGTTGGTGGAAGATATCATATACCTCATGGTAGAATTAATGCAATCTTATTACCACATGTGGTCTTATATAATGGTACAGTTCCAGCTAAACTATCTACTTGGCCAAAATATACTCATTATGTAGCAGATGAAAAGTACATGGAACTTGCTAGAGCAATCGGACTTGACCCTAAATCTAAAGAAGAAGGCGTTAAGATGTTTGCTAAAGCATGTCATGACTTAGCAGTATCTTTAGGAATTAACATGAATTTTGCTAGTCAAAGCGTAGAAGAAAAAGACTTCTTAGAACATAGTGAATCATTAGCATATCTAGCATATGAAGATCAATGTTCAACAGCAAACCCTAGACTACCTTTAGTTGCGGATATGAAAGTCATCTTAGAAAATGCATTCTATGGAAAATTAGATATTTAATCAAAACAATACTAGTAAAAAGATATAAATGTGATATATTCAACATTTGTATCTTTTTTTCATAATAACAGACAAAAATATTTTGAAATGTAAGCGATTTATTATAAAATAACGTGTAATGAAAAACAGATAAGGAGTACTGGATGAAGAAAATATATACCCTATTCATATTGATATCAACACTACTTTTAAGTGGTTGTATCATATCAAAGGATGATGAACCAAAAAGCTATGAAGTAGGTCTTGATATACTATATGAACTAAATGATGAAGTAAGAGGTTTAGATATCATTGTTGATTTAAACATGGCATTTGATGTGAGTGAAGTGACTGACTTTTATATCACACTATCATACATGGTAAATGCTACAACTGAAGATTTAGACTATAAACTACAATTACCAAGTGCTACAAAAATCAACTTTTTTGAAGTCACTGGTAATCAAGCAGTTCTAACCTTAGAAGAAGTTATATTTGATTACAAAGGTGATTATATAAGTGCATATGCAACCGTTCAATTCAAAAAAGGTGTAACAAATTATATGTATGAATTGAAAAGTATTAAAACTACAAACCTTTATGAACTCGCTTTAGTATCAGAAGGTACATTTGCAACAGAAATTTTAGAATCACTAAAACCAAATACTGAGTTTCCTGAACTAGAAATTAGTTTAGCAGCGTCTTTAAACAATGAATTTAGAGGTTTTGATTTAAACGCTGTTGTATCATCTAATGACACATTAGAAAGTTTAGAAGTGACCTATGGGTTTATATATATACTTAATAGTGCTGAAACCATCTATTTAAACACACCTGGCGTTACAAACATTAGCATGGAAGAAGTGGCAACACTTGATTTATTAACGAACTTTAATACAAAGTTTAAAAATACTACATTAGATTATGTATTAGATAGAGTTTATGCAAGATCCTTTATTACAGTAACTAAAGAAGATGAAGCATATACATACTATTCAGAAATCATTAACTTTACTTTATATGAATTAGCACTTGAATCTACTGGTGCATTTGCTGAAGAAATCATTACCGAAGTAGAATATCAAGAACCAGATCAAACTGTATTAACACTTATAAGTGTAAGTGCAAATACTTCAAACTATACGATTACTCTAGTAAGTGATCATACAACTGCAACTATTTCAACTGATTATTTAAAAGTTACTGTTGTGGTTACACTAGACCCTGGATATAGTTTTTCTAATAGTGTTATCTTTAAGTTCAACAATAAGGTAGTAAGCGCATTAAATTACACAATAGTTAATGACAAATTAACTTACACATTTAATGATCCAAACTGGTCAGGTATCTACTAATGAACATATTAAATATAAAAAAAATTGTAGGCGTATTTGTTATGCTATCTTTAACATTTATGGTATTTGCATCTGCTCCAAAGCTTGCTGCAAATACACCGGTTATACAAAATAATACAAAACAAGAATTTCGTGCAGCATGGGCATCTCATCTCATTGGTAGTATGCCAGCATACACGTCAGAAGCACAGTTTAAAGCACGTGCAACAGAAATTCTTGATATACTTGAGTACTATAACTTTAACGCCATTATTATGCATTTACGTACGCATAATAATGCATACTATGTATCTGAGTTAAGTCCCAAAGCGGCAGCATTTGCAAGTGTTAATTTTAATACGTTTGACCCAATGCTTTGGTTTATCGAAGAAACACAAAAGCGTGGTATGGAATTTCATGGATGGTTAAACCCATACCGCTTAGGTACGAATTATGTGGGCACAATGCCTACAGAAAACCCTGCAAGTAATCCGGCAAACATTTTAAGTTATAATGGTGCATCTATTCTAAACCCCGGTTTACCACATGTAAGAGATTTTGTTTCTGACACTATTGTTGAAATATTAGAAAGATATCCGGTTGATGCGATTCATTTTGATGATTACTTCTATATTAATTTAGGAGCAAATGGTGCTACAAGTGGAGCAAATACTATTTTAAATGAACCAGACCAACAAACGTTTATAACTTATGGTAGTGGCTATAATACAGCTAGTGCAACATCCAAAGCAGACTGGCGAAGACAACAGGTAAACCTGATGGTTGAGTCTGTTTCAAACACTATTAAAAACTTTAATCAAGCAAACAACACCCATGTACAATTTGGTATATCACCAACGGGTATTTATAAGAATGGTAATGGTGTTGTCACATATAACGGTAATATTCCTATAACTTCAGGTTCTGATACCGGTGGTCAAACACACTATTCAAGTTATCTATTTGCAGACTCAGTTAAATGGGCTACGGAAGGTTGGATAGACTACTTACTGCCTCAAAGTTATTGGGCAAATTCACATCCTGTCGCAAGTTATAACAAAATTATGACTTGGTGGAATGATGTCTTTAAGTATTTAGATGTTAACCTATATTCTGGTATTGGTATTTATATGGCAGATGGAACTGGTAATACTTACGGCTGGCAAACTAATAACAATGAAATGAAAAATCAATTAGAGTTCATTAAGGGTCTAGAAAATGTTCAAGGTTCTAGTTTATATAGTTACAACTATGTAGATAGTGCTTATAAGGGTAGTAGTGCAAAATCAGCCACTCAAATGCAAAATGCTAAAAGTACTTGGTCAGACATCGCAGTCTTACCGGAGTTAAAAAGTATGGCACAGATAATACCAGGAAAGGTCACCAATTTAAAACATTTAAATGGTACCCTATCCTTTAATAAAGTAGCAGATGCCAAACAATACTATGTGTACCGTTCAAAAACGGCATTAAACTTTACGAATGCTGAAATTGTTGAAGTCATTCGTTCAAGCGATAACATAATTAATTACCAAACAGGTGATTTAGATAATGAATATACCTATGCAGTACGTGCATTATCATACTCTAATACACTAGGTGAAGCAGTTACGATATTAAATCCGGCAAACGATACAAAATTAAATGTTGTTGAAGGTGCATCGATTCGAACCGCAATAAACGAAACGAATCAATCACTTAGATTCTATGCTCAGTTTGACGAAGCACTTGGTCAAACTGAACAAGGATTTTATATTGTAGAAGGTGATGTATCGTTAACAGAACTGAAATCACGAGTTAACGTAGAAACAACCAATCAGTTTTCCATAAATGGACAAAGTGTTGTTAAAATACCGGTAAGTAATGTGGATAATACGGGTACATTTACAACCATTATTAACAACATAATGCCTGCTGATTTTAGTAAATTATATACAGTTTTCGGATACTATAAAAAAGGTGGTGTCATTACACTATCTAATAATAAAACTACAAGATCTGTATTAGAAGTAGCTTATAAAATGACCTATGATGGAAAAGCTGCACCACACATTATAAATTACACAAATCAATTAAAAATATTTGGTATGGATACATTTGGTCAATTAAAAGTTACTGATAAATTTGAGACAAATCATTTTGAACTGTCAAAAATTTTCTTAAATGACTGGAATACTAAATTCAGTTTGAGTTTAACTCAAATTGATTTAGAATCATTTTATAATAGTGCAGTCTATGGTAAGGTATCTAGTAATAATAGTCTAAGTGGTAGTAGAATTTATGAGTTCTTTAAAGATCAAACACTTAACTTAAAATGGGGCTGGTTACTAGATTATATTGAGTCGGTGGATACAAAAATTTGGCCATCTAGACAAGTGGTAGCACTCAAAGGAAATGGTACAAATCCAGAGTACTCAAATATCTATGAAGGTAGACACTTTATTACCTCACTAATTGGATTCTTTAATGGTACCTATGCATATGATGGGTATCCAACAAATGATTTTACAAATATATCTATGTATGATAATTTAGCAAATTTTGTTGACAGCATACTGGCAAAACCTAATGGATATCAATACTATGATGTAGGTAACGAAGTGAAACTACCAGTTCAAACGGACCCTGATTTTAGTCACTATCTCATTAATGATCAAATATATCATGAAGGTGATACATTAATCATTGGAGATAATCTCGTTATTAAACTCATATTTAATTAACATTTTTATATCACCCATCCTGGAAGTTTTATCTAGGATGGGTGATTTTTATTAAGAGAAATCAATGATGTCTAAGGTAAATAATGTAAAAAAATAACAAATTAAACATTAATAAGTTGACAATTATCTATCAAAAATATATAATATAACAGGTGTGAATATTTTATCGAAATTACACTTAACATCTCGGCTTCACAAAGCCAAAATAACAATTATGAAACACATGGACATGTGTTTTAGGAAAGGAAATTAGAATATGCCTACCATATCTCAATTAGTTACAACTTCTCGTCAAGATAAGAATTACAAATCTAAATCTCCAGCATTACATTATGGTTTTAACAGCCTTAAAAAAGAAGATTCAGAATATAATTCGCCTCAAAAACGTGGTGTTTGTACTCGTGTTACTACAATGACACCTAAGAAACCTAACTCTGCATTACGTAAATATGCTCGTGTTAGATTATCAAACGGTACAGAAGTAACAGCTTATATCCCAGGTGTCGGTCACTCATTACAAGAACACTCCGTTGTACTTGTTCGTGGGGGACGTGTAAAAGACTTACCAGGTGTACGTTATCATATCGTACGTGGTGCTTTAGACGCGACTGGTGTTGCAAACCGCATGCAGGGTAGATCCAAATACGGTGCTAAGCGTCCAAAAGCCGCTAAGAAAAAGTAATTCATAAATAAATTACAAACAATAAAACTCACATTAAAAATCTAGTAAAGGAAGAAGGTGAACAATATGCCACGTAAAGGACATATCGTAAAACGTGATGTATTACCAGATCCGATTTACAACTCCAAATTAATTACAAGAATCGTAAACACAATTATGGAAGACGGTAAAAAAGGAACTGCGCAAGGTATTTTATACGGTGCACTAAACCGTATTAAGGACCAAACAGGTCGTGAAGCTATTGATGTATTCAATGAAGCTTTAAACAATATCTCACCAATCTTAGAAGTTAGAGCACGCCGTATTGGGGGTCAAAACTATCAAGTACCAGTTGAGGTTAGACCTGAAAGACGTCAAGCACTTGCATTAAGATGGTTAGTTCAATATGCTAAGAAACGCAACGAGAAAACAATGGAAGAAAGATTAGCAAAAGAAATTTTAGACGCTTCTCAGGGCACAGGTGCCGCTGTTAAGAAACGTGAAGAAGTACACAAGATGGCTGAGGCGAATAAAGCATTCGCTCACTATCGCTGGTAAGAAGGGAAGATAAAACTATGCCACGTCAATATTCATTAAAAATGACTCGTAATATCGGCATCATGGCACACATTGATGCTGGTAAGACGACTACAACTGAGCGTATTTTATACCATACCGGTAAAATCCATAAAACAGGTGAGACACACGATGGTGCATCTCAAATGGACTGGATGGCTCAAGAACAAGAGCGCGGTATTACAATTACCTCTGCAGCTACAACCTCTGTGTGGAGAGATCACAGAGTAAACATTATCGATACCCCGGGTCACGTTGACTTCACAGTTGAAGTGTCACGTTCATTACGTGTATTAGATGGTGCTGTAACTGTCATTGATGCTCAAGCGGGTGTTGAACCTCAAACAGAAACTGTTTGGCGTCAAGCAACCGAATATAAAGTACCAAGAATTGTTTATGTAAACAAAATGGATAAAATTGGTGCTGATTTCAATAACGCTATTAAAACGTTACATAGACGTTTAGGTGTTAAAGCAAACGCTATTCAATTACCTATTGGTACTGAATTAGACTTCAGCGGAATTATCGACTTAGTTACTATGACTGCAGTTGAATATTCTGGTGATTCACTAGAAACAACAAAAGAAATTCCAATTCCTGCACATTTAGAAGAACAAGCAATCGATATGAGAAATGAACTTATCGAAGCTGTTGCAGAATTTGATGATGAATTAATGGTTACATACCTTGAAGGTGAAGAAGTTACGGTAGAATTACTAAAACGCGCAATCAGAAAAGGTGTACTAGCTGTTGAATTCTTCCCGGTTGTTGCTGGATCAAGTTTTAAAAATAAGGGTGTTAAAAAAGTATTAGATGCAGTTATCGATTACTTACCTTCACCACTTGATATTCCACCAGTAGTTGGTCATACATCAGAAGGCGTTGAAGTATTACGTAACGCAGATGATGAAGAACCATTTACAGCTTTAGCATTCAAAGTCATGACTGACCCATTTGTTGGTAAGTTAACATTCTTTAGAGTTTACTCAGGTAAAATCAAGAGTGGTTCATACGTACAAAACACAACAAAAGGTGAACGCGAAAGATTTGGTCGTATCTTACAAATGCACGCAAATACACGTCAAGAAATTGATGAAGTATATGCAGGTGATATCGCAGCTGCAGTAGGTTTAAAAGTTACTACTACAGGTAATACATTAGCATCGCAAAATGATGATATTATCTTAGAAAGTATGAACTTCCCTGAACCAGTTATTGAAGTTGCTGTTGAACCAAAAACTAAGAATGACCAAGATAAAATGGGTCAAGCTTTAGCAAAACTTGCTGAAGAAGATCCAACATTCAAAACATATACAAATACTGAAACTGGCCAAACAATTATCGCTGGTATGGGTGAGTTACACTTAGATATCTTAGTAGACCGCATGAAACGTGAATTCAAAGTTGAAGCAAACGTTACAGAACCTCAAGTATCTTACCGTGAAACATTAACTGTACCAAATGAAATTGAAGCTAAGTTCATCCGTCAATCAGGTGGTCGTGGACAATACGGACACGTTGTAATTGACTTTGAACCAAACCCAGGTAAAGGATTTGAATTCGTTGACAAAATTGTTGGTGGGGTTATTCCAAGAGAATATATTCCATCCGTACAAAAAGGTTTAGAAGAAGCTTTAGGTGGCGGTATCCTTGCAGGTTTCCCTGTTGTTGATATTAAAGCTACATTAAAATTCGGTTCATACCATGATGTCGACTCCTCTGAAATGGCATATAAGATTGCTGCAAGTATGGCATTAAAAGATGCTAAAAATAAAGCAAACGCTGTTATTTTAGAACCAATTATGGACGTTGAAGTTGTTACTCCAAATGATTATGTAGGTAATGTTATTGGTGATATCACAAGCCGTCGTGGACGCTTGGAAAGCCAAGAAGGTAGAGGAAATGCAATTTCTATTCGTGCCTTCGTACCACTATCAGAAATGTTTGGTTATGCAACATCTCTAAGATCTAACACTCAAGGTAGAGCAACATTCATAATGCAATTCGATCACTTCGACAAAGTACCTAAGAGTATTCAAGAAGAAATCATTAAAAAACGTGGTTCAAACTAATCCACTTCACAAAAAATTAGTAATATGATAAAATATCTAATGATAGGCTATTATATTAATTAAAAATTATAGGAGGCTTTTGCGTTATGGCAAAACAAAAATTCGAAAGAACAAAACCACACGTTAACGTTGGAACAATCGGACACGTTGACCATGGTAAAACTACATTAACTGCTGCAATTACATCAGTACTTGCAGGAAAAGGGTTAGCTACAAAAAGAGATTATAACCAAATTGATGGTGCACCAGAAGAAAAAGCTCGTGGTATAACTATTAACGCATCTCACGTTGAGTATGAAACTGCAACAAGACACTACGCTCACGTAGACTGCCCAGGTCACGCTGACTATGTTAAAAACATGATTACAGGTGCTGCTCAAATGGACGGTGCTATCTTAGTTGTTTCTGCAGCGGATGGTCCAATGCCACAAACTCGTGAACATATTCTTTTATCACGCCAAGTTGGGGTACCTAAATTAGTAGTATTCTTAAACAAAGCTGACTTAGTTGATGACGAAGAGTTATTAGACTTAGTTGAAATGGAAGTTAGAGAATTATTATCAGAATATGATTTCCCAGGAGATGATATTCCAGTAATCAAAGGATCTGCTTTAGGTGCTATTGAAGGTAAACCAGAATGGGTTGCTAAAGTTGAAGAATTAATGGATGCAGTTGATGCATACATCGATAATCCAGTACGTGCTACAGACAAACCATTTATGATGCCAGTTGAAGACGTATTCACAATTACAGGTCGTGGTACAGTTGCTACAGGACGTGTTGATCGTGGTATCGTTAAAGTTGGTGACCAAGTTGAAATCGTTGGTATTACTGATACTAAAACTACAACTGTTACAGGGGTAGAAATGTTTAGAAAATTATTAGACCAAGCTGAAGCTGGAGACAACATCGGTGCTTTATTAAGAGGTGTTGATCGTGAAGGTGTAGAACGTGGTCAAGTATTATCAAAACCAGGTACAGTTAAACCTCATGCTAAATTCACTGCTCAAATTTACGTATTAAGTAAAGAAGAAGGTGGACGCCATACAGCGTTCTTCTCAAACTATCGTCCTCAATTCTACTTCAGAACTACAGACATCACAGGTATCATCACTTTAGGTGAAGGTACTGAAATGGTTATGCCAGGTGATAACGCTGAAGTTACAGTAGAACTAATTCACCCAATCGCGCTTGAAGAAGGTACAAAATTCTCAATCCGCGAAGGTGGTAGAACAGTTGCTTCTGGTACAGTAGTTAAAATTCTTGCTGACTAATTAAAGTTATTAACTTATGGAACCTATCCTATTGGATAGGTTCTTTTTTTATTTAATATATGTAATTCTTACGTGAATCTTGCCACAAAACCCCACCTAAAATACTATCTATGATATAATTTATTAGGAAGAAATAAAAGGATTATTATATGATAGATACCCATGCACACATCAATACAAAAGAATTTGATAATAGATTAGATGAAGTTTTAATGAATGCCAAATTAAATGGTGTGGATAAAATAATAGTTGTAGGTATGGATACATACCATAACTTACGCGCTATCGAGCTTGTTTCTAAATTTGATAACCTTTATGCAAGTGTTGGTATACACCCGACAAGTTTAGGTGGAGATGTAAAAGATTTACTCCCGCTGTTTAAGCATAAAAGAGTTGTTGCTGTTGGTGAAACGGGTATTGATCTTTATTGGGATAAGTCAAATTTAGACCAACAAATAAAATACTTTACAGATCAGATTGAATTAGCAATTCATCTTAATCTACCAATTATTGTTCACACAAGAGCTTCATTTAAGGAAGCTTATGAATGTCTATTACCGTATAAAGGTAAGATTAAAGGTGTATTTCATTCCTTTTCATCTAATTTAGAGGATGCAAAAAAAGCGATTGAACTTGGCTTTTTAATAGGTATCTCTGGTGTTGTAACCTTTAAAAAGGCTACTGAACTTCACGAAATTGTAGAAAAAATAGATATATCTCATTTGATTTTAGAAACAGATTCACCTTATTTGGCACCTGTACCTTTCAGAGGTAAGACAAATGAACCGGGTTACACCAAATATGTATTAGAAGCTGTATCAATAATAAAAAACATGGATATCCATGAAGTAGATAAAATTACCACTCAAAATGCAATCAAGTTATTCCAATTGGAGGAAACACTATGAAAAAAGTATTGAATATCTTATTACTCTTAGTATTTGTTATTACCTTGAGTAGTTGTGCAGCACTTGAAGAATATGCAGATAATATTAGACCAACAACTTACGCGCCAGCTTTAACAGAATCTGAAGCGGGATTTATCGAGATGTTACCAGAATTAAAATTTGCTGGTATTGCAGTATCAAATACTGCAATATTTCAAGATGAGTCACAAACTAGAAAAGGTTCTGGCGTGATTATTAAAAAAGAAACTGGTGGGTTAAATACTGTATACTATGCACTTACTACACAATGGGTAGTTGAAAACTCACTAACAGTGACAATCTTCACTGAAAATGGAACAAGTATTTCAGCTCAAGTGTTAAACTCAAAATTAAGTTATGAAGTTGATGAAGATATTGCTTTAATTAGATTTTCATCATCAGAAGATTTACATGTTGTAGAACTTAAAAGAATTGATGAGGCTGTATTGCTAGATAATTTAACTATTTTCTCTATAGCAACACCCATTTCAACTGCTTACCTAAACTTTGTAACAAACCCTGCACTTATAATGGGGGTATATGATAACCGTATTGTACATGGTACCAATTTAAACCCAGGAACACTTGGTTCACCTCTTTATTTAAAATCAACTGGAGAACTCATCGGTATTAATGTAAAGTACTCATTTACCGCGGGTGGTCGTCCTGAAGTTTTAATTAATGAAGCAATTCATATTAATAGAGTTATAGATCTTGTTGAAGGGTACTTATAATTATATGAAAAAAGTATACGCATTTAGTTTAGTGCTATTACTACTTTTATTAACGAGTTGCCTACCAAGTGAAATAGAACATCCGATAAGGGATGTTCCTACAGAAGAAGAATTTCAAGCGTTAGTAGAAGATTTAAGTAATAGCACAGTCAATTTATTTGGCTATTATATGACATTTGAGGTGTCTTTAGGTTCAGGGTTAATCTTTGACAGAGAACCTTCAAATGATGATATGTATTACTATTATGTTTTAACTAACAATCATGTAGTCGATACGATGACTTACATGAAAGTTAAAACCAATCAAGGTAACATTGAAATTGGTGACATCTATGCCTTTCCTTTATCAGAAACTGATAATGATGACATCGCAGTCGTTCGTTTCGAATCTAGTTTTGATTATCCATTAATTGATATTAAGCCACTAAACACTGAAACGAATACACACATTCAACTATCCATTGGGCAATCTGTATTTGGAATAGGTACACCGGTATCTAAAGACAATTTTAATCTAGCAACTAACATGGGTATTATTTCTGAACTTAACAGTTACTACATTAGCCATACAGCAAATATTAATCCAGGTAACTCTGGTGGTCCACTATTTAGTTATGATGGTACATTTATTGGCGTAAATACGCAACGCGTTGAAATTATTGAAGGTGAAACAATTTATTTAATTGGTGATGCTATCCACGTTAATAAAGTGGCTGAAATTGTTCAAAAAAGACTAAATAGTGTGACACCTAAATTAGGTATTATCATCCGTCCATATGATGATTTTGTAAGTATGGAATATGAACAATATTTTGGTGATAAAGCAGCTGACTTCGATCCTTATGATTATGTACCTAAAAATTCTAGTGGTGTCGTGATTATTGAAGTCAATAGTACAAGAGCAAGTTCAGGAATTTTAGAAAGATTTGATTTAGTACAAAAACTAAATGGTGTTGAGATTAAATCTAATGAGGATTTAATTGCTGCAATCGGCACACTTCAAGTAGGTAATTCTTATATATTTGAAGTTGTTAGATTTAATGAAGATTTACAAATATTTGAAAACCTTGAAATGGAGGTAGTTATCAAATGAAGCTCGTACATAACTATTTAACAAAAACAAATCAAACCATAAGCTTTGCAGAATCTATGACTGGAGGACGCTTAAGCTACGAATTAGTAAAGTACCAAGGTGCATCAAAAATCTTTAAAGAAGGTTTCGTTTTATATAGTGATGAAGCTAAGGTTAGAACCTTAAAAATTGACCAAAAAGATATTGATGAATATGGTGTAGTTTCACATGAAATTGCATCCTTAATGGCTACCCAATTACAAAAGATAACAGGTGCAGATTTTGCTGTATCAGTGACTGGTTATGCAAGTGGAAAAGATAATAACATGGCTTATGTAGGCGTTTTACACAAAGGATTACTTTATGTAGATGATATTGTCTTCTACCCAGAAGATAGCCGTGAGCAAAACATTAAAACAACAGTTAGAAAAGCTGTGAAAATGTTACATGAAATTATCAAAAAGTAAGGTTGCTATTTCATTTATTTAGTGATATAATTAGAAAGCATGTAAAAATGCAAAAATATGATCCTTGTCAGAGATGACCAAGAAGTCCAAAAGGAGGAAAAAAAACGATGAGAAAGTACGAATTTATGTACATTGCTAATCCACAATTAGACCCGGAAAAATTAAAAGGTCTTGTTGCTAACCTATCAAACGTAATCACATCAAACGGTGGTTCTGTTTTATCTTTAAAAGAAATTGGGTTAAAAGATTTAGCATACGAAATCAACAAACATAGAAAAGGTTACTATGTTTGGATGTTGGTAGAAGCATCGCCAGAAGCGATTGCTGAATACAAACGTGTCGTTAATATTACTGAATCAGTGATTCGTAATATTGAAGTTAAAGAAGGCGAATAATTATGATTAATCGTGTCGTATTAGTTGGCCGAATAACAAAAGATGTAGACCATAGAGTGACCACCTCAGGTGCAAGCGTTGTGAGTTTTACATTAGCTGTGAATCGTAATTTCACTTCTGCAAGTGGTGAAAGAGAAGCGGACTTCATTAACTGTGTTACATGGAGAGCATCTGCAGATTTCATGAAAAATTATGTTAAAAAAGGTAACTTACTAGCTGTTGATGGTCGCATGCAAACAAGGAATTATCAAGATAATGATGGCCGCACAGTATACATTACAGAAGTTGTAGCAGACAGCGTACAACTATTAGAGTCTAGAAGTTCTAATCAAGGCGATAACTCTGGACAATATAGAAATAAATATGAGGAAAATCAATCAAATGATGCTCAAGATGAACTGTATGAAAGTACAAAAAACTTGATTGCTGATGATGATTTACCATTTTAAGAAAGGAATTTAACAATGCAAGACAGAAAATTTCGTGCTGGTGGATTTAGAAAACGTAAAAAAGTTTGTTTCTTTACACAAAATAAATTTACCCATATTGACTTTAAAGATACAGAATTGCTAAAAAGATTTATCACTGAACGTGGTAAGATCTTACCAAGACGTGTGACTGGTACTTCAGCAAAATGGCAAAGACCACTAGCTGTAGCTATCAAACGTGCTCGTCATATGGCATTATTACCATTCGTTAAAGAATAATAAAAAATAAAATTTAAAATTCAAAACAGAAACTAAATAAAGTTTCTGTTTTTTTTAACCGTAAATTAAAGTGTAAACAATCAAACATTCACCGCATAATCACTAAATTATGATATAATTTATTAAAGAAAGGGGCTTATATGAATGCGTAAATTAATCAATGGAATTTTAATCACCCTATGGGTATTGGCTTTTGCAATGTTTACCTTAGTAACCTTTACAGTTATGTTGGATCAAATTCCTAACATCAAATTCATATCTTATATTACATTTATACTTTTAACATTCTTAGTAGTGATCGTTTTAATATTTACCATCGTTAATAATTATAAACAGTATATAAAAAATCTACAAAATAGACTTGCAAGGTGGAGCAAATTATCACCACGTGTAAATCAAGTAGGTGATGATGCCTTTCATGAATTACCGATTGGTATTTTAGTACTGGATGAAAGTTTAAAAGAGATAAAATGGGTTAACCAGTATGCTAAAGTGATTTTTGAAGGTAGATTAATTGACCGACCTGTTGCAGAAATATCTGCATCTTTAGCAGATTATTTATTAAGTGATAATAAACAACCTATAACTATCTCGGTCAAAGACCAAAAGTATGAAGTACTATATAAAGATTCTTTCCAAGTTATCTACCTATTTAATGTCACATCAAGAGAAAATATAAAATTAGAGTTCATTAAGAACCTACCAGCAATTGGGATATTAAACCTAGATAACTTTGAAGATAATATGACAAACTTTGATATCTCTGAACAAACGAGCATCAAAGGTGAATATTTATCAGCAATAGCTGATTGGGTAGATGAGTATAATGGTTATTTAAAACCATACGGTGATAACCGAATGGTGATGCTCATTAAACGTAAAAGATTAGAAGATATGATGGCTAAAAAGTTTGATATCTTAGAACATATACGTGATATATCAACAAATTATGGTATTAGAGTAACCTTGTCAATTGGTGTTGCATCTTGGGATTTAGAATATGATGAATTATCAGATTATGCACAAAACGCCATTGAACTCGCTGAAAAGCGTGGTGGAGACCAAGCCGTTGTAAATATTCAAAATCAAAAGATAGCGTATTTCGGTGCGAAGTTAGAATCAATTGCTAGATCAAGTAGAACCAATGCTAGATTAGCAGCACAAATGTTGGGCGATACCTTAAGTAAAGCAGACCAAATCTATATTATGGGTCATGTTCAAACAGACCTGGACTCCTTTGGTGCAATGATTGGTGCACTTAAAATGGCACTTACAACACCGGATATAGCTGCATATTTAATTGTAGATATGGAAAAGTTAGATCCAACCGTTACCGATGTTTACAATTACTTACTATCAATGAACCACCCAGTAACCAAACATATTATTTCAACTCAAGAAGCATTAGAACGTAAAACTAAAGATACTCTGCTTATGATTCTAGATACTCAAAATCCACAAATAGTTCATAGTAAGGAATTGCTGGATTTAAAATTAAAAACTGCTGTCATTGACCACCACCGTGGTAATGAAACATCCATTCAAGGTGATTTTTCATTTATTGATCCAGGTGCCTCATCTACAGTAGAACTTATGATGGAGTTATTTAGTTTCTTCCCTATTGAAATACAATTAGATGCCCCTGAGGCTAGTGTCATGTATGGTGGTATCATCTTAGATACAAATACCTTCACGTACCGAACCAATGCTAGAACGTTTGATGTTGCATCTAAGTTAAAAGATTATGGTGCGGATACGATGATGGTTAAAACATGGCTTAGAAGTGATTTAAATAGAATTATTAAACAAAACGAATTACTTGGTAAGGTGGAAATTTTCTTAGATAGATTTGCTATTGTGAAAACGGAAGATGTGTTTAATGATCGTACGTTTATTGCACAACTTTCAGAATCCTTATTAGAAATTAAAAATATAGATGCCTCATTTACTATTGTTAATTTCTCAGATGGTACTGTTGGTATTTCAGCTCGAAGTTTTGGTGCAATTAATGTGCAGTTACTGATGGAAGAAATGGGCGGTGGTGGACATTTAAGTTCTGCAGCAACCCAAATAAAAGATGTAAGTGTGAATGATGCTTACCTACAATTAAAACATATATTAGAATTAGAATATGGAGGAGACAATACACCTATGAAAGTTATATTATTAGATGATGTTAAAGGTAAAGGAAAAAAAGATCAAGTGATTGAATTAGCAGGTGGCTATGCAAATTACTTAATTTCAAATAAACTTGCTGTTTTTGCTAACGAAGAAAACATCAAAAAACTAGAAGATAAAAAAGAAAAAGAACGTGAAGATGCTGCAAAATATTTAGAGTTAATGAAGAAGGTTGCTTCTGAAATTGAAGGTAAATCTATTACATTATCTATTAATGTTGGTGCGGATGGTAAACGCTTTGGTTCGATTACAACAAAGCAAATCGTTGAAGCATTCCATGAAAAACATGGTGTAATGATTGATAAAAAGCGTTTAGAATTAGCAAATGATATTGGGTCTGTTGGTATTTATCCAGTAACTGTAAGTTTAGATAAAGGTGTAAAAGCAACATTTGAAGTAAATATAATTGAAAGAAGAGATTAGTTATGGCCAATAAAATTCCTAACGCAGTAGATGCTGAAAAATCAGTATTAGGGGCTATTCTTTTAGATAGTCAAACTGCACCGAATATCTTTGATGAAATCTCTGAAAGTGATTTTTACTTAAATGCACATGCACTTATCTTTCAAGCAATGAAGGATTTGTATAATGATCGTAAATCAATTGACTACACATCATTAAAATCAATCTTAGAGCATAAATCTCAATTAGAAACTGTCGGTGGATTATCCTATATTCTTGATTTATCAGAATATACTGTATCCATTGACCATATTGATACCTATATTGAAATTGTCAAAGACTTATCCTTAAAAAGAGATGTAATTAGAATTACACAAGAGCTTGCTACTCAAGGTCTTACATCGGATATTAACTCTGCTGAATACTTAGATAAAGTTGAAGGTGCAATCTTAAGTTTATCTCAAAGAAGAAAAGTTGGAGCATTTAAAAATATCGAAGAAATTGTTGGCGATGTCACTGAAAAATTACATCACCTACAAAATCAAAAAGGTGATGTAACAGGTTTAAAAACTGGTTATGCTACATTAGACAAGTATACAAATGGTCTTCAACCAGAAGAACTTATTATCTTAGCTGCTAGACCGGCTGTTGGTAAATCCGCGTTTGCGATGAACCTGGCTTTAAATGCTGCTAAGTATAATAAAGGTGGTAAAGCAGGTGTTGCAATTTTCTCACTGGAAATGAGTAACGAACAATTAGTAACCCGTATGATAGCAAGTATGTCTCATATAGAAAATTCTAAATTAAGAACAGGGTTTTTAACACCGCAAGAATGGCGTAACTATGAGAATATGACAGGTATTTTAAATGACTACAATATCTATTTTGATGATTCATCTTCATCAAATATTAACGATATTAGAGCGAAATGCCGCCGTCTTGCTCAAGAAGGTAAATTAGATTTTGTTGTAATTGACTACCTACAATTAATTCATGCTGATGGCAATAACAGACAAGAAGAAGTTTCTAAAATCTCTAGAGCCTTAAAACAAATGGCTAAAGAATTACGTATTCCAGTACTTGCATTAAGTCAGCTTTCTCGTGATGTTGAAAAATCAACAGATAAGCGTCCAACACTTGCGCACTTAAGAGAATCTGGTTCGATCGAGCAGGATGCCGATATTGTTATGTTTATTCATAGAGAAGAATACTATGCAGCTTCAAGTGATGGTGCTCAAACTGGACAAACAGAAATCTTGGTCCGTAAAAACCGTCAAGGTCGTATTGGTGAAATTAACTTTATCTTCTCACCACAATACTCAAGATTTGATGAACAATCAAATATTGAAGAAGCCTAATCATTATAAAACTATAAAAAAAACCTGAAAATTTAAATTTTTCAGGTTTTTTGTTTAAATCAAGGCTATTTATTGAATGCAGAAAACATCCAAATATGTTTTTCAAATGATGCAACAGCACCAATTAACATATCTGCTGTTTGTTCATCTTCTTGTGATTGACTTTCCTTAGTTAATGCTTTAAATTCAGTAACTAATTGTTTTAAGTCATTAATCAGTTCATCCACCATTAATTTAGAATCTAATGTTTCTGTTTCTTTAAGTGTTGTTAGGTTTAGATAAGCACTTAAAGTGGATGCCGGTTTACCACCGATAATAATTAATCTTTCAGCAAACGCGTCATATAATTCATTGACCTCATCGTAAAGTGATTCAAACTTTTCGTGTAAAGTGAAGAATCCATTCCCTTCAATAAACCAGTGAAAATGATGTAGCTTTGTGAAAAGTGTTGCAAGATTGGCTACCTGTTGATTCAATCCATTGTGTAATTGATTGTTCATAAAATATACCTCCTTTGTATGACTATATCATATCAAAAATAGGGTGTTTTGTGGTAGAATATACGAGCATGTGGCAGAAAGTTGAGGCGTTTATGGTAAAAAATAGTTATTTCAATATATTTATTTCGTTTTTTAAAATCGGACTATTTACCTTTGGTGGTGGATATGCAATGATGCGTGTTATGGAACGAGAATTTGTAGAAAACAAAAAGTGGATGGATTCAAAATCCATGTTAGATTTACTGGCAATATCACAATCTACACCTGGACCGTTTGCAATTAATAGTGCAACCTATATTGGTTACCAACAAAAAAAGGTTGGGGGATCAGTTGCAGCAACTTTAGGTGTTGTATTACCTTCCTTTATGATCATTATATTAATTAGTATATTTTTAGAAGCGTTTAGTCAAAACATTCATATTCAAAATGTTTTAAAAGGTATTAATGCAGGTGTTGCTGTCTTAATATTTAACGCATGGTTTTCTTTATCAAAAAACTTAGGTGTTACTGTGATTAATGTCATACTTATGGCGATAGGTTTTTTAGTATCCTTATTTATACCTAGTTTTTCTGTTGTATACTTAATTATCATTACTGCAATATTTGCAATCATTTATGGACTATTCATGAATCGAGGAAAAGTAGATGCTAATTGAGTTAATACAGTTATTCTTAATATTCTTTAAAATAGGTTTATTTACATTTGGTGGTGGTTATGCAATGATACCACTTATCCGTAATGAAGTTGTCGGTGCAGGCTATCTATCGATTGTTCAAGTAGATCAATTTATTGGTATTGCAGAATCAACACCTGGACCATTTGCGATAAATATTGCAACCTTTGTAGGCTATAACTCATTTGGGGTTTGGGGTTCAATTCTGGCAACTTTAGGTGTTGTTTTACCAAGTTTTATCATAATTATATTAATTGCTATATTTAGTGCTAAAATATTAAAGTCTAAACCTGTTAGATATGCATTAAGTTGGATTAATCCACTTACATTAGGTCTTATCCTATCTGCTGGGGTATCCGTTGTAATTAATGCAATATTTGGTAACATGGAAGGTTTAGTAGCGTTTAATACTGACTATATTGCTTTAGCGATATTTGGTATCGTATTACTTGCTTCACTTGTTTTTAAAAAAATAAATCCAATTATGCTCATTATATTATCTGGTATACTGGGGTTTATTGGTTATACTATTTTCTAAGGAGAAAATTATGTTTGAAAGATTAGAAGTCATGAGAAAAACGTATTATGCGTTACAAGAAAAATTAGCATCAGGTATTAGTGATGTTAAAGAAATAACAAAACTCATGAAAGAACTTAAAGGTTTAGAAGATGCTGTTGTAGCTTATGAAAGATATTTAAGTTTAAAAGAACAATTAAAAGATTTAGAAGAACTACTTGAGTTAGAAACTGAAAGTAGTGTTTTAGAAATGGCAAAAGCTGAAGAAAAATCACTAGAAAGTGAAATTGAAAACTTAGAAGAAAGTTTACGTATTTTACTCTTACCTAAAGATCCAGATGATGACAAAAACGTCATCATTGAAATTAAGGGTGCAGCTGGTGGAGATGAAGGTAACATATTTGCCGGTGACTTATTTAAAATGTATTCTAAATACGCAGAAAATATGGGCTGGAAAGTAACACTTGTAAATACAACACCAGGTTCTAGTGGTGGTTTTGCAGGTATTGAATTCATCATTTCAGGTGAGAATGCATTTAGTTATTTAAAACATGAATCGGGTGTACACCGTGTTCAACGTGTACCCGAGACTGAAAGCCAGGGACGTATTCATACCTCAACTGCAGTAGTACTCGCATTGCCTGAACAAGAAGAGATTGAATATGACATCAAATGGGAAGATATCCGTTTTGATACATATAACTCATCCGGTGCTGGAGGGCAATCCGTTAACACGACCTACTCAGCAGTTCGTTTAACGCATATTCCAACCAATGTTGTTGTAACATCACAAGAAGAACGTAGTCAACACGCCAATAAAGATAGAGCTTATAAACTATTAGTAACCCGTATTTATGACAAAATCCAACAAGAGCAACTAGAAAAAGAAGGCGAAAGTAGAAAAGCTTTAATCGGTCGTGGTAACCGTAGTGAAAAGATTAGAACATATAACTACCCACAAAACCGAGTAACAGATCATCGTATTGGCTTAACCATTAATAGACTAGATGCAATTATGGAAGGTCGCATTGATTTAATTATCGAACCACTCATAAACGAAATCCAAAAAGAAGCATTAGAAGGACAATCAAAGTGACACTTCAAGACTTAGTAAAAACCTATGAAAAAAAGGTTATCAGTTTAGGTAAAGAACCACACGCAATGCGTTGGTTAATTACCGAATTATCAGGTTATTCACCAACCGAGTTTTATTTAAAAATGAACGCTAAGGTAAGTGAAGAACTTATTCATAAAATCGAAGACGGTTTTAAACGTTACGCAATAGAAGGTACGCCTGTACAACACATTGTAGGTTACTCCTACTTTTATGGTTACAAATTTAAAGTCAGTGATCAAGTATTAATTCCAAGAAGAGAAACAGAACAATTAGTGGAAGAAACACTACTTATCTATGACACTTATTTTGAAGACCAAAAAATTGATGTACTGGATTTAGGTACAGGTAGTGGAGCGATTGCGATTACATTATCTATTGAAGAACCTAATATGCAAGTAGATGCATCAGATATCTCTGTGACCGCACTTATGGTTGCAAGAGAAAACCAATTAAACTTAAGTAGTAAAGTGAATTTTATTGCATCGGATTGGTTTAGTACTATCGATAAAAAATATGATATAATCGTCGCAAATCCACCTTATATTCCAAATGATGAAGCCGTGGAAGAGGTTGTAACAAAAGAACCTAGTTTAGCACTTTACGGCGGTGTAGATGGACTTGAACCTTACGAGATCATTTTAAAAAATGCTAAAAATTATTTAAAAGAAAAAGCACTCATTGCTTTTGAACATAGTATGTATCAAAGTGAAAACTTAAAGGCATTAATCTTAAAATATTTTAAAGATGCTAACGTAAGACAATTAAAAGACTTACAAGGTAAAGATCGTATGACATTTGTTGGATTAGGTGGTGTATTTAATGACTAAGTTACTTATTTTCCCAACGGATACTGTTTATGGATTAGGCACACCTTATTTAGATAAGGAAGGCTTAAAACAAATTTATGAAATTAAAGGTAGAGACTTTAATAAACCAATCGCGATATTAATCTCTAACTTAGATCAAGTAAAAGAAATCGCTAAGGTCAGTGATAATGCATTCAAAGTAGCATCAAAATTTTGGCCAGGCGGGTTAACACTTATCTTTGAAAGTAGCGATGCTTACTATAAAAAAAGTGGTGAAAAAACAATTGGACTTAGAATGCCAAATCATAAGTTGGCTTTAAAATTAATTGATGAATTAGGTCCACTAAAAACAACCTCTGTAAACTACTCTAATCAAGCACCATTAAATGAATATGATGCAATCATGAAGGTATTTGGTGATAAAGTAGACAAGGTTTACCCAAATGAAGAAGTTTTAAGTGAAGTGTCATCCACAGTCATAGACTTTACACACGATTTACCATCACTTATTAGACAAGGTGACATCACACTCGATGTAATAATGAAAGTTCTTGAAAAATAGAACTTTTTTCATGAAAATTTTTCATTATATGATAAAATGATAAAGGCTTATAAAAGGAAGTATAAAATATGGAAATTAGAAACGTTGCCATCATCGCTCACGTCGATCATGGGAAAACTACATTAGTAGACAAACTACTACAACAATCAAGTGAATATCGTGAAAACTCACATATGCAAGAACGTGCAATGGATAACATTGATATTGAACGTGAAAGAGGTATTACAATTCTTGCAAAAGCTACCTCAATTGAATACGGTGATTATCGTATTAACATTATGGATACCCCAGGGCACGCCGATTTTGGTGGTGAAGTTGAACGTATTATGAAACTTGTTGATGGTGTATTACTATTAGTAGACGCTAAAGACGGTGTCATGCCACAAACAAAATTCGTTTTAAGAAAAGCTTTAGAAGAAAAGTTAAAACCGATTGTTGTTATCAATAAAATTGACAGACCATTTGCAGACCCTAAAAAGACTGTAAACCAAGTGTTTGACTTATTTATTGACTTAGGGGCAACTGATGATCAATTGGAATTTCCAATTATTTATGCTTCTGGTTTATTAGGGTTATCAAGTTTTGATGTTGAATTTGATTCAGCTAAAAACATGAAACCATTATTAGATACCATTGTAAACCATGTATCTAAACCTAATGTTAAACTTGATGGACCATTATTATTCCAACCAGCATTAATTGACTATAATGACTATGTTGGTCGTATGGGTATTGGTAAAGTATTCCAAGGCACTTTAAAAGTAAACTCATTTGTATCTTGTCTACGTCCTAGTGGAAAAGTAGATAATTTTAGAATTCAAAAACTATATCGTTATAGTGGTTTAACAAAAGTTGAAACTGCAGAAGCGCATGCTGGTGATATTGTTGCGATTGCTGGTTTAAGTGATATCTTTGTTGGAGACACCATTACTGAAGTAGGTGAAACTACAAGATTACCTTTATTACATATTGATGAACCAACTGTTCAGATGACTTTCTTAACAAATAGTTCACCTTTTGCAGGGCAAGAAGGTAAGTTTGTTACAGCAAGTAAGATTGATGAAAGATTAACTAGAGAAGTTCAAAAAGACGTATCCTTAAAAGTAGAAAAAGAACAAGGTTCTGAAAGTTGGTTAGTTTCAGGACGTGGAGAATTACACTTAGGTATTTTAATTGAAACAATGCGTAGAGAAGGCTTTGAATTTGCAGTATCTAGGCCTAAAGTTATTATTAAAAATATCGATGGTGTACTATGTGAACCATATGAAGAAGTTCAAGTGGATACGCCAAATGAATTTGTCGGTAGCGTGATGGAATTACTTGGTAACCGTAAAGGTGAAGTTATTAAAATGGATCAAGGTGTTAATGAAACAAGACTTGTTTATAACATGTCTTCACGTGGATTAATTGGCCTTATGACACAATTTTTAACTGCAACTAAAGGTTATGGTGTACTAGCACATAGTTTCTTGGAATATAAGAAAATGTTGAATGATAATATAGGTAGTCGCCAAAACGGAGCACTTGTCTCACTTAAAGATGGCCAAACAACAGCTTATGCTATTGGACACTTAGAAGATAGAGGACAATTCTTTGTCGAACCAAGAGTCAACGTTTACGAAGGTATGATTGTTGGTATGAATAATAAAGATAATGACTTAGTCATCAACGTTGTTGAAGAAAAGAAATTAACAAATATGCGTACATCTGGTAAAGATAATACAGTTGTCTTAAAAAGACCAATCGAAATGAGTTTAGAAGCATGTATGGACTTCATCAATGATGATGAATTAATTGAAATTACTCCAAAAACTATTCGTATTAGAAAAAAATATTTAAAAGCAAATGAACGTAAAAAAGCGAACTACAGTCAAAATCAATAATTGATATGAATATCAACCAATTAAACGATATTATTATGTTATAATAAATAAAAATGAGGATGGTGACATATGAAAATAGGCATTGGCGCAGATCATGCGGGTTTTAATAGAAAAACTGAAATCATTGAGTACTTAACTAAAAAAGGTTACGATGTTGTTGATTTCGGAGCACACTCAGTTGACCGAGTAGATTACCCTGATTATGCAAAAACAGTTTCAGAAGCTGTTGTAAAAAAGGAAGTTGAAGTTGGTTTATTAGTATGTGGTACTGGTATTGGTATGAGTATTGCAGCAAATAAAGTCAAAGGCATTAGAGCAGCTCACGTCTTTGATGAATTAACTGCTAGGCTTGCAAGAGAGCATAATCATGCAAATGTGATTGCTTTTGGCGGCAGAAATCAAACGACATCAGAATCTAAAATTATTGTTGATGCATATTTAAATGCAACAGAAGAAGTCCGTCATCAACATCGCGTAGATAAGATTGCAGCAATCGAAAATGGTGAGTAAACCATGGGAAAACTTGTTGTATTAAATCATCCATTAATTGATCATAAAATGGCACTTATAAGAGATAAAAACACCAGTACTAAAACATTTAGAGAAACTGTTGGTGAAATTGGTGCATTAATCACTTATGAAATTACAAAAGATCTAGAAACTGTTGAAATTGAAGTAGAAACTCCAATTCAAAAAACAATTTGTAGACAATTAAAAAAACAACTTGTTATTGTCCCAATCTTAAGAGCAGGACTTGGCATGGTTAATGGTATTCATGATATGGTACCAAGTGCAAAAATAGGTCATATCGGGTTATATAGAGATGAAAAATCTCTAGAACCGGTTTCTTATTATGCAAAATTCCCAACAGATATTTTAGATGGTGTAGTTTTAGTAGTTGACCCAATGCTTGCAACGGGGGGATCAGCTACAGCAGCAATCACTGAACTTAAAAATCGTGGTGCTAAAGATGTTAGATTTGTTGGTCTAGTCGGGTGTCCTGAAGGTGTTAAACGTCTTCAAATGGATCATCCAGATGTTCCAATATATTTAGCAGCATTAGATGAAAAACTTAATGAGGTTGGCTACATTGTACCAGGACTTGGAGATGCAGGAGACCGCCTCTTCGGTACTAAATAATGAACCCATATGTGACTTATATTGTATTTTGGTCTGTATTTGTAGTAGGTTTCTTCATAAGTTTTAGAATCCTACAGGCAATAGAAATAGAAAAATATTTCAAAAAGTATAGACTCTTTGAAATCAATGCGGCATATTTAATTCTTTCATTATTAACAAGTTACTTTTTAGCTAAAATGCTATTAGACATTATCGAATTATTTCCAAGGAACTAAAATATCTTTAGTTCCTTTTTCTTTTACTAATTTAAATATATGACGATGCTCTTCAATTAAATATAGATCATCAGTAAAAGAAAGTTCATATATGACATCACCTAAAAAATCTTTATGTGTAATAAAATCTTTAAAAAGGTGATCTATTAAACCAATTTGATCATATTTAAATGTGACTTCAAAATTCGTTGTAGTTATCTTTTTTAAGATAGGTGTATCAATTAATGCTTGTGAAATGGATTTTGCATATGCTCTAATTAAACCACCAGCACCAAGTTTTATACCGCCAAAATAACGCACTACAACAGCAAAACAATTATGTAGATTGTTTTTATTTAAAACCTCTAGCATCGGCACACCTGCTGTACCAGATGGTTCACCATCATCATTTGACCCTTGAGAGTTTTCAAAGACATATGCAGTACAATAATGTGTTGCTTTAGGATAAGCCTTTTTAATGCTTTTTAGTATTTCAGGCATATCCAAAATACTATCTATTGGTGTAAGGATAGCTATAAATTCTGACTTATCAATTATAATTTTATGATCAATTTGTTTTTCTAAATAATACATATAATCACCTTATATAAAAGTATATCATAAAAACATATAAGTTTTTCACACATTTATTGATACCTCCCTTTTTATAATGTGCTATTTTTGATATAATGTTTAAGGTATATAAAATAATTGGTAGGTTACAAAAAATATGAGTTTAAAATCAGCGAAAAATTTAATCAGAGATTTAAAGAAACAAGGCTATCAAGCTTACCTTGTTGGAGGCGTAGTCAGAGACTTTCTAATGAAAGCCAAGTTTAGCGATATCGATATAACTACCAGTGCCAAACCATTTGAAGTTATGAAGCATTTTAAAGCAGTACCTACAGGTATCAAATATGGTACGATAACTATCATGTATGACAATGTTTCTTTTGAAGTAACAACATTTAGAACAGATGGTCCTACATCAGACTTTAGACATCCAGATTCTGTCATTTATTCGGATAACGTTAATGATGACGTGATGCGTCGTGATTTTACGATGAATGGTATTCTAATGGATGAGTATCAAAATATCTATGACTACGTAGGTGGTCAAAGAGATATTGAACATAAAATTATCCGCGCAATTGGTGATCCTAACGAACGCTTTAAAGAAGATGCACTACGTATGTTAAGAGCATTCTATTTCCAATCTAAATTAGGCTTTGAAATAGAACCTGTAACCAAACAAGCAATTCAAGATAACACACATTTAATTAAAGAGTTAGCTATGGAACGCATTCATGCTGAGCTCATTAAAATACTTAGGGGTAAACACCTAAAAATGGCTTTAAACACTATGATTGAAACAGGTATACATAAAGTGCTACCCGGATTAGAAAAAGGGATTATACATACCGCTAAGTTAGAAGAAATGCCTTTTATTGATACATTCTTTGCTTTATCTTTTACTTTAAATAATGGATTTATTCCGGCTAAATGGACATTTTCAAATAGACACCGTCATAAATATCAAAAGGCGAGTGAACTTGCATTAATGCATCCTACAACAATTCCAGATACTGCTCTGTATCACTATGGATTAGAGATTTCTTTACTTGCTAATAAGGTAAACTTCAATTTAGGTAAACAAAGTTATCAAAATCAATCACTTCAAGATAGATTTAATAACTTACCACTTAAAAGCGAGTTAGACCTTGCACTGACGAGTCAAGAAATTATGGATATTGTAAATAAAAAAGCAGGTGCTTGGTTAGGTAAATTAAAGGCACATATGATCGATCTTATTCTAGAAAAGAAGTTATCTAACAATAAAGAAGCACTAACAAATTTTGTTAGCACATATGAGGTATAAGAGATGGAAATAATTATTGGTAAAGTAGAATCTATTAATAAAGGTGATAACTATTGTAATGCATCTTTATCCTTAGAAGATAAAAAAAATTTTAATGTAAAACTTAATATGGAAGATGATCAGTTGCTTGCTATTGGTAAAGTGTTTGTCTTTGAAGTAGAAGCTTTTTATAAAGAAGAAGTTAAACAATATAAGTCACTTAAGATAACACCCTTAGATGTTTCAGATTTACCGAAACAAGATAAGAACAGACTATATTCCTTATTCTATGATTATGCACCAATACCATTAAAAGATATTCGTGTAGGTATTGAATCATTCTTAAATAGAATAGAAAATAAGATTCTAAAAGATGTAACAACACTAGTATATGAAAAACATGAAGGTCAATACTACCTGCATCCAGCTGCTACTAAATTTCATCATGCCTATGTTGGTGGTTTAGCATATCATACATTTACAATGTTAAAATTAGTCGATGCGATGTTAAGTGTATATGACTATCTAGATAAAGACCTTCTTTATGCAGCAACGATACTACATGATATTTCTAAGATTGATGAAATGACTGGTGTTGATGGAGAGTATACTACAGAAGGTTTACTCATTGGTCACTTAGTCATGGCGAGTATTGAGGTTGAAAAAGCAGCAACAATTTTAGGAGTAGAAGATAGCGAAGAAGTACTTTTATTAAAACACTTAATCGTTTCACATCATGGACAACTAAACTTTGGTTCTCCTAAGAAACCTCAAACCGGTGAAGCATTACTTCTTTGGTATATTGATTCAATTGATTCTAAATTCACAGAGTTAAAAACAGCATTAGAAGGTACTAAAGCTGGTGAGTTTACTCAAAGTGTTGCGGTACTTGATAAAATGCGTTTCTACAAATCAAAATTAAAAAAATAATAAATTGTCCTTAGGTTTTATGCCTAGGGATTTTTTTATGCAGATATATAAAGAAAAATGCGACTATTTCTAGTCGCATTTAAACTTTTAATTTATGAATTAAGCACCTTGTAATACGTTGAAGAAATCACCGTATGAAGCTGCGTATGATGCGTTGTATGCACGATCATAGATTGTTGAACCATTACCATTGATACCATCAAAGTATGCATAACCGAAGAATTGGTTGAAGTTAGCATCTCTTAATACTTGTAATCTTGCATTTAAGTCTGCATTAGTTAATACGATATCGCCTTCAAAGATGTATTGGAAAGCAATTTCTAATTGAGCAAATGAAGAAGTATACTTAGTATTTGAGAAGATTGGTCCGAAATACTTAGATATTGTTGTTTGTAATGAAGTTGGTAATGTTGTAATACCAGTTTCTTCTTTAGCTTCTTCAATATAGATATATAATTGTTCCCAAGTGATTTCGTTACCATCGTTGTTGTAACCAACAACTTTTGTACCTGATACGTAAGGATTTTCTAATTTTGAAGTGTAATCTAATTTTTTAGATTCTGCAACTGCTTCTAACAATGCTGATTGTTGGTGTACAAATGATTTAGCAATAACTAAATGCCATCCAAAAGCTGTACGGACTGCTGCATTACCATCTGATTCTATCTTAGTATCTGAATCAATGTTAGATGGAGCATACATTGGAAGAAGTGCATTTGCACGGTTAACTTTTTCTTCTTGTGTAGGCTCAACACCATTATCAAGTGCATTTACTTGATCTTTAATGTATTGTGCCATGTTGATTGCATAAGCGTAGAAGTCTGCATCTAAACCGTTTTGTGAACCTGGGAAGTTAGTCTCATTTGAGATAGTTCCTAAGTCTTGGTAAACAAGTTTGATACCAGCTTTTCTAAATGGAACCCAAACGTCTTCACGGTTGAATGAGTTGATGTATTCATCAATTTCTTCTTGCGTAGCATCTGGACCTGGGTATTCAACAGTGGTTAATGTATAACGTGTTGAATTGTTGTATGATTGAACAACGTTTTGTAAACCTTGTGTAATAGATGGTGCTAATTTAGCACGTTTGTTTACTTGAACAATTAATTGTTGGATTAATAATTCTAATTCATCACGTTTAGCTTGATCTAATTCATTTGGATTGTCTGGTTGTCCATCACGGTCTAAGTCGATTTGGAATAATAAGTGTGAAGCATCAATTGCAACGTCATTAGCTTGTAATGTATTTGCAAGTGTTGCTAACTTAGTATAAATATTGTTGTCAACTGTATCGTGATCAAAGTGAACTGTTAAGTCTTCTTGGAATAACTTTCTTAACTCTTGTTGTACATAGATTTTATCTAATGCATCTTCAGTAGCACTTCTACCATCTTGTGCCCAAGCACCAAAACCTAGAAGTAAGAAGCTTTCAATACCCATAGTTGCTGGGAAACCAGCTGATTCGTATTGGTTTGCTAAGAATGGATTTACATATTGAGTTTCAAATTGTTTTCTGAAGTCTTTCATATCATCAGCTGTAATTTCATCTTCATAAGCATCTCTTAATTTTTCAATGAAAATAATGTCTAATGCTGTTGATAGACCTAATGTTTCTTCTACATAAGCGAAGAAGTCATTTACAGTTAATACTGTACCGTTTACATCTAATAATGTGTTGTTATCTTTATAACCTTTTGAACCTTTATATTCATTTTGATTAGCGTATAATTCACGAATAATTGGATCGTAGATGTTGATTTTAACATCTTCGTATTTTTCAGTTACTTTAGAAGTTACGTAAGTAGTAGTTAATCTTTGTTCAATTAATTTAGCATATGCTTCGTTTTTGTAAGCTTGAGCTTGTTCATTATCTAAGAATTTAACGTCTTCAGCATCTGTTTCATCTAAGATATCTTTATCTTCATCACGGTTGTCATCTAATAAGAATAATAGATATTGACCACCAGCTATTGATTGTACTTGACGTGAGTATGGTTTAGCGTAAGGTACATCATCTGCATCACGGCCATTACCACCATCATATAATACGTTTGAATCCATGTTGTACACTGTATTTCTTAAATCTGCTGCTGAAGCAAATCTTGGGTCAGTATATTCCATTGTGAATTCAGCGATTAAGTCATTCATTGAAATAGTGTTTGATGCTAAGTCAGTTGCATAAGTTGTATTATATAATTCGTCATGGATTTCTAAGAATACTTGTAATACTTGGTTATTACCTTGAGCATCATCTAATAATAAAGCTGCATCAGTAGTAGAATTGATTACATATTTGCTGTAGTATGTAGCAAAATCAGTATTTCTGTAGTCAACAGTCTTTAAGTTATCTGGATCTTGTTTAAGATCATTTACTAAGATGTCTAATGCTTTTTTATGATAACCATCTGCACTCCATTCAGGGTGAGATTCACCATCTTGTAAAATATCAATTAAATTTTGTTCAGCGATGTTTGGAATTCTATACCATTCACCGCGTGAGTTTGATTTAATAGAGTGTTTACGTAAAGCTGTTTCATACTCTAATACAGATTCGAATTTAACAATAACTACTGAAGTGTCATAACGACCAGCAATATTGTTCTTGTAGTAAGTAACTGCATGTGCTTCGGAAATGTAAGCTGCTGAGTCTTCATCGTTGATATCGCCTGTTTCAGCGCCGACTGTATCCCCTAATAAGCCATTTGCATAAACTTTCTTTTGAACTGGTAACTTGTATTGATCAATTAAAGCATCAATTATCCCTTGGTAAGCTGGATAAGCTGCTTTGTTTACATAACCAAAAACAAATGGAGCATCTTTATCAAAGTCAACTGCTTGACCTCTCGCGATCACATCTGCTACAACATCATCTAAGAAGTTGATTAAATCGTTTTTATCAACACCCGGATTAGTAATAATAAATGAGTCCACAAATGATAAGATTCTTTGTGCAAGCATACTATCTGGAAGATCATTTAGTTGCTCTGGTGTGATTGCTGCAGATGAGAAGAGTGCTGTATTGATTTCTTGTTCAAATGCTTTAACCTCGAAAACTGATAGATTTGCTTTGTCAATTTCTACATCAGCAAAAACTACCTCATCAATATAAGTGTTTAATCTATTAATTGAAGATGTTCTTAATTGATCGTATAATTGTTTTTCTGTTACAGTGTTACCGCCTATTGTTACGTAGGCATTATCTCCCAATGAACCATATGGAACCTTATTTGTTGGTCCACATGCCACCAAGATGAGCGCAGAAACTGCTACCATTAAAAAAATAGCGATTTTCCTAGCTGAGAATATTGTTTTTAATTTATTCATAAATGCGATTCACTCCTTAATTGTGTTGAAAAAATTACAGCACATATAATATAGCATTTTTTAGCAGTTATTGCAACCACTTTTTACCTGTTTTAACTTTTATATCGTGCTAAAAAATGCTCAAAACTATGCTACAATAGTTATAGGTGAAAAATTATGGAAGTATTTGTATTAGCCTCGGGCTCTAAAGGAAATATAACATATGTTAAAAACGAGGTTGTATCGTTCTTTATTGATGTAGGTATTAGTTATAAAAAGATAGTTCAAAAAATGAAAGCATACGGTGAAGATGTAAGCGCTGTACACACACTCTTTTTAACGCATGAACACTCAGATCACATATTTGGGTTACTCAGTATGCTTAAAGCTGGTCATTTAAAAGAGGTATATTTAACTCAAGGAACACTAGACTCTTTAAGTAGTGAAGTGAGAAATTTACTACCTAAAATAGTGATTATAAGAGCTGATGAATCCTTCGAATTTAGACAGTTTAAAGTACTGCCAATTTTACTATCTCATGATGCAAAAGAACCGGTTGGTTTTAGGTTTGATTGGAGAGAAAAAAGCTTTGTTTGCTTAACCGATACAGGGTATGTAGATCAGTCATATCATGAGGTCTTAAAAGATGCAGATCTTTATCTTTTAGAGTCTAATTTCGACCCTAAAAAACTACTTGGGTCAAGAAGACCTTTCGCATTAAAACAACGCATTTTAGGCGTCCAAGGACACCTATCTAATGAAGAGGCTGCAGTCTTAATGAATAAACTCATTAAAAATAAGAAGTCCAAATGGGTTGTGGCACATATTAGTGAAGAATGTAATGATGCCTTTGATATTGAAAAAGCAATTGTAGATCACATAGAAGACTTATTAAAGATTGATGTGATCTATGCATCTCAAGAATCATTACCGGGTATTAAACTATGAAAGTAAAAATCATTAGTGTTGGTAAAGTTAAAGATAAGGGTTTAAATGAATTAATCAATTACTACGCAAAACAAATAAAAACCATTGAAATGATCGAGATAACAGATGAAGCAAGTATTACTGGTATGGAAAAAGAAGGACAAAAAATATTATCTAAAATTGCTAAAGATAGTTATGTGATATCACTAGCAATTGAAGGAAAGATGTTAGATAGTGTTGGGTTTGCTGAAACCATCGACCATGTAACAACGAACTTTGGTCCCTCAATTACTTTCATCATAGGTGGTTCATTCGGTTTAAGTAATAACGTTAAGGAAAACTCGAATCTGCTATTATCTTTTTCGAAAATGACTTTCCCACACCAGTTAATGAAACTATTTTTAGTAGAACAAATTTTTAGAGCACAAGCTATTTTAAACAATCACCCGTATCATAAATAAAGGTGATTGTTTTTATTTGGTCAGATTTAAATGATTAACCAAGACTTTTAGTTTGATTGCTGGTAAAATTAACATAGGTATAAAATAAAAACTATATAGGAAAGGATATATATTATAAATAAAATCAGTTCATTTATAATATTGAGAAGATAAGTATGAGTAAACAAATTAAAATATCTAAGGAACAACGTAAAAAAGGTTTCTTAAGTGGGTTTAAGAATTTTATCATGCGTGGAAACGTTATTGATATGGCAGTGGGTGTGATTGTAGGTGGGGCATTTGGTAAAATAGTTACAAGTCTTGTCAATGACATCATATTACCGCCAATTGGTGTTTTATTAGGTGGGGTTGAGTTTAGAGACTTACAAGCACTGATTCATCAAAAACCAGTTTTAGATGATAACGGTGCACAAGTTGTAATTGATGGTATTGCACAGTTTAATAATGTGTATATTCGTTATGGCAACTTAATTCAAATCATTTTAGAATTCTTAATTATTGCGTTTTCTATTTATATAATCTTATATATCTTTATAAAACGTAAAGAACAAGAACAGAAATTTATTGCTGAAGAAAAAGCAAGACTAGAAAAACTAGAAGCCGAAAAAAATCCTCCAAAACCAGCACCAAAACCAGAAGATATTCAATTGTTAATTGAAATTAGGGATTTATTAAAGAAAAATGAAAAGTAAATTCAAGGTAATCGTCTGCTCTAACTCTGCAATAGATTATTTAGAGTACGATAAGCAAATTGATATATTTAGAAGTATGATTCACTTTGGAGATGAATCATTTAATGATTTTATTGATTTAGATGCTAAAACATTTTATGATCGCATTAAAAAAGAACCTGATAATTTACCTAAAACAAGTTATGTAGCTCCAGGCTATATGCTAAATACATTTGAAAAACTTTATGAAGATGGGTTTACAGATGTACTAGTTATTGTTATAGCCAAACCACTTTCAGGACTTCATGATGCCATTGTTCAACTGTCAAAGGAAACAAAAATCAAGGTTCACGTGTATGATTCAAAAACACTAGCATACCCTGAAAGTTATATGGCAATGACTGCACAAAAGATGTTTAACTTAGGCGCTAACCTTAAAGAGGTTTTAGGTGTCTTGGATTATATTAGAGACCATAATAAAATGTATTTTGCAGTAGATACATTACTGTATTTAGTAAAAAACGGTAGGTTATCTAAGTTAAGTGGTACGCTAGGATCTATTTTAAAAATCAAGCCAGTATTAACACTTTCTAAAGAAGGTAAAGTCGAAACTTTAGAAAAAATTAGAACTTCTAAAAAGGCACTAGAGCGTATTGTTGAACTGTATTTAGAAGATACTAAAGATAAAGATGTTATCACCTTTATATCACATGCACATCATGATGAAGGTGTGAAGTTGATTTCTGATATGGTGCATCAAATCTATCCAAATAGAGAGATTGTTACTAGTTATTTAACTCCAGTTGTGGGTGCACATTGTGGTCCTAAAGCAATTTCTATTGGATATATTATTAAACAATAAAAAAATTTTTGTTGTAAAGTTTTTGGAAGTATGATAATATACTATCAACATAAGAAAGTTGGTCACATTATGTTTATAAATCAAGCTTATTACTACTTTTATCAAATGTAAAAGGACTTGCAGCAAAGCGCATTCCTTTTTAAGTTATTAAAAGAAGTTAAGGAATGTGACCCCAGCATAAACAATTAATGATTATGACTCCTTAAGGGCTACAAACCTTTAAGGAGTTTTTTGTTTCAAAAAATAGAAAGAGAGATAAAAAGATGATTGTTCAAATGAAAAAAGGTGCAACTAAACAAGAAGTTAATCACTTGCAAAAATATTTAATCAATAAAGGTTTTGGTATTAAAGATGCTTCAAGTGATGAAGTGACACTATTTGGTGTTTTAGGAGATGTGAAATCTTTAGATGCTGCACAATTACGTGTATTTTCAGGTGTTGAGAATGTGACAAGAATTTCTAGTCCATTTAAGTTGGCTTCTAAAGCATTTAAAAAAGAACCAACCATTATCACCTTAAAAAATGGCGTTGTTATTGGTGGTGATGATTTTGTTGTTATGAGTGGCCCATGTAGTGTGGAAAGTGAAGAACAATTAAGAATTATTGCTAAAGCAGTTAAAGAAAGTGGTTCTAATGTTTTAAGAGGTGGTGTATTTAAACCACGTACTTCACCATATGCTTTCCAAGGATTAGGTATTGAAGGATTAAAAATGATGCGTAGAGTTGCGGATGAATTTGGTATGGCTATTATTACTGAACTTATGGGTACAGAGCACCTAGATGAATTCGTAAAATATGTAGATATCATTCAGTTAGGTGCAAGAAATATGCAAAACTTTGACCTACTTAAAGCTGTTGGTAAAACCAATATTCCAGTGCTTCTAAAAAGAGGTTTAAGTGCGACGATTGAAGAGTGGCTCATGAGTGCAGAATACATTATGGCATCCGGTAATGATCAAGTTATCTTGTGTGAAAGAGGCATTAGAACCTTTGAAAAATACACGAGAAATACACTGGATATTTCTGCTGTATTAGCAGTTAGAGAATTATCACACCTACCTGTAATTGTAGATCCGTCACATGCTGCAGGTAAATGGGAAATGATTGAATCTTTATCACTCGCATCACTTGCTGTTGAAGCAGATGGAATTATTGTTGAAGTACACCATGATCCAGAAAATGCACTATCTGATGGTGCACAAAGTTTAAAACCACAAAAGTTTGAACATATGATGGAACGTCTTGAAAAAGCTTCTACTGTATTTTCAAAACAATTGAAACGATGAAGATATTTATTGTTGGACTTGGTCTTATGGGAGCAAGTTACGCTCAAAAATTAACAAGTGTCGGACACGATGTTTTTGGTTTTGATAAAGATAATAACACCAACTTAAAAGCGCTTAATGAAGGTGTTATAAAGGGTTACGATTTAAAGGATATGAAGCATAGTGAACTTGTCATACTTGCTTTATATCCAAATCAGATATTTGAATTTATCAAAACAAATATATCTTATTTTGATACACAACTTATAACGGATATCAGTGGTACTAAAACTAAACTTCTAGATGAGGTGTTAAAATTACTACCTAAATCGATCAACTATGTCTCCCATCACCCGATGGCTGGTAGAGAAAAGTCGGGTTATGATCATAAAGATATAACTATGTTTAAAAATGCTAATTTTTTAATTATCGACTCACACCATTCAAAACCACATCACATTGAAACAATTAAAAAACTAGGATTAGATTTAGGTTTTAAAAGACAAATTGTTTTATCTGCTTATGAACACGATGAACTCATTGCACATACATCTCAGTTAACGCATTTAATTGCGGTATCGTTAATGCTTATGAATAAAAATGAACACACAAAAGATGCTACTGGGGATTCATTTAGAGATTTAACAAGAATTGCAAATATTAATGAAATCTTATGGACAGAACTCTTTTTAGATAATAAGGACGCACTTACCCAAAAGATAGATGAATTTGTAGATGTTTTAGGTCAGCTTAAACATGATATATTGACTTCAAATGAAGTGGTATTGAAAGAAAAACTTAAAGAATCTAAGAAAAGGAGAATTAGTTTTGATGAGACAAACACTCGATAATTATGAAGTAGTAGTTAAACAAAATTTAATGAATGATTTGGGTGGGGAGATAACTAGTGTATACCCTTATAAAGATATTTTTGTCATCACGGATCATAATGTATTTAAACTGTATGAAAACTTATTAACAGCTAAGTTAAATATGTTTAATTTAAAGTTTGTAAGTGTTGAACCAGGTGAACAGTCAAAATCTATAACTACCTATCAAGAAGTTGTTCAAAAATTACTTAAATTGGGTATGAGAAAAAATCATTTACTCATTGCCTTAGGTGGTGGTGTTGTAGGAGATTTAGCTGGATTTGTTGCAGCCACCTTATTTAGAGGTACACCATTTATTCAAATACCTACAACGTTACTTGCGATGGTAGATTCATCTATTGGCGGTAAAACTGGTTTAGATTTAAATGAAGGTAAAAATTTAATTGGTGCATATAAAAATCCACTTAAAGTTTTAATTGATCCTGCATTTTTAGATACATTACCTAAAGTAGAGTATAAAAATGGATTAGCAGAAGTATTAAAACATGGACTCATTGGTGATCCTAAATTATATGAATATTTAAAATTGAATGATAAATTAACGCTTAATGAAATCAAACGTGCAATTCAAGTAAAGCTCAATATTGTTAAGAAAGATCCTTTTGAACAAAACGAACGTATGTTCTTAAATTTTGGGCACACCTTTGGACATGCAATCGAGCGTCATTATGATTTTGCAATCAAACACGGTGTAGCAATTAGCTATGGTATGTTGATCAGTTTAGAATTAGGTATTAAAGCAAAGATTACACCAGCAAACTTATTTGATGACGTTAAAAATATTTTATTAAGATTAGAACTTGTTAAAGAACCTCTACTTGATAAAAAGTTATTTATAGAATACATAGGTTTTGATAAGAAAAACTTAGCGGATGGTTTACGTTTTGTTTATATCAAAAACATTGGTGAACCAATCATTAATAAAGGGGTTGAAATTTAAAGTGCTAGAAATTATTCCAACCAATTTATCAGGTGAAGTAAAGATTGTTTCTTCTAAATCTTTATCACACAGATATGTACTTGCAGCAGCACTTGCACATGGACAATCAAAGATTGATAATATTTTAGACTCTGATGATTTAATCGCCACACAAAGCGCTTTAAAAAGCTTAGGTGCAAGCATTAATCAGGGATTGATTACAGGTGGTAAGGTTCAAAGAGTACATGATACTATTGATTGTTTTGAGTCTGGTTCTACATTAAGATTTTTAATACCTGTAGCAATGCTTCAAGATAAACCTGTGACATTTACGGGTAAAAATCAATTACCATTTCGTACTCAAGAAATGTATGAAAACCTTTTTAAAGAAACTTATCAATTTGAGCATCCAACAGATAAGTGGTTACCGCTTACTGTAAGTGGTCCACTTAAAGGTGGCACATATCACTTAAGAGGTGATGTAAGTAGTCAGTTTATTACAGGCTTACTTTATGCTTTACCACTTGCACCAAATGATTCTGAAATTATTTTAACTTCACACTTAGAATCTGTTGGTTATGTCGATATGACTTTAGATGTATTAGACAAATTTGGTATTAAGATTATTAAAACTTCAAACGGTTATAAGATACCTGGGAACCAACACTATAATCCAGGTAACTATCGTGTAGAAGGTGATTTTAGTGGTGCAGCATTTTTTGTTGCAGCAGGATTACTTGCTGGACCAATCCACTTAACGAATTTAAATCACCATAGTTTACAAGGTGATAAGGAAATTATTGATCTTGCAATTAAGATGGGTGGAGATATTACGCCTACGAGTGAAGGTTATCTGGTTAAACCATCTAGATTAAAGGGTATTTCTATTGATGTTGGACAAATTCCTGATTTAGGTCCGATTCTTATGGTACTTGGTGCGCTTGCTGAAGGTACCACAATTATTCATAACGCATCTAGATTACGTATCAAAGAATCTGATAGATTAAATGCTATGGTAACAAATCTTCAAGCACTTGGTGCAAACATTAAAGAAATTGGAGATACTGTAGAAATTAAAGGGGTAAGTCGACTTATAGGCGGCACATTAGTTTCAAGTTATAAAGATCATAGGATAGCAATGTCAATGGCGATTGCCTCCATAATGTGTGAACAACCAATTACACTTGATGATGAGACCGTAGTATCTAAAAGTTATCCAAATTTCTTTGAAAGTTTTAAAGCATTAGGAGGTCAAGTGAAATGAGTTTAGAACCTTTAAGAAATGAAATTGATAAAGTAGATAAAGAACTTGTCAAATTATTAGAGCGCCGTTTTGAGTTAGTGAAAGAAATTGGCGACTATAAGAAGTTACATAACCTACCTGTACTTGATCTTGCAAGAGAACAACAAGTACTCCAAAAGAAAAAGAAACAACTCACCAATAAAGACTTATGGCCGCACTTTGAAAAGTTGTTTCAACATATTATGAATATCTCAAAAGAATTAGAAAAATGAAAGTATTTGGTTTAATTGGCCATCCCTTAGGGCACTCCAAGTCGCCTAAACTACATAAAATCATTGGTAGTTATTTTAGTAGACAACTAGCGTATCGATTATTTGATATAGATCATATCGATGAAGTAAAACCATTGATTGAAGGGTTAAAAAACGGCACATATCATGGCTTTAATGTAACAATTCCATATAAGGAAGCAGTGCTTCCCTTTTTGGATCTTATGACACCAAAAGCTCAAAAAATAGGTGCGGTAAACACCATCTATTTTAAAGATAATCAAGTCATTGGTGATAATACAGATTATGATGGTTTTTTATATTTAATGGAACAGCAACTTGCTATAAAAAAAATCATAAAACCTATTATATTAGGTAGTGGTGGTGCAGCAAAATCAAGTTATACAGTGTTAAAAGATCTTGGATTTGATACGGTTGTGGTATCAAGAAATCCAAAGGATAACCAGCACTTTAATCAAATTATAAGTTATGATAAACTACTAAGTTATTCATATGATTTGGTAGTAAATACAACACCGATCGGGATGCACCCAAATATTAACCAATCACCACTTGATGAAAGTCTAGTGCGCGATAAATTTGTTATAGATCTCATATATAATCCACTTGAGACTACATTAATGAAATATGCTAAACATAGCATTGGTGGACTTGATATGCTGATTGTTCAAGCATTTAAAGCTCAAAATATATGGTTTGGTGAAGAAAAAGAATTAAAAGATGATATATTAAATCATATCAAGGAGGACTTATATGAATAGTTTTGGCACTTTATTTAAAGTAACTTTATATGGTGAATCACATCAAGATGCTATAGGAATCGTCATTGATGGTGTAAAACCCGGTCTTAAAATTAACTGGGAGGATGTAGAACTTGATCTAGCTAAAAGAAGACCAGGTGCTGTAGGCACAACACCAAGAGTTGAAAAAGATAAACTAGAAGTTACATCTGGTATGTTTAATGAATATACTACAGGTTCTCCACTACATATAATGATTAGAAATGAAAATGTCATTTCTAAAGATTATAGTCATCTAAAAAGTCAACCAAGACCAGGGCATGCAGACTTTGTTGCTGGTATTAAATATCAAGGGTTTCATGACTACCGAGGTGGTGGTCGCTTTTCTGGTCGACTAACAGCACCACTAGTGGTTGCAGGTAGTATTGCAAAACAAATGTTACCATTTGAGTTTAGTCATGAACTGATTCAAGTTGGATCTCTTACAGATATGTCACAACTCGATGCATATTTACGGGAAGTACACAACCAAGGAGAATCTGTTGGTGGTATCGTTGAAGTCCGAGTAAAAAATATGGTGGTCGGACTAGGTGAACCTATGTTTGAAAAGTTAGATGCTAAAATTGGTCAAATGATGTTTTCTATACCTGCTGTTAAAGGTGTTGAAATTGGTACAGGGTTTAGTGGTGCAAACCTTTATGGTTCTCTGTTTAATGATGTCTATGAAGATGAAACTGGAAAGACTTTAACGAATCATTCTGGTGGTGTATCTGGTGGTATTTCTAATGGTAATGATTTAATCGTAAAGGTTTTTGTTAAGCCAACTAGCAGTATTGGTAAAGTACAATCTTCATTCAATTTAGAAAGCAAACAAAAACAGACTTTTGAAATTGGTGGTAGACATGATACTGCAATTGTAAGACGTGTAGGTATTGTATTAGAAAATGCACTAGCTATTTGTTTAGCAGATTTATATTTATGGAGTAAAATATACAAATGATGTTTTATAAACAAGTGTTACACACAACAATTAAATTAGTCGTTGTAGCAATCATATCCGCAACCATTGCCTATTTTGTAGGTATTAAAGACTACATACTTGTTGGTACAATAGGTATTTTATCTGTCTCACTTACGAAAAAGGACACCATCAGAGATAACATCAATAGATATCTAGATGTATTATTAGGTTTAGCACTATCTGCATGTACCTTCTTTATATTTGGTTTTAATTTATATGCGCTGATTGTATTTTTAATACTATTTATATTTGCATCATATGCCTTTAAAATAAACATTGGGTTAATTCCTGCACTTGTTTTAGCTAAACATTTATTTGATGCACAAAATATCGAATGGCTATTTATTTTTGAACGTGTTGTAATTATTACAATTAGTGTTGGTACAGCACTCATTATGAATATGCTATATCCTGAGTTTCATAATAAACGTATGATTTATTATGTTACTGAAGTTGATCAAAAATTAAAAGACCATCTGTTTATGTTAAGTATATATCTAGTTAAAAAAGAAGGCAGAAAAGATTTCTTAAAACATTACGATTTGTTAAATGATGAGATCAGCAAAATGATCATGCTTGCTGAAGCGAGTGATAAAGATAAGTTATTTGATAATGATCATAGATATCTTGCATATCTTTATATGCGACGTAATCAGTTAAACTATATTAACAATATGTATCAAAGTGTTAAAAGAATGCACATTTCACATCCGTATGAAAATATCATCTCAGACTATATTAGAGAACTTATTGCAGATATTGGTGTAGATGATAAAGCCACTAAACAATTAAATAAACTAGATAACATGAAAAAGGTGTTCAAAGAAGAATCTCTACCTCAAACAAGAGTTGAATTTGAAACGCGTGCATTACTATTTCATATGTTGGAAGATTTAGAAGAACTACTACATGTTAAGGTGAAATTTCATGAACGTTACCCTAACTTCATGTTAACACTTTAAAATAAATAAGGATAACTCATCAAATTTGATAGGTTATCCTTATTTATTATGATAGGTTCTTTAAAAAATCTTTTGCGTTTGCTACTGTAACTTCTTTACTATTGACTAAGTGGTTTACAACTTCATTAATATTTGAAGGTTGTGCACCAGCTTCAAGTGCAACGTTTCTAGCATGTAATCTCATATGACCTTTATTAATACCGTCTGTGGTAAGTGCATAAAGTGCTGCAAAGTTTTGAGCAAGCCCAAGACACGCTGCAACTTTCATAAGCTCCATAGCATTTTTAACACCCAGTATTTTATGTGATAACTTTACTTTAGGTAAGATGCCCATAGAACCACCAACAGTACCAAGTGCTAAGGGTATCTTTATTTCACCAACTAAAAAATCATCTTGGACATACCACTTGGTCAGTGGAATGTATTTACCACTAATTGAAGCATAGGCATGCGCACCTGCTTCAATTGAGCGGGTATCATTGCCTGTTGCAAGCATTAGGGCACTAATACCATTCATAATACCTTTATTGTGTGTTGCTGCTCGGTATGGGTCAATATGTGCATATGTAGAGGCTGCTGCAATATCTTTATGAATGACATCTGAGTTCTTTAAGTGTTTTGGATCAATTTTCACAGATGCAGATACTAAAGCATCCACAGCTAGGTTCGATAGAATACTCATTAAAACTTCAGTTTTATAATCAATGGTTACAAAATGACTTATGGCTTCTAAAATGGTATTGATGGTGTTTGCACCCATTGCATCCAGTGTATTGATGCTTGCATATAAACAAACAAAGCCTTGAGTTTTATCTTCCACTTTAAAGGATAATAAACCACCACCTAAATTATGAATTTGTGGGTGTGCTTTATAAGCAATATCTTTAAATGTTTCTTTATGACTATTTAAGTAATCAATAAGTGCTAATGGATCAGATACATTTTTAAATATAATTTGACCAATCATCACACGGTGTATTTCATCAATTTTAAAACCACCATTACGATAAATTATTTTAGCAGCATGAGCAGCACCAGCAATGACTGAAGGCTCTTCGGTTGCCATCGGTATATGGTAGATTAAATCATCAATTAAAAAGTCTGGAGCAACACCTAAACCCACTTCATAAGTCGTAATAAAGTTTTCAATTAAATGGTCAAAAACAACATCACTGGCTCTTTGATTTAGATTTGCATCAAATCTTTCAATGGATTCTAATGCTTCAATACGTTCTTCAATAGATTTTTTATAAAAGTTTTTTAGTAATTTATTCATAATTCACCTCTAGTCTATTTATTATATCACGCAAAATCCACAAAACCCTTCCTCTTGTGTTATAATTTCTTATACATGTTAAAAACATATTTAGGAGCAACGCATGAAAATTGGTATTCATAAAATGTCGTTTTATGTCCCAAAGTTTTACTTGGATATAAACACTCTAGCAAATGCTAGAGGTATTGACCCATTAAAATATACAAATGGCTTACTTACGCATAAAATGAGTGTAGCACCATTTAATCAAGACATCATCACACTCGCAGCAAATGCAACTTTAAACTATCTAACTAAAGAAGATATCAAAGCAATAGATTTAATACTTTTTACAACAGAAAGTGGTATAGATTATTCTAAATCAGCAGCAACCCATCTCATAAGCATTTTAGGCTTAAGAAATGATGTGAGAGCACTTGAGATGAAACAGGCTTGTTACGCGACAACTGCTGCCCTTTATTTTGCTAAAGGACATATTTTACAACATCCTGAATCTAAAGTATTAGTGATAGCTTCAGATATTGCAAAATATGGATTAAATAGTTCTGGTGAACCAACTCAAGGCGCTGGTGCAGTATCTATGATCGTGGCTAAAGACCCTAACATTATGGAGCTAGAAGATCAATACGGTATTCATTCTGAGGATATCTATGATTTTTGGAGACCAGATGGGTTTGATTATGCCCAAGTGGATGGTAAGTTTTCAAATGAAATGTATAAAAAGTTCTTCTTAAAAACCTTTGAGAACTATAAGATAAAAACAAAACATACACTCAATGATTTTGCTGCATTAACATTCCATATACCTTATCCAAAAATCGGATTAAGAAGTTTAGAGTTGGTTGCAGATAAAGCAAACAATCCAAACCTATTTGAAAACTTCTATACAAGTATTACATACAACAAAAACATTGGTAACATCTATACTGGTTCTCTATTCTTATCTATCATTGCTTTACTTGAACAAGGTAACTTAAAAGATGGTGAGCGTATTGGGATGTTTGGATATGGTTCAGGTGCTGTTGCAGAGTTTTTTACTGCAAAACTTATTAAAGGTTATAAAGCACACCTAAACAAAGAACTTCATGAGAAACAACTTTCAAATCGAAAAGAATTAGATATGGAACAATACGCTAAATATTTAACTCAAAAAGTTTCAAATGACACTGTGTTAGAAGATGATCTTGATGTCAAAGTTCAATTAAAATCTATAATCGATTATAAGAGAAATTATCAAACCAACTAATCAAAAAATACGCATATACTGGAGATGTATATGCGTATTATTATTTATATATTTAGGACATTAAATCATGTTATATTAAAAACTATTTTTTTACTGGTTTTTTAGGAGCAGGTGCTTGTTTAGCAGCTGGTTTTAGTGGAGCAGCCATGATTATTCCCCTTTCGTTGTTAATGATAAATAGCCGAATCTTTTAACTGATCTTTCCATCTCCACTTAGAAATTAAGTCAATCGATTATGTGTATTTAGAGTTAACCAAAATTACCACTTCATATATATAATACGCTTATAAAAATTAGATTACATGTAAAATAATCAAAGAAAATATGAATAACGATTCATGGTGATAAATGACTGATTTTAGATATGAAATTTACCTCTTTTTTGGATAAAATTCCTTAAATAAAATATCTTACAATGATATGAACTTAAACTATACATGTTATAATTTAGTTATGATTAGAGATCTTAGTTTAATCCCTGGTGTGGGACCTAAAAACTTAAAAATATTTAAGGGTCACAGTATTTCAAATACCTATGATCTTGTAACTAATTTACCTAAGAAATATGAAAACTTTTCTCTGGTAGATGTAGAAAATTTAAAGCACTTAGAAGAAGCTACCATCATCGGTATAATTAGTGCACCTTTTTATACTGTAAAAAAACGTGTTGTCTTAACAACGACAACACTACTTGTACAAGATAAAGTGGTTAAGTTACTTATCTTTGGTAGAGACTACATTTCAAAAGAGTTTAGTCTCAATGATAAGGTCATCGTAAAGGGTAAGTATAATATGTTTAAAAACGAGATCAATGTCACATATATCTCAAAAAAAATAGATACACCCAATATTCAACCTATATATCAAATTGAACATATAAGTGACAGAACCATTCAAAAAATGATCGAATACGTATTTTCAAATAACTTGGTAGATGTTTTTGAAACACTACCAACTAAGTTTATTGAACATGAAAAACTTATGCATAGAAAAACTGCAGTTTTAACGATGCATTTTCCTAAAAATGAAACAGACCTAGAGATTGCACAATATAGATTTAAAGTAGAAGAAGCTTTCTTTCATCTGATGAAATATCATTTAAGTATGCCACCTAAACTCAAAAGAACACCACTATCATATGATATCGGTTGGGTTAAGGAGCAAATTAGTTTATTACCCTATCAAATGACACTGGAACAACAAGAAGCCGTAAATGATTGTTTTAGAGATTTTAAAAGTGATTACTCGATGTACCGATTAATTCAAGGTGATGTTGGTACGGGTAAAACATTTGTCACATTTATCGCTGCACTGGGTGCAATATCTGCAGGATATCAAGTAGCCTTTTTAGCACCAACAGAAATTTTAGCAAGACAACATTTTGAAAACTTCAACAAACATTTTGGTCATATACCAAGTGCATTACTTACATCCTCGTTAAAGGATAAGAAAGAAACGATGAATCGTTTAAATTCAAATGACGTGAGTATCGTTTTTGGTACCCATATCCTAAGTTCAGAATCCGTTATCTTTGACAAACTTGGATTAGTTGTGATTGATGAACAACATAAATTTGGTGTTGAAACGAGAGAAAACTTAATTAAAAAAACAGTTACAGGAGATACAATTTATCTTTCTGCAACACCGATTCCAAGAAGTTTATCACTGACATATTTTGGTAGTTTAGAAGTATCTAATATTAAACAAAAGCCAGTAAATAAAACACCAATTGAATCTTACCTATTAGATGACAAAGATATCTCTAAAATTATTGCAGCACTCAAGGTTGCAGGGCAAAACAATGAACAAAGTTTTATTGTAGTGCCTGCAATTTCAGAAGGGAATAAATCCCATTCCATACACAGTGTATTTTCAATTTTAGAGCCTCACTTTAACCCGGATGACTTCTATGTCATTCATGGACAGTTAAAATATGAAGAAATTGAACTTATTATGGATAGATTTATGCAAAACCCTAAAGGTATATTGCTATCAACAACCATTATTGAAGTTGGTATCGATGTTAAAAATGCCAGTACAATCATCATTATGGGTGCAGATAACTTTGGGTTATCTCAACTACACCAATTAAGAGGACGTGTTGGTAGAGGTTCTATTCCGGGTAAATGCTATTTTGTAAGTTCGAAAAAAGATGTTGAAAGACTAAACTTTTTACTAGAAACAACCGATGGATTCTTACTTAGTCAATATGACTTAAAACTTCGTGGACCCGGTGTTTTTTCATCGATTATTCAAAGTGGTTACACAAGGTTTGAATATCTAGATTTAAATACAGATTTAAAACTTTTACAAGGTATTGTAAAAGATGTAAAGTATTATGTAGAACACATTGAAAAATATCCGTATTTGAAAAAACGAATTTTCAAATCGAACGTGATATAATCAATATAGTAATTCTTTAGAAGGGATGATTTAATTTATGATAAAACTAGCAATTGATGGTATGGGTGGCGACAACGCACCTAAAGAAATAGTAGAGGGATCTATTTTAGCTTTAAAGCAATTTGACGACATTGAACTTACCATTTTTGGTGATCTTGACCAAATGAAACCATATTTAATTGAACATCCAAGATTAAAGGTAGTTCATACACCTAAATATTTTGATATGGGTGTAAAAGATATTGGAAGACATACCTTAAGAGATGATAAAGATACATCAATGTTAATGGCGATTAATCATGTAAAAGAAGGTTTAGCGGATGGTGTGGTATCCAGTGGTCCTACACAAGCGCTTATTTTCGCATCGTTTTTTATGATTCGTCCAATGAAAGAAATGAAACGTGTAGCAATTGCACCGATGGTACCAACCGTGATTGGAAAACCTACAATCTTACTGGATGCAGGTGGAAATATTGATGCGAAAGCTGAACATCTTTTAGACTTTGCAATATTTTCAACAATTGCTTTAAAAGAAGTATATGGTGTTAAATCCCCTAAAGTTGGATTGATTAATATTGGAACAGAACCTGGTAAAGGTAGAGATATTGATAAAGAAACTTATGAGTTATTAAGTAAGCATCCACTTATTGATTTTTATGGTAATTTAGAGCCTAAAGAAATCTTAACATCTGATGCACAGATCTTACTTTCTGACGGTTTTACTGCAAACATCGTTATGAAAACCATGGAAGGTACAGCAAGTGCCTTAGGTAAAATTCTAAAAAGAGAAATTAAAGCAAGCTTCTGGGGTAAACTCGCAGCAGTTTTATTCTTGAAAAAACCATTAAAGAGATTTAAACAATCGATGTCTGCTGATGAAGTTGGTGGTGCATTAATTGCAGGACTTGATAAAGTTGTAGTTAAAGCACACGGTTCTAGCGAAGCTTACGCATTTATGAATGCGATTAGACAAGCTAAAACAATGGTTTCACATGACGTGATTGGTAAAGTAAAAAGCGTATTGAGGGGTCAAGATGAATGATTTATTGAAACAACTTAATATTGAAACTAAACATATAGATTTATACCTTCAAGCATTAACGCATACATCTTATGCACATGAAAACCAAACAGAACATAATGAACGACTAGAGTTTTTAGGTGATGCAGTGATTGAATTAATGATGAGTACATACCTATTTACTCATGATCAATCCAATCAAGGTGTTTTAACTAAAAGACGTGCTCAAGCAGTTCGTGAAGAGGCACTTGTTTTGTATGCAGAAAAAATGGATTTAGAATCCAAGATGCGTTTAGGTAATGGTGAACAAACAGCAAAACCAAGTATGATCGCAGATGCATTTGAAGCTTTTTTTGGTGCGTTATATATGGATCAAGGTTTTAATAAGACTTATGAAATATTTAACAAGGTAGTTATACCACACCTAAACTTAGTGGAGCATATTAAAGACTATAAAACTCAACTTCAAGAATTTATTCAACTTGAAAGAAAGAGTTTGTCTTATAAAACAGTTAAAGTGGGTGGACCATCACATCGCCCAACATTTAGGTCTGAAGTATTTTTAGAAAATAGTATTATGTTGGGAACAGGACAAGGTGGTTCAACTAAAGAGGCTGAACAAAATGCTGCAAAAGAAGCATTAAGTAAAGTAGTAAAGGAGCGTAGTTTATGATTAGAAAATTATATGAAGAACATTTTTTAGAAATTGATGCACTATTAACTAAAGAATGTAAGCGACTTAAATTAAGTCCTAATGAAGTGGTTGTCTTAAAAACATTATTTCAAAACTACAAAAAACGCACCTTTTCTATATTAAGTATTACAAGAAAAATTGAACTCTCAAGTAATGATGTTGGAAAGTGTGTAGATAAACTTATTAACAAAGGTTTTATATCTTTAGGATTAGAAACTAGAAATGATAAAGAAGTTGAAGTGTTTGACTTGTCCGGTACGTTTGATAAAATCACAGAACTTTATGAATCTGACATGGAAGCTATCAAACGTGAACGTTATGAAACACAAATTTCACATGCAATCGAACTTTTAGAAAAACACTTAGGTAAGGCATTATCTAGTTTAGAACTTGATATAGTACGCTCATGGTATGACGAATCTTTATATACGCATGATGCAATTATTTCTAAAATTGAAGAAATAGGACCATCTGGAAAGTTTTCACTTAAGTTTTTAGAAAGAACATTAAATAGAGAAAAATATATTGCAGAACCACTTGATGATGAAGCAGAACGTGCTATTGATGAAATATTTAAGGCTATCTAATGACTAAAAGTCAACGTATATTTTTCAGTCACTATTTAGAAGAACTTTTCCCAGATGCAAAAGCAGAATTAGATTTCACAAATAACTTTGAACTCATTGTTGCGGTTGTACTGTCTGCCCAAACAACAGACATCGCGGTCAACAAAGTCACAAAGGATTTATTTAAGAAATATCCGACTCCAAATGATCTGATGCATGCAGATGTTGAAGATGTTATGGAAACAATTAAAACAATCGGCTTATATAAAACAAAAGCAAGAAACATCATCGGTCTTGCTAAAAGATTAGTTGAAGATTATGGTGGACTTGTACCAAGTGAACGAAAAGATTTAGAATCATTACCAGGTGTTGGTAGAAAGACAGCTAATGTTGTATTATCTAACGCATTTGGTATACCAGCACTTGCAGTAGATACGCATATCTTAAGAATTTCTAAAAGGCTAGGGCTTGCAGACGAAACAGACGATGCACTCGAAGTTGAAATGAAATTAAACAATCAATTTCCTAAAGAACTGTGGCATAAACTTCATCATCAACTTATCTTTTTCGGACGATATCATTGTATTGCTAGAAAACCTAATTGTGATACGTGTAAGATGCAAGATATTTGTCCGTACTTTAAAAATGTAATTTCTAAACAATAAAAAATCTCAAATAATAAAAAAATAATCTACATTTTTCTTTTAAAAGATGTAGATTTTTATTATAGTAAACACTATAATCAAGCCAAAAAGGAAGGTTTACAATGTATATAAATTTGGGATACTTACGAGGGCAGATAAGACTACGAAACCCAGAGATAACAAACAATAATGACAACATAGGTTCTATGTTAAAACACCACCGGTTAAAACTTAATTTGACGCTTGAAGATAGTTCCGATGGTATTTGTAGTGTGAGTTATTTATCTAAAATAGAAAACAGTCTAATTAGACCAAGTGAAAAATACATACTACAACTTGAAGAAAGATATAATACTAAATTCTTTAACGTAGGCAATCAACAAAATGAGTTACTACATCAACTCATAGAAAATATATTCCATAATCAAGAGGAAGTCATAGATGAAAGATTATTTACGGAAGATAACTATCAATCTAAATTAAACAAAACAGGTTATTTGATCAGTCAAAATAAATTTTTAGAAGCTAAAATAAACCACCAAGAACTTAATCCTTATATTAAAAATTTAAATGGTATTGAACTCAAATTTTATATATTTCTAACATCTAAACTACTTAGTTTTGAAGGTAGACTAAAGGATGCTTTTTCTGTATTAAATATAGAAACAAATCATTATCAACTACTACACCTAGATATCTTAATAGCATGTGAAAGAATTTATCTTGCGACTAAAATGAATCATCATCCATATATCGTGCTTACCTATGAATCATTAATTGATCAATGTATAGAAAATGAATTTTATCATAAAGTACATGACCTAAAATATTACTATCTAACATACATGGTTCAATTCATTAATGAACAGATTCTTAATGAATTATTGGATAAATCCAAAAACCTTAAACCTTATCAAAAAGCGTTTGTAAAATCTAAATATCACTTTATCAATATGGACTATGAACTAGCTATAGAAACACTTAATAGTGAACCTCTAATCAGCTTAGAGGCACATGAATTAAAACTTCTTATTCTAAACAGAATAAACCAAACTAACGTGATGAAGGATTCACTCAATTCATTCCCTAAATTCGAGAATAAGCAACTTAAACTAATACATACATATTTAGTTCTTAAATATTCTAAAGCGCCTAATATTGAGTCATTAGTTCAATACATACTTACAGAGGTTTTAAAATCAAATGACTTACCAGATGACATCTTATATTTAAACTTTTGGTACGAAGAAGGGTTACAGTGTTTAAAGAAAGTAGGCTATTATAAAGACGCAACCAAGTTAGGTAGATTAATTTTTAGAAAAATTAAAGATTTAACGACTATTTTTGATTAATTAATTAAATAATGTGATACACTATAAATAGTTTAATAAACTAAAAAAGATGAGTGGGAGGTTTACATGGTTATAAAAAAATGTACACTATTCATTATAGGTAACAATAAGTAATTTATTTGTAGGACTTATAATGAAGGCTTATTTATTTATCAAATACCCTTCATTCAGATATAAAAGCTTTTTTTATATGTATCTTTAAGAGGGGAAACCCTCTTTTTATTATCTAAAAAACACGACGAACAAGGAGAACATCATGAAATTTAAATCCCTTATGAAACTAGCCAAAGGACACTTGTGGGGCTATATTATCTTAATTATATTAACGATATTCCATCGCTTCTCATACTCCTATGTGCCTTTATTCACTCAATATATTATTCGTACTTTAACACTTCGTTTAAGTACTGACCCATTACCACCTGATTTACAAACGGTGAATTTACCATCATTTGTAGTAAACTTCTTTGAATCTGGTGAAACGATTTTAATGATCGTGTTTTATGTTGCGATTACACTAGTTTTCTATCAAGCATTTAGATACTTGATGATGTATTTTGAATTAAGTTTACGTGGTCGTATTCAAGAAAGTATTTCTAAAAAATTACGTAATAGATTATATGATCACATTCAAAACTTAAGTTATAAATATCACAATAATGCAGATAGTGGTGACTTAATACAAAGAGTTACATCAGACGTTGAAACTACAACAGGTTTTGTTGTATTACAGTTTATGCAACTCATTGGACTATTCGCATCACTATTTAGTGGTGTATTCCAAATGTATCATATTAATACCACCATTATGTGGGTGTGTTTAGCAGTTATTCCTGTTTATGCCATCTCATCTATTTTCTACTTTACGAGAATTGAAAAAATATTTGAAAAAGTTGAACATGATGAATCAGAGATGATGACAGTCATTCAAGAAAACGTTAGTGCTTCTAAAGTTGTTAAAGCATTTGCTAATGAACCATTTGAATTAGAAAAAATGGAAAAGAAGAATAAGCAATACACCAACAGCAATATCCGTGCAAACAAAGTAGTAGCGATATATTGGGGAAGTATGGACTTTATCTCAATGGCACAATATGCACTTGTTACTGTATTAGCAATCCACTTTGTAAGAACTGGTGAAATGGATGGTGCAAGTTTTGCTGCATCATTAATGCTTATTGGCTTATTAGTATGGCCAATCCGTGGTCTGGGTCGATTAATTAATGAATTTACTAAAGCTTTTGTTGCAATTGGCCGTATCAATCATATATTTGAAGAAAAAACGGAATATGAACAAGACGGTACTTTAGAACCAGAAATTAAAGGTCATATTATCTTTAATGATGTAAGTTTTAAATTTGAAGACGATACTAACTATCTATTAAAAAATATTTCATTTGAAATTAAACCAGGTGAAACTGTTGCGATTATAGGAAAAACTGGTAGCGGTAAAACAACAGTAATTAACTTGTTAATGCGTATGTATGAATATGAAGGGTCCATCACAATCGATGGTGTTGAGTTAAGAGATATTAAAAAACAACACATGAGAAAATCAATTGGTGCAGTGCTTCAAGATCCATTCCTCTATTCTAGAACGGTATATGAAAATATATCGATTACTAACAAAACAGCAAGTAAAGATAAAATTATTACAGCAGCACAAACAGCAGCACTTCAAAATGATATTCACACCTTTAAAAACGGTTATGAAACGATGGTTGGAGAAAAAGGTACTACCCTATCTGGTGGACAAAAACAAAGAGTTGCGATTGCGCGTGTACTAGTAAGTGATAAACCAATCCTTATCTTTGATGACGCACTTTCTGCTGTAGATAACAAAACAGATATGATGATTCGTGGAGCTTTAAGTCAAAAAGAACATCAATCAACAAATATCATTATTACACACCGTATCACTACAGCCAAAGAAGCGCATAAGATTATAGTCATTAATAATGGACAAATTGAAGACATCGGTACACATAAAGAACTCGCACATAAAGATGGTCTTTATAATAAACTATGGGGTATTCAAGGTAAACTTGAACAAGAATTCCTAGACTTAATTGAGGAGGGTGCTTAAGATGCAACATCAAGAACAAGAAAACGAAATTAAAAAAGTATCACTTCCAGTTTGGGGTAGATTATTCAAAATCATATTAAAAGATAAACGTAGTTTTATCATCATGATTTCTATTGGTGTATTTGTTGCACTTTTAGATGCACTGACTGTAGTCATTCAACAATATGCACTAGATACATTTATTGAAAAAGGAGATTATACATTCTTTACTGAGTATACAATTCTAAATATCATGGTTGCAATTGGATTTGGAATTGGGATTTGGGGCTTTATCTACCAAAGTGGAAAAATTGAGGCTAATGTCAATTACCTATTAAGAAAAGAAGCATTTAGAACACTTCAAAGATTACCATTTTCATACTATGATAAAACCCCACAAGGTTGGATCATGGCACGTATGACAAGTGACTCGAAAAGGCTTGCTAATATCATTTCATGGGGTATAGTTGATGTCATTTGGTCACTACTACTCATGATATTTACGCTAACTATTCTTTATTTTTATTACTGGAGATTAGCAATTATTGTGACACTTGCAATACCAATGATGTTCTTGGTTACATTGCTTTTTAGAAAACGTGTATTAAAAAGACACCGTCAAGCAAGACACTATAACTCTGAGATTACTGCAAAGTATTCCGAAAGTTTTCATGGTGCAAAAACATCTAAATCACTTGTGATTGAAGATGAAAACCTAAACGAATTTAAGCAGACGACGCATAAAATGTATAGGGCTAGTGTTAAGGCTCAAAGTTTATCAGCGATGTATTCTTCTGTATTATTGCTTGCTTGTTATATCTTTGTAGCGATTGTAATGTATACCGGTTCAAGCTTTACCATCGAAGGTGCAATCACCATCGGGGTAGTTTACTTATTCATTAGATCAACAGTGAGTTTCTTTGATCCAATTATTAACTTATCTAACTTTATTTCCCAACTCCAACAAGCACAAGCCAGTGCAGAACGTATCTTAGAACTTATTATGACTGAATCTCAAATTAAAGACAGTGATGAAGTCGTATCTAAATACGGGGACTGGTTTAATAAGAAAAAAGAAAATTGGGAACCTCTAAATGGTCATATTGAATTTAAGAATGTTACATTCTCATACAATGAAAATGAAATCATCTTAGACAACTTTAATATAAACATTAAAGCGGGTATGAGTGTTGCATTAGTTGGACATACTGGTAGTGGTAAGACAACCATTGTAAACTTAATCTCAAGATTTTATGAACCAACTCAAGGTCAAATCTTATTAGATGGCGTAGACTATAAAGATAGAAGTATTTCATGGTTACATGAAAAATTAGGTTATGTATTACAATCACCACATTTATTTTCAACAACTATCCTAGAAAATATCCGTTATGGTAGGTTAGATGCAACAGATGAAGAAGTCATTGAAGCCTCTAAAGCAATCGGATTACATCCGTTTGTAGAAAAATTAGAAAATGGCTACCAAACACATGTAGGTGAAGGTGGTGGCTTGCTTTCTATGGGACAAAAACAACTTATCTCGTTTGCTAGAGCAATCCTTGCAGAACCAAGTATCTTAATTCTAGATGAAGCTACTTCATCGATTGATAGTGAAGCAGAATCATTAATTCAAGATGCTACTAAGAAATTATTAAATGGGCGTACCAGTTTAATCGTTGCTCATAGATTATCAACGATTGTAGACTCCGATTTAATTGTCATGTTAGATCAAGGTAAGATTACCGAACAAGGTACTCACCATGAACTGTTATTAAAACAAGGTGCTTATTACGATCTTTATAGAAATCAATTCTTAGAAGAAAAATCAAAAGTTTATGAAGCTGAAATGAATAAACTATAAAATAAAAGTTAAAAGACAGTATGTTTTCTACTATATAATAGGAGGTAAAAAACATGTTGTCTTTTTTTAATCTACTTATGAATATTGCTGTTCTTTGGACCAATGAAGTGATTGTTATACCAATTGGAGAATCACTTGATAAGTATAAGAGCTTTCCCGAGGCTACCTTATATATAAATGATGAAGTGGTAGAAGATAAATTAATGTTTTATGAATATGAAATCAACTATACAAGCTTTAATGTCATTAGAACACATGTAGTAGGTAGTTATACGGTTTGGTACCGAGCTCATTTTCCTACCTTAGGTTTTGAAAGCGAGGTAGCTGTTACATTTATTGTCAAAGATACTATTTTACCAACGATAACGGGTCCGAAGGATTTTTATGTGGATGTAGGAACAAAATCAATAGATTATAAAACACTTATTAGCTATACAGATAACTATACTGTGGATAAGGATTTAATTTTAAATATCTATGCTGGTCAAGTGAACTTAAATCAATTAGGTAGTTATCAGGTGACATACAGTGTAAAGGATAAAGCATTTAATGAATCAATTTGGGTAACAACCATCCATGTAGTAGATAACGTAAAACCCGTTATCAAGCAAAAAGGAAGTATCACAATTTTAATCGGAGATGTCTTAAATTTAGATAAGTTTTTTACCTTTAGTGATAATTATGATACTGCACTTGAAGTAAGTTATGATGATAAATTCATTCATTATGAAAAGCCTGGAAGTTATCCTTTATCAGTTACATTAAAAGATCAATCGGGTAATGAAGTCACTGTCAATGTTCAAGTTGAAGTGGTAGATACAACAAGTCCGGTTATCATTTTAAAAACGAACAATATAAAGGTGAATTACTTAACTGACCTCACTACAGATTACTTAAGATCCTTTATCATAGATGTTAAGGATAATGTGGATATTTTAAACATAGAAGATGTCTTAATAACAAGTTATATTGATACACATATACTTGGTAAATATGAAGTGATATATTCCATAAGAGATTCTAATAACTTAATAGGAAAAGCTAATCTCGTTGTTGAGGTCATAGACGCTGAAGCACCTAAAGTAAGTATGAAAGAAGATATTTATGTTGATGTTCATAGTTTAGAGCCTTATATTTATGACTACTTAATCATTGAAGATAACTACAACAAACTAGAAGATTTAACAATCACTAAAACAGGAAGTATTTCAATGTCAAAGGTGGGTGCTTACAGGGTCATTGTAAAAGTAGTTGATCAAGCAAAAAATGCGGCCGAGTATCCAGTAATTGTACACGTTATTGACCAACAACAACCTACTTTAAAAGTTCCTAGTGAAATTGTAATAACAAACTTTTTAAGACCAAATTATATCGGTATGATAGAAGTAAAAGATAATTATGATAAGGATTTAGTAATTATCATCGAAGACGGTGATATTAATTATAATGAACTTGGTGAACACCAAATCATAATACGTGCTATTGATAGTTCTTTAAACGAAACAAAAGAATACATACATATTAAAATCATTGATTTAAGCTATCCTGAAATCATTCTAAAAACACATCAAGTATATCTTGCTTATGGTGTAGATAGTGTTGATTATCTATCCTATGTAGAAAGTGTGTTTGACAGTTATGACAAAGATTTATCTATCTTTGATATAAGATATAAATCTACTTTGGATTTTAATAAAGTGGGCTTATATCAAGTAATCTATGAGTTATTAGATAAATCGAATAATATTGGTACACAACTACTTTATATCTATTTAACTGATTTTGAAAAACCAGTGATTGAAGCAACACATATCACCATCAAAAAAGGTGCATACTTTAACTATAAAGAATATGTAACTGCTTATGATAACTATGATGGTGATATTTCATATCTTGTTAAAATGAATCCCCAATTTGTACCCATCCAACAAGTTGGATATTATGAAATACTATTTTATGTACATGATTCATCTGGAAATTACTCAGAAATTAAAGTCTTACTCACAATTGAAGCGGCAAATGATGTAATGGATTACATATATTATATCGTTGGTGGTGTAATTATTTTAGGCAGTATCATAATTTATTACATATACATCAAAAAACATGAAAAAATCTAGTATATTTAGTATAATATGAACTAGTATAATAATGAATGTAGAAAGTGTGTATGATATGGCAATTTTAGTTGTATACTGGACCGGAACAGGGAATACAGAAGTCATGGCTAAGAATATCTATGACGGTATTATCGCTGCAGGGGTTGAAGCAGATTTAAAACAAATTGATGATTGTTTAGCAGATGATATTTTAAATTACGAAAAAGTGGCAATTGGTTGTCCATCCATGGGTATTGAAGAGTTAGAACCAGAAGAATTCTTACCATGGTATGAAGAAGTAGAACCTATCTTAGGTGATATGCCACTACTCTTATTTGGTTCTTATGGTTGGGGTGAAGGTGAGTGGATGGATTACTGGGAAGACCGAGTTCATGATCTTGGCTTAAACCTTTTTGAAAAAGGTATAAAAATTGCATCCATGCCATCAAGAAAAGAATCAGAAGAGATTAAAGAGATTGCTAAAAGATTTGCTCTAAGCTAAAAGGATTTTAATCCTTTTTTGCTTTTTTAGGTATAATAGTAATATGAGGTGTGACTAATTTGATTGGATCGCTATATACGCAAAGTTCATATTCTATTTTAAAGTCTACGCTCCATTTGGAGACTATTTTTAAGCATGCAAAACATGAAAACCTAGACTTTGTAGCAATTACTGATGATAATAATTTACATGCTTTATATAAATCTTTAGTCTTAAGTAAGAAATATGAAATACCTTTAATTTTAGGATTTCAAAAAACATTTAAAGTATTGGGCTATGATTTAGATTTACTCATCTATGCACATAATGATGAAGCATTAAAATCACTTATTGAATTAAACTCATTAACAGCTAGAACGCCGGATATACCTTTTGAATCCTGTGTTCATTTATTAAACAAATTGATCGTTGTTTTACCAAGTACTCAAAATTTTATCTACCAACATTATGAGATGAGTGAACGTGTCTATGAAGTTGTTTTTTCATTAAATAAAACACTAAGAAACTTCTATTTGGGACTGGGTAATGCAACAGAGTTTGAAGTTGATAAGATTACACCTATTTTTAAGAAAATCGCCTTAAAAGAAGATTTAATGTGTTTACCTACATATCAACAAAGTTATGAGGATGAAGAAAATAAAACTACATATGACATTGTAAATACAATTAAAGATAGTCAGTTTAAATCATTAAATGTTTCAATGCACTTATTAAGTAAAAATGAATTAGTTAAACAATATGAACAAGAAAAGAATATATTTAAAAATGTAGACACTGTCTTTGGTAATGTAAGCTACACATATTTAGATAAGACCCAAAGCTTACCAGTTTTTCCAACAAAGGATAAAGTTGAAAGTCATATTTATTTATATGCACTTGCACATAAAGGACTAGAAAAAAGGTTGGAAAATAGTGGTGTTAGAAAATCAACCGATTATATTCAAAGATTAAATGAAGAATTAGAAGTCATACACCAAATGGGTTATGATGATTACTTCTTAATCGTCTATGATTTTGTAAGATTTGCTAAAACAAACGATATTTTAGTTGGTCCTGGACGTGGTAGTGCGGCAGGTAGTTTGGTTGCATACTGTTTAGGTATTACAGAAGTAGATCCAATACAATATGATTTATTATTTGAGCGTTTCCTAAACATCGATAGAAAATCAATGCCAGATATCGATTTAGATTTTCCGGATGTTAAAAGAGATTTAGTGATTGACTATGTTAAAGAAAAATACGGAATAAACCATGTGGTTACAATGACTACCTTTACAAATTTAACAACCAAGACATCGATGCGTGATATTGCTCGGCAAATGAATTTAAGTCAAGAACGTATTAATGCAATTATAGCAAGTCATACGAAAGGCATTTTAGATGAAAGTGATAGAGAAGCTCAAAAATTAGTTAAAGTAGCATCTACAATTGAAGGTATACCTCGTCAAACAGGAACGCATCCGGCAGGTATCATTTTATCTAAACAAGATTTAACTACTTTAGTACCATTAATGAACGGTCCTAAAGATATATATCAATCTCAATTAGAGGCAAGTGATCTAGAGTCACTTGGATTCTTAAAAATAGACTTTTTGGGATTGAAGAATCTAACTATGATTGAAGATATATTAAAACTAGAACAAAATAAACTAAAATTAATAGATATACCTTTAGATGATAAGAAAACATTTGAATTACTATCTAATGCGGATGTAGAAGGTGTCTTTCAACTAGAATCTCAAGGTATGAGAAATGTAATTAGAAAGTTAAGACCATCTCACTTTGAAGATATTGTTGCATTACTGGCATTATTTAGGCCAGGGCCGATGCAGTTTATAGATGATTATATTAAAAGGCGACACGGTGCCCCATACGAGAAGTTAGATAGTGATATTGATGAAATATTAAAGCCTACATATGGTATTATCGTTTATCAAGAACAAATCATGAAAATCTTTCAAGTGTATGCTGGCTATAAACTAAGCGAAGCAGATATTATAAGACGTGCAATTTCTAAAAAGAATAGAGATATCATTGATAAAGAAAAAGCGCGTTTTATAGAGAAATCTGTCATGCTAAATCGTGATGCTAAGACGGCTGAAAGAATCTATAACCACATAGAAAAATTTGCTGATTACGGATTTAATAGAAGTCACAGTGTGGCATATGCATTTATCGCGTATTATATGGCATATTTAAAAACACACTATTATGCATCCTTTATTTCAGTTCTTATGAGTCAAAATACATCAAATACTGCCTACTTAAAAGAACTTGTACTTGATGCTCAAAATAAAGGTTTGGTTGTTTATCCACCAAACATTAATCTATCAAAACTAGACTTTATACCTTATAAATCTGGTATCCTAGCACCACTTACGATGATTAAAGGGATTGGTTTAACGATTGCTAAAAAAATAGTTGAACTTCAACCATTTGATTCGTATGATCACATTAAAGAAAAAGTGTATAAAGTATTAAATGAAAAAACCATTGAAATCTTAATTCATGCAAATGCCCTAGATGTTTTTGGACTTAACCATAAAGAACTATTAGATCAAAATAATTTAAGTCAAACAGGTTTTGAACAGTTTTTAGATGATTATAAGAAAAGTAAGTTAGAAGAACTGCCCTTTAATACACTAAAAGAAAAAGAGATTGAAGTCTTAGGATTTAATTTAAAATATTTAAAGGATGAAGTACTCATCCGTTTAAATGAAATACACAAATTAAAGCCATTATCATTAAAAGAACAGTCAATTCGCACCATTGGTATGATAGAAAGTGTTAAAATAATAACAACCAAAAAAGGTGATGAAATGGCATTTGTTACCTTTAGTAATGGTATAAGTTTAGATTTAACTGTATTTCCAAATCAATATAATTTATACAAAGAACTACTAAGTGATACCTATGTTTATATTGAAGCAACAAAAGATCAAAACCAAGCAGTAGAAAATAAATATATTATTAATAAAATAAAGAAAGTAAAGGTGTAGAACATGCCAAACAAAATATTATTAGAAAAATATGCAAGACTTGCAGTAGTTACAGGTGCAAACGTACAACCTGGACAAGTAGTTGTCTTACGTACATCAACAGAAGCTGTTGAATTAACAAGAGAAGTAGCAAAACAAGCATACATTGCTGGTGCTAAAAAAGTCCATATCATTTGGGGTGATGAAATTGTTTCTAAACACTCATATGATTATGCAACAACAGAAAATTTAAAAGAAATGCCACAATGGTCTATTGATCAATACAAATATTATGTAGATCAAAATGCAGCATTTATTTCTATTGTTTCACCGATTCCTAATGCATTAGCTGGTGTTGATAGCAAGAAAATGCAAGAAGTTATGATTGAATCTTCTAAAATGCTTAAGTTCTTCCGAGAACATACGATGGGTAATAAATCACAATGGACAATTGTTGCAGCATCCAACCCAAGTTGGGCTAAAAAATTATTCCCTAATTTACAAGTTGAAAATGGTATTGAAAAATTATGGGATGCAATCTTTAGTGCTTGTAGAGTGAGAATTGATAATGATCCAGTACAAGATTGGGTTAAACATAACGAATACTTAAGAAGAAACAATAAAATATTAAATGATTCAAACTTTAAATCTCTACATTTTACAAACAGTTTAGGTACAGACCTTGTTGTTGAACTTATTGAAGATCATGTGTGGGCTGGTGGTAGTGAAAAAGCTGGTAACGGTGTAGTATTTAACCCAAATATCCCAACTGAAGAATCATTTACAATGCCATACAAATTTGGTACTCAAGGTAAAGTAGTAGCAACTAAACCATTAAACAATTCAGGTGTAATTATTGAAGATTTCTGGTTAGAATTTAAAGATGGTAAAGTCGTTGATTTTGATGCTCGTGTAGAAAAAGATGCACTAAAGAATATCTTAGACTTTGATGCAAACTCAAGATATATTGGTGAAATTGCTCTTATTTCACATAATTCACCAATCTCAAATATGGATATTTTATTCTTAAACACTTTATTTGATGAAAACGCAAGTTGCCATATGGCACTAGGTCGTGCATATCCAATGAACATTAAAAATGGTAACCAAACATCAATTGAAGAACTAGAAAAGAAGGGTTACAATAACTCTATGACACATGTTGACTTCATGTTTGGTTCTAAAGACTTAAAAATTGTAGGTACAAAACAGGACGGCACTAAAGTTGTAGTCTTTGAAGATGGCAATTTTGTTATTTAACACATAAAGCAAAGTCTTAAAGCACATAGTTTGAATATATTTCGAATTCGTAATATCATAGATACATGAAAATAGATTATGAAGGAGATACAAAAATTATGAGTTTGAAAATAGGTATTATTATTGCTTCTGTTAGAGAAGGAAGAAACGGAAAAGTTGTCGCTGATTGGGTTTTAGAAAACGGACAAAAAAGAAATGACAAAGATGTTACGTATGAATTAGTAGATTTAAAATCATTTGATTTACCACTATTAGGTGCTACACCAACTGAAAGTCAAGGAATCGCTTTAAAGAACTGGAGCGAAACAATGGCATCATATGACGGTTACATCTTAGTAACACCAGAATACAACCACGTTGTACCAGGTGCATTAGTGAATGCATTTAACTTCTTAAATGCTGAAGTTAACAACAAAGCATTAGCATTCGTAGGTTATGGTTTCTTAGGGGCTGCTCGTGGTATTGTAAGCTTTAGAGCACACTTAGCATACCAACAAGTTGCTATGACACAACAACAAATCAACATTTCATTTGTATCAGACTTTAAAAATGCAATGACACCTGATCAAGAATTTGCACCAGGCTCATGGCATACTCCGGAACTAGAAGCGTTATTTACACAATTACTAGGCTGGTCAAAAGCATTAAAAGCTTTACGCAACGGCGAAATTAAATAATTTATATATTAAAAACGAATCCTAAAAATTTCAAGGATTCGTTTTTTTTATAGATGAAGTGCAAGTTTAATTATTTTTTCTATAAGTATAAGATCGAGTGGTTTAGATAATGGAAACTGGATTGTGCCTTTAGATACTTTATAGGATTGTAATTCCTCTTTAGAGCGTTTAATCACATCCGATATTGGTCCATAGATACCGACATGATTAGTAAATCCTCCAATATAGCAGGTATATCTATTTAGTTTATAAGCTAATAATCCGTAAGCTGAGTACTCTTGAATATTTGGATTTAAACTCAAAATAAGTGCACGCATTGTTTCGACATAGTCTAGAGATTTACCGCTAAGACTATTTAAATAACTTTCTACAGATTCAAAATTTGCCACAAAAACCACCTCTTTTACTGACATATTACCATATTTTTTAAAAGTATATAAAAAAACTCCTTTGGATTAAAAAGGAGTTTATAGGTATTATGTAGTAAATACAATACAACTTGGTTCTGGAATATTTATAGTTTTAAGAAATTTAAGTGCGCCTGTTTCTTGATTGCGTTCAAAGATAGCAACATTATTTGAATGCATATTACCTACCATTAAATGAGATTCATCTAATGAGATATTAAAATCTCTTGGATGTTTTCCGTTGGTATTATAAATACGTTTTTGACGTAATGAACCGTCTTCTAAAACTTCAAAGTGCGTGATAGCATCAAATCCTCTATTAGAAACATATAAGTGTTTACCATTTTCTGTAATACGAATAGCAGCACCACTAATACCTTGGAAATTTTTATCTAAGGTTTTATATTTTTTAACAAAATCTAATTTCTCATTAAATGCATAGATTTCACGAGAGTGTTCTGTTAAACAATAAACAAACCCTTTATCGGATACGACTAAGTGTCTTGGTCCTACACCTTTATGAAGCGTTAAATCTTTTTTAGGTACCAACTTTAGGTCACTACCAATTGTATAGGTAAAAATCGTATCTAAACCTAGATCACAAACAAATAATGTTTGGCTAGCACTGTCATAATAAGCTTGATGTGCATGAGAACCAGTTGGATAAATAATTGATTGGATCTTTTTGGTTAATGTACCATCAAATTTATAAGTAGAGATTTGGCCAGAATGATAGTTTGCTGTAAAGATCATTTCCAATGTAGGTTCATAAAACAAATGACAAGGACTACTATATTCAGTGTGATCTTCATATATTAGTGTATCGCCTTGATAAATCTCAATCCCACCATGTGCGATTGTAAATAAATAACCATCTTGAATTGTAAAATAGGTAGGGTTGAATAATTTTTGATGTAAAGAAACTTTGCCCTCATCGACTAGATATATACCCTCTGAAGTGTTTCTTGTATAAGTTCCAACTAAAAATTTCATAATCATCCTCAACTTTCAACAACTATTATATCACGTATTACATAGTGGATAAACACTAGAAATTCTTAATATTTTAATTAATACTTTGAAGTTAAAACTTTTTCGATATCAAAACACTAGACAATAGATATTTTGTGATATAATGAACTGTACAAATTAGGAAAACTGTAGGAGGTTTTTAATATGGATATTTTTGATAAAGTCAAAGGACTTATCGTTGATGAACTTGCAGTAGATGCATCTTTAGTAAATCCTGATGCTAGATTAGTAGAAGATTTAGGCGCAGATTCAATCGATGCTGTAGAGTTAATCATGACTGTAGAAGACGCATTCTCAATTGAAATTTCAGACGAAGTTCTACAAAATATCAAAACTGTGAATGATTTGGTTTCATATATCAAAGACAATCAATAGTAAAAATCATCTCCTCTATAGAGGGGATTTTTTTTACATTGAAAAAAGACCTAGAATTGTATATAATAGAGTGAATGAGTGAGGTTAAGAATATGCATAAATATGAACACAGAAAAATAGAAGAAAAATGGCAAAAACATTGGTTAGACAATAAGTTGTTTAAAACTAAAAACGATAGATTTCATGAGAAATACTATGTTTTAGATATGTTTCCATACCCTTCAGCCTCAGGACTACATGTAGGGCACATCGAAGGATATACAGCAACAGATATCATGTCACGTTTTAAACGTATGCAAGGATATAATGTGTTACATCCAATGGGGTGGGATGCATATGGGTTACCTTCTGAACAATATGCCCTTGCAACCGGAAAAGATCCGAAATCTTTCACATACCAAAATATTAGTAATTTCAAAAGACAAATTATTGAAATGGGTAAAGGTGTAGATTGGGATAAAGAACTAGCTACAACAGACCCTGAGTATTTTAAATGGACTCAGTGGATTTTTAAACGTCTTTATGAAAAGGGGTTAGCGGTCTTAAAAGATGTTGAAGTCAATTGGTGTGAAGGTTTAGGTACAGTACTTGCTAATGATGAAATAGAAATCATTAATGGACAAATGGTATCTGAACGCGGACACTATCCAGTTATTAAAAAGCCGATGCGCCAATGGGTATTAAGAATTACTGAATATGCAGATCGATTACTTGATGATCTTGCTTTAGTAGATTGGCCTGAAAATTTAAAAGAAATGCAACGCAACTGGATTGGAAAATCTAGTGGCGCCGTAATTGAATTTCAAGTGGCATCGACAGATTACAAATTTGAAATATTTACGACAAGACCAGATACCATTTACGGTGTAACTTACTGTGTACTTTCACCAGAACATCCGCTTGTAGAAAAAATCGTGACTAAAGATGAAGAAAAAGATGTTTTAAAATACATTGAACAAACGAAAATGAAGTCTGATTTAGATCGTATTGCAGATAAAACTAAAACAGGTGTTTTTACTGGTGCATTTGCAAAACACCCTCTAACAAACCAATTGATTCCGATTTGGATTGGTGACTATGTACTACCTCAATATGGTATGGGTGCAGTTATGGCAGTTCCTGCACATGATGACAGAGACTATGATTTTGCGATGCAATATGGTTTAAATATTATAGAAGTTATTAAGGGTGGTAGTGAAGGTGCGTATACTGGAGATGGTATTCATCATCACTCCGGTATCATTGATGGATTGTATAATGATGAGGCTATTGAAAAAATAACTAAACATTTAGAAGATCGTAAAAAAGGGTATAAACACCATACTTATAAATTAAGAGATTGGGTTTTTAGTCGTCAAAGATATTGGGGCGAACCATTCCCTGTAATTTATGATGAAGATGGACAAATTCATTTAGTACCAGATGACGAATTACCACTGGAATTACCTTATCTTGAATTTATTAAACCAAGTGGAACTGGTGAATCACCACTGGCTAACGCACATGATTGGTTATATGTTGATATTAACGGTAAAAAAGGTAGACGTGATACAAACACTATGCCGCAACTTGCAGGCTCAAGTTGGTATTACATTGGTTATATTCTTAAATCTAATTTAGGTTATATTCCATTAGATTCTAAAGAAGCTAAAGCAGTACTTGATCAGTTCTTACCAGTTGATCTTTATGTTGGTGGAACAGAACATGCAGTAGGTCACTTACTTTATGCAAGATTCTGGCATAAATTCTTCTATGATCTAGGATTTGTAAGTTCCAAAGAACCGTTCATGAAACTTGTAAACCAAGGTATGATTTTAGGTGCTGACCACTCTAAGATGAGTAAATCAAAGGGAAATAGTGTCTCACCTGATGACTTTATTCAAAGTCATGGTGCAGATTCTTTAAGATTATTTGAGATGTTCATGGGGCCTTTAGAAGCTGAAAAACCATGGAGTAATGAGGGATTAGATGGTGCTAAGCGTTTCTTAGACCGTGTTTGGAGAATGTTTGATTTTGAAATTATACAACAACCAGTAGAGTCACTACAAACCGTTTATCACCAAACTGTAAAAAAAGTTACAGAAGATTATGAAAAGTTAGCATTTAATACGGCAATCTCTCAAATGATGATTTTTGTAAATGAAGTCTATAAGACCAAAGTGATTGGTGCTGCTCAAGCAAGAGGGTTCTTAAAATTATTAAATCCAATTGCACCTCACTTAACAGAAGAAATTAACGAGACCGTGTTAAAACATCATGAAGATTTAGTTTATTCTGAATGGCCAACTTATGATGAATCATTCTTAATTGAAACAGAAGTTGAAGTAGCTATCCAAGTAAATGGAAAACTACGTGGTAGACTTCAAGTGAAAAAAGATATGGTGGAAGAAGATCTTAAAAAACTAGCGCTTGAACACGAGAATGTCATCAAGCACGTTGAAGGATTAACAATTGTTAAAGTCATTGTTATACCAAATAAGATTGTAAATATCGTTGTAAGATAAAAAACCAAGTGTGCTTCTATTTAAAATCATATTAAGTGATATAAATAGAAGCACTTTTTATTATATGAAATATAAAAAAATAAATGTTTATAAAGTATAATAGATTTAAAACGTAGAGTAAGGGGATTTGTATGGCAAAATTTATCTTAATTAGACACGCAGAACCAAGATATGATGAAGTAGACGAAAGAGGCTACTTTGGTATGGGTCACGAACTAGGCAGGTTAACTGAAAATGGTGAACAACAAGCCGAATTTAGAGGAAGTGATACCTCTTTATTAGGTGCAGATATCATTATTTCATCACCCTATACAAGAGCACTTCAAACAGCAGCCACCATCTCAAGATTAACAAATATTAAGTTAAGGGTAGAAAATGATTTACATGAGTGGATGCCCGATATGACACATACTTATAAAATTGATGATTTTAGAAAACTTTATCAAGAATACCGTGATTCAAAAGGTATTAGAAATGAATCTACAATATATAATTGGGAAACATATGAACACTTAAAGACTAGGTTATTTAGTGTTTTAGATAAGTATAAACATTTAGATAAAGTCATAGTAGTATGTCATGGACTTATTATGTCAGCCGCAGGTGAATTTGAGCAATTATTTGATTTTGTAGAAAAATTAGAAATTGATTATAAATAATAAAATTAAAAACAGAGACGATTTATCGTCTCTATTATTTATAGTGTATGTATTTAGTATGTATAAAAATAAATTAAGGGTGCATCTTTTTTAGTGATATGAGGAAGTCTTATGACTTCATACTTAATATCTTGTTTATCTAAAAAAGATTGTAGCGCAACTTGTTCAATAATGCCTTCAGTATGTCCTGGGTAAGCAACAATTAAGACAAATCCTTGATGCTTTTCATGTAAGGATTTTAAAGTGTTTACAGTAGATATGTGGTGCGTTGTAATACTTTTATCACCTTTAGGTAGGTAACCTAAATTAAAGATGACACCATCATAGTTTGAGATTAGTTTTGTTATATGCTCATGTGATGTATGGTGGAATGTGATATTGTCTAAATCTTTCGTGAGTTCTCTAGTATTATCTAGTGCCTCTTGTTGAATATCAAAGGCATGTACATGTTCTATTCTAGAAGCTAAAAACAAAGTATCATGACCATTACCACAGGTAGCATCAACAATCGTCATATGTGGTTGAATATGTTTTAATAAGATATTGTGTGCAAGATCAATTACGTTTGCTTTCTTCATAGTAAGCTCCTTGAAATAGCCCTAATTTTCTTAATCTCTTATCAATTTCATTAGCAACAACAAACTTCTTTTTTGTCCAAAGTGGAGCGATTAACATTTCTTCTGGTGCATCACCAGTGACACGGTGAACAATGATATCTGGTCTTAACCAAAGAAGTTGGTCAGTTGTAATATCAACATACTCTTCAAGTGTTAATAATTCCCATGGATTTTGAAGGTAATCATAACCCATCTTTGTTTTTTCCATTAAGTGAAGCATATGGATTTTAATCCCTTGAATCGGTAGCGTGTTTAAGTGTTTAACTGTTTCTAACATCATATTTTTGTCTTCTGTTGGAAGACCATTAATGATATGTACAACCACTTCAATACCACGTTTATGTAACCTTAAAACCGCATCATCAAAGGTTTTTAGGTCGTGAGCACGATTGATTAAATCACTGGTGGACTGATGTATAGTTTGAAGCCCTAGTTCAACTTGAACAGGCATTCTAGTGTTTAGTTCCTCTAAGTAGTCTAAAACATCTTCAGGTAATGAATCAGGTCTAGTACCTAATGATATCATCACAATCTTAGGATCAAGTGTAATAGCTTCTTCATATATTTCTTTTAATCTAGGCAGTGGTGCATGGGTGTTAGTGTTTGCTTGAAAGTAAGCAATATATAAGCCGTCTTTCCATTTTTTATGCATCTGTTGTTTGATGTTTTCAAATTGTACTTTTAAAGAATCTCTTTTATCTCCGGCAAAGTCACCTGATCCCATCCAAGAACAAAAGGTGCATCCGCCGGATGCAACTGTTCCATCAATGTTTGGGCAAGTAAAGCCTGCGTTTAAAGCAACTTTAAACACTTTTTGATTATAAGTTTTTCTGTAATAATTATTTAATGTATTGTAATGTTTTTCTTTTGTTAGTAAGTTCATAGTTTCACCAATATTAATTTTATCATAACTGTCCTATTATGTTATAATAATTTAAGAAGGAAGTATAATAATATGTACCAAAGATTTAAAAGAGCTCTGTTAATACCAAGTGAATTATACATATACCTAAAAGACTCATGGCTAAATGTTTGGGTTTACTTTTTTTTAATGCTCATGCTTACTGCACTACCTTTTATGATGATAACCTGGGCAAACACGGGATTTAGTGATCGTAATAAAATAGAAATTAAAGAGCAATTTGTTGAAAATTTAAGTGGAACACACAAAATAGTAGCTGGTGAACTTATCGTTGAACAAGAATTTTTAAATAGTGATAAATACATTAATCTAGATATCTATACGATTGGTATTGTAAATACACCAACAAGTCCAGAATACCAAGGTATTCGCATCATTTTAATTAAAGATGGAGTGAAGTTATATACGTTTGGTGTACTAGCTAAAACATATAGTTATGATGAGTTAGGTCTTAGTGATTTTGATTTCTCAGATTATTCTTTAACAAACATTGATAAATTCATCAGAGGTATAAATCGCATAGCCATAGAGTATAGTGCGCCAACAAAAGTGTTTAGTAGTTTTGTTACACTCTTGTCATCAGCTATAGAACTTATATTCTTTGTAATTATTTCGGCTACTTTTTCTAGAACACTCATTCCATTTAAATTTAAATTTAAAATAGCTGTTTATGTGTTAACACCATATGTGGTGATGAGTTTGTTTGCATTATTTTTAGGTAGTGGATTATTTATATTTTTAGGCATCATTTTAATGATGATTTATATGCGTATAGCTTTTTTAAAGCTTAAAATGATATAGGAGTGAAATCATGTCAACCAAGTTTGATCTATTCTTACAACAAGCCCAATTAAATACACACCCATTATCTACTGCATATTTAAATTCAGTAACTGTAAAGGTACGAGAAAAATCCTTAATATTTGATATAACATTTGATGAATTGATGTTACCAAGTGAAATGAGTTTATTTACAAACCAACTACAAACATTATTTTTAAAAAAAGATGTAGTTTCACATGTAGACTATCAGTTTACATTTAAACAAGCAGATTTATCAGCACACTATAAAACTTATTATGAAGCTTTAATCCACAAAGCTTCTGAAATTTTTCAACCAGTCCTTATCTTTAAAAATTACACAGTGGAATTTGAAAACAACGTCTATACAATTCTAATTGAAAAAGATAGTAGAGGGTTAAAAAAATATTTACCAGACTTAAAGAAATACTTTAAAAAACATGGGTTAGATGTTGATTTTACACTTAAAGTCAATGAGGATTTAATCCCTGTTGCTGAACAAGTAAGACAAACCATTGAATCTCAAAAAGAGAGTATGGAGCGTTTAGTTAAAACATCTGATGCTGTTATTCTAGATAAAAAAACAACATTTAATAGAAAATCTAGTCCATCTGCTGTATCTATTAGTGAAATCCCTAAGAGTGCCTATGAACTTGATAAATACCAAAATGAAAAAGGCGATGTAAACTTTTTAATTGAAGGTGAAGTGTTTAAATCTGAGGTTAGAGAGCTTAAAAATACAAACCTTTTAACCATGTCTATTTTTGACAAGGATGATGCAATTACAGTTAAAAGATTTATAAGAGCACCTAAAGATGTTGCTTTAGCCAAAGAGGTTAAAGTCGGGGATATTATTCAAGTATCTGGCCGTGCAGAATATGACACTTTCCAAAAAGAAGTCACTATTATGGCAACAGCCTTTTATCAAATAGAGCGTCCTAAAAAGTTTGAACGTATCGATAAAGCAAAAGAAAAGCGTGTTGAGTTTCACATCCATACCAAAGCATCACCTATGGATGCAGTCACCTCAATTACTGATTATGTGGAAACCCTAGAAAGTTGGGGACATAAAGCTTTTGCTATTACAGATAGAAATGGGTTATATGCCTACCCTGAACTACATAAAGCAATTAAAGGTAAAAAGATAAAACCAATATTTGGAGTCCAACTAGACTATGTCGATGATGAAGCTTTTTGGGTTGCCAAAGACTATCATGAAGATATTCTACTTAAAGAAGCAGTCTATACCGTTTTTGACATTGAAACTACAGGTTTTTCATTTACAAGAGATAAAATTATAGAAATTGCTGCATATAAAGTCAGAGGTGGATTTATTGCAGAGCGTTTTGAAGTTTTAATTAACCCTGAAGAGCAGTTAAGTGAAACAACAAAACGTATTACAAATATTACAGATGAAATGGTTGAAAATGAAAAAACCATTGAAGAAGTATTACCTACCTTCTTAGAGTTTATTAAGGGAACTGTTTTAGTTGCTCATAATGCATCTTTTGATATCGGATTTATTTATGAAAAATCTAGATTACTTGGCTTAGAGCATGAACCGTTTGCTGTCATTGACACTTTAAACATTGCAAGATACTTCTATAACAACACAAATAAAGAAAAGAATCATGCAAGATTCTATGTGAATGATGCTGGAAATATTCCTGATCTAAAAAGATTTAATTTAAAAGCTTTAACGAAGTTCTTTAAAGTCAATCTAGAAGCACATCACCGTGCTATCTATGATGCCTATGCAACTGCAGAAGTGTTTTTAAACATGTTACAAGATTTCTATAAAGAAGAAATTTATAGTTATTTTGAATTACAAGCATCCCTTGATATGAATGAAGTATGGCGTCATCCAATTCCTAAATACGCTACAGTACTTGCTCAAACTCAAGAAGGCTACAAAAATCTCTTTAAATTGGTATCCGATGCCCTAACAACGCACTTTGACGGTGGACCAAGGTTATTAAAATCTGTCTTTCTAAAATATAGAGAAGGTTTATTAATTGGTAGTGGTACCGAGCGTAGTGAAGTGTTTGAAGCTGCACTTAATTTAAATGATGAACAATTAAAAGAAGCAATCTCATTTTATGACTATATTGAGGTACAACCATTAAATGCATACCTCCATCTAGAAAATGAAATTGGTGCACTTGGTAGAGAAGTGATTCAAGCAGCAATAAAAAAGATTATTACGTATGCAAAAGAGCAAAACAAAATAGTAATAGCATCTTCTAATGCGCACTATTTAAATCCGGAAGATAAGAAATATAGAGAAATATATATTCAAACAAAATCTGTTGGTGGTGGTTTACACCCACTTGCAAATTATGAAAAATCACCAGACCAACATCTATTAACAACCACTGAAATGTTGGAAGCATTCTCATTTTTAGATCAACAAACAGCTTATGAGATTGTAGTTACAAATACAAACAAGTTAAGTGATATGTTTGATAATGTACGAGCTTTTCCTAAAGAATTATACTCTATTAAAGATCACGCATTTAAAGATACATTAGGTATTCCATCGATTAAAGAACATGTTGAAGAGATGGTTATGAATGAAGCAAAAAGATTATATGGTGATCCAATACATCCATATGTGTTAGGTAGAGTTAAAAGAGAATTAACCAATATTATTGATAACCAATTCGCACCAATTTACTTTATTTCTCATTTATTAGTTAAAAAATCATTAGATGATGGCTACTTAGTAGGTTCTAGAGGATCTGTTGGATCTTCACTTGTAGCAACCTTAATGAATATTACAGAAGTAAACCCTTTAAGACCACACTATCGTTGTAAGAAGGGTGAATATGCAGTATTTAAACTGACAGATGAAGAAATCTATGAACAAGGTGTTGATGCTAGAGATGAACCATTCATCGAAGTATTAAAACATGTTAAATCAGGTTATGACCTACCAGATATGAATTGTCCTATTTGTGGGGAACCCATGCATAAAGATGGTCATGATATCCCGTTTGAAACCTTCTTAGGTTTTGATGGGGATAAAATTCCTGATATTGACTTAAACTTTAGTGGAGATTACCAGTCTAAAGCACATGACTATGTTAGAGAACTATTAGGTGAAGAATATACCTTTAGAGCAGGAACCATTCAAACGGTTGCTGAGCGTAACGCATTTGGTTATGTTAAAGGTTATTTAGAATACCTAGGTAAAGATGCAAGAAGTGCGTATATTGAGCGTCTAGCTAAAGGTATTGAAGGTGTGAAACGTTCGACGGGTCAGCACCCAGGTGGGATTGTTGTTGTACCAAAGGATAAATCCATTTATGATGTAACACCAATTCAATATCCAGCAGATGATGTCAATAGTGCATGGAAAACAACACATTTTGATTATCATGCCTTTGAAGATAACTTACTAAAACTAGATATTCTAGGTCACGATGATCCAACCATGATTAAGTTTTTAATGGACTATGTTAAAGAGCATCCTGAGGATTTCCCTTTTGATAATGCACAAGACATTCCGCTAGATGATCCAAATGTCTACCGCTTATTCCAAAATACCTCTGTAATTGGATTAAAAGATAAAGATGATGTTTATGGTGACATTGCAAGTTATGCAATCCCGGAATTCGGTACACCGTTTACAAGACAGATGTTACAACAGACAAGACCTTCAACATTTGCAGGGTTGGTTAAAATATCTGGTCTATCGCACGGTACAGACGTTTGGTTAAAAAACTCTCAAGAACTTGTATTAGGTTCTACCCAATTTGGTAAAATTTCATTTGATGACATCATTGGTTGTCGTGATGATATTATGGTGGAGTTATCTAATCGTGGTATGAAAGAGGCTAAAGCATTTGAAATTATGGAGTTTGTTAGAAAGGGTAGACCTTCATCAAACCCTAAAAAATGGGCTGAATATGAAAGTGAGATGAAAGCAAGTAAGATACCTGATTGGTATATATGGAGTGCATCTCAAATTAAGTATATGTTCCCTAAAGCGCATGCGACTGCATATGTTATTATGGCAATGCGTATTGCATGGTTTAAGGTCTATAGTCCACTGTTATTCTATTCAAGTTTCTTTAGTAAACGCGCTGTACAATTTGAACATGATATTATGGTTGCAGGTACAAATGCAATTAGAAATAGAATTAATACATTAAGAAATGATAATAATATAACTGCGAAAGACCAAGATGTTATTGTGACACTTCTAGTCGCACTTGAAATGACTAAACGTGGATTTAAATTTTTACCTGTCAATATTAAAAAATCACATGCTAAAGAGTTTGTGATGGAAAACAATGGATTACGTATGCCTTTTTCAAGTATTGATGGCCTTGGATTACAAGCGGCAATCAATATTGTTGAAAATAGAGAAGAAAAACCTTATAATTCAAAAGAAGATGCAAGAGTACGTGGAAAATTAAACAAGACAGTATTTGAAAGATTAGATTTAGCTGGCGCATTTGATGACTTAGCAGATGTAAGTAGTGAACTTGATCATGGGTTATTTGCTCATAAATACTAATTGTATAAAATTACACATATTAAAGACTTATTTAATTAAAATGTTAAAATAAAGTTATAATAATCTTGAAAATGATGAAGAGGTGAAACGAATATGCGTAGTTCAAATCCAGTATTTACAAGCTTGGAAAAACAAGCATTTACAGATAACGTAGAAGTTGCAACTAAATCAGGTATTACATTAAAAACGATTACTCTTGTAGTCATATCCTTAATCACAGGTTTTGCATCCATCTTCTTAGCACAAGTGATGCCTGAAGGTTTACTATTTGGTATTTTAATTGGTTCAGGAATCTTTGCATTCATATCAGTATTACTTGCAATGTTTGTACCTAAACTTGCTGCATCTATGAGTATTTTATATGCAGTACTACAAGGTTTTACATACGGACTTTTAACTTGGGTATTAGAAATGTACTTCCCAGGTGTTGCATCGATTGCACTCCTTGGCACAGCACTTGTATTTGGGGTGATGTTCACACTATATAATACAGGGTTATTAAGAGGGTCTAACCTTTTAAGATCAGTTGTATTTGGTGCATTATTAACTGTATTAGTTGGATCTTTAATCGTCGGTATTGTAGGTTTAGTGAATCCTGAATATATTAATGGATTCTTCTCATACGAAGTTACAATAGCAATCAGTTTAATCTTAATCGTTATGGGTGCATTAATGTTAACTCTAGACTTTGATCGTGCTGAAAGTGTTGTAAGAATGGGACTTCCAAAACACTATGAATGGACCGTTGCTTTAGGTTTTATGGTAACATTAATATGGATATACTATAATATCCTAAGATTAGCAGTTACAGTTATGGGTAGAAATAATAATTAAAACGTTGATATAACAGTAGTAAAGTATATTTAATTCTTAACCAGCGATAAAGTGGGATAGTGGAAGCCACTTAAGAAATATATATTTGAATTCAGTTATGGAGTGAAGGGGTAAAATCCTTTCCGTAGATCTTACGTTACAAGAAATTAAGTGCCAAGATTTTTCTTGGAACTAAGGTGGTACCGCGATTGATCGTCCTTAGCGTATATTTATACGTCTAAGGACTTTTATTTTAAATATGATAAGGAGAAATATGGAAAATGAAGGAAAAAATAGATTCGATTGTTACATCATTAAATGATAAAATCCATCCGGATTTAACATTAAATGATTTAGAAGCATTAAGAGTTGAGTATCTAGGGAAAAACGGTATTTTAACATCTCAGATGTCTTTAATAAGAACATTACCAAATGAAGAAAAACCAAAGTTTGGTCAATGGATCAATGATGCAAAGCTTTCGATTGAACATGTAATTACAGAACAAAAAAATATATTACTTACAAAAGCAATGAATGAACAACTAAAAAAAGAAACACTTGATGTTACAATGCCAGGGTTAAACTTTAAAAAAGGTAGTTTACATCCATTAACCTTAGTAACTCAGGATTTAGAAGATTACTTTATTGGTTTAGGCTATAAGGTGGCTGAAGGTCCAGAACTAGAGTTAGATAAATATAACTTTGAAATGATGAATCTAGCAAGTGATCACCCTGCTAGAGAAATGCATGATTCTTTTTATGTGACTCAAAATACATTATTAAGAACACACACATCACCAATCCAAGCACGTTATATGGAAAAATCAAAGGGTCAGCCGATTGCGATTATTGCACCAGGTAAAACCTATAGAAGAGATCCAGATGATCGTACACACTCACACCAATTTATGCAATGTGAAGGTTTAGTAATCGATAAGAATGTTACATTTGCACACCTTAAAGAAACACTACTAGGTATGGCACGTCATATCTTTGGTGAAGAAAGAACGATTCGTTTAAGACCATCATATTTTCCGTTTACTGAACCATCTGTAGAAGTCGATGTATCCTATGTGGATAGTGATGGTAAAACAGAATGGATTGAAGTGTTAGGTGCTGGTATGGTACACCCGAATGTGTTAACTATGGGTGGATATGATCCTAAAGTATACCGTGGGTTTGCTTTTGGGATTGGACTTGAACGTATTGCCATCTTAAAATATAAGATTGATGATATCCGTCAATTCTATACGAATGACTTACGCTTCTTAAATCAATTTAAAGGAGTCTTATAATGTTTATTTTAGATAATATATTAAAACAATTTATTGAAGTACCGAATGATTTATATGAAAAGACAAATCAACAAATCATCGAAGTCGATGATTATTTAGCATTAAACTCATCTACTAAACTTGTAGTAGGTTATGTTGAAACATGTGTTAAACACCCAAATGCCGATACTTTAAGCAAAACTACAGTTAATATTGGTAGTAAAGTTTTAGACATCGTTTGTGGGGCACCAAACGTGCGCAGCGGGCAATATGTTATTGTTGCTCAAGTAGGATCTGTACTACCTGGTAATTTTGAAATTAAAGCTGCAGTGGTTCGTGGTGAAACATCAAATGGTATGATTTGTTCATTAAAAGAACTAGGATTTGATGAAAAACATGTACCTGCTCAGTATAAAGATGGCATTTATAATTTTAGCCATAAAGTAACACCTGGTGAGGATGCACTTAAAGCACTTGGTTTAGATGGTATGAAACTACTTTTAGGGTTAACACCAAATCGAGGGGATTTACTATCTCACCTAGGGTTTGCTTATGATTTAGCGTCAATGACTAATAAAAAGGTCCATATTCCAAAACCAACATTTAAAGAAGTAGCACATAAAAATGATGTCCAAGTAGTACTAGATACTAATAACTGTTTAACGTATGATTTAAGAGTTATGGATGTTGTGGTTAAAGAAAGTCCATGGTGGTTAAAAAACGCTCTAATTCAAAGCGATATTCGTCCGATTAATAACGTAGTAGATATTACTAACTATATCTTAATTACTTATGGTACACCACTACATGCATTTGATGCAAACAAAGTAAATTCAAATACAGTTTTAGTACGTCAAGCACATGAAGGTGAAGAAGTTGTTACACTAGATGAAGTTACACGTGTATTAGAACCGTCAGACATCGTAATTACAGATGGTAATAATGCAATCGCACTTGGTGGTGTGATGGGTTTATTAGAATCTGGTATTGATGAAAGTACAACTAAAATTATGCTTGAAGCAGCTCAATTTAGTCCAAGTGTGATTGCTAAAACATCTAAACGCTTAGATTTAAGAAGTGATTCATCACTACGTTTTGAGCGTGGAATTGACCAGAAAAGAGTACGTATTGGTTTAGAAGCAGCTACTCAACTCCTTGTTGAGTTAGCAGATGCTAAAGTTTATCAAGGTATTTCATCAAAAACAAATGTAATAGAAGAAAACCCATGGATTGAATTATCACTAGAACATGTAAATGGTTTATTAGGAACAACACTAAATGACACTGAATTACATAAGATACTTGCACAGTTAAACTATCAAACAAAATTAGACAACAACACATTACTTATTCAAGCACCAGGGTATAGAAAAGATATCTTAATTGAAGCAGATGTTATCGAAGAAGTCTTACGTGTTTATGGTTATCACCATATTGAAGGTAAAAAACTTCAACCAAATTTATTAGGTGAACTATCCTACAGTCAAAAAATGAATAGAGCACTTAAACATACATTAGTAGGTTTAGGCTTAAATGAAGTGATTAACTACAGTTTAGTATCAGAATCAGATATTGAGTCATTCCCCAAAGTCGGTGAATCAGTAAGTATTTTAATGCCGTTAAGTGATGATCGTAAGATTTTACGTCAATCATTAATACCAGGTTTATTAAAAAACTTAAACTATCATCTATCAAGACAAATGTCACATATTACGCTATTTGAAATGGGTCACGTCTTTGCAAAAGATGTTGAAAAAAATCACTTAGCAGTGTTAATCAATGGTAATTTACTAGATTCTAACTACTTAAAACGTGATATTAAATCAGATTTCTATACATTAAAAGGTATCTTAGAACAAATCGGTGTGACATTAAATGTCTCATTTGATGTTAAACAATCCTCCCGTGTAACTGCCCTACACCCTGGTATCCAAGGCGATATTTATGTAGGAGATTTATTTGTTGGGGTCATTGGTAAAACACATCCATTAACTGATGAAGCTTATGATATTAAAGATACTTATGTATTAGAATTAGATTTATCTAAACTCATTACAACAAAATCACCAATGATTTTTGAAAGTATTTCTAAATACCCATCGATTCAAAGAGACATCTCGTTTGTCGTATCTAAAGACTATCCAATTAGCGATATTTTAGGTATTATTAAACAAACAGCTAGAAAACTATTAACCAATATTGAAGTGTTTGATGTCTATAGTGGATCAAATATTGAAGAAGGATTCCACTCACTAGCAATTTCAATGACATTCAATAACAAAGAAAAAACACTAGAAAAATTAGATGTTGAAAAAGCACTCAAATCCATTCAAAACAGATTAGAATTCAATTTTAAAGCAGTATTTAGAGCATAACTTGATTTCTATTTCACCATATGAAAATTTATCAAAATCTTGTATAATAACAAGTGAGGAATAATATTATGCTAATTTATGATTTAACATACGAAGAATTAGAAGAATTCATCGTAGAAAACGGCTATAAGAAATTTAGAGCCGATCAAATTTGGAACTGGCTCTATAAACAAAAAATAGAGGCGTTTAGTGAAATGAATAACATCCCAGAGGACATCATTAAATTATTGAATGATAATTTTACCTTTGCAGGACTTGAGACGGTCATTAAAAATACAAGTGCAGATGGTACAATTAAGTTTTTATTTGACTTAAAAGATGCGAATCTAATTGAAACGGTATTAATGAATCACAACTATGGCATGAGTGCCTGTGTGACCACTCAAGTAGGATGTAACATTGGATGTAGTTTTTGTGCATCTGGTGTATTAAAGAAGAAAAGAGACTTAACAGCAGGAGAAATTGTTGCACAAATTATTCGTGCAGAAAAAGAATCAGGTGTGAGAGTGTCTAGTATTGTTATTATGGGTATTGGTGAACCATTTGATAACTATAAGAACTTTGTTAAATTTATTAGCATTGTAAATCATCCTAAAGGACTAGCCATTGGTGCAAGACATATTACAGTGTCTACATCAGGTTTAGTACCTAAGATTAAAGAATTTGCTCATTTAGGTATTCAAGTAAACTTAGCAGTGTCGCTACATGCACCGAATAATGAGATTAGATCTAAATTAATGAAAATTAATGATAGATTCAAAGTAGAAGAAGTCGTAGATGCAATCAAATACTACATTCATGTAACAAATAGAAGAGTTACCATTGAATATATTATGATTCAAGATTTAAATGATAGTGTAGAAACTGCAGTAGAATTAGCTAAACTCTTAAAGGGTATGAATGTCTATGTGAACTTAATTCCATATAACACCGTTAAAGAAGCTGATTATCAACGATCAAGTCTTGAAAATCGTTTAGCATTCCATAAGACATTAAAAGAACATAAAATCACAGCGATTTTAAGAAAAGAACAAGGTCATGACATTAATGCTGCTTGTGGCCAATTAAGAAGTCAAAATCTATAAGGAGATACTAATATTTTTGAGTAAAGCACGCGTAATTAAATTAATCGGAGGCTTATATAGCTTTAAAGACCTAAAGACACAAGCAGTGTATGAAGGTTATGCAAAGGGTAAGTTTAGAAAGGTAAGAGTCGATAAAAACTCAAGCTTTAATAAAAACATCACGAAAAGCACTAAAAAAGATGTCAAAGACATCGTTTTAAGTCCTAAGGTTGGTGATATTATCTATTATAGTTTTGAATCTGATCAGTACATGATTACTGAAGTGCTTGAAAGAAAAAATGAACTTATTAGACCGGATGTTGCAAATATTGATCAAGTATTATTGGTATTTTCAGCCATAAGACCTGATTTTAGTTTTAATTTACTAGATAAATTTTTAGTGATACTAAAACATCATGAATTAACACCGGTTATTGTTGTATCTAAAGTTGATTTAATGACGGATGAAAATTTAAAATCTCTAAAAGAAGATTTAAAATTTTATGAACCATTTTATGATATTCATTATGTCAATAGTAAGGCACGTATTGGTGTAGATTCATTAGATGGTATATTCGAAGACAAAATCACAATTCTAGCAGGTCAAACAGGTGCAGGTAAGTCAACGCTTTTAAATGCATTAAGACCTGAACTAGAATTAAAAACTCAAGAAATATCGGATGCACTTGGTCGTGGTAAGCATACAACTAGACATTCTGAACTCTATGAGTTTGGTGGTGGTTATATTTGTGATACGCCAGGATTTAGTAAAGTAGACTTTGAATTTCATGATTATACGACACTAAAAGACTACTTTGTAGACTTTTCTAAATATAGTGATCAGTGTAAGTTTGGTCATAGTTGTTTACATATTAACGAACCAAATTGCATGGTTAAAGAAAAGATTAAGTCTAAAGAAATACTGCAATCTAGGTATGATAGTTACTTGAATTTCGTAGAAATATTAAAAAATAGAAAAGAAAAGTATTAGGAGGGGACAAAATGAAAGTTGCACCGTCGATATTGACAGCAAATTTTATACGCTTGGAAGACGAACTTAAATCAATAGAGGAAGGCTCGGATTATATTCATGTGGACGTTATGGATGGCCACTTTGTACCAAACATTAGTTTTGGACCAGCGATAGTTTCACAAATTGGTGAACTCACTAAACTACCAATGGATATTCATCTTATGGTAGAACACCCATTAGATTGGATTGATAAAGTAATCTTTCCAACTACAGAATTTATTACAATCCATGCGGAATGTAATAGATTTAAAGAAAGTATTCGTAGAATTCTTTATTTAGGTAAAAAAGCAGGTTTAGCTATTAAACCAAGCACAGACGTAGACTTTATCAAACCTTATTTAAGTCAACTAGACCTCGTATTAGTCATGGGTGTTGAGCCTGGATATGGTGGACAATTATTTATCCAAAATCAATTAAGAAAAATTGAAGAACTTGCACAACTTAAAGAAGAAAATGGATATCACTACGAAATTCAAGTAGATGGTGGTATTAACGTTTCTACAGCAAAGCAAGTCAAAGATGCAGGAGCAACCATTGTTGTTGCAGGTACATTCATCTTTAATTACGAAGATCGTAAGGAAAGAATTGAATCACTTAAATAGTCATGAACGTCTATTTGATTGTACACCCTGTACCAAATAACTTAAATCAAATCATTAAAAAGCCCGCTTATGTGATCGCAGTCGATCAAGGGCTTTTTGATGCTTATAAACAGGGTGTTTTTGTTGATTTAGCGATTGGAGACTTTGATTCCTTAAGTGATATCAGCCTACTCGATAAAGTTCTTTATAAACGCTTAAATCCCGTTAAAGATATAACAGATACTGAAGCAGCGCTACAATATGCATTAAGTTTAAATCCGGCGCATACCTATATATTAGGTGGTATTGGTGGATCTAGACTAGAACATAGTTATGCAAATCTTTTATTGTTATTTGATTATGATAATGTAAGTATTATGACAAGTGAATCCGTCGTTGTTAAATTTAATGTAGGCATGCATAAAACTAAATTTAACGGTTATATTAATATCTTCAGTCAAAATCAGGCAGTCATCTCATTAACGGGTTTTAAATATGAATTAGATACTTATAAGTTAAAGATGTTTGATAGATTAGGTATCTCTAATGAATTAAAAGATACTGAAGGCACTATCAAAGTGCACAGTGGATCTATTCTTGTAGTATATACGAAAAAAGAGCAATAAAAAAAGGCATCTAGATGCCTTAGTTTATCTACAATATGTGGTTTGAATTAAACGCGCTCTAACTCTAATTTCTTTAAAGCTTTCGCTGAAATTTTAACTCTTTTGACATTTCCATTTTCATCTTTGATACGGACAGTCTGTAAGTTAGCCTTCCATGTACGACGGCTTGCGTTTAACGCATGACTGCGTTTATTACCAAATGATGTAGTTTTACCAGTTACATAGCACTTTGCCATAGTATCACTCCTTTTATTGCCTTATTAAGTTTAACATATTAAATTATAAAAAGCAATAAAAAACTTGATAAAATAAATAATGAAAATTTTAATACTATTTACACATTTAACGTAAAAATCTTAAACTTATAAATTATGATATAATATATAGGTAAATCGTATGTATTAGATTATGATTGCTTTTTAAAAAAAGTATGATATACTAAGTAACGTTCAAGACTGGTTTCTTACCATCTAGAAGAAAATAAAAACTTAATTAATCATTCATCGAAACATTTTGGTGAATCGGAGGAAAATTATGTCTAATAAAAAAATTAGCGGTGACCTGTTTAAAAAAATGGTTACTAATGGTGCAATCCACTTAAAAAATAATCACAAAGAAGTAGACCACCTTAATGTGTTTCCGGTACCAGATGGTGACACGGGAACAAATATGCAAATGACTATGATGGCGGGTGTTAAAGAAGTCTCCCAAGATCAGTCAAATTCTATCGTTGATGTATCAAAAATATTATCTAGAGGATTATTAATGGGAGCTAGAGGTAACTCTGGTGTTATCCTGTCACAATTCTTTAGAGGACTCTATTCTGAAATCTCTAAAATCAATAATGGCTCACTAACAATTAAAGAATTTATTCAAGCACTTGTTGGTGGCTACCAAATGGCATATCGTGCTGTTATGGATCCTGTTGAAGGAACCATTTTAACTGTGGTTAGAGAATCAGCTGAAAGAGTTTTAAAAGATCAAAAGAAATATACATCAATCGAAGACGTTTTAAAGGCTTACTTAATGCAAGCTAAAGAAACACTTATTAAAACACCTGAATTACTTCCTGTATTAAAAGAAGCTGGTGTAGTTGATAGCGGTGGTGCTGGCTTTATTAAGATTATTGAAGGTATGTTAATGGCGCTTGAAGGAGAAGTTCTAAGTGAGTTAGATGCTATTCAAGGTATGCCTCAAGCAAACCTTGATTATGTGGGTGCACATAACCTAGGTGAAGTGGATATCAAGTTTGGCTATTGTACAGAGTTTATCGTTCAATTATTTGATTGGGAAAACTTTGATATTAACAGTGTTAGAAATCCATTAGAACAAATGGGTGATTCATTAGTTGTAGTTACTGATGAAGATTTACTAAAAGTTCACGTTCATACAAACCAACCAGGTGTTGCATTAACACTTGCTCAAAAATTTGGTGAACTAAAAACAATTAAAGTAGATAACATGCGTACACAACATGGTAACATTACAGGTCAAGACCACTCAGATCATGATCATGCACAAGCCGTACCTGAACTAGCACCGGTGAAAAAACCAAGATCTAAATATGGTTTAATTGCTGTTGGTCAAGGTGAAGGTGTAAAAGCTGCATTTAAAGAATTGGGTGTTGATTTTATTATTGATGGTGGTCAAACAATGAACCCACCTACAGAAGATTTCATCAAAGCAATCGAAGCAGTTAATGCTGATAATGTCATTATTCTACCTAATAACTCAAATATTATATTAACAGCTGAACAAGCTGCAAGTTTAACTGAAAACCAAAATGTATCTGTATTAAAAACTAAAACTGTTGCTCAAGGTTACTCAGCAATGATCTCATTTGACCCAACTGCAACCATCGAAGAAAACACTGATGTGATGATGGATGTTGTGAATGAAATGAAATCAGGTGAAGTGACTTATGCAGTTAGAGACACTGAAATGCATGGTGTTCAAGTTAAAAATGGAGATTACATCGGTATTTCTAAATCTAAAATCATCGTATCTTGTAAAGATAGATATGAAGCAGTAACAAGTTTATTAGAATCAATGATCACTGAAGATTCAGAAATAGCAACACTGTTCATCGGTAACGGCGTTAGCGAAGATGAAGTTGAAAAGGTAGTTAAGTTTGTTGCATCCATTAATGATGACTGTGAAGTTGAAACTATTAATGGTAAACAAGATGTATACTCATACATCATTGCAGTAGAATAATTATTAATCTATTAATTAAATATAATGGAAGCAATTTAAACCAAAGTGAAAACTTTAAAGTTGCTTCCATTATTTTTATCATGATATTGATTTTCTTATCTTAAAATGATAATATTTATAGGGTATGCTCGGGTGGTGAAACGGTATACACGCTACCTTGAGGTGGTAGTGGGAGAAATCCTGTGAGGGTTCAAATCCCTTCCCGAGCACCATAAGATTATAGATGGGTCTAATACATTTATTGTATTGACCTTTTTTATTAGGTTTTGGGTAAAAATAATGTAATGTTGATATAATGATACATAGGAGTGAACGAATGAGACAAATTTAATATAGTGACTTAAGGGACTATGATGATTTAGATAATAAGTATCTCAGGGTTGCTTGCAGGGCTATCATTATTAAAGATAATAAACTTGCTATGATAAAAGGTAAAAAATTTAATGAACTTAAATTCCCTGGTGGTGGGTTAGAACAAGATGAAACACATTTGGAGTGTCTCATGCGTGAAGTAGTTGAAGAAACTGGTTTAATCATAGATGTTCTTACACAAAACCCCTTTGGACTAGTTACTGAAATTAGAAAATCCACAATTGAAGTGGACACTATTTTTCAAATGAATTCTTATTACTACACAGTAAGTCTGGATGATACGAAGTTAGGCAAGACGAATTTAGATCCATATGAAATAGAACATGGCTATGAACTTATCTGGGTTGACATTCATGATGCAATTACTACAAATAAGTTAGCACTTAGCCAAAGTATTGTGGATGCTACATGGATAAAAAGAGAACTCAAAGTTATGGAACTACTAAAGGTGGAAGCTTTACTTTACTAAAAATTATATAAAAGGAATTTAAAATGAGTTTAAAACTTATCAAACTAGATGAAACATACAAAAAGGAATTAGGTCAAATGATTGATGAATGGACATATGATCAAAAAGTGAATAAAACCAATCATTCACCTTGGTCCATTTTTAAAAATGATTATAAAGATTTTAATCATTATTTAAACAACTTGGAAGTATTGAATCCGGAAAACGAACGCGTCCCAGATTCTGTATTTTTTTTACTAGATACAAAAAGGTCTAGATTACTAGGTGGAGTCAATATTAGACATTACCTAAATGATAGTTTAACAAAAGTTGGTGGTCATATAGGCTTAGGTATCAGACCAAGTGAAAGAAATAAAGGATTTGCTACTCAACTGATTGCACTATCACTCATTGAATGTAAAAAGCTTGGAATTAAGCATGTTTTAATTACTTGCGATAAAGAAAATATAGGTTCTGCAAAAGCAATCATCTCAAATGGTGGCGTACTGGAAAACGAAGTAATGGATGAAAAGGGTAAAATGATTCAAAGATATTGGATTAAAATTACTTAAATATTATCAGGATTAAAAATTATAAGTATGACTACTTATATTTAAGGATTTTTCCTAAATATATTAGTATGGTAAAATGGTTTAATAAGTTATGTATTTTAAAGGGGGTTCACATGTCAAAGTTAAAGGTTAAAATCATAGATTCGCACACACTTATGCTTGAAGAAAACGGTCAAGCTGGAGACACGATAGACTTAAAATCACTTCATTCTGTAGATGAATCTTTCATCATGGAACGTATTAAATCTCAACAAGATGAAACTTATAATCGCTTACTACAGGGTGTTATAAAAGAAAACCAGTCACAAATTCAATTAAAACTAAACGAACAGTTAAGAAACTTTGAATTAGAAAAAAACAAACTCATACAGGACAAACTTAACCTAGAAGGTAGATTGTCTTCACAAGTTGAGTTAAGCAAAAAGAACGAACAAATTCTTACAAATACTTTAAAATCAGAATTTGAATTAGAACGTCAAAGACTAAATAATGAAATTCAAACAATTGAACTTAAAATTAAACAAAATTTAGAAAACACTTACAAAGAACAGATAAATCAAAAAGCTTCTTTAATACAGTCTCTACAAGCTGAAAAAGAAAAAATGATTATTGAACATCAGTTGCAACTGAACCAAAAACTTGCAAAATTAAATGATGATATTTCAATAAAAGAAAAAGAAATTGAAGCATTAAAGAGAGAAAGAAGTTCAAGGAATATTAAAACCATCGGTGAGAATTTAGAAATTTGGTGTGATGAGCAGTTCAAAAATGTTTCACTTTATGGATTTAAAACCTCTACATTTACTAAAGATAATTTAGTCATCAAAACGGAAGGTGACTCTAAAGGTACAAAAGGTGACTACATCTTTAAGGTATTTAATAATGAATCCCACGACATCCTTTTAACTAGTGCTATGATAGAAATGAAGAGTGAAGCATTAGAATCTGAAAATAAAAAGAAAAACTCTGATCATTATAAGAAATTAGATGATGATAGAAATAAGAAAAATCTAGAGTATGCAATATTAGTGAGTGAACTAGAATATAATTATGAATCGGACGCTCCTATATTTTCAGTACCAGGTTATGAAAAAATGTATGTTGTTAGACCTCATTTTTTCATCACGTTGTTAGGTATTTTAGAATCTATTGGTATGAAATATGCCGATATTATAACAAATAAAGAAATCCAAAAAATAGAGTTCCAAGAATCTGAGAAAATTCTTCAGGATTTTGAAAAGTTCAAAGAAGATATTATTGGTAACTCCATTAGACATATAACAACACAACTAGAGAACATAAAGACTAAAACAAACACGATTATTTCTAGTGTAGAAGCTATACAGGAAAGTGTTCGTATTATTTTAGATTCCCACTTAAATGCAGTTAGAAATAAAATAGAGGGTTACTCTATTAGACGTGTTGTCAAACATATCGAAAAAATTCAAGATTAATCATTTAAAACAGCCTAGTTTATTTAAATTGGGCTGTTTTCTTTATATATTCACCTATTCAAATTTTTTTTCATACTAAATTAAGTAAAATAAAATTGAAAGCGTTTTAATTACACAAAAAGAGAGGGATTTAGATGAAGAAAATGTTATTAATGATATTACTTTCATTTACATTGGTACTTGTAGCATGTACTGGTAATGACGAAGATGATAAGGAAGATGAGCCAACAGTTCAAGAAATTTTTGAACATAAATTTGAGTTTTTAGAAGCGAATAACTATGATCTAGAAATTAAAATTAGAGATCATCAAACACTATTGGATACAGTTGTTCAAATGTCTTTTGATGGCACTAAAATCAGATATGTAGATGCAGATTACATTGCATATTACGATAACTCTGGTGCTAAGTCAAAGATGTATGTGAAACAAGGTGATGAATATGTTGTAAGTGAATCAAATTTCAAATCTTCAAGTTTATTATTTTACGGTTTTGAATTTGACCAGTTTGATGCCAACGGGGATACAATGTATATTTTGAAGTCTGATCAATATAATACATTAGATACATTTATTGGATTAAATGACGAAGTGACAAGTATTTCAAGTCTTCAATTTAGAGTGGATGAAAATCATTTAACACAAGTAATATTTGATATCACAGTGGGTGATACTATTTATTTAGTGACATTGACTGTCTCAAATATTGGACAAGTTTCACTTGTCTTACCGGCATAAGTAGGGGGCTAACTATATGAAAAAATTATTAATCACAATATTTGTATCTATCATGCTTATTTTATCTTTTACACCCAATACTCAAGCTCAAGAACTTTTCAGATTTGAGCATGAACTTAGTGAAAGAAGATATGTAGATGGTATTGAACATATTAAACGTGTAGGAACAATGATTTATGGTGAAGAGATTACATCTCAACATTACAACTATTTAGGTGTTAACGTTAAAACAACTGACTATAATATCATAGCAAGTGATAACTACAGACCTTATGAATGGGGTATGTCTAATTTAGCTGGACATATTGAAATTGCTAAAGCAAGATTTCCTCATCTAGACTTTGTTGGTGGTGTCAATGGTGACTTTTATGATATCGAGAATACAGGCCGTGCATCGAATACCCATATTGTAAATTTTGAAGTTATACACCGTGGACCAACTGGTGGACGTAGTGCAGTAGGTTTTACAGATGAAGGTGATATGGTCTATGGTACACCATCATTTTTAGGACAACACTTAAATATATTAAATGAATATAAAGAACTTAAAATGAGATTAAAGATTGATCGAATCAATCAATTACCTCAAAATGATTTAGAAATTGCTATTTTCCACCAAAACTACGCATCTGAAATTCCTGCAGATTATCATAAAGTAATTGTTAAAGCTAGTGATTTAAAATCAGATGCAAGTGGTAACATTAACTACTCTAAGGGCGTATTAGATTCAAAAACAACAGATGCTCACACAATGGAAGAAAAGACTTTTGTTTTAGTGGGTAAAGCATTTCAAGATGATAACTTAATTACGAGTTCAGATACTGTTTTAGTTCAAGAACTATTAGGTAACGGCTTTGAAAATGTTAGAAACGCTATCGGAACAGGTCAATTACTTGTCAAAGATGGTGCTGTACAACATGCAGCATTTAAGAGTTTACCAAGTAATAATATGGCACACTTTAGACACCCTAGAACAGCAATCGGCCAAAAAGCAGATGGTACAGTATTCTTTATCGTAGTTGATGGACGTGATGCTTTATCAGGTAAATATGGTGTTAAGTATAGTGAATTAGGTGAACTTATGAAAATGCATGGTGCAGTTACTGCCTTCAACTTAGATGGTGGTGGTTCATCAACTATGTTACTAAGAAATAGTGAAACAGGTGAGTACGAGGGATTAAATACGTACTCTGATGGTCATATGCGTTCAATTTCTAATGGATTACTATTTGCAAGAGGAGACCTTGAACCTGTGTTTGTAGATATACCTTACCCAGATACAAGAACTCCATTTGAAGCACCAACTGGTTTATTTGTTGATTCTGAAGGTGTATTCCACTTTACTGGTAACAGTGAACATATGGAATATGTACTAAAAATTAATGGCAGAGAACAATATTTAACAAAAGAAACTATTTCTTTACTACTGGCACCTGGACAACATGAAATTCAAGTTCGTGTTAAAGGTAATGCTGAATATTCAACTTCTCCATTTAGTGAATCTTACACATACAACGTACATAAAAATGATGTAAAAATCATCCTTGATCTCATTAGAAACATCGCTCAAGGTAATTAATAATAGTCGTTAAAAACATATGGATATTTAAATTGATGTATGTTACACTTATGAAATAAACTATACAAAAATGTATCTTTAAACATATATGATGAATGAAACCGTTAAACCTCACATAACCACATTTTAAATGTCATTTACAAGAAAAAGTCAATGTGTAATTAATAAAACGGTTTCACTCATGTTATAATATATAAGAGGAAGATAAATGAGGTGTAGTGATAAATGAGTGTAATGTTAAACATGCTGAAAAATAAAGAAGCACTAAGTATGGCGGAACGCATTGTTCTTGACTATTTAATTGAGAATAAGACGTCACTTAAAGATTTTAGCGTGGAAAAAATTGCAGAGGCTGCTTACACATCTCCAGCATCCGTTGTAAGAATGTGCAAAAAGTTAGGCTATAATGGTTTTAAAGATTTTAAAATCGATTTTATTCTTGCAAACTCTAAAGTAGAGATTCCTGAGACAAGTGAATACACGGATGTTATTTTAATAAAAGATCAAAATAATGGAAAAAAAGCGATTGAGAATAATATTCGAGCACTTGAAGAAACTATTAATCTATATGATGAAAAAACCTATACTAAAGCGGCATCCTTAATCATGAATGCTAGAAAGATATTAATCTTTGGTAAAGGATCAAGTTTCTTAGTATGTAAAGACTTAGAAATGAAATTAAGACGTATTAATAAATTTTGTGTGGCACAAGGCGAATCACATGACCAATTAGTGGATGCATCCTTTATTAATAATAAAGACGTTGTAATTTTCATATCAAACTCTGGTAAAACTAAAGAAATTATTTCCTCAGCATTACTAGCTAAAGAAAATAAAACACCAATTATTAGTATTACAAGAATTGGTTCAAGCATCCTTGCAGATATATCAGATATAGTGTTATATACTTCAGCACTAGAATCAGAATTTAGAAGTGCTGCGATGACTTCGCGTATATCTCAAATGTCCGTGGTTGATGCACTTTATGCAAAATGTGCATACACAGATATTGATCGTTCGATTCAAGCACTTGAGACAACTTATAGAACGATTAAAAAATTTAAAAGATAATTCAAATGAGAGCACCTATAAAATAGGTGCTCTTTTTTTGAAAACATTTTTCTAAGTGTGAAAGAATTAGACGAAATTAAGCGCTTACAAAAATATGGTAAGACTTTACTATATAATGAAAGCGTAACCAAAATACGAGGTGGCATATGAACCAATCGAAACTTGCTTGCGGTATTATGAGTGGTACATCATTAGATGGTATAGATGTTGCAATAGCAACAATTTCAGGTACTGGTCTTAATACAAAAATTGAACTCATCGTAGCAGAAACCTTTCCATATCCCAAAGATATATTAGAAAGAGTTAAACTTGCTATTGATAATGAACTAAGGGTAAGAGACGTATCGAGTCTCAATTTTGAACTTGGTAGACTTTATGCAGATTGCGTCATTAAGTTATGTAAAGATAATAAGCTAAATCCTTCAAGTTTGAGTTTTATTGCATCGCATGGACAAACTGTGTACCACCAAGGTGCTACACAAGATGGAAGTAATCCAAACACACTTCAACTAGGTAGTGGATCTGTGATTGCAGGGTTAACCCAGACGACAGTCGTTTCAGATTTTAGGGTAGCAGATATGATTGCAGGTGGACAAGGGGCACCCCTTGTACCTTTTGTAGACTATATATTACTATCAAATAAAGATAAAACACGTATCATCCAAAACATTGGGGGAATATCTAATATTACGGTATTACCTAAGACTCAATATGAAAAAGATGTCTATGCCTTTGATACAGGTCCGGGTAATATGATGATAAATTATGCAATGGAGTATTTCTTTAATAAGCCATATGATGCATCAGGTGAAACTGCTAATAAAGGTCACCTTATCAAAGCACTATATGATGAAATACTTCAACACCCATTCTTAAAGCTACAACCACCTAAATCATGTGGTAGAGAAGAATTTGGTGTTGGTTTTACAAAAGAGTTAATTAAAAAATATCATAACCATACACCGGAAGATATTATACATACACTCACGATAGCAACCGCAGACACAATGGTGGATGCTATAGAAAAAATCGTTTTAAATAAACATGAAGTAGATGAACTTATCATCTCTGGTGGTGGCGTTCATAATACATTTTTGATGCAACATTTAAAGAAAAAACTACACCCAATAAACGTCTTATCCACAGATGATATTGGATTATCAAGTGATTTTAAAGAGGCTCTAGCATTTATTGTTTTAGCCAATCAAACAATGTATCAAGAACCATCCAATCTACCTACAGCAACTGGTGCAAAAAAAGCTGTCGTACTTGGAAATGTTTCTTACTACAGATAAAAAAAGGGGCTAATCATGAATAAAAAATTAAAATTAGTAATTATTGGTGCAGGATCAAGTTACACACCAGAATTATTTAAACACATCATATTAAATTATCAAGATTTAAAAGTAACAGAGCTTGCACTAGTTGATTTAGAAGATAATCAAACGAGATTAAATATTATGACTGAATTTGCATACAGAATGTTTAAAAAGCATAACATTTCAATAGATATTTCTCAAACAATAAATAGAAGAGAAGCACTGGTTGATGCAGACTTTATACTTATTCAAATTAGAGTGGGTCGCATGGAAGCAAGATATTTCGACGAAACTATTCCTGCACAATTTGAAATGTTAGGACATGAATCGATTGGTATTGGTGGCATGTTTAACGCGTTAAGAACTATTCCAGTGATTTATAAAATCATTGAAGATGTTAAAGAGCTGGCACCGAAGGCGTGGGTTATTAATATTAGTAATCCTACAGGAATCATTAGTGAAGCTGTATTTAGATTTGCTGAATTTGATCGCTATATGGGTTTATCAAGTAGCCCAAATCAAGCAACCAAAAGTATCATTGAAAGATTAGGTGCAAAACCTTCTGAAGTAGTGCCTTATTTTGCAGGTTTAAGTGAATTATCATTTATCTCTAAAATATATCATAAGAGTAAGGACAAACTACCTAAACTTTTAGAAGAAGACTTTTGTCCGTCTAAAAGATTTATGGCACAAGAAAATATAAAACAACTTAAATTATATCCCCATCCAAATTTAAGAGTGTTTTATCAATATGATATAGCAGTACCTGAGTTTTTAGAACAAATTAGAAATAACAACATTCGTACGAATGAAGTCATTCAAATAGATGAAGTATTATTTAAACAATACAGTGACCCCTCAGTAGATGAAGTACCTAAAGATATTGAAAAAAGACTTGGTCATGATTATGCACAAACAGCGATTCAAATCATTGATTCTATGGTGAATAATAAAAAGAACTATCATGTGATTAATACAGTAAATCGTGGTCATATCCAAGGACTACCTAATGAAACATCTATAGAAATCACTTCACGTATTACAAATAAAGGACCAATTCCTGTCCATATTGGTGAACTGCCACTTCAAATACGTGGTATCGTTCAACATTTAAAAGCTTATGAAGAATTACTATGTGATGCGATTTATGAAAAGAACTTAGATAAAGCACTACTTGCATATCAAGTGCATCCTTTATCTAAATCATTTATTACTACCAAACATGCATTTGATGCATTATATGAAAAACATAAAAATTTACTAACATACTATGGAGCGTACAACATATGAAACTAAACTATTTTGGAACTGATAAATCACTTAATTACTTTAATACAGATAAACAAGTAGTTATACCTGAAAAATTTAACTTAAAACCATTTAGAGCATTTTGGATTTCTAATGTGTTAAACATTGATTTACCCAATATGAAAGATCCATCTTATAAAGATAAAGTCATAGAAATGCTAGACACAGCTAAAGCATATAACATGACAGCAATCTTTTTTCAGGTACGTACAACAAATGATGCTTTCTATAAATCTAAGTTAAATCCATATTCTAGATTCTTAACTGGAAAAGAAGGAGAAGTTCCTTCATTTGATGTACTAGAGTTTGTTATTAAGGAAGCTAAAAAAAGAAATTTAGAAGTCCATGCTTGGTGTAATCCATACCGCGTCAGTATGAAAACTGAAATGACTAAAGCTGAATATTTAAATACGTTAGATGATTTAAATTTTGCTAAAAAACATCCAGAGTTTGTTGTAACTGACAAAAATGGTCAACTGATCTTAAACCCAGCAAAAGAAGAGGTGAAAACATTTATTATTGATTCTATGCTAGAAATTGCAGATAACTATGATGTACATGGAATTCACTTTGATGATTACTTCTATCCATATGCAGGTTTAAGCGATAGTGATAATGATACCTATGATTTTGAACAAAGAATAGATAAATCATTAACACTAGGCGATTTTAGAAGAAATCAAATTACAGATGTTGTAAGAAACTTAAATAAAACATTAAAAGAAAAACACCCTAACTTAAGATTTGGTGTATCGCCATTTGGTATATGGAAAACTAAAAAAAATGATGCATTAGGTTCGAATGTAGATCCACAATGTAGTCAATCTTATGATAATCAATATGCAGATAGTTACTTATGGATTAAAGAAGGAATAATCGACTACATCGTACCACAACTTTACTGGGATTTTGAGCACAAATTAGCACCATTTGCGGATTTAGCTTTATGGTGGGCTGATGTATGTAAGGGTTCGAATGTAGATTTATATATAGGACATGGTCCATACCGCTATGGTGAAAAGGGTGGCTATGAAAATCCTTATGAAGTCGTGAATCAACTTAAATTTACAAATCAATTTGAAAATGTAGTTGGTAATGTATTCTTTACATATAAGACATTTATCGATGAAACAAAACAACAACAAGGTATGCATCTTGTTAAAAAATTACTGAATGGAAGTGAGGATGTTTAATGAAGAAAGTAATTTTACTATTATTAACGCTCGTATTAACGTTAACTTTAATACCAACAAATGAAACACATGCTTATCCAGAACCTGAGGTTTTAACTTCACCCGGTGAATTTAGAGCAACTTGGATATCTCATTTAATTGGAAGCATGTCAGATTATACATCAGAACAAAACTTTAAAAATGAAGTTAATTCAATTTTAAATAATATGGAAGCAAACAATTTAAATGTTGCTATCGTACATTTTATAACACATAATAATGCACTTTATAAATCTGAAATCAACCCAGTTGCAAGTTGGTTTGCAAATGTTAACTTTGATGTATTTGATCCGATGGCATATTTCATCGAAGAAGCACACAAAAGAGGGATTGAATTTCATGCTTGGGTGAACCCATATCGCGTGACTGCAAAATCATCAGATTTAATGCAGAATAAATCTGGTAGTATACCCGCTCAAAATCCACAAACTAATCCAGCGAATCTCTTATCAAATAACACAGGTGATGGCAATATTTTAAACCCTGCATTACCAGTAGTACGTGAACATGTTGTAAATACGATATTAGAAATCATTGAAAACTATAATGTGGATGCCATCCACTTTGATGATTACTTCTATATGGAAATGAATAATGGTAGTATCTTAAATGACCCGGACCAAGCATTATTTTTATCTGATCCGCTAGGTCAACCAAATACAGCTGTTGGTAAAGCAAATTGGCGCCGTGCGCAAATTAATACATTCATTGAACAGGCATCTAACGCGATTAAAACTTTTAACCAAGCAAACGATCGTTATGTTCAATTTGGTATTTCTCCAACCGGTATTTATAGAAATGGTGATGGTGTTGTTACCTATGATCAAGACGGAAAACCTATTACAAATGGTTCAAACACACAAGGTCAAGAACACTATGCATCATATCTATTTGCAGATACCCTTCACTGGATAAGTGAAGGATGGTTAGATTATATTCTTCCTCAAAGTTATTGGTCAATAGATCATGATTTAGGTGGTTTTAATAATGTAATGAGTTGGTGGAACAAGGTGGTTAGGTTTTTACCTGTTAATTTATACTCTGGAATAGGTGTTTACATGCAAACAAATGGTTGGTTAAGTAATGTAAATGAGTTTTCTGATCAATTAGACATATTAATAAATTTAGAAAATGTGAATGGCTTTAGTGTTTACTCTTATAATTATTTAAAAGATGCATTTAATGGTTCAACAAATATGACTTCTCAACAAATCAATAAGGCTTATCAAAATCACTTGACTAATTTTGCTGTCTTACCAGAAATTAAAAGTATGTACCCTGTAAGATTACCTCAGGTTTCAAATGTTGTACATAATCCTACAAATGGGTTATTAACATTTGATGCACAAACTGATGCAAAATTCTACTATATCTATAAATCAAGTAATCCATTAAACTATGTGGATGCTGAGATTATCGATATCATCCCAAATGATGGTAATACTACAATCACTTGGGATTCTAATGATACAACCACTTCAAATAACTATGGTGTACGTTCCATTTCTTATACCAATCACTTAAGTCCTACATTTGAAAGTAGTATTGAAGCACCAACACATACCTTTACAGGTACATTTGATGGTGTTAGATTTACATCACAAGTAGAACTAGAATTTAGTAGTGAACATGATATTTACTATAGTTTAGATGGTAACACTTGGGAAAGTTATACAACACCGATTCATATTATTACAAACGGTCTAAATACAATCTACTATAAAGCAGTTGATAGTTTAGGCAATGAATCCAACGTAAAACTGCTTAATTTCTATACAGAAATTAAAAATGAAGTGCTACCAACAATTACAATTAATGGTACAGCATCTGGAACAAGTTATCTAGTAGGTACAAAAATTGAAATAGATTCACCAAATCATGATATTTGGGTCAAAATAAACCACGGTAGTCCGGGTACCTGGGTACCTTATGAAGGACCTATCACATTAACATCAACAGGTAACTATGCAGTGTTAGCTAAGACTATTGATAAAGGTGGCATTGAATCTGCTGAAGTTCAACAAAACCTACGTATTGTCTCAAGTTACACTACACCAACACTCGAAATTGCAGGTGATGGAGTTGATTCAAATTATGACTGGTTAGAAATTACTATTAACTTCGATCAAAATGCACCTGAACCAAGATATCGAATGAATGGAGGAGCTTGGATACAATATGTAGAGCCTATCTTATTTGAACAAGTTGGTCACTATACAATAGAATATCGTAATGGACCATTAGAGCCTATTTATAGTAAAACATTTAATATTGTAGAAGGTCCAGGAGAAGTTACTGTAGACATTCAAGGTAACTTAGTGGAAGGTACATATATTGGACCTGTCACAGTTACTTTAACGCCTAATCAATCAACAGATAAAATTGAATATCGACTTTATAATGGACAAAATTGGACTACATGGTCTAATTACACATCACCAATTACAATTTCAACAACAGCAAATCATAGAGTAGCTTATAGAGTAACATCTTTAGCAGGTATTGTATCTGATGATGTAGAAATAAGAATACCAGTATCCATTCCAATTACAGAAGACAATCCATTCGTCATTAGAAATGGACAAAATGTCTATTACTATCAAACAAATACACCAGTAGCACTACCAACAACATATACAGAAAAAGATAAAGAAATCCGTGCTGTTTGGGTTGCTACTGTAGCTAATATCGATATAACACAGTATGATAATGAAGAAAACTATAAGAACCAAATTATAAGTATACTAGAACGTATGAAAGAACTTAAGTTTAATACAATGTTCTTCCAAACAAGACCGATGAATGATTCATTTTATCCATCTGAATATGCACCAATGTCAAGATTCTTATCTGGCACAGAAGGTGTAGGTGTGGGTTGGGACGTCTTAGAATTCTTAATTGAGGAAGCACATGCACGTGGTATTGAAGTACATGCATGGATGAATCCTTACCGCGTAGCAAGTGGTTCTACAGCATCTATTGAAGATCAATTAGCACTACTACATGATTCAAACTTTGCTAAACAAAATCCAACTTATGTCGTACAAGATCAAGGTGGTGCACTTATTTTAAACCCAGGGATACCTGAGGTTAGACAGTATTTATACAATATCGTTGATGAATTAATGGAAAATTATGCAATAGATGGTGTTCACTTTGATGATTACTTCTATAGTTATAGTGGAACAGAAGACGGTCAAGATGCGGATGCATTCTTAAACTACAATCCAAACAATTTATCACGTGATGACTGGCGACGTGAAAATGTTAACATGTTTGTGAAAAATATCTTTGAACGTGTTGAGGCACATAATGAAGATAATGATATGCATGTGAAGTTTGGTATTTCTCCATTTGGAATTTGGAGAAATAAAACACAAGATCCACTAGGATCAAATTCACAAGGTTTATCTAGCTATTCAGCTCAATATGCAGACTCCAGAAAATGGGTTAAAGAAGGCTGGTTACATTATATTATTCCTCAATTATACTGGCAATTTGATCACTCAACAGCACGTTTTGCTGACTTAGTGGACTGGTGGGTTGATACAGTAAAAGATACAGGGGTCGACTTAATTATTGGACAAGGTTTCTATAGATATGCAGAAAGTTCAAATAATTGGACAAATGAATCTGAGTTCTTAGAACAATTAAGATATATGTCACAATATGATGAGATTATTGGAAGTTCTATATTCTCTTATAAAACATTAAACTCTAACCATGCGCTTGTTCAGGCTGCACTTACTAGATTAGAAGACCATTATTGGACTAAAAATGTAGAACATACATGGGAAACACATATGAATGATGAAGACCCAGCTCCAGAACCTACACCAGCAAACTTTGATATAGCTATATTTATATCAGCGGTTTCAACTTTTGTAGTACTGTTAGGTGTTGTAATATTCATTGTTGTAAAGAAGAAAAGATAATGGAAAGAATTAAATCATTTTTACAAAAAGGTGTGGATGAATCACGTTTTCCGGGCGCGCATTACGCACTTATTACGAAGGATAATTTAATCACTGATTTTGTTGGGTATAAACAAATATACCCAACAAAAGAGGTTTTAAGTGGGGATGAAATATATGATGTTGCATCCCTTACTAAAGTTATTTCAACCACAACACTTATCTTAAAGTTAGTAGATGATAAATTACTATCTTTAGATACAAAATTACATACAATCTTGGATAGATATAAACATCCACATACAACCATTAAAGAATTACTTATCCATGCTTCAGGATTACCTGCTGATGTATCTAAAATTAGAACAGTAAAAACTAAAGAAGCAGTGATGGATATTATTTTTAGTATGGATTTAATTTATGAACCAAATACTAAAGTTGTATACTCTGATGTTGGTTTTATCTTGCTTGGTAAAGTGATAGAAAAAATGTATGAAATGCCAATTAATGAAGCCGCACAAAAATATATCTTCAATCCATTAGGTATGCTAGATTCAGGGTATAGACCAGAGGCTTCACGAGTAGCACCAACAGAAAATCATGACGATGATTTTTCAAAAGGACTACTTAAAGGTAAAGTGCATGATGAAAAATCCTATTTATTAGAAGGACTAGCTGGTCATGCGGGATTATTTTCTACAGTGTATGATATCGGTTTATTTATTCAAAGTATCATAAATAATAGATTTGTACTAAGTAAAGAAATGACAGATAAAATATTCTTACCACAGATTACCGATGACTCTTTAGGTTATAAAGTAACTAGAACACTAGGTTACTTAAAACCCTATGAAGATAGTTTTGCAGGATCAAAACACAATTTTGAACATACCATAGGGCACACCGGTTTTACTGGGTGTCATATGTTTATTGATAAGCAAAATGAAATAGGATTTGTATTATTATCCAATGCTGTTCATCCAAAGCGTAGTTTAAATAGAATTATAGGTTTACGCAATGATTTAGGAAATATAATTTATGAAACGAAAGTAATTAGAAAAACGATTAAAAGGTGAAAATAATATTCAAAAAGTAAAAATATGGAAGCGTTGTCTTTACAAATACACGTATTAGTTGACAGCGCTTTCATAATGTAATAAAATTGAGTTGTATATTAAATATAAAAAAAAAGAAAAAGGGAGTAAAAAAAAGATGAAAAAAATTACAACATTATTATTGTTGTTGATTGCTGCACTAGTTGTCGTAATGCCAACATTTGCAGATGAGGATCCTGTATTAACTGATTTGTATCCTTATAAAGATCCAAATAGTATGACGGATAATCAACCGATGTTACCTGGCTCAATTAGAGTTGGTACTTCAAATTGGACTATGGAATTTCTTGGACATAGATATCATTTTGTGCGTAGTGCAGTACGATACGCACATATGTGGACTGATGCTAATGCTGATGGTAAATTTGCACCAACAGAATTTCCAACACTAAGTTGGAATGCATTTGCAGCTATGAATATTAATGATGGAACAGAATCAGTAGAAATCACAACTACTAATGATAGAACTGATACAACTTCAGTCGTTCATCGTCTATATTCCTATTTTAATGAAGATAATGAATTAGTAATGTTTGAAGACCATATCTTCCAATATTATATTCATAATGAGGGAACAGATTTTACTGATAATGCTGATTGGAGACTAGCTACTGTAGCTGAAACTGATGCATTTAAAGCTGCTGCAGATCCGTTAGTGGATACGCCAAATACAAGATATGCACATGTTAGAATCTTAAGAGATTCTGATGATGCAGATGGATATGTATTGGAACCTCTAACTTATCTTAAGTGGGTTAATCCAGATTTATCCGCAAAGCCAGTTGAACAACAATCATTATTACTTGATTACAATCCAATTAATGTAGTTATTCCTGCAGGTTGGAAGGTAGTATCTTTTGGTACGAATGATCGTGGAACGATTAATGCAGATACTACTGCTTGGATACAAACATTTGTAAGTACATTCGAATTAGAAGAAGTTCCAGTAATGAAAGCTGTTTACAATAATCCAGGGATTTCATTTAATAATTTAGCAGCTCATGATGATGACCTTACATCTGAAGGAATTCAAATAATTGTTGATCATCAATCTACAGGCTTTAACTTACCAAGTAACGTTAATGTTACAAGAGTGAAGATGTTTGATGAAACAGGTGAAATAATTAATTCAACCGAAAAACTATCTTATAAAGTTCATGTATATGATGCTGTTGATTATAATTCAGCTGAAGAAGAACACGTTCCAACAATTTTAGAGACTATTTCATTTGATTATGATGCTGAAGAAGATAAGTATACTCAAGACAAGGCATTGTCTGCTGTTGATTCTTCTGTTTTCGGAGCTGGATATATTGCGGTTTATACTGTAGATCATCCTGAAGACGGACTAACAGAAGTTGAAGTTGAGATTGCTGTTGGTGTGTTACCTCCTAAATTTGAAAATGTTAAGACTCGTTACGTTGACGAAAACGTCTTTGTAGATTTATTAGGTGAAGTTACAGCAAACGATGGTTATGGAAATGATAAGACAGATGATATTAAAATTGCTGCTCCAACTGGATTTAATATTTATAATCCAAAAGCTGGAGAATATACAATTAACTTAGAATTCACTCACACTGTTGAAGTTGCAGGAGATATAATTCCTGACACTGTTACACTTGCTGACGAAACTGTCATTACTGGTACTAGAAAAAATGTTAATTATCCTTCATACGGTCTAGAAACCACGATTTATACAGAACCATTCCTTTATACAAACACCGCATTCCAAGGTTGGATTGTAGTTGAATTTGATAAAGATGGTAAGATGATACAATCTGTTGCAAGAAATACATGGGAAGCATGGGGTGAATCCGGATCAATCTCTGGTATGTCTGATGCTGGTATTAAAGCTTGGTTAGAAGGTATTGACTTCTCAGAAGGCGGATTTGTTGTATTCTTCGGACAAACTGCAGATAGACCTAAAGCTCAATTATTAAGATTTGGAGATCAAGTAACATTTGTAGAAGGTTATCAAGAACCATCAACTTATGTTGATATTATTACTAAAACATCATACAAATTAGTTGTTGATGATAAAACAGCTCCTGAAGCAATCGTCGTTAATAATAACTTAACTATCGAAGCTGATGCATTCGCATCTGCTGAAGCAGCTATCTTATCAAACATCGTTGGTGTTGATAACTTCGATACAAGAACACAATTAAGTCTATTCGTATTAAATAACGGTGGTTTATCATTAACAAGTGGTAAATTATCAGTTGGTACTTATACAGTAACTGTTGGCGTTGAAGACCGCGCTGGTAACGCAAGCGAAGTTTCATACACATTAACTGTAAAAGCAGCTAAACCAACTCAAGAAGATGTAGAAGCACAAATTCCTCAAGACACTATCACACCTGATCAAGTAGAAGAAGCTATTCAAGATGCTTTAGATTCTTATGACGGGGTAAGCGTATTAACTGCAGTTCTTATGTCATTAGGTGCAGCATTAGTATCATTTGGTGGTGCAGCATTACTATTCTTCTTAAAGAAAAAATAAGACTTTAGTTTAATTCGAAAAGCCCAATAATAAATTGGGCTTTTTGTTTCATTGTGTGACAATATGTAAGCGTTTGAAAAAGTTTTTAATAATATGAAAATAAGTAGAAAAAATAGATAAAAAAAATCAAATCATACTATTTACATAGTATAATTTAAGTGAAGTTTAATTACAAAAAATACAAAGGAGCTTAAATATGAAAAAAATATTTAGCGTATTATTACTGTTAGTCGCAATGTTTGCTTTAGTAGCGTGTGACAATACAGAAGGTAATGGTAACGATAAAAATTCAGCTACAATAACAGGTGCAGCGGATGTTACAATCAACGTAGGTGATGAGTTTGATCCGATGAGCAATGTTAAAGCTGAAGATACAGTAGATGGAAACATTACTACACGTATCGAAGTAAGTGGTACAGTACTTACAAACACAGCAGGAACTTATACTTTAACTTATACAGTAGAAGGTTCTGATGGTAAAGTAACCACAGTAAAAAGAGTTGTAACTGTAGTACAAAATCATACTACACCTCCAACAGAAATCGTAATTATGCATGGTGCACCTTATGAGGTTGACCCATTCGATGCGGCTTTCTCTGGTAGAGAACAACAAGCAAGACAAACTAAACAAAGAGAAGTTGAATCAAGACTAAATGTTAAAGTAGTATACAAGGCATACCCTGCGGCAGCTGCTTGGGGACCAGACCGCATTACTGCAATTATTCAAGCATCAGTAGCGGGAGCTCCATTAGCAGATATCTTATGGACAACTTCTGACTGGACTGCTCAATTAGCTAACGCAAATGCAATTGTTCCTGTTGACAAATATTTAGCATCAACTGGTACAAACATTACAACAGAGGCGAAACAACTAGGAACATTCAAGAGTCAGTTCTATGCATTCTCAGCAAATAAACCTACTGTGGATGTTGGTCTATACTTCAATATTGAATTAGTTGATGACCTAGGTATTGAAAACCCAGCTGAGTTATATAATAACGGTGAATGGACTTGGTCTAAATTTGAACAATGGGCAGATGCTGCTAAAGCTGCGCTTCCAAGTTTAGGCGATGACTATAAAGTTCTAGGTGGTGTACGTGCTGTATATGCTGAAAATATGATTCCATTAAATGGTGGTTCATTAATTAACGCATTATCTGGTCGTGTTGCATTCCATCAAACACCAGCATTAGAAACATATAGTTTCTTACATGGTTTATATAATAAAGGACTATTTGAAGGTACAGGTACTTATGATGTTGGATCTCCATTATGGCAAGCAGGTAAAGTTGTTATTCATCCAGGTAGTTTCTGGTTCTTAAATGCAGAAAACAGATGGAAGAACTTATCATTTGACTTAGGATTTGTTCCTTATCCATCAAGTGATACATACACTGGTGATTATGTTTCTCCAATCGGTGGTGTTGCAGTATACACATTATCAAGTGGATTAACTCCTGCTAAGGAAGCATTAGCATTCCAAGTATGGAACGAGATTCAAATGTGGAAGACAGACACTGAACTATCAGATGAATTCTACGCAACATTAGTACAAAGATTCAATGATGAAAATTCAATTGATGCTTACCTAAGCATTTATGACAAAGTAACATTAGACTTAACTGGTGCACTAGGCATCGGAAAATTCGCGGCAAATGGTTGGTATGGTGCAGCAAACCTTGCAACCTCTAATGGCGACGCTAGAGGTGAAATGGACAAAATCAGACCTGCTTACGAAGACGCACTTGCATCATATTTAGGACAATAACAAAAGAAACGATCTTGGTATAACCTTCCTTATGTTTTAAAACTGCATAAGGAAGGTGGTACCATTTTCATTGAGGTGAGGCATTTGAAAAAAATACATATTATATTGTTAGTGTTATTAATTGCGTTTATAACGTTCTTAGTTACGGATACACTAAAGATAGCTTTTGACACGGATCATTTAAAATATAACGTCAGCTTAGATGTTGAATCTACTAGAGATTCAGATAATGATTCATATGTTAAAAACTACAAAAATTACATTGCATCAAATCCAGCAACTTATCCAAAAGATAAAACTATCCTTGTTTCAGCAAAGGATTTTACGCATATTGAAGGTAATTATGAAATCATCAATAACTTTAATGGTGTTGCGGAATCAGTATTAACTGATGAGGTTGGATCTATTAGTTTACCTGTAGAGATTGAAGAAGCAGGGTTTTATACTATTAGAGTTAATTACTACGCATATGAAGGGAAAAGTTCAGCGATTGAAAGACGCGTTTTTATTAATGGAATAGTTCCATTTGATGCTGCAGATAACGTATTATTCCAACGTTACTATGGCAATGCTGATGTTGTTTATCAAGATTACGCGGGTAATGATATTAGACCAAGTCAAGTTGAAAAACCAATTTGGACATCAAAATTAATTGGTGACCCACTTGGTTATATAACAGAACCATTTAATTTTTATTTAAATTCTGGTACAAATGTTATTAAGTTTGAAAGTTTAAGAGAACCACTTTTAATTGAATCTATTGTAATAGAATCAGTAAAATCTTTACCAACTTACGAAGAAGTTAAAGCTCATTATGAAGCTAATAACTATGAAGTTGCTAAAGAAGAACTTCAATTTGTTCAAGCAGAAGATGCTGTTCGTACGACATCCCCAACACTATATCCTTTAAATGATCGTACATCATCAAGAACAATGCCATCCGATCCTACTTTAATCAAATTAAACACCATTGGTGGTACAAACTGGGATAAAGCAGGAGATCAAATCACATGGAAATTTGAAGTACCTAAGACAGGTCTTTACGAAATTTCTATGCGTTTAAAACAAAGACTAGCTAATGGTATGGTTGTCTTTAGAGATATTTATATTGATGGTGAAATTCCGTTCGCTGAAATGGAAGGTTTTGCATTCAAATTCTCTAATGACTGGAGAATCCAAACATTAGGAACAGATGAAGAATCATTCTTATTTTATTTAGAAGAAGGAACTCATGAGTTGACAATGGAAGTTTCATTAGGTATTTATGGTCAACTAATTTCAGACTTACAAGACGTTATTGATAATTTAAATAAAATCTATCGTGAAATATTAATTTACACAGGACCAAGTCCTGACCCATTTAGAGATTATGAATTAGCAAACCGTATACCTAATTTAGTTTCTAGATTTACAAGTGAATTAGAACACGCCAAATATATTAGAGAAACATTAATCAATGTATCCGGTAATCGTAGTGAAAAAACAGGTATCTTAGATACTGTTATTCTTCAATTACAAGATTTTATTAAACGCCCTCGTGGTATTCAAAATAGTTTATCAACTTACGTTTCAAACATTTCTTCATTAGGTACATTGGTTATTTTATTATCCAGTCAACCGCTAGAAATTGATTACTTTACACTACATGAACCAGGTGCTAAAATGCCACAATCTACACCAAGTTTCTTTGAAAATACTTGGTTTGGATTTAGATCATTCTTAGCTACATTTACAACAGACTTTGCGGCTGTAGGTCGTAGAGATACTGGTGAAGTAAACGAAACTATTGAAGTTTGGTTATCAATTGGTCAAGACCAAGCAAACATTTTAAGAAAATTAATAGATGAAACTTTTGCACCACAAAATCAAATTCAGGTGGATTTAAAATTAGTTTCAGGTGCATCATTATTACCTGCTACATTATCCGGTAGAGGGCCTGATGTGGCTATTGGTCAAGCAGACTCAACACCTGTTAACTACGCTATGCGTAATGCAGTTTATGATTTAACTCAATTTGAAGATTTCGATGAAATCGCTCAAAGATTTATGCCAAGTGCATTAGTTCCATATGAATTTGATGGTAGCTATTATGCATTACCAGAACAACAAATATTCTTAATGATGTTCTATAGAACAGATATTTTTGAAGAACTAGGTTTAACACCTCCAAATACTTGGAGAGAAGTTGTAGAGATGATTCCTTCTTTACAAAAACATAACCTCGAATTCTATTTACCAGTTCCATTAACTCAAGGTGCTGCAATCATCTTGCCACCAAACCCGATTTTCTCAACTATGTTCTACCAAAATGATGGTGAGTTCTACATTGATGGTGATAGACAAGCGGGCTTTAATGAAGGAAATGGACCTAAGGTTTTTGAACAATGGTCATCATTCTATACAAACTATTCATTCCCTGTAGAGGCGAACTTCAATAACCGTTTTAGAAGTGGTCAAATGCCAATCGGTATTTCTTACTACAATACATATAACGTATTAAGTGTTTTTGCGCCTGAGATCCGTGGTAAATGGAACTTTGTTGCTGTACCTGGTACAGAGTATCTTGATGAACTTGGTCAAACTCAAATTAGACGTGAAACTGTAGCAACAGGTACGGGTGGTATCATCTTAAATCAATCCAATAAAAAAGAAGAGTCATGGGAATTCCTAAAATGGTGGACATCTACTGAAACTCAAATGCGTTTTGGTCGTGAACTAGAAGGTATTTTAGGGGCAGCAGCTAGATATCCAACTGCAAACGTTGAAGCTATGGAACAATTACCATGGACAATCGATGAATTAGCAAAACTAAAAGAACAATGGGCATGGGTACGTGGTATTCCTGAGGTTCCAGGTGGATATATGACTGGTCGTCATTTAGACAATGCATTTAGACTTGTATTAAATGAAGCAGCGAACCCACGTGAAACAATTTATGATTACGTACAAATGATTAATGAAGAATTAGCGAAGAAACGCCGCGAATTCGGATTAGATTAAGAAAGAGGGTCTATATGCAAGCAACAATTAAACGAGATTTTAAAACTAGATCCAAACAAATGTGGAAAGAGATGAAAGAAGCCAAACATTTATATGTTTTAATGGCACCTTTTATCATTCTATTCTTCACTTTCACAATCATTCCGGTTGTTATGTCACTTGGTATTAGTTTTACACAGTTCAACATGTTAGAAGCACCACGTTTTGTGGGCTTTGATAACTACATTAAATTATTATTAGATGATGAAATATTCATCATCGCTATTAGAAATACATTAGTATTGGCGGTTGTTACCGGTCCAGTATCCTATTTATTAGCATTCGTATTTGCTTGGTTAATTAACGAGCTTAAACCGAAATTACGTGCATTTATGACATTGGTCTTCTATGCACCATCAATTAGTGGTAATGCATTCTTAATTTGGTTACTTATCTTTTCTGGTGATGTTCATGGTTATGCCAATGCACTCTTGATGCAATTTGGTATTATCAATAATCCAATACTATGGTTAAGAGATCCAGATTATATGCTATTTGTTATTATCCTAGTTCAATTATGGTTAAGTTTAGGTGTATCCTTCCTTGCCTTCATTGCTGGGTTACAAAGTGTTGACAAAACACTTTATGAAGCAGGTAGTATTGATGGAATTAAAAACAGATGGCAAGAATTATGGTTCATTACGATTCCAAGTATGAAACCACAATTACTATTTGGTGCCGTAATGCAAATTACCACATCCCTTGCGATTGCTGAAGTATCCATGCAACTTGTTGGGTTCCCATCTGTACAGTATGAAGGACATACAATTGTTACGCACTTAATTGACTACGGGTCCATTCGCTTTGACTTAGGTTATGCCTCAGCTATTGCGACTATCCTATTTATTATCATGATTAGTGCTAACTTAATTGTCCAAAAATTCTTAAGAAAGTTGGGTGAATAATTATGCAAATCGTAAAAGATTTCATGATGAAGAGAAAAATCAAGAAGAAAAAAAGACTCAACCGTTCTTTAGGTGGAGACATTGCATTATTTATCTTACTTGCATTGTTTGGTGTTTTCTCAGCTTATCCATTAATTATGACTGCATCCAATGCATTCAAACCATTAGATGAGTTATTCGTTTTCCCACCAACATTATTACCAAGAAACTTAACATTTAATAACTTTAGAGATTTATCAGAGTTAATTGGAAACTCTTGGATTCCATTCTCAAGATATTTCTTTAATACAATATTTGTAACATTAGTCGGTACAGCAGGACACGTACTTATCGCAAGTATGTGTGCTTACCCACTGGCTAAATACAAATTCCCGGGATCAAAATTCATATTCATGTTGGTAGTATACTCACTGATGTTCGCACCTCAAGTGACTGCTACACCAAACTATATTATCGTATCTTGGGTTGGTTTAATTGATACACCATGGGCTATTATTTTCCCTGCAATCGCTTCATCATTAGGTTTATACTTAATGAAGCAATTTATGGAACAAGTTCCAATGGAATTAATTGAATCAGCTAAAATCGATGGTGCAAGTGAATATCGTATCTTTTTCCAAATTGTTATGCCACTGGTAAAACCAGCTTGGTTAACATTAATTATTTTACTCTTCCAAAGACTATGGACTACTGATGGTGGTGCATTTATCTTCAGTGAAGAATTGAAACCTCTATCATTTGCATTACGTCAAATTGCACAAGGATCTATTGAACGTGCAGGTACAGTTGCAGCAGTAGGGTTTATTATGATGATTGTTCCAGTTGTGTTCTTTATATTCTCACAATCTAAGATTGTGGAAACATTTAGTACATCTGGGCTGAAATAGGAGGATTATATGAAATTATTTACACTCATATCTCTTTTATTTACATTGCCATTAAACTTTTCAATTATAAGATATAACTTCTCGTATTATGGTGATGTAATCCATTCAGCACCAGGCTTAAGCTATGCACAAACATTTAGCGAAAAAACACTTGAAATTGATATGGTTACCCCAGAAGATCTTGTGGTATATGAAGATGAAATATTTATAATCTCTAGCGGTTCTAATGCCTTAATCCTTGTAAATGATAATTTTGAATTAAACCAATCATTAAAATCATTTGAAATAAGTGCAGAATATAGAGATGTCTTATTTGACACAACAGAAGGTTTATTAGAGGCACATACAACGCTTAGATCTGATGTAGTAGCTCAACTTAACATTGCAAAAGCAAACACAAATGAAAGTATGGCATCTCTAATATTCTTAGAAGCTGAAGCTAAAAATTTATTTATAGCAGATATGGATGCTCTACATGCAACACTTACCACAAAAGTTACATCAAGTATTAATCCATCAATTATTGTTGGGACAATTACAGAAGCTAACACAGAATTCAAAAAAATTGTTGATCTAGCAATTGCTGCAGATGAAGCAGCTAGAATTGAAAAAGTACTAGAACGTGGTGAAGACGATGTTGTAGTCGAATATCAAAATGCAGCTTTAGTTGAAAAACAAGAAGTACTTAGCGTATTAGAAGCTCAAACATTAAATGCTCCAATGGGACTTGATGTTCAGCATACTGGTATCTATATTGCAGATACTGGAAACAATCGTATTGTTAAATTAAATCACAACTTTGAAGTCGTAAATTTATTTACTGAAGTTGATGATGTGACATTTGAAACGGTTGACTTTATTCCGGTAAAGATTACTACAGACTCAACAGGTAGAATGTATGTTGTAGCTAGAGAAATTTACGAAGGTATTTTAGAACTGGATACTGATGGATCATTTAACAGATACACAGGGGTCAACCCAATCACTTTATCACCAATTGATATCTTTAACCGCTTTTGGATGAGTGATGCTCAAATTGATAAATTACCTAAGTTCTTACCAACAAGTTATACAAACGTTACAATGAACTCAGAAAACTTCATTTATGCAACCTCTTTACCATCAACAAACAACTCAGACAACATGATTCAATTAATTAACCCTAAAGGTGTTGATGTACTTATCCGTAATGGATATCATGTACCAAAGGGCGATATTCAATTTGTTGAAGGTATGAATAACTACGTTATCGATGGTCCTTCAAGACTTGTAGATATTGCAGTATACCAAGATGGTATCTATACAGTATTAGATGCTAAACGTTCAAGATTATTTACTTATGACTCAGAAGGTAACCTATTATATGTTAATGGTGAAGCTGGTCAACAATTAGACAAGTTCTCAAATGGTGTAGCACTTGCGTACTTTGGTGATAACCTATTAGTTTTAGATAAAGAACTTAGAACAGTTATTGTCTATGAACACACAGAATTTGGATCTAAAGTAAATCAGGCAATTCATCACCATGAAAATGGAGAATTTGAATTAGCTGCTAAGCTTTGGGAAGAAGTCTTAGTGTTAAATACAAACTATGAAGTAGCATATAACGGTATCGGTAAATATCACTTAAGAAATGGTGATTATGAAAAAGCTATGGAATACTTCCAATATGGCTATGACAAATATTACTATTCAAGAGCTTATAAATCATATCGTAATGAATTAATCAAATCAAACTTTGGTTATATCATGCTTGTAGTGTTACTAGTTCCAGCATCGCTGATCGCATTAAAACAAATTAAAAAAAGAAAGGGTAGACTAAAATAATGAATAAAATTAAAAATATTTTAACTGATTACCTATCCTTTCCTAAATATTTAATGATGCATCCCTTTGATGGGTTTGATGAATTTAAAACAGAAAAGAAGGGTAAATTAAGTGTTGCTATCGTATTTATTGCATTATTTGCATTATTACGTATCTTAACTTATCAGTATGAAAGTTTCTTAATAAATGAACGTAATCCAATGTTAATTAACAATCTACAAGAAATCTTTGTAGTAGGATTATTAATCATTTTATTTGTAACTGCAAACTGGTCAGTAACAACGCTTATGGAAGGTAAAGGTAAATTTAAAGAAATTCTTATGGTAACAGGTTATGCATTATTCCCTATTATCATTATTGGATATCCGGCCTTACTTATTTCAAACTTCTTAACATTAGATGAAATGGCATTTTATACACTTGCAGTAGGTATTGCATACTTTTTAACTGGTTGGATGTTATTTATGGGTATTTTAAATATCCATCAATATGGCCTATTAAAGACAATTATGGCATTTCTTGCAACTGTTGTATCTATGATGGTGATGATGTTCTTAGGATTATTATTCTTCGACGTTATTCAACAAATCATCTCATTCATTTCTGCAATCATTGAAGAATTGGGGTTACGAAGATGATATTTATTAAAAAACATTATATTAAATTAATTATTGGTTTCTTAGTACTGGCTTTAATAGCATTTGTTGCTATTGGTTTACCACTTTCTAAAACAACTTATGCACATCAAACAACTCAAAGTTTTGATAAAGAAGGATTTGTACAAGCAACTAAAGATTCAGATTCAAATAAACTTGTTTCTGAAAATGCAAACTACCAATTGTTTTTAGATGAAACAACTTCATACTTTAAAGTAATTGATAAAGCATCAGGCTATGTTTGGGAATCAAACCCAAGTGTAGAAGATGACAGACTAGGTACAACACCTGCAGCTAAAAACAGACAAAAGGCTACATTAGAATATAACTATTATAATGAAGCTGGATCTGTTACAACCTCTAACAACTATGCATTAAGTATTTCTCACCCACAAGGTGTGAAAAATGAGGCTGGTGAACGTACTTACCAAATTCGTTATGTAGAAAATGGTTTCCAAGTATTATATGTTATTGGTAATATTGATATCACTAACTTATATTTCCCTAGATATATTTCTAGAGAATTAATGGAATCATTAGATCCGGATATTCGTGCAGAATTAGAATTATTTGCCTACGGCCAATTTGATGCTGAACTAGATGCATTCTTTATTCAATCATATTCTACTGAATTAGCACGTGGTGTTAAAACTAGACTTTATAGAATTTTTTATGAAACATTAGGTTACACACTTGAAGATATTCAAGAAATGAATTTTGAATATGGCATCACAGAGGAAGCTGAACAAACTGAATTTGAGATTGCTGTTGAAGTTACCTTAGAGTCACACGGTATTAATGCTAAGATCATTAGAGATTCTATCGTTGAAAGAAATGGTAGACTATCTGAAATTTCATTATATCCATTATTTGGTACAGCACATATGACAGTCAATGATGAGGACTCACAAGGTTATTTATTCATCCCAGATGGTAGTGGCGCTATTATGGAATTTAATAATGGTAAAACAAACCAAGCAGCTTATAGAAAACGTCTTTATGGTATGGACTTATCTCAAATGCCAATGAAGATGGCTGAACAACAACAAAAAATTAGTTTACCAGTCTTTGGTATGGTTAAAGAAGAAAACGGATTTGCAGCAATCATCACAGAAGGTGATGCAATGGCTTATGTGAATGCTGACGTCTCAGATCGTAGAGACTCCTACAACCGTATTTATGCTTCATTCCAAATTAGAGAAGCTGAACAAGTTATCTTAGGATCAGGATTCAACCAATATGGTATTACATTACTTACAAAAGAAATTGTAAAAACTGATTTTGAAGTTCAATTCCATTTTATTAAAGGTTTAGAAAATAACTATGCAGGGATTGCTAAAGTATATCGTGATTACTTAATTGAAAATTACGGTTTAACTAAAACTGATAATACAAATAACATTCAATTAACTGCAGAATTTTTAGGTGCATTTGATAAAAAAGATTTCTTCTTAGGTATTCCTTACACTTCATTAGATAGTCTAACTACATTCAAACAAGCACTTGAAATTATTGATGAATTAGAAACACGTGGTATTAGTGAAATCAATGTGAACTATATTGGTGCTGCAAATGGTGGTTTAGTCAATCAGTTTTATGATAGAAATACGATTCCTTCAGTATTAGGTGGTAAAGATGAGTTTATTAAATTCAATGATGAACTCACAGAACGTGGTATTGATCTATACCAAAATGTGAACTTTGTATCTACTAAAGCATACAGAGGTATCTTCGATGAATCCATGTACAATACAAAGAGAATTCGTGGTTCACAATCACTGTTATATGGATATCATTACCCATCACTCTTACCAAGTTCAGAACTACCAACTGGTAAAAACTTAGACCAGTTCTTATTAAATCCCCTTTACTATGAAGCGTTATATAACAAATTTAGCAAAGAAGCAATCACTAATGGTTTAAGCTTAGGTTTAATTGGTTCACAAATCGTATCAAATCATGACTTCCATAATACAATTTACAAACAAGACGCGTTAATTATTCAAAAGAACTTATTAGAAACAATTAATGAAGATATGATGATCTCAAATCCATTAGGATTTGCTATTCCATATGCTACAAGATTTGATAGTCTACCTACAGAAACTACTTTATATGGTTTAATTGACTACCCAGTACCTTTTACTCAATTAGTATTAAGTGGGTATAAGGATTATACTGCAGACTCAATGAACTTATCAAGTAACCGTAGTCCTAGATTCCAATTCTTAAAAGCATTAGAAACAGGATCAAATATTAAGTATACATTATCTTATGACAGTTCTCAAAAACTACTCAACACAGACCATAACCAATATATGTCAACACACTATATTAACTGGTTAGATACAATTGAAGCTCAAGTTGAGGAATTAAATTCAATTAATATTGCAAGCGGTTCTTTAATTGCACACGAAAAACTAGCAAACTTTAATAACGTATACAAAGTAGGTTATTCAAACAACTTAGAAATGATCATTAACTACAACCTATTTAGTATTACAGTAGAGGGTGTAACAATTCCAGCAATGGATTACCATATTACGAGAGGAGCAGCCTAATGCAAGATACAGTACATTCTAACCAAGTTAATCCAAAAGGTAAAAAGAAGTTTGAAATGACTTACAACCGTCAAAAACTATTTTGGGCTGTAGTCTTCTTATTACCTTGGTTTATTGGTTTATTATTACTATTCATAGTGCCATTTTTCCAATCACTAAACTATAGTTTTTATAAGCTAACGCCTCAAGTAGGCTCCATTCTCTTTGAGTATGTAGGTTTTGGTAACTATTTATTTGCTTTTAATGAGCACGTAAGTACTGCAACATCAACAAGCTTTAGTGTTGAAATGGTCAACACAATGTCTGATGTGGCATTCAACATTCCTGTCTTATTAATTTTCAGTTTATTTATGGCTGTATTATTAAACATGAAGTTTAAAGGTCGTGCGATTGTTCGTGCAATCTTCTTCGTACCAGTTATTCTAAACTCAGTTGCAGTAGCTTCCGCTTTAGGTGGTGGATCAATTATGACTGAAATCCTAGAACAACAAGGTATTGGTCAAATATTTGACTTACAATTTTTCCTAATTCAATCTGGCTTACCAGAATTCATGGTAAATTCAGTGGTAGGTTTAATTGATCGTATTTACGATATTTTATCCTTAAGTGGTGTACCAATCTTACTGTTTTTAGCAAGTATTCAATCCATTCCTGGTCATTTATATGAAGCAGCGAAAATTGAAGGTGCTACAGGTTATGAGACTTTCTGGTTAATTACATTACCAAACGTGAGTCCTCACATCTTAACAGTTATTGTTTATGCGCTTGTGGATACATTCTTAACATCACCAGTGTCAGGTATTATTCAACATGAATTAAATACACAAAACTGGGGTGTAAGTTCAGCGATGGCATGGATTTATGTACTATTTATATTAGGTACGCTCCTAGTTGTCTTCATATTAGCTAAAATGTTTAAGATAGGAGGATCTCATTATGAATAGTAAAATTACTGCGAATCTAGGCATGGGTCAACTTTCACTAGTTGAAGCAGCAAAAGAACGAGGTAAAAGTATAAGACGCGTTCGTAGATTCCAAAGTATCCTTATATCTGTTTTAAGAGCATTATTATTAGGTGGTTTATGTTTCATTATTCTATATCCTGTAATTCAACAAGTATTACTAGGTCTTAGAGCACCTATGGATGCAAATGACCCTTCTGTTGTCTGGGTTCCAAAAAACTGGAGTGTTCAAAACTTCAGACTTGCAGCGATTGTATTAGATTATTGGGACGCCTTATTAAATACATTTAAATTAAGTGCAATCTCAATGGTGTTACAAGTTGCATCTACAGCACTTGCAGGTTATGCATTTTCAAGATTGAAATTTAAAGGTAGCGAAATATTATTTATATTTGTTATCTTAACTATTGTTATCCCGCCACAAGCATTATCACTTTCTCAATATCTATATTTTAGAGAATTAGGGTTAGTTGGTAGTGAAAACTCCATTTATTTAATGAGTGGTTTAGGTCAAGGGATCCGTAGTGGTATCTTCATTTATATCTTTAGAAGTTTCTTTAAAGGCTTACCAAAAGAATTAGAAGAAGCAGCACAAGTAGACGGTGCATCAGTATTTAGAATATTCTGGAACGTTATGTTACCAAACGCACGCGGTGCAATGATTACAGTTGGATTATTCGCGTTCGTATGGCAATGGAATGATACTTATTATGCAAGTATCTTCAATATCTCAACAGAAGCTTTCCCTATTCTAACAATGCGTTTAGTAAACGCTGCTGAAAACGTTTATGCAGCCTTATTCTATACAGGCGGATTAAGTTTAATTGGTCAAGACGTTTGGTCTAACCCAATGTTCTTAGCAACCATTTCAAACGTTGCAGCCTTACTCATGATGTTACCATTATTAGTTATGTACTTATTTGTACAAAAACAATTCGTTGAATCGATAGAAAGAACAGGTATTGTCGGCTAATGAAAAAAGATAAAAAACAATATGATAAAACACTCTATCAAAAATTAAATATATTTGCAGATTGGGTTATTCGTTTGGTCGTGATCAATATCTTAATTATTGTTACTAGTTTACCTATTATTACCTTATATCCAGCATTACTTGCTGGATATAAGATGTTTCATAAATTCTTAAATAAAGAAGAAGTGCCAATATTTAAATCATACTTCAAGTTCTTCACAGAAAATATTGCACAAAAATTAAAAATAGGTTTAATCTTAGCAGCAGCTATATTTGTTGGAGTGATTAATATCACAATCTACAATGACTTCTTAGAAGCTAATCCTTCACCATTCAACTTAGTTGGACAATATGTGATGGTTGTTATGGTGTTAAGTGTCATCTTTGTTACCATGTATACTTTCCCATTAATGATTACATATCCAAACACTAATGTATGGTTAATGATTAAATTTTCATTCTTCCTAAGTGGTAAATTTATTGTAAGAACAGGTTTAGCAATTGTTACACTATTTATCCCAATTGTATTACTCGTACATCCATTACTTACATTAATCTTAGTATTTGTTGGGATGTCTACCATGGTATTACTATATGCACTTATCTTTAGCAAAGTTGTAACATATGTCGAAGGATTGGATGGAGAAAATGTTTAAATTAGGTATAGATCGTATTGATGAATTTCTACATTTATTTGAAAATAAACGTGTGGGTTTAATTACAAATCCAACAGGGGTTAACTCTAAACTAGAGTTAACTGCGGATATATTAAATCGTAAGGTGAATTTAACGACACTCTTTGGTCCTGAACACGGTATTCGTGGGGATGCAGAAGCTGGTGTTAAAGTTGAAAGTTATTTTGATAAAAAATTAAATATTGAAGTACACTCACTTTATGGACAAAATAGAAGACCGAATCAAGAAATGTTAAAAGATGTTGATGTATTAGTCTTTGATATGCAAGATGTAGGTGCTAGATTTTATACATACATCTACACGATGAGTCATGCGATGCAAGCTGCAAAGGAAAACAATATTCCATTTGTAGTATTTGACAGACCTAACCCAGTAGGTCACAAGTTAGAAGGTAATATACTAGATCTAACTTACCGCTCTTTTGTCGGATATTATCCGATACTACAAAGATACGGTATGACTATTGGAGAATTAGCTTTATACTTTAATACCGAGCAAGGTATTGGCTGTGATTTAACAGTAGTACCTATGCAAGGCTATTCATATGATAAAGATTATACAGAATATGATATACCTTGGTTAGCACCAAGTCCAAATATTCCAACACTTGATAGTGCCCATATTTATTTAGCAACATGCGTATTTGAAGGCACAAATGTGAGTGAAGGTCGTGGCACTACAAGGCCATTTAGTATGATTGGTGCACCATTTATCGATGCAGATGATTTGGCTTCTAAGGTAGCCAAATTAAATACACCAGGTATCTTAGTTAGACCTGTTCATTTTATTCCAAATATGAGTAAACATGAAGGTGTAAATTGTTCTGGTATTGAAATATTTTTAAGAGATAAAAACAAATTTGAACCTGTTAAATTTGGTTATAAACTACTAGATATCATTCGTAAAGATTATAAAGAGTTTGAATTTAGAGTGCCTTGGAGTGAAGGCGGTAAGCAAATGATTGATTTATTAACTGGTGATAATAAGTTAAAAACAAGTGTTGATTTAGACCTCATTTTTGATGGGTTTAATCAGGATGAAAAAACTTTTGAGCAATCAATTAGGAGGTTCAAATTATATGAAAAAATTTGACATTAATAAATTAACAACCCAAGAAAAAATTGGACAATTAATCGTTGCAGGCTTCCATGGTACAACTGTTGGACCAGAAATTGAAAATTTAATTAGAGAATACAAAGTAGGGAATATCCTATTATTTTCTAGAAATATTGAGTCTGCAGCACAACTATTTAAATTAAACCAAGATCTACAAAAAATCGCGATGGAAACATTTGGTATTCCTTTATACATTACTATCGACCAAGAAGGTGGTATGGTCACACGAATTTTTGAAGATGGTACATTCTTCCCTGGTGCGATGACAATTGCAGCAACAAACAATGTTGAGTACGCTTATAAAATAGGTGACTTAATGGGTAAAGAATTAATCGATCTTGGTATCAATATGGATTTAGCACCTGTTCTTGATGTGAATAACAATCCAAAAAACCCAGTCATTGGTGTAAGAAGCTTTTCAGATGATCCAGATAAAGTAGCTTTATTTGGTAATGCAAATATAAGAGGTTTACAAAACCACGTAGTTGCAACTGCTAAACACTTCCCAGGACATGGCGATACACATGTGGATTCACACTTAGCATTACCAAAAGTTGAAAAAGCATTAAATGAATTAGAAAAATTTGAATTCAAACCATTTAAAGCGGCAATCAATGATGGACTACATGCAATTATGTCAGCACACATTAACTTTACTCACCTAACTGAAGATGGATTACCAGTTACATTATCTAAACGTGCATTAACAGGGTTACTACGTGAAGAAATGGGCTTTGAAGGTTTAATTATCACAGATGGTATTGAAATGAAAGCTATCCATGATAATTATGGCACCATCGAAGCTACATTAAAAACAGTAAATGCTGGTGCAAACTTAGTATGTATTTGTCACGACCTACCATACCAAATTGGTGCATCTGATCGCTTTAATAAAGCATTAGAAACAGGTGAGTTAGTTATGGATACATTAAATGAGCGTGTAGAACGTATCTTAAAATACAAAGAAAAATTGAATGTAGACTTAACACGTACTTATGAAGATGTTAAAGAAAATGTAGAATCTAAAGCATCTAAAGCTTTTGCTAGACAAGTTGTAGAAGAGGCAGTTACCTTAATTAAAGGTGAAACTTTCAAACAATATGGTAAAACTTTAGTCATTTCTACAAATCCTCAAGCAACATCAATTGCTGATGAAGATTCACATAACTCTAAATTAGGACGTCGTATTAGAGAAGTATTTTCAAACTTTGAAGTCATTGAAACTAAAGTTAGACCAACTGAAGTTGAAATTGCAGACATTGTTTTAAAAGCAAGCGGATTTGATCAAATCGTTTATACATCATATAACGGTAATGTGTATCAAACACAAATTCAGTTAATTGATGCTTTAAGCGCATTAAATAAGGATTTACATGTCTTAGCACTTAGAAATCCATATGATTTATATTACACAAAAAATATTAAAAACTATGTTGCCTTTTATGAGTACACACCAAACTCAATTGAAGCAGTTGTTAAATACTTAAAAGGTCAATTAATACCACAAGGAGTTTCACCGATACGTTATGAATAAAATCATTAGCATTGACGGTGGAGGCACTAAAACCCTGGGTGTGTTGTATAACACATCTGGTGAAGAACTTAAACGTACAACTAAAGGCTCAAGTAACTTTGCTGTAAGTATTGATGATGCATATCAATCACTTAAAGGCGTCATTGATGAACTGATATCAAAGGACGTAACAAGCATACAAATTGGTCTTTCAGGGTTTAGTATGATACCGAATCTAGATAACTTAATCAAGACATTAGAAGACTTATATCATACGCATGTGTATATCTATCCCGATGCATACTTAGGACTTTATTCAGCGTATGATCCTTTATTGCCACTTATTTATGTAGTAGGTGGAACTGGTAGTATTTTATATAGTTTAGTAGATAATGAATTTAATAGATACGGCGGATATGGTCACCTATTTGGTGACCCTGGCTCCGCTTACGGATTTGTAATGGATGTTTTTCTGGACTGTCTTAAAAAATTAGATAATCATAGAAAATTAAACAAAGTACAAACTGGGTTATTAAAACATTTAAATCTAACAACGAATCAGGAACTGATTGGTTATGCACATAAAGTTAAAAAGCAAGAAATTGCTGGACTAGCAAGATTTATTACAAACTATACACATACTTATGTTGATCAAAAGATCAAAAAACAAGCAATGATTATTGCTAAAAGTATTGAACAAGTTGCAAAGACACAAGGTATTCAAAATAATTTCCTACTTGCACTTAGAGGTGGATTCTTAGAGTCAGCACCGAAATTGAAAGATGAAGTATTGAATTATTTAAATAAAAAAGAAATTAAGTATATATTAAATAGGGATATTAAAGAAGCAGTTTATGGCGGCTATATGCTCTCTAAGTTATCCAAAGGAAAGGAATTTTAAAATGGTTGATATTAAATCCATTACAACTGAACAACGTAATAAATTAACTAAAAATTTAGATGTTAGTTCAACAACAGAAATACTAAAAATGTTTAATAATGAGGACAAAAATGTACCTTTAGCTGTAGAAAAAGTGCTTGACAAGATTGCTTTAACAGTAGATGAAGTTACTAAACGACTTGCAGAAGGCGGTAGACTATTTTACATTGGTGCAGGAACGTCCGGCAGATTAGGTGTTTTAGATGCCTCTGAATGTGTTCCAACCTTTGGTGTTTCTGAAAACTTGGTCATCGGTATTATTGCAGGTGGCGATAGAGCCTTAAGAATCGCTGTAGAAGGCGCTGAAGATGATGAAGTGGCTGGTGTTAATGACCTTAAAGCATACAACTTTAATGAAAAGGACTTCGTTGTTGGTTTAACTGCAAGTGGTCGTACGCCATACGTTATGGCAGCTATGAAATATGCACGCAGTATTGGTGCTAAGGCAGCGGGCATTACAACATCTCATAACGCACCATTATCTCAAGTAGTAGATTTTCCAATTGAGGCAGTAACAGGTGCTGAACCGTTAACAGGTTCTACACGTATGAAATCAGGTACTGCTCAGAAACTAATTTTAAATATGATATCCACTGCAACCATGGTTAAACTAGGTAAAGTCTATGAAAATTTAATGATTGATATTCAAATGAGTAATGATAAATTAGTTTCACGTGCAGTCGGTATTGTAGTTGAAGTTACAGGCGTTGATCATGATATTGCAAAAGTATACATTGATAAATTTAAATCTGTAAAACACGCAATATTCGCAATCATCTCAAAATTAGATGATATTGAAGAAATTAACGAAGTATTAAATAAATACAATGGTAATATTAGAGAAGCATTAAAACATTCTATATCATTTGGAGGATAAATTTATGAAAGATATGTTGGTTCATTTATATAATTTAGACTTTGCGGACAAAATGCCTGCAAAAGACGTTAGAATCGTACGCGTACTATCACCAAACAGTGATAAAGTTATCGCATTTGTAGAGGCTCACTTTTCAAAGGGTTGGGCTGCTGAGGTTAAAGCAGCTGTATACAGAAGTCAACCAACATGTTTTGTTGCATTACATGAAAACAAAATCGTAGGTTTTGCTGCTTATGATGCAACAGCTAAAGGTTATTTTGGTCCAATTGGTGTAGACCAAACCTTAAGAGGAAAAAATATAGGAAAGGCATTAATCTTACACACATTAGAAGCAATGTATCATGATGGCTATGGCTATGCTATTATTGGTGGTGCTGGTGATAATGTATTAGAATTTTACAGAAAAACTGTTCAAGCTTATGATATTGAAAAACCAGGTAATGTGTACGATAGATTGATCAGAGGTTAACGAATTGAAAATAAACGTATTTGAGACAAAAGAAGAATTATATAGAGCAGTAGCTGATTTTTATATAAAGGCAATTAACGAAAAACCAAATATGGTTTTAGGTTTAGCAACAGGTACAACACCGATTCCTTTATACCAAAATCTAATCAAAGCATATCAAGATAAATTAGTATCATTCAAAGATATTACAACATTTAACTTAGATGAATACATTGGTTTACCTAAAACACATAAAGAATCATACTTTAGTTTTATGAGAAATCAATTATTTAATCATGTGGACATTAATTTAGATAATACACATATTCCAAGTGGTGTATTAGAGCCTAATGAAGCAATAAAAGAGTTTCAAACTGCTTTAGATGATCATCAAGTAGACATCCAATTATTAGGCTTAGGATCTAATGGTCATATCGGTTTTAATGAACCAGGTACATCATTTGATTCTACAACGCATAAAACACAACTTGCTTTATCTACAATCCAAGATAACTCAAGAATGTTTGACTCTATTGATGAAGTTCCAACAGAATCTATCACAATGGGTATTAAAGATATTATGCGTGCATCTAAAATCGTTATGATAGCAACAGGTGCTCAAAAAGCTGATGCTGTTTACAAAATGATTAAAGGGCAAGTAGATGAAAGTCTACCGGCATCAATTTTACAAAAACATGATGATGTAGTTATCTTCCTAGATAAAGACGCAGCATCGTTATTAAAATAGAAAGCAGGTAAGAAATTATGGCATTAAATAATAAATTAAAGTTAGACCCAACATACGAACCAGCAATTATTTACTTTAATGAATTTAAAGAAGAAGTAAAAAAATCAAATAACTTTGAACCATTAACTGTAGTGGTTGAACGTATGGATGGTTTTAATGAAAGTTATACAGCAAACATCTTTAAAGATCCTAGTAAATTAGACAAAAATATCTTCTTTGCTGACCGTTTAGTTAAAACACTACTTTGGTTATATGGTGGTTACAAGGTAACTATCGTTGGTAATAAAGATGTATATGAGTCTATTAAAAAGACTTATCTAGAAGGCGATAGATTATTTGATTCTAAGTTTATGAGCCGTATCTATGGAAAACCATTTGAAGTCGTTCATGCAGTCGAAGTACCTAAACTTGTAAAAGGTGACAGTCCAATTGGAAAACACTTAAAAGGTAATAGAATTGGATTTGACGCTGGTGGATCTGATATGAAAGTTTCTGCGGTCGTTGATGGTGTTCCAGTATTTAGTACGGAAGTTGTATGGTTTCCAAAGTTAAATAGTGATCCAAACTATCATAAAGAAAACATTCGTAAAGTAATTCAATTAGCAGTTGAACAACTTCCAAGTGTTGATGCCTTAGGGGTATCAAGTGCTGGTGTTTATATCCACAACGAAGCTAGAGTAGCAAGTTTATTTATAGAAGTACCTGATGAATTATTTGAAGAACATATTACAAACATCTATAAAGATATCGCAAAAGAATTAAATGTACCTTTAGAAGTAGCAAACGATGGTGATGTGACAGCCTTAGCAGGATCTATGAGTTTAGGTAAAAACAAACTATTAGGTATTGCTATGGGTACAAGTGAAGCAGTTGGTTACATTAATGCAGAAGGTAACGTTACTGGTTGGTTAAATGAATTAGCCTTTGTACCAGTAGACTTCCAAAAAAATGGTCCGATTGATGAATGGAGTCTAGACATGGGTACTGGTAATAAGTACTTTAGTCAAGACGCAGTCATTCGCTTGGCTGAAACTTCAGGTATTACATTCCCAGAAGATATGCCTTTAGCTGAACGTCTAAAAGTTGTTCAAAATTTAGATGAGAACAGTGAAACTTATCAAGAAATATATAAGACAATTGGTACATACTTAGGTTATACCTTAGCATATTATGAAGAATTTTATGATATTGAAGAAGTCTTATTATTAGGTCGTGTAACATCTGGTCTAGGTGGTCAAATCATCGTCGATGTAGCGACAAAAACATTAAAAGAAAACTTCGAACATTTAAGTAAAAAGATTAATATCTCACTTCCAGATGAAAAAGCACGTCGTGTTGGACAATCTGTGGCAGCTGCAAGCTTAGTGAAACTATAAGAAGGTAAAAAAATGGAAAAATATAACAATACAACCGAATTTTATGTACCTGATAACAAACCTCTAGAAGAAGCTATCAAACGTACAACTCATATGGCAATTTTAGCGCACCATGACGATATTGAAATTGGTGCAATCGATGGTGTGTTACAAACATTTCAGAAACCAGACAAATGGTTCTTTGGTGTGGTTGTAACTGATGGTTCAGGATCTTCACGTGGGGGAAATTATTCACACTACACGAATGAAGAAATGATGGTCGTTCGTAACCTTGAACAAAAAAAGGCTGCGTACTTAGGTGAGTATGGTCTACAAGCATTCATTAATTCACCTTCAAAACAAACAAAAGATCCACAAGATACAATTGTTGTAGAAGAAATTAGAAAAATGATTTTAGACGCTCAACCAGAAGTGTTATATACACATAACCTAGCTGATAAACATGACACACACATTGGTGTTGTAACTAAGACAATTAAAGCATTACGTTTATTACCAAAAGATAAACGTCCTAAAAAACTTTATGCAGTTGAGGTATGGCGTGATCTTGACTGGTTAAATGACGATGAAAAAGTTAAATTTAACGTTGGTGGAAGACCAAACCTTACAAATAGCTTAGTTGAAGTGTTTGATTCACAAATTGATGGTGCAAAACGTTACGACTTAGCTGCAATTGGTCGCCGTTTAGCGAATGCAACATTTGCTACAGCACATGCACTTGACCAATCTGATCAAGTTGTTAATGGTATGGATTTAACACCATTAATCGAAGATGACTCCATTGATATGGTGACATTCATCCTAGATGCTATTGACCGTTTCAGATTAGATGTTGAACAAAAAATAAGAAAAATTTTATAATAAAATATGCACTTTAGATAATCTAGAGTGCATATTTTTTTATTCCAGTCAAAAAAGTACTTGATTCAGTATGATTTCGTGTTATAATAGTCTTCCTGTACTGACAACAAAAGCGCTTAGATGTTATAATACATTTAAGTAGGTGAGACTTATATGAAATTAAAAAAAGCAAAAAAAATCCAAATACATGGATATAAACATGATGGTAGTTTACACCGAGTGTGGACAAATTCATTTGTTGTTGATGATAATGAGTCATATTTAGTTACAGGAAATCAAAGAACAAAAGTGATTGAGTCTAGTGGTCGTAGTTGGTATACCAAAGAACCGGCACTTTGTTATTTCTTTGAAAACGAATGGTTTAACATTATAGCAATGTTTAAAAAAGACGGTATACATTATTATTGTAATGTATCAAGTCCTTATGTATATGATTCAGAAGCGATTAAATACATAGATTATGATCTAGACATCAGAGTATATCCAAATGGTCGTATCGTGGTTTTAGATCGTAAAGAATTTGAAACAAACAGTAAAAAATTAAACTATTCAGAAGATATTATTAAAATCGCTAATCACGCGATTAGTGAACTTAAATCTTGGATTAAAGAAAAGCATCCACCATTTGATGATGTGACTGTAAACTTGAATTTAGAAACGTTTAAGAAGATTTTAAACTATCACAAAGAGTTAAAAGAAATAAAAAATATTGAAAGGAAAAGGAAAAGGGATAAATGACTGAAAAAACTTATGAAGAAATAAAGTATGACCTTATTATTAAGCGTCTACAAGAACGTGGTGTGGAGGTAGTTGATATTGCTAAAATCACACTAGATTTACAAAAACCATACTTAAAAGATATGACACTTGAAATTTGTATGGACCATGTTAATCGTGTATTAATCAAAAGAGAAGTTCAAAATGCTGTATTAACAGGTATTGAGCTAGATGTTTTAGCAGAAAAAGGATTACTTTCAGAACCACTTTCAACAATACTCATGGAAGACTACGGTCTATATGGTGTTGATGAAATCTTAGCATTATCTATCGTCAACGTTTATGGATCCATTGGATTAACAAACTTTGGTTATGTAGATAAACTTAAACTAGGTATCATCAAAGAACTAGATACTAAACAAGAAGGTGTGGTACGTTGTAACACATTCTTAGATGATCTAGTTGGTGGTGTTGCAGCTGCTGCAGCTGGTAGTATTGCACATAAATATGCAGATACTACAAAAGTATTAGAAGCATACAAAAAAGCGATTTAATAGATTCATAAAAAAACTACTTTTTAACGAGAGTAGTTTTTTTATGAATCACTAGTTTATTTTATAATCTAGTGATATGATGAGGTTAAAGGAGAATTTTACATGACTATAAAAGAACTACAAACAATCATAGATACATCTAAATATATTGTCTTTTTTGGTGGTGCTGGAGTTTCCACGGAATCTGGTATTAAAGATTTTAGAAGTAAAGACGGCTTATATAGCCAAAAATTTAAAAACTACCGACCAGAAGATATCTTAAGTAGAAGTTTCTTCTTTAACCACACCAAAGATTTTTATGAGTATTTTAAACTTCATTTTTTAAATGATGACATCAAACCCAATAAAGCACATATATGGCTCAAAGATGCTGAAAGCATTGGTAAAGTTAAGTGCGTTATCACTCAAAACATTGATGGACTCCATCAAATGGCAGGTTCAAAAAATGTAGTAGAACTCCACGGATCAGTTCACAGATATTACACAGTAAAAAAGAAACAACCTATTGATGGGTTAACCTACATTTTAAATACTGAAGATATACCAGTAGATAGTGAAGGCGATCTTATAAAGCCGGATGTCGTTCTTTATGAAGAGCCGCTCAATTCTGATGTAGTAAGAAAAGTGATAGAAGAAATATCAAAGGCAGATACTTTAATTGTTGCAGGTACATCACTAACAGTTTATCCAGCAGCAAGTTTTATCGAATACTTTAAGGGGAAACACTTAATTGTGATAAATAAAGAATATATGCAGTTTAAACACTTTATTGAAGGTCGAGTTGGTGAAATCTTAAGTCAAATTAAGTTATAAGAAAATAAAAAAAGTTCTCAAGCATTTACTTGAGAACTTGTTTATTATTTACTGGAGCCGGTGAGCAGGATCGAACTGCCGTCTAAGCCTTGGCAAGGCCTTGTAATAACCATTATACGACACCGACATGTTGCTTTATTATGATATCAAATGCATCCATACTTGTCAAGCATTATTTTAAAAAAGATTTACTTTTTTCCTAACTTATTCATTTGTAAGAATTATACCACAAATCTTTGGTAAAAAGAAACCCATAAGTTGATGTTATAATATGTATTAGGGTGAACACAATGAAAAAAAGACGACGAAAAACATGGATTTATTTTTTACTTGGAATTGTAGTAAGTTTTTTTTATTTTTTATTAATTTATGAAAACTTTTTTACACATTTAAATAGGGGTTTAAATACAGTACCCTTTTATGTGCACATAATATATATGTTCATAGCTTTATTCTTTGCAATCTTTGCACATGAGATGGGGCACCTCATCTCATTTATAAAACAAGGCATAAAACCCAAGGCTTTATATGCTCTTGGTATAGCGTTTGTAAATGATAATGGACTAAAGATTAGATTCGTTCCTAAGTTTCTTCTAATGATTGGTGGTATCGTTATACCTGATCACTTAAGTATTCAATCAAAGGATGAAGAAGAAGCCATGGTTCATAAATTTAAAAGAGTCTTACTTGCAGGACCTAAGGCATCCATTATATATGGTGTCCTCATAGTATTAATCTGGATACTTTGTTTATTTACGAATATATATTGGTTAAATGGATTTTTATTCACCGTGATGGTTGTAACTTCAATCATGACAGTGCTTGCTGTATTATCCTCTAAAGTATCTAGAGCAGGTATGTATGGAGACTTTGCAGCCAAAAAAGCATTTGATAAGGATAAACTGTTTAGATTAACCTATTTGATCCAGTTAACAACCCTAATTAAGCACGATAAGGAAAGTATGGCATACTTTTGGCCAAGCATCGTAGAGATGCTTGAAAGACAGCATCAGGCGCACTCACAACTATATACGAACCTTCTGGGTCAATATATCTATGAGGTTGTATTTCATGGGCAAATTGCATGTTTAAGTATTGAAAAGAAGATGAACAGTTTAATTAGAAATATACCTAAAACCGAAGACGGACTTATTCTATACTTAAATATTATCTATTACTACGAAGCATTAAATGATAGAACTAAAGTCATCAGGTTACTTAATAACTTAAATACAGCGAAGTTTAAGGTAAGTGATAAGGTGTTAACTTATTACTTAAGACTTACAAATCACTTATTAGGATTTAAAGATGAAACGATATTTTTAAGTCATCCTAAAAATGTACATACAAGTTCTTACCAATGGGTATATAAACCACTAAACATTCAAGAAGAATTAAAAGGTATTGTAAAATGAAAGATTATACGAAGATAAATCAAAAGATGTTTGACAAATGGGTAGAAGCAGGTTGGCAGTGGGGTATACCTATTACTAAAGAAGTATATGATAAAGCTAAACAAGGTATCTATGAAATATACCTTACACCCACAAAGAAAGTACCAACTGACTGGTTAAAAGATATTCAGGGGAAACATGTATTAGGTCTTGCTAGTGGAGGTGGCCAACAAATGCCAATTCTACAAGCCTTAGGTGCTAAGGTTACCTGCCTAGATATTTCAGAAAAACAGTTAGAAACTGAAAAGAAATTATCTAAAAAATTTGGATATGACATTAATTTAGTTCAAGCTGATATGACAAACCCACTTCCCTTTCAAGATGAAACGTTTGATCTAATATTTTATCCAGTATCTAATGTATATATAGAAAAAGTAGAACCAGTCTTTTTAGAATGCTACCGCATATTAAAAAAAGGTGGTGTCTTACTCTCTGGATTAGATAACGGGTTTAATTTTGCTTTTGATGATGAAGACGGGAAAATCTTATTTGATCTTCCATTTAATCCGCTTAAAGACATTGAACAATATGAGTATATGGTGAAGCATGATTACGGAATTCAGTTTAGTCATACCATGGAAGAACAAATTGGTGGTCAATTAAAAGCTGGATTTAGATTAGTAGATATATATGAAGATACGAATCTATCTGGTTATCTAAAAGAAAATAACATACCTAGTTTTTATGCAACAAAGAGCATAAAATAAAAAAAAAAAGCCTTGATGGCTTATTTATATACTTATTTTAAATGGTGCCCAATGCAAGAATCGGACTTGCGATTCATCCTTACCATGGATGCGTGATACCACTTCACCAATTGGGCAAATTTAACATGCAAAATGATTATATCAAACAAAGATGTAAAAATAAAGTCTTTTGTGTAAACTTTACTTAATGTATGGGATTTTAAACTAAAAGGCCTTGTAGTGCTAAAATAATGAAATTAATGATATTTATTCATTTCAAATAAATTTAATTATGTTTTTAGGTTGTGTTATCAAAAATTAAAGTGTATAATGTTTCTAGGTTTGAGAAAACCAAGAGATCTAAAGAAGGAGTATTGCATTTAATGAAAGGTACTGTTAAATGGTTCGATGCAGGTAAAGGCTACGGCTTTATCACTGCAGACAACGGTAAAGATGTATTTGTTCACTATTCAGCTATTCAAACTGATGGTTACAAATCCCTAGCTGAAGGCGACCAAGTAGAATTCGAAATTAAGTCAGGCGATCGTGGAGATCAAGCGGCTAACGTTTCTAAAATATAATTCGCTTAGGTAAATGTAAGAGGTTTAGAAATAAACCTCTTTTTTTTATGTTTATTTTTGGTATAATCAATTGTAAGGGGCGATGCGAGAATGAAGTTAGATCTATTAGAAGTGGACAAAGTCCACTTTAACGAATTAAGGGAACACGCAGATGAACAATCCTATAAAGATTTAATTCAAAATTTTATCTATCAGTTTACCTATGATTCCATCACGATTGAAGGTAAAAATGCTCTAACCAAGCTGGATGTAGAAAATTTATTAAACAAAAAGATTATCGTTACCCAATTACCAGAGCGTGAACAAAAAGAAGCTTTAAACTATCAAAATGCTTTTGAGCATGTCATGAAATTGGTATCCTCTAGAAAAGTGTTGACAGAAGATATATTAAAAGACTTACATGAAATGTTAGTCAGTGGTATATTCTTAGGTGGCCAATACCGTAAGGTAAACATTCAAATCAAACATAGTATGCATCAACCACCTGATTATGTAAAGGTCTATGACCGTATGGCTAAATTCTTTTATGATTTGAAACATTTTAAAGGAACTACACTTCAAAGAGCATGTTTTGCACATGCACAAATCTTTAAAGTATATCCGTTCTTAGAAGGTAATGGACGTTTAGCTAGATTAGTGTTAAATTATATTCTATTATATGATGGTTATATGCCTGTATCGATTCCAGTTTCTGAAAAAGAAAACTACCTAAATCATATAGATATATTTAAAGAAGAGAAGGATTTATCACCGTTTGTGGGATTTATTGAGAAACTCTTATTAGAAGCATATGAAACCTATATAGAACAACTAGAAAACTAAAATCCTCTAGAAGGATTTTTGTTTTATGTGATATAATTTTTAGTAGGTGAAAAGTTATGAAATTAAAAATTGGACAATTAAATGAACTACAAGTTGTAAGAAAAACAGATATCGCGTATTTATTAAAATCAAGTGATGGTGAAGAGGTTTTCTTACATCAAAATGAATCAGATCACAGAAAATTAGAGCCCGGACAATTTGTCGATGCCTTTTTATATTTTGACGCTAAAGGGCGTTTAGCTGCAACGCTTCATGAACCCTATGTAACAGCGGGCAACCCCGGTGTTTTAAAAGTGGTAGATGTTAAGCCTGGTTTGGGTGTATTCTTAGATTTAGGTATTTCAAAAGACGTCCTATTATCAAAAGATGACTTACCAGTTGATGAAAGTTTATGGCCACAAGTAGATGATCAAGTATATGTGGATTTACGTGTTAAGGCAAGATTAACTGCACGACCGATTCCTTATAATGAAATTCGTTTAATCACTGGAAACTTAAATGTAGGTGATGAAGTTTCAGGTTTTGTTCAAGTCATTGGTAATATTGGGTATTTTATATTAACTGATGAATTTAATTTAGTATTAGTTAAAAAGTCAAACGTTAGAAAAGCATACCGTTTAGGTGAAATCTTAAAGGTAAAAATTACTTATGAAACACCAAGTGGTTATGAAGGTAGTTTAATTGATTTTAAAGAAGTTGTTCGTGTAGATGATTCTAAACTCATTATGGGTGTTTTAGAAAAAGAAGGCGGTAGAATGCCGTATGATGCAACAACAGATAGTGAAACCATTCAAAAGGTTTTTGGACTAAGTAGAAAATCATTTAAACGTGCGTTAGGTTTATTATATAAAGAAAGAAAAGTAAAATTCGAAGGAAATGAAACAATTTTGGTGAAATCAAATGAGTAAAAATAAAAAATTAGTTGAAAGTATTACATCAAGAGATGTAGACTTTAGTCAATGGTATACAGACCTTTGTCTAAAAGCAGAGTTAATGGATTATTCTAATACACAAGGGTTTATTATCTATAGACCTTTAGGATATGGTATTTGGGAAAATATCCAAAACTACCTAAATAATGAATTTAGAAAAACAGGGCATCAAAACGTATATATGCCCATGTTAATTCCAGAAAGTTTATTCCAAAAAGAAAAGGATCACGTTTCAGGTTTTGCACCTGAAACAGCGATGGTTACAACAACAGGGGTTGAAAATTTAAGCGAGCGCTTAATTATTCGCCCTACATCTGAAGTATTATTTGGTACACATTATAGTAAAATTGTTAAATCTTATAGAGATTTACCGAAACTGTATAACCAATGGTGTTCTGTTGTTCGCTGGGAGAAGACTACACGCCCATTTTTACGCGGTAAAGAGTTTTTATGGCAAGAAGGCCACACAGTTCATGCAACTGCCCAAGAGGCTAAAAAAGAGACACATCAAATGCTAGAAGTGTATGACAAATTAGGTAAAGAGTTACTAGCTATACCATTTGTTACTGGACGTAAAACAGATAAAGAAAAATTTGCTGGTGCACTTGAAACTTATGCGATTGAAGCATTAATGCATGATGGCCAAGCACTACAGTCTGGTACATCACACTATTTTGGTAATGAGTTTGCTCATGCCTTTGATATTAAATTCTTAAATGATAAGAATGAATTAGAATATGCATATCAAACTTCTTGGGGTGTATCTACAAGACTTATTGGCGCTATCATTATGGTGCATGGTGATGACAATGGATTAGTATTACCTCCATATGTTGCACCAACTCAAGTAGTTATTGTACCAATTAGACCAAATGAAGAAGTTTTAAGTGCGGTTAAACAAATTGAAAATGAGCTGTCAGATAAATTTAGAGTATTTGTCGATGATTCTGATAAATCACCTGGATGGAAATTTAGTGAACACGAAATGAAAGGTGTACCACTACGTATTGAAATCGGTCCAAGAGATTTAGAAAACGGTCAAGTTGTTGTAACATTTAGACATAACTATGAAAAACATACAGTAGCACTTAATGATTTACATAAGTTTGTTGAAGATGGTTTAAAAACAATGCATGAAGCAATGTATCAAAAAGCATTAGAAGCTACAACAAGTAGAACTTATGAAGCGAAAAGCTATGACGAATTTAAAGCATTCTTAAAACAAGGCGGATATATTAAAATGTCAACTTGTGGCGAAGAAGCTGAAATCCAAATTAAGGAAGAAACAGGTGCTACAGCACGTGTGATCCTAGATGAACCACTACTTACAGAAAATTGTCCAGTAACTGGTAAAAAAGCTACTCAAACAATTCTTTTTGCAAGAGCATACTAATAACTATAAAAAGAAGCAGAAATATCAAATTAGATATTTCTGCTTTTATTTTGTTTAACGCATGAATTGTACAAACTCAGACAACTGAGAAGCCCAAAGTGTTTCATTATGGATGCCGCCTTCATAAACCTTATAAAATATAGTTTTTACCAGTGGTTTGATATGTTTATAAATCTTTTTAGATACGTTTGTGTAATCTCTGTTTGCTTTATGATCGTTTTTACCAGATTCATTTGATCCGACTGTAATGAAATACTTTTGATGAATATCTGGTTTTAAAGTATCCAGTAAATTGTCTAGGGCAGCTGGATTCCAGGAAGCTGAGGTTGATAGACAACCGATACCTCCAAATATATTAGGATATTTTAATCCACAATATAAACTAATTAATCCCCCTAAAGAAGAACCCATGATGTATGTATCCTCTTTATCTTTTTTGGTTTTGAATTTAACATCAATCCAAGGCTTTAATTCTTCAACGATGAATCTTGCATACTCTTGGCCAAATACAGGTACTCTAAATTCATCAGAATAGGTTTTATAAATGGTTGAATTATCAAAGGGTGCATATTCATCCATGCGATACTTTGTGTTATCGATACCTACGATAATATGTGGTTCAATTAAACCAGCTTTAGTAAATCTTTCATACTGTGTATGTGCATCCCAAATTTCCCCGTAAGAAGATGCTTCTTTAAAAAATAAATTTTGTCCATCATGCATGTAGAGCACTTTAAAGGGACCCTTATGATTATCAGGTATATAAACAGATATATTTCTTTTTTGGTTTAAGATCTTGGATGTAACTTTAAACGTTTTTATCATTTTTCTTTCCCCTTTTCTTTGGTACTGGATCGTATTTAGGCTTAAAAAGCGGATTACATGTAATAATCCTTTTGCTGGTAAGTAAACTTGCATAAATGAAATTATGTGTCTCATAAGCCTCTATTGCATAGTGGCTACAAGTTGGTGTGTGTCTACATTTATGAGATTTTACTGGTGATAAAGTTTTTTGGTACCAACGAATGGCTTTTATAGCATATTTTTTCATATCGTATTTATTATACTATAAAAAGGGTCTTTTAAAAAATTCACATATATTTTATTTACATTAAATATTGATAAAAAAATAAGGTGTGATATAATAAAAGTACAATGTAAACGCATACATATATAAGGAGGTATTTATGAAAGAATACAAAACAAAGAACCTCAGAAACATTGCGCTATTAGGGCATTTGGGTAGTGGTAAGACTTCACTAACTGAAAGCCTCTTAAATGTAACTGGCGTAACTAACGTAAAAGGTGAGGTGGAACGTAAAAACACCAAATCCGATTTTCTTGTGGAGGAACAAACACGTATTGCCTCCATGCAAACATCTTTAATACCGATCGAAGCACATGACTGCAAACTTAACTTTCTAGACGTACCAGGTAATGATGAGCTCATTAGCGAATTATACCATGCCCTAGAAGTAGTTAAGGGTGCAGTCATTTTAATTGATGCGACCAAAGGGGTTGAAGTTGGCACGGAACGTGTTTGGAATGAAATTAGACGTAGACGTATACCAGCAGTATTATTTATCAATAAAATGGATAAAGATAATATTGACTATGAAGCATTATTAGAAGATATACGTACGAAACTTGGTAAACGTGCCGTACCTTTTACATATCCTATAGGACGTAAAGAAGATTTTGAAGGCTTTGTAAACGTTGTTGAGATGAAGGCTCGTATCTATAACGGTAATACTTGCGAAGATGCAGAAATTTGGGATGAAAAGAAACCTAAAGTGGAACAACTTCGTGAGATGATTATGGAATCAGTAGCTGAAACATCCGAAGAATTATTAGAAAAATACTTTGGTGGTGAAGAAATCACTAATGAAGAAATCACACATGCTTTAAATCACGCGATTATTAATGGTGAGTTAACACCAGTCTTAGTAGGTTCTGTACTTAAAAATATTGGTGTAAATACCTTACTTAAAATGTTAACTGACTTCTTACCTTCTCCTGATATGTTAAGAGAATTAGAAGCTACTAAAGTTGGAAGTGATGAAAAACTTCAAATTAAAACATTGGATGAAGAACCATTTTCAGGATTTGTCTTTAAAACAATGATTGACCCATTTGTTGGAACGATTTCATTTATTAAAGTAAATTCAGGTATCTTAAAAGTTGGGGATGAAGTATATCACGCACAAAGTGATTCAACCATTAAGATTAATACCTTAATGACACTGATTGGTAAAGATCAAATACCAATGGATTTAGCACATGCGGGTGATATCGTAGTTACAACTAAATTAGAAGCATTAAAGACTGGTCATACAATCACAGATCCTAAACGCAAAATTGTATTTGATACAGTGAAACTTCCTACACCGGTTATTTATCAGGCAATTGAACCAGATAATGAAAAAGATGAAGACAAGATTTCAATGGCTTTAACAAAACTAAATATTGAAGATCCTTCATTTGATATCCAAAGAAATAAAGAAACTGGTCAATTACTCATTGGTGGTTATGGTATTAGTCATATTAAATACATTACAGACCGTATGAAGAATCTATATAAGGTGAGTGTTTCATTCGAAGACCAAAAGATAGTATATAGAGAAACGATTAAGAAAAAAGGTGTTGGCGAAGGTAAACATAAGAAACAATCCGGTGGTGCAGGTCAATTTGGTCATGTTTGGATACGTTTTGAACCAACAGATAAGCTTTTCGAGTTTTCTGAAGAAGTATTTGGTGGTGCAGTGCCTAGATCATACTTCCCGGCCGTTGAAAAAGGATTAATTCGTGCTTTTGAAAAAGGTCCTTTGGCAGGATTTCCTGTAATACATGTGAAAGCAACCCTTTATGATGGAAGTTATCACTCAGTAGATAGTAATGAAATATCGTTTGTTATGGCAGCTGATCTTGCATTTAAGGCTGCATTACCTGAAATTCAACCAACGATATTAGAACCAATTTTACACCTAACAATCACAGTTAAAGAATCTTATGTGGGTGATGTTATGGGGGATATGAATAAACGTCGTGGTCGTATCCTAGGTATGGACCAAGCAGATGGTTATACTGTAATTAATGCATATGTTCCAGAAGCGGAAGTCACTACTTACGCCATAGATTTAAAAGCAATGACTCAAGGTTCAGGACAGTTTGAAAGACGTTTTGATCGTTACGAAGAAGTACCACAACAATTCCAATCCAAGATTATTGAACAATATAAAAAGTAAAAACATATCATTTTAACTACTATAGTATGGAGGAGTTAGTCCATGCAGTGTAAAATATGTAGAAATGATATAAAGGTTCAAAGAACTTTTAGAAATTTACTTAAATTTGAATTACCTGGTGTATGTATTCATTGTTTTAAACAACAGATGAATTACTTTCCGTACTTTGTCATACCAATTCAAAATGGCTTATTGCATATATTTGAATTACTTATAACTGATACAAAGCACCCAAATGATTATATTAATTACTTTAGACCATACTACCGTGCATATTTCAATTTAAATATGACGGTAGATGCGGTCTACATAGAAACACTTACATTAAATATCATAGAATTATTCGATCACATGGAAATAGGACATCTCATTATTTTTACAAACAACTTTAAGGAGGATAAAGGTTATGAGATATGAGATCATAGGTAAAAATGGATTCGTTGCTACTGAGGCTATTAAAGCGTATGTAGTTAAGAAGTTGGACAAAATTGTCAATATGTTTGATGTTAGAGTGATAGACACAGTGCGTGTAGTATTACGCGTCTATAAAGAGTACTCTAAAGTTGAAGTTACAATCCCTGCACCATATATTATTTTAAGAAGTGAAGTTAGAGATGCTGATATGTATGCAGCTATTGACAAGAGTGTAGATAAATTAACTGCACAAATTAGAAGACATAAATCTAAAATTAGACATCATTTTGAAAGACGTGGACAAGAGGTGTTTTCTACAGAATTTAATCTAGAAGCAATGGATAAAGAAGTTAAAGCACGTCAATTAGTCAAATCAAAGAAGGTTTCTATTAAACCGATGACTGTTGAAGATGCAATTGCACAAATGGAATTAAGTGGACATGATTTCTTTATTTTCTTAGATGAAAAAACCAATAATCCTCAAATCGTTTATGCTAGAGAAGATGGCGACTATGCAGTTATAGAAGCTACACCTGAAATATATAAGTAAATTACGTGAATCAAAAGGGGTTAGCATTTACTAACCCCTTTTTGTTATAAAGTAAAATTATTTTATAAGTTATGATACAATGTAAACATGTGAAAGGATTTACATGGAAAGATTAAAATATGGTATAAAAAACTCTCGTATATGGCATTTATGTAGTCAAGACATTGAAGTAAATAAATCAATGACACTAGATAACTGGACCAGATATAGAGCAGAATATAGAGAAATATATTATTTAAACGATAACATCAAGTTCTTAGAAGTTGATCATTTTAACCATGTTTTTAAATTTTTCGATGCAAATATCAGAAAGCATAATATAGAAGACTTTAGACGTTATTTTAAGGACTTTCAAAAATATAAGGAAATATTGAAATAAAAAAAACCAAGAAAATAAATTTCTTGGGTAAGTAGATTAAATATGGAAGGCGTAGCCTAAAACTTGAAATACTAAACATAAATCAAATCCATAAAAATTATAAATCTTTGAAATGAATAAAACTTATAAATCGAATAAACATTTGATACTTAAAGGTATAACGTTTTTAAGAACTTGTGATTCAAAAATACTAACTACGCCTTCAACTGTATTATATTACAAGATAAATCATTTGTAAAGGAAAGCGCTAACATTTTTATGTTAAAATGAATTTTATGTGGATAATGAAAAAAGATATCACAAATTGTGATATCTTTTTATGTATTAAGCCTTATTGAATAATGCTTCAACAGCTTCCCAGTTAACAACATTGAAGAATGCTGCAACATAGTCAGGACGTCTGTTTTGATAATTTAGGTAATATGCATGTTCCCATACATCTAATCCTAATAATGGAGTACCTTCAGCAAGTGGTGTATCTTGGTTTGGTGTAGAAGTAACTACTAACTTATCACCGTTTTTGATCAACCAAGCCCAACCAGAACCAAATCTAGTTTTAGCAGCATTTGAGAATGTTTCTTGGAATGCTTCAAATGAACCAAATGATTGAGTGATTGCATCCATAAGTTTACCTGCAGGTTTTTTACCATCATTTTTCTTTAATAATGGCCAGAAGAATGCGTGGTTGAAGTGTCCACCACCATTGTTTCTAACTGCACCTTGAATATCGACAGGTACTTTGTTTAAATCTGTAAGTAATACCATTAAATCATCCATTGTGTGAACATGTAATTCTGGATGTTTTTCTAATGCAGCATTCAAGTTTGTAATATAAGCTTGATGATGCTTTCCGTGGTGAATCTCCATAGTTTTTGCATCGATAAATGGTTCTAGTGCATCGTATGCGTATGGTAATTTGTCTAATGTAAATGCCATAAAATGTAACGCCTCCTAATTTATTTTACAAATATATCTTACTCTATATAGTGCAATTTATCAACTTTTAAGCATTCTGTAAAAGATTGTCGACAATTGTTTGATCAATATCGATATAGATTGTCTTTTCATTTTTAATCTTTACAAAAGATGCAGGTTTACCACCAATTTTACTTACATATCTAAATAGTGTGTAGTTTACTGGTATCGAACTAGAAGCCTTTTGAGATGAGAAGTATGCTGCTAACATTGCAGATGTTCTTAGTACTTTTTCAGTAAGTTCAGGCGTTCTAACAAGTATATGAGAACCTGGAGCATCTTTTACGTGAAACCAATAGTCATTTGATAAACCTATTTGATTCACTAGGTGTGCATTTTGATGTGCGTTTTTACCGATAAAATAAGTAGTATCATCAACTTTTAGGGTTAATACTTTTACTTTATGTTTTGTAGGTTTATTCTTTTTATTTTTTTGTTTCATAAACCCGTATGGGTCTAGTATCTCTTTAAAATCAGATAATGTCTCATTATCTGTAAGTTCTAGTTCTACAAGGTAGTTTTCAAATATTTCTTTTTCACTTAATACTTTATGCAATTCTGGTTCTAAAAAATCAATCGCACGTTTACCTTTTTGGTAGTTGTTATAAAACTTTTGTGCATTTGAAGTTAGACTTATTTGATCATCTAAGACAATATCCTCAATAAATGGTAGTTTGTCTCTTAGATTATGACCACTAGCATAAATTAAGTCACCTTTTGTTTTATCTTCAAGCATTTGATGTGCTTGATCAAGTTGTTTGGTTAATTGAATATGTTTCTTTTCTAATTTTTTTAACTGATTTGAGATAAAACTTCTATAAATAGATTTTTCGTCCTTTTGAAGCATGATTCTAGAATCTAAAGCTTCACTTAATCTATTAAATGATTTTGTATTAGAATCAAAAATATTAAAAAAGTAGGATTTATTATTTTCCATAGATAAAGTAGGTTCAACTTCAATTTCAAAAGGATGTTTACCAGTTAATTGTAAATAATTAGCTAAACGTTGTGATATACCTAAATATTTGTTTGTAATATCTTTAGGTGTAGATAAAGGATCAAAGACATAATCTTTAGCATCAAGTTTATCACTTAAGAAGTATCCAAAAGTCGCATTTGGAATTAAATGTCTACCCTCTAAAACAAACATTTTCTTATATAAATCAATAATTTTTCCTTGTTCAATTAAATATAAATTTGCGTGTCTACCCATCGCTTCAAAAATCAGTTTACGTTCAACTGGACCATATATAAAATCATACACGGTAAAGTTAAATTCAATCACTCTATCTGACTGGTATTGAGTGATGTTTTTTAATATGCCACCTTCTAAGTATTTCTTGAGTTGATTCAAAAAATTAGAAGTATCTTTTTTTGAAGGTGGTTGTGTAGTTAAATAAGTACTTGTAAAACTTGCATTCAAGTTAATCACTAAATGATGTCTTTGTTTTTGAGCATAAAGACTAAAAACAAACATTAGACCGTTTAACCAAACGGATTCTACACGTGTATTTTCTACAGATTGATTCAGTTCTTTGATTAAATAATGTGTGTAAACACCATCTAAAGCCATAATTTCTTACCTCAATAATACTATATCATGAAAATGTCTGAAACTATTTACATAAACCAAACTTTCGTATATAATAAATTAAACGAAGAGTTAGGAGAGTCGCATGAAACTAAATGATCGTGGATTACTCATCGTCATATCCGGACCATCTGGAGTTGGAAAAGGTACAGTGCGTAAAGCGCTTTTTGACATGAAGAACCATAACCTAGAATATTCTGTATCAGTTACAACAAGAGCACCAAGAGTCGGCGAGGTCGATGGCAAAGACTATTATTTTGTAAGTCGTGCATCCTTCGAAGAGATGATTCGTCAAGACAGATTTTTAGAGTATGCAGAGTTTGTAGGTAGCTATTATGGCACACCAAAAGACAAAGTTGAAGAAATGCTTGATAAGGGTAAAGAAGTTGTATTAGAAATTGAAGTAGATGGTGCACTTCAAGTACGTGAACGCATGAAAGAAGCTGTCTTTATATTCTTAGTACCACCAAGCAAAAAAGCTTTATATGAGCGATTAAGTCAACGTGGAACGGATACACCTGAAATTGTAAATAAGAGATTTCAAAAAGCTGAAAGTGAATTTAAATTAGCATATAAATATGATTATATCGTAGTAAATGATGATGTAAATAATGCTGCAGATCGTATTATGGCAATCATTCGTGCAGAACATGCACGTACTCAAAGAACGATTCAAAAATATCAACAGTTAATGGAGGAATAACATGAAAAAAAGAAAACATGGTTTAAACTACCCAACAATTGACGTACTATTAGAAAAGATTGATTCTAAGTATAAATTAGTATATGCAGCAAGTAAAGTTGCTCATATCATTGAAAGAGAAAATTTGGATGTTAAAGATTCCAAATCAGTCACAAGTGTAGGCAAAGCGTTAGAAGAAATTGCAAATGGTAAAGTAACTGTTACGTTCATTGACTAATGAGCATAACAGTTTTTTTATTAAAATATGTTAAAAGATTATAGAATGTTCGTGATTTATCAATAAGTGAACACAATTTTAGTATAATATAAACAAGGTGATTTTTTTGAAAGAAAAACTATCAATATTACCAACTGAACCAGGTTGTTACATGATGCTTGATCAATCAGGTGAAGTCATTTATGTTGGTAAAGCTAAAAATTTAAAAAATAGAGTAAGTTCATATTTTAGAGGCGCTCACAATGCTAAAACAGAGAAACTAATTTCAGAGATTAGTGATTTTAATTATATCGTCACAAACTCCGAACAAGAATCGCTTATTTTAGAATACAATTTAATCAAAAAATATGCACCACTTTATAATATTCGCTTAATTGATGATAAAAGTTACCCGTATCTTGAAATTACAAACGAAAAAGATCCCATGCTTGTCGTATCAAGATATATTGAAGTTGATAAGACTAAAACTTTATTTGGACCTTATCCAAACTCAAAATCAGCAAGAGAAACACTAAAACTACTACAACGCCTATATCCATTAAGACGTTGTAATCCAGTAGATAGTAAACCGTGTTTATATTATCATATGGGTTTATGTTTAGGCCCTTGTGCACACGAAAAGGTGGACTATAAACCAAATATTGAACGTATTACTAGGTTTTTAAAAGGTGACACTAAAGAAGTCTTAAATGAACTTGAAGATCGTATGAAACAAGCATCAGAAGATTTAGAGTTTGAGCGTGCAGTAGAATACCGTGATATGATTTTAGCTGTAAAAGATACAACTGAAAAACAAATTATGACTCTGAATGATTATAAAGATAGAGACTTCATAAGTTTTGCATATAACGAAGATGATATGGCGATTCAAATTTTAATGATGCGTCAAGGACGTATATTAGATACACATAAAAATGTGATATCTTATATGACAGATCCTTATGAAACATTTTTAACATATATTAAAAATTATTATGATAAGTTTTTATTACCCGATGAATTAGTGTTTGATCAACAAATCTCTTTAAAAGAACTACAAATGTACTTTAAAAATAAAGTGGTTGTACCTAAAATTGGAGATAAGAAAAAACTAGTTGATTTAGCACATAAGAATGCATTAGAAGATTTAACACATTACTATAAACTATACCGAGCAAAAGAAGAAAAGTTAGGTGAACAAATAGAAGCATTAGAACAAATATTTGATAAAAAAATATCATATATTGAAGTGTTTGATAATGCGCACCTTTTTGGAACAGCACCTATTTCTGGTATGATAGTTTGGAAAGATTATCATTTTGAACGCAAGATGTATCGTAAGTTTCACTTAAAAACTACGACCAATGATGACTACCAAGCCATGAAGGAAGTACTTTACCGCAGATATCAAAGACTGTTAGTTGAAAAACAAAAACTACCTGATTTAATTTGTGTGGATGGTGGTAAGGGGCAAGTTTCTGCAGCTTACGAAGTGATACAATTATTTAATTTAGATATACCTATTTTAGGTTTGAAAAAAGATAAGTATCACATGCTAGAGGGCTATGTTATCCAAAATGAGGTTACTATTTTGGATAAAAAATCACCACTCTATCAGTTTTTAGGACAACTCTCAGAAGAAGTCCATAGATTTACAATCACTTTCCATCAAAAGACTAAAAACAGGAAAGACTATACATCCGTTTTAGATAACATACCTGGACTTGGTCCAACACGTAAGAAAAAATTACTTGCAAGTTTTAAATCTATTGATGACATTAAAAATGCATCAACGGAAGATTTAAGAAGTATTGGATTACCTGATAAGGTAATCAAAAGCATTAAGGAAGGTATTTCATGAGAACTTTTATACACAGTACAGATACAAAACAAAAATTATTTTACGCGGTTGTAAATAATAAAAAGGAAACCTTTTATTTACCCAATCGATTAGCTAAAGTATTTTTAACCATTTTAAAAAAAGGTATATTAGTAGATTTTGAAGTGACTAGTCCCGTCATCAAGTTAGTGAATAATCATAAGGTAAGTGTTTATCCGGTATCTCATTTTAACTTGATTATGCAATTAAAACCAAACCGTGTATTGTATGATTTAAAACAATTAAGACTAGACATGAAGCGTGTATTAAAAAAATACCAATACTTTTTATTTTTAGATTTAGAAATGTCTATGCCAGGATATAAAAAAGGACCACATATCCCTGAAATTATTCAAGTTGGTTATGTATTAGCGGATAAGGCAGGTAACGTTATTAAAGATAATGGTTATTTTGTAAGAGCTGTTCAAGAAGACGCAATTAATAAAAGAACCATTAAGTTTCTTGATTTAGATGAAAATAAATATTACGGTAAAGCACTGGATTATGATTTATTCTATATGGATTTAGAGGCTTTAATTAAAACATATAAGCCACAAATTGTAACATGGGGTAAAAATGATGTGCAAGCCCTAAATATTAGTTATGATCTTCATAAAGTAAAACCACTAACAAGTGATAAACAGTTTATTGACCTTTTAAAACTACATAAAGATTACTTTAACTTACCTAATGATATTGGACTATTCCAAGCCTATAAAAAATACTATAAGCCAGAAGAAGAACTGGTTCAAGATCATGATGCTAGATTAGATGCAATTATTACAAAAGATGTATTTGATGCATTCATGAATTTAATAAATACAAGTAAATAAGAATAATGATTTCAAAATTGAAAGATTTTTTATAGTATTAAACGCAATAAGTAATATAATTAACTAAAAAAAAGTAGACTATTGAATTTTAGTCTACTTTTTATATTTTAGGTTCTATATATTCATAATAATTGGTAAAATCATTGGTTTTCTTAAAGTGATATCATATATTTTATCACTTAATTGATCAATAATCATTTGTTTTAAGTTGAGTTCATTATAACTCTTCTTTGGTAATTCTCTTAAAGTAATATGTTTAACCATGCTAGCTAAACTTGAAGTTAATTCTTCATTACCCTTCATATAAATGAAACCACGTGAGATTACAGTTGGCTCATTGATTAATGTTTTAGTTTCTAAGTCGATAGATAAGATTACTGAGAATAAACCTTCTTCAGATAATATCTTTCGTTCTCTTAAGACATTAGAACCGATATTACCAATACCTGTACCATCAATATAAATATCTCCGGCTTGGACTTTACCTGCATAACGAATGCTTTCTTTATTAAGTGCTGCAACATCACCGTTATCCATAATTAATATATTATTTGGATCAACACCACACTCAACTGCTAATTGTTTATGACGTTTGAGCATTCGATGCTCACCGTGCATTGGAATAAAGTGTTTTGGTTTTACGAGTGTTAGCATAAGTTTTAAGTCTGGTCCACTACCATGACCTGAGGTATGTGTATCTGTAATAGGTCCGTGGGTAATGACGTTTACATCATTTCTAAATAAGAGGTTAATTGTTTTATTAATTGGATCTTGGTTACCAGGAATTGGAGAAGAAGAGAAAATTACAGTGTCACCCTTAACAGTTTTAATCTGTCTGTGAGATCCGTTAGCAATTCTTGATAAAGCTGCTAAAGGTTCACCTTGAGAACCTGTAACCAATATACATGTTTCTTCTAAGGTATATTTCTTTAATTCCTCAGGTCCGACAATCGTACCTTTTTTAGGTTTAATATAACCAGATTGTTGTCCAGCTTCAATGGTTCTTTCCATGGAACGCCCAAATACCGCGATTTTACGACCAGTTAATTCAGCAGCTTCTATGATTTGTTGGATTCTATAAAGGTTTGATGCGAAGGTTGCGATAATAATTCTACCAGGGATTCTAGTAAAGAGTTCATTAATAGAACGTCCTACTTTAGATTCAGATTGAATTAAACCGTCTTGTTCAGCATTTGTAGAGTCTGATACTAAAAGAAGCGTACCTTCTTGGCCTAAATTCGCTAACTTTTCATATTCTGCATGTGGTCCTACTGGTGTGTAGTCTATTTTAAAATCCCCTGTATGGAATAATGGTCCTTCAGGCGTTCTAAAGACAATTCCAAACATATCTGGAATAGAGTGGTTTAATCTAATAAAGGATACAACCACATCTTTAAAGTTATAGGTATAGTATGATTTATATTCTTCAATTTTAGGTGCACGTAAATCTTTATGTTCACCTAATTTATATTCAATTAAATCAACAGCAATACCAGAAGCATAGATTCTTGGAATCTTTACTTGACGTAATAAATAAGGTATACCACCAATATGATCCTCATGACCATGCGTTATGAATAAACCTACAATACGGTCCTCATTTTCTTTTAAATAAGTATAATCTGGAATCACATAATCAATACCTAGTAGATCATCATCGGGAAAAAGGATCCCTGCGTCCACTACAAAAATTTGATTATTTATTTCATATACATAGGTATTTTTACCTACTTCACCTAATCCACCTAGCGCAAAAACTCCGATTTCGCCGGTTTTCAACAACGTGTTTTTTGACATCTATTTAACCTCGTAACGTAAAATTATCTTAATTACATTATACACTATAATTTCAAAATTATAAAACTTTTGTTTCATGATAAAATAGTTAGTGTAAAGTTTGAGGTACTTATGAAGAAATTATTTGTATTTGATTTAGATAATACACTACGATCAACCAATTTAAGAAAAATCTTACCAAATACTAAAAAGCTGATTCAAGAAATAGCTGTAAATCCGGATTATATACTTGCACTAGCAACCGGTAGAGGATTAGCAAAATTAGATGTCCTAGAAGATATGGACGCATTTTTTAAATATAAGATCTTAGTCAATGGTGCCATTACTTTAGAAGATAACCACATCTTAAATGAAAACCACATTAAAAAAGAAGTCGTTAAAGACATTATGGATGCAGCTAATCAAAGAAAGATTGCACTAGGCTTGGTTGGTATGCATGATGAGGTCGTCACCTTTATAGATAAAGAAGTGAAAAAAGCATTTGATAATTTTAATGATAAAAAACCAAAAGCACAACCCACATTTTATCTAGAGCAACATGTATATCAAATGTGGGTCTTTCATAAAGATGAAAAGATGCTTGAAAAAGAAATTAGGCAACACCAAGATTTAGAAATATATCATTGGCATGATGGTGGCTTTGATATCGTACCTAAAGGTATTTCTAAAGCATCAGCACTTAAAGAACTTATGAAGAAATATCCGGATTACCAAGTGATTGCAGTAGGCGATGGACATAACGATCTAGATATGATACGATTAGCTGATGTCGGTATCATCATGGAAAATTCACGTTGGATTAAAGATGCACAAGGCAGTTTTCAATATATAGCACCTCATGTAGATCATGATGCGCTCTATGATTTTTTAAAAACAAAACACATCATATAAGGAGTTAACAACATGTATAAAACATATGTATTAGAAAATGATTATTTAAAAGTAGAAGCAATTGATTATGCTGCAAGCATCTATCAAATATATCTAAAAGACAATGGTCGTCTTAAACCATTACTTGCAACACCTAAAACAAAAGATTTATTTATTGAAAATACACTCAATTATGGACGTACTGTAGGTCGTACAGCAGGTAGATTATACCCTACTGAAGATACACTTAAATATGTAGACTTTAAAGGTGAACCAAGCTACATGCATGGTGGTCCAAATAGATTTGGTACAAAGACTTTTAATGTTAGAAAACATACAAGTGATTCTATAGAATTTGAATTAAATGTCAAAGACATGTCAGATGGTTACCCAGGTAACTTAAATGTTTTAATAACTTATAGAATATTCCAAGGTAGTTTGGTTGTTTGGCATCAAGCTAAATCTGATAAAGACACTTTACTTAACTTAACTTTCCACCCATATTTTAATTTAGAGCAGTCAAATCATATAAGAAATCATGAATTAAAAATTGAATCTTCAACATACCTTTCCCAAAATGAACATAAGATCTTTGCTTATGAAAATGATGTGGAAGGCACACACAGAGATTTTAGAACCTTTAAACCTTTAATCATCAATGAACAAAATGCACTAGATGATATTTATTTACTACCTAAAGATAGATATACTGCAACCTTAAGAACCAAAGATATCCAAATGCAAGTATATACAAACTATCCGGCACTTGTTGTTTATACTCAAAATAAAGTCAATAACACTGATTTAGTCAATGCTAAAAAAGATGAACTTTATACAGGTGTAGCGATTGAATGTCAAAAGAGTCAAAAAGATTTAAATGTGCTTAAACATGATCGTGTATATGATCACTATATCATGTATAGTTTTAATAAAATTTAAACTTATAAAGACCAGTTGATGACTGGTCTTTATGTTTAAGAGTCACATATAATACCTTATGATAACCATGTTATAATAATAAGTAATATCAATAAAAAGTAGGTAATCACTATGTTATTTGATGCACATGCAGATATTTTGACAGATATCTATGAACAACTAAAAATAGGTAATAAAGACCCATTTACAACAAGACATTTAAATCACTACAAGCGTAGTGGTATCACACACAGTATTTTTGTGAATTGGACCGATCCAGATAAAAGTACTAGAACAGATTTTTATGACTGTTTTGATGTAGCTACAAACTATATAAAGGAAAAATCGAACCTTTTTAAAATATGCTATAACACGAAAGATGTAAAAGAAGCAGTAAGTTTAAATAAATTTGGTGTATTTTTAGGTGTAGAGGGTATCAAGTATTTAGATAAACCTGAAGATATAGAACTACTTTACAAAAAGGGTGTTCGTCATGCATCATTAACTTGGAATGAAGTAAATGATTATGCAACAGGTTTATCAAGTGTAGAAACAGGACTTACACCTAAAGGAAAAGAAGTTATTGAAAAAATGATGGAACTAGGTATGTTAATTGACCTAAGCCATGCCAATGAAAAAACATTTAAAGATGTTTTTGATTTAGCAACTAAACCTATTGTTGTAACACACGGTAATGCAAAAGCGCTTTGTAATCATAAAAGAAACTACACAGATGAACAACTTCAAATGATTAAAGATAAAAATGGAGTGATCGGTGTATGTGCTGTAGCTAATTTCATATCATCAGAAAAGACAAATCAAAATGTTTCCTATTTAGCTAAACATATTGACTACATTGTAAAACTTATAGGTATTGATCATGTAGGTATTGGGCTTGATGTATGTTACTACTTATATGAAGATGTTACAAGTACACATGTAGAAGGGCTTCAAACAATAGGAGACACTAAAAATTTACTTAATGAACTCATCAAATTAGGCTATTCTAAAGAGGATATTGACAAGATATCCTATAAAAACTTTCATAGAGTTTTAGATGAAGTATTAAAATAGGACACCTGATTAGAAAGAAAGGAAGTTATACTCTAACTATGATTATTGTTTTGAGTATATAAATACAACATGCCAAAACTTATAGGTATTACACCAAGACTTCTAACAGAGTCTGGTGTAGAAAAACAATTTATAAACACTAGATACATTAAACATCTTACTCAAAGGGGCTTTAATACGATTCAAATTAATTTGGATAACCCAAATAATGATGCGATCTTTGAGATGTGTGATGGATTTTTAATTACCGGTGGTACTGATGTAGACCCTATACATTTTAATGAAGTAAATGAAGGATTATCTAAAAATGTAGATATGAGACTAGATTTAATGGATAAACAGATTACAGAATATGCTATTAAATCAAAAAAACCACTATTAGGTATTTGTCGTGGTCTCCAAACAATTAATGTATTTTCAGGTGGATCATTATATCAAGACTTACAGGACTTAAATAATACTCACAATAGTATCAAGGAAAACCATGAAGTAATGATTAAAAATCATCCTTTATTTGGTTTTGAAGGATTAATCAAGGTAAACAGCTATCATCATCAAGCTATTAAAGATGTAGCAGATTCATTTGATGTTATAGGTAGAGATATAGATGGAACCATTGAAATGATTGTACACAAAACATTACCGATATTTGCAGTACAGTGGCATCCTGAAATTGATATTGAATTACCTTTTTCTAAATTATTATTTGATACTTTTGAAAAATTGGTAAAAAAATCATAAAGCATGTGTAAATCATCAAATGGATATTGTTTTACATAATAGATTAACTAAGGTATAAGACATAACTTGATTTTATAACTACACTACAGCCTTTCAGATTTCATATGTTTTAATCTATAAAACCTATGTCCAAACCTAAAGTTTTAGTTATATTGAATAATATGATAACTTTGGGACTCATTTAATGAAAGATTTACGTGATATTAGAACCGAAATTCAAGTTCTCTTGATTGATTTACAGTGGATGTTAAAGTTATTATTGGAAGTCTTGCGTTTAGTAGAATGCCAACATTAGAATCCATACATATGTCTGATCAAATAGAATATGTAGGTGAATATATATTTGATCAATCAAATGCGGTAACTATCTATATAAAGGGTCAAAATCTTATTGGTTACGATCCTAAATGGAATGATAACCGTAATCAACTAGAGCACGAAAGAAATATAATATATCAATCATAAATAAAAGACCACTTGATTTTGTTAAATTTGATTTAACAAGTCACTCAAGTGGTCTTTTTATTATTTAAGTTTTGATAATTTCTTTATAACCATATCTATAATTTGTTCAGGGATATATAAAGATATATCCGCATCATGATATACAAGTTCTTTAATACTGGAACTAGAGACAAAATGATTTCTAGAAGAAGGGAATAATACGACTGTTTCTACATTTGGATTTAAATTCTTATTAAACTGGTATAACATATACTCGTTTTCATAATCGGCAATATTTCTAAGTCCTCTAAAGAGTACCTTAATACTATGTTTATCAGCATATCTTACGACCAAATCAGATGTATAGCTAATTAATATGTTGGGAATGTGAGCAGTAGATTTTTTTATCATCTCTACACGTTCTTCAGCTGTAAAAGAAAACTTCTTTTTAGGGTTATCTGCAATAACGATGTGTAACACATCTACCAGTTCAGATGCACGCTCAATAACATCTAAATGCCCTAGTGTAAGTGGGTCAAATGAACCTGGATATAGTCCTTTTTTCATAATGGTGTTTTTAGACATTTAACTCGAATTTATTTGAGTAAATATCTTGTCCTTTCAATTTCTTTTCCTATATAGATATTTTTTGCAGTATATCTATTAATATTTTAACACATTTGTGTTTTTATCTTGTTATTTAGTTGTATAAATGCTATAATTTTTTATAGAAGATGAGTGGGGCTGTATTAGTTCTCACTTCTTTTTTGAAGAGGTAATGTATATGAATATTAATGTAATTAAAGAAAAAGTAAAATCCATACTAGATCCAAAAGATATCATAATTTATGATATATTTGAAGAAAAAATGGGTAAGGAAAAAATTCTTACGATTTTACTTGATGCAACACTTGATCATGAGCATTTAGAAAAAGTGCATATGGAAGTTCTAGATTATATAAATGATGATTTAGATGATGACTATTATTTACAAATGTCAACTGTTGGTATTGAAAAAGAACTAAGGAATTTAGAAGAAGTTCAAAGACATGTTGGCGGGTATGTATATTTAGAAAGTGATGCATACACAGGTAATGCTACTTTAAATGATGTGATTGATAATGAATTACACATTAGTTTTTTCATTAAAGGTCGTCCAAAAAAACTACAAATTAAATATGAAAACATAAGATTTATCCGCCAAGCGGTTAAATTTTAAAAGGAGAGAATAAAAAATGATCAGTAAAGCATTTTTCCAAAATATAGAAGAAGTCGCTGAAGATAACGACTTAAATAAAGAACAAGTATTCCATGCTTTTGAGCAAGGATTAATTGCTGCATGTAAAAAGCAATTAGGTGTACAAACATGCCGTGTAGAATTTAAAGAAGAAAAACATGAATTATTAATCTATGGTCAATATTATGTTTTACCTGAAGGTGAACTTAATTTAGAACTAGATAAAAAGTATACTTTCTTAAAATTAGAAGATGCTAAAGCATTAAAGAAATCAGCTAAAGCAGGTGAGGTTTTAGAAGTTAAAATTGAACCAAGTGAATTTAGCTATAATGCAAGCCGTGACTTAAAACATAGATTCAATGAAGTTTTAAATCAAATTAAGAAAGAAAATATCTATCAAGGATTAAAAGATCTTCAATATGAAATGGTAACAGCTAGAGTCTTAGAAGAAGAAAAAGACTTCTACCGTATTGAAATCAACAAGGATGTTATTACAATGCTACCTAAAAAGGAAGCATTACCTACAGATAAATTCCATGTAGGTGATCGTGTTAAAGTTTATGTTACAGATGTAGAAATGAAGACTAAAGGTCCTAAAATTTATGTTTCTCGTACACATGTGGCTTTAGTTACTCGTTTACTTGAAGAATATGTACCAGAAATCAAAGATGGTACGATTGAAGTTTTAGGTATTGCACGTGATCCAGGTGATCGTTCTAAAGTAGGTTTAAAATCTAATAACGAGAACGTTGACGTTATCGGAGCTACAGTTGGTGAAGGTGGCGTACGTATTAAAGAAATCTCTAAATTCCTATCTGGAGAAAAAATTGATTTATTCAGATGGAGTGATAATGAACAAGAACTGATTGGTAACTCTTTACAACCGGCACCGGTTGTAGCGGTTACGAGAGTAAATCCTAAAGAAAAGAGTGCGTTAGCAATCGTTCCTGATGCTCAATTATCTTTAGCAATTGGTAAACTTGGTCAAAACGTTAAGTTAGCAGTTCAAGCAAGTGGTTGGTCTATTGATATTAAATCTGAGACTACAGCAGCTGAAGAAGGCATTATTTACTAAGAGGGTTTAAAATGAAAACAGTTAAAAAGATTCCAATGCGTACATGTGTCGTTACAAAGACTGTTCATCCTAAAAAAGATTTGGTACGCATTGTAGCAAATAAAGAAGGACTTGTCTTTGTTGATACTAAGGGCAAAGCTAATGGTCGTGGTGCTTATATTCATTTAAGTGCAGAAAATATTGAACTCGCTAAAAAGAGTAAAGCGCTCGACAGAAAATTAGAAGTTACAATTCCTGATAGCGTATATGAAGAATTGGCTAAACTATTATGAATAAAGGTGCTTTAGGACTTGCATACGCTGCAAGAAAAGTGGTTATCGGTCAAGAAGAAGTTGTTAAGGCACTTCAAAAAAAACAACTACATTTAGTATTACTTGCAACCGATGCAAGTGATAATACAACTAAAAAGATAAAAGACAAAACAAATACTTATCAAATTCAATTAATACATACACATACCTCACTAGATATTTCTAGTGCAATAGGTAAGAAAAATATTAAAGTCATAGGAATAAAGGATAAAGGGTTTAGTATGATGCTTAAATAGAAAGGTTGATGCAATATGGCAAAACAAAGAAGTAATAATAGAAATAACAATAACACTAGGAGACCAAGTAAAAATAATTTTGGAAAGTCTACTTATTCAAACACTCAAAAACCAGCACCTAAAAAAGCGATAACAGAGTTAATTTTCAAATCTGAAATGACGGTTTCAGATGTGGCAGAAGCACTTGACATCTCAAACGCAGTTTTAATTAAAAAACTAATGGGTTTAGGGATGATGACTTCTGTAAACCAAGTTTTAGAACGTGATGTTGTAGAACTTATAGCTATGGATATGGGCATTGAAGTTAAAGATGAAGTAATCACAGATTTAACAAGATATGATGAAATGGAAATTATTGACGATCCAAAAAACCTTGTTAAAAGAAGTCCAATTATTACGATTATGGGTCACGTAGACCATGGTAAAACAACACTTTTAGATTCTATTAGAAAATCTAGAGTGGTCACAGGAGAAGCTGGTGGAATCACACAACACATCGGTGCTTATCAAGTTGAACATGGTGGTGAAAAAATTACATTTATCGATACCCCAGGTCACGCGGCATTTACTGAAATGCGTGCACGTGGAGCTAAAGTAACTGATATTGTTGTTTTAGTTGTGGCTGCTGATGATGGTGTTAAACCACAAACAATTGAAGCGTTACAACATGCCAAGGCATCAGGCGTTCCTATTATCGTAGCAATCAATAAAATTGATAAACCAACAGCAAATCCAGATAACGTTATGAGTGCTTTATCAGCACATGATTTAACGCCTGAAGCATGGGGTGGTACAACACCATATGTTGAAGTATCTGCATTAAAACGCTTAGGAATTGACAATTTATTAGATATTATCTTAGTATTAGCAGAAGTTGAAGACTTAAAAGCAAATCCAAAACGTGATGCAATGGGTACAGTTATTGAAGCTTACCTAGATAAAGGTAGAGGTCCGGTTGCTACAGTTATCGTAGAAAATGGTACATTACATATTGGTGATATCATCGTTATTGGGAATACGTTCGGTCGTATACGTACAATGAATGATGATCTTAAAAAACGTTATGATGAAGCACTTCCAGGTACACCGGTTGAAATTACAGGTTTAGACCAAGTACCTCAAGCTGGTGATATCTTCATGGTATTTAAAGATGAAAGAGTGGCACGCCAAACAGCGGAAGCACGTTCTTCAAAACTAAAAGAAACATATATTAAACAACAAAAAGCGAGTTCACTTGAATCCATGTTTGGTGCACAAGATGATGGCGAAAAAGTATTAAACTTAGTACTTAAATGTGACGTTCAAGGTAGTATTGAAGCATTAAGAGGTATGCTTGATAAAATTGATGTTGATGGCTTTAAAGCCAACATCGTGCGTAGTGGTGTAGGTGGAATATCTGAAACAGATGTTCAACTAGCATCTGCATCTGGTGCAGTCGTCATTGGTTTTAACGTTCGTCCTACAGCTGCAGTAAAATCTCTAGCAGAATCTATGAATGTTGAAATCAGATTATATAATGTCGTATACCGTATTACTGAAGACATCGAAAAGGCTCTAAAAGGTATGTTAGAACCAGTCTTTGAAGATGTTGTAACTGGTACCGCAGAAGTACGTCAATTATTTAAAATTTCTAAAATTGGAACAATCGCTGGTAGTTATGTTACAAACGGCGTCATTCATAGAGATTCTAAAGTTACAGTCATTAGAGAAGGTGTTGTCATCTATAACGGTGTACTATCTAGTTTAAAACGTGGTAAAGATGATGTTAAAGAAGTACGTCAAGGATTTGAATTCGGCTTTAGCGTTGAAAACTACAACGATTTAAAAGAAGGTGACGTGATTGAAGCGTCTATTGAAAGAGAAGTGGAGGTAGATTAATTATGAGTATTAACGTCGATCGATTAGCTTCAAGAATTTTAAGAGAATTAGTTCATATAGTGAATGATGTGATTAAAAACACTCAAATTGGTTATATTACACTTACAGAAACTAAAGTCACTAAAGATAAAAGTTACTGTTATGTTTACTACACCATCATTGATGATAGTGTAGAAGCCAAAAAGAAAGTTCAAGATCTTTTAGATGCAGGTAAAAAAGAAATTCGTATGAAGTTAGCATCTAAAGTTAACGACATTCGAAAAATTCCTGATTTAGTCTTTAAATATGATGAAGCATTAGCGTATGGTAATCATATTGATAAATTACTTTCGGATATCAATAAAAATTAATAATGAAAAATGCGAGTACTTTAAATTAAGTACTCGCATTTTTATTATAGGACAGGATGATTTAATTTATAAGTTTCTGTAACCACTTTAGTCTCACCATCAAATAAGATGTCTAAACCAGATGATTCTAGATCATCTGTTATAAGGCTCAAATCAGATTTATCAATTAAGACTTTAATCATCATTTTCTTACCTTCATCTAGATTTTACAAAAACCTAGTTTAAAGTAGCAAGGTTTATCTTATAAGTTACATGAATTTATAAATAACTTACAGTAGAACACTTTAGATTTATTTTACCACTCAGCTGTATAAACGTAGATAAACAGTGTTAAAAACACTTAAAAACTGTAAAAATGCGCATATAAATGATATAATTTATTATGGTAGGTGACTAGATGATTGCTCGTGTTATTGTGGATATAAAACATCAAAGTGTGAATCAAACATTTGATTATTTAGTTCATGAAAAAGATCAACTTCATATTCAAAAAGGTATGCGTGTAATTGTACCTTTTACAGATAATAATATATTACGTTTAGGTTTTGTCTATGATATTATAAGTGCATCTGATTTAGCACATAAGTATGTTCATGAAATATTAGACATTGAACCTATTTTTAATGATGAATTATTTTTAATGATGGATAAACTGATAGAAGACCCAAATGCGCTCATTGCAGAAGCCTTTGAAACCGTGATACCTAAACAGTTATTAATTCATTATGAGAAAAAGGCTATTTTGTTAGAACCTAAACAACTACCGGATGATTTAGTACCGTTTTTCAAACAAGGTGTTTGGACTTTGCTTAAAAAAGATGAAGTTTATTATAACCGTTTAAAAACATTAGAACAAAAAGGTATAGTTGAATTAAAAACTGTATTAAAGACAAGAAATAAGAAACCTTTAATAACCTATGTAAGAATCGATAACAGAAACTATCATGGTACACCAAAACAACACGAAGTACTAGATATTTTAAGTGCGCACTCACAAATGAAAAAAGCAGATCTCGTAGCAAACTCTAGTGCATCGATTGTAAATACGTTAATCAAAAAAGCTGTTATTGAAGTATTTTATGAATCAGATAAGTTAGAAGTAGCTAATTTTAACAAAACAACTGAACTACCTGTGATTAATGAAGATTTGAAAGACCAAATCAAAGATATGATGGATGCAAAACATCAAGTTTATGTGAGTCAGTATCAAGATACCAAATTAGACCCTTTCTTTTTCCATTTGATTCATGAAGTGATTTCACAGGGTAAGCAAGTGCTTATCATGGTGCCTGAAAACTTTATGATTGATTCTGTTAAGTCATCACTTGAAAAAGTCTTTAGGGAAGAACTTATTATTGGTTTAAATCGTGGTCAAACAGATAAACAAATGATGTTAAAGTACAGTGCAATTTTAGATAATGAAACTAAAATTGTCGTCGGTGCACGTTCATCTGTATTTACAAGTTTTAGTGATCTAGGTTTAATCATCATAACGGATAGTAATAATCACAGTTACCGTGCACATGAAGGCATTTATTATCATGCATTAGAGATTGCTGAAATAAGAGCTAGATATCATGGTATACCACTTTATTTAAGTGCGAGTTCAATATCCTTAGACAATTATATAAAGATACAACAAAAAACACATGAGTTACTAAACCTACAAGAAGAAGTCTATAAATCCATTGAACTTATAGACATGAAAGAAGAACTAAAAAAAGGAAATACCAAGTTAGTTAGTCTAAGTTTAAATGATGCCATATTAAATACATTAGATCAAAATAAAAAAGTATTATTAATATTAAACCAAAAAGGGTATGCACCCTTTGTAATGTGTAGGACATGTTCGCATGTACCGGTAGATCCAGAAACTGGAATCCCTTTAAGATTTGATGAAAAACAAAATATTTTAAAATCTAATTTGACAAAATATCAACTTGAGTTTACTAAAACATGCCCTGTATGTGGTAAACATACAGTGAAGTCTGTAGGTAGTGGTATTGATCAACTTATAACCTACTTACATAAAGCATATCCTTCAAAAGAGATATTAAAAGTTGATAGTGAGGCGATTAGTAATAAGACCTATCATGATAAAATTGAAGATCTTAGTCAAATCGATATCATTGTAGGTACACAGATGGCACTGAAATCTAATTTAGAAGATAAAATAGATTTAGTGGGTATTTTGATGATTGATCAGTGGTTAAAATTACCCAAATTTGATGCCTATGAAGCAACTTATGAACTACTTAGTCAAGCAAAATTTATCACTAAAGATAAACTGATTATTCAAAGTTATGATCCAACTCATTTTGTTTTAAAAAGCATTATAGGTGATGGAAGTACATATTATAAAGAAGAACTAAGTCGTAGAAGAATTTCTAAATTACCACCATATTATCAAGTGCTACAACTACGCATTGAAGGTATGAGTTATTTAAAGACTTTTCAATATGCACTCTCATTAAAGACTTCATTAGAAAAAATGGGACTCACTGTTTTAGGTCCAACCTCATCTGTATTACTTAAACATTTAGAAAATTATAGAGTATTATTAACGATTAAATACCAAGGTAGTTTAAAAGCGTTTAATCACCTATTAAAATCAAACAAAGACATAAAAATATATATGAACCATGACGTATCATGGTATTAAAGGAGTAAATTATGATTGTATTTATGGGTACCCCAGAGTTTTCAGTACCAATTCTAGAAATGTTGATTGAAGAACAATATCCGGTTGGGCTAGTTGTTACACAACCAGATAGATTTGTTGGTAGAAAAAAGATATTAACACCATCACCAGTTAAGTCACTTGCTTTAGCACATAATATCGAGGTTTTTCAACCCGAAAAATTACGTCAGGATTATCAACATATCATTGATTTAAAGCCAAGCTTAATCATTACAGCAAGCTATGGTCAAATACTTCCTAAAGCCCTTTTAGAAGCAATTCCTGCAATTAACATTCATGGTTCATTATTACCTAAATACCGTGGTGGTGCACCAATTCAATATGCATTATTTAATGGTGATGATAAAACAGGTATTACCTTAATGGAAATGGTATATAAAATGGATGCCGGTGCCATGATTAAAAAGGTAGAAGTAGAAATTGATCCTCTGGATGATTACGGCACTTTATCTAATAAGTTATCACTAGCAGGTAGAGATCTATTAAAAGAAAATCTGATGAGTGTTTTAAATAAAACATATCAAAGTACACCACAAAATGAGGATGAAGTTACGTTTGCATTTACACTTAAATACAGTGATGAAGCACTTGATTTTAACAAGTCGGCATTATGGAATCATAACCGTATTAGAGGCTTAAGTCCTAACGTTGGAGCGCATTTTAACATCAAAAACACTACGGTTAAGGTGTTTAAATCAGCAATAAGTGATATAATAGACATTCAAAGAGGTGAAATTCGTATAGAAAATAAAAGAATATTTATTGGTACGAGTGATAGAGCCATAGAATTAATAGAATTACAACAATCAGGTAAAAAACAAATGAAGGTTAAAGATTATTTGAATGGGCAAAGCCTATTTATTAACGGAGGAAAAATAGATGAGTAAACCGAAACTCTTATATAACCGAGATGAGATGTTAAAAATTAACATCGACACCTTGAAAAATAGATGCGATGTATCTGTTTTGGATATTGCAAAGATTGCACAGCAACAACAATCTAAATATTATCCTGGTATTGATATTAACTTATGTGTGGAATCTGTAGAAAAAATATTAACTTTTAGAGATGTTTTCCACCACATTCAATTTGCTGCAGAAGTCGATAGACTTGCTGAAGAAAAAATGTTTAAAGGACCAATTCAAGATATTTTATTCTATGATCTTGGACTATTTGGTATTGATGAAACCATTGGTTTAGATGTTGCTAGAAACTATGGTGCAATTGGACAAACAAACTTTGGTGATATTGATGTCAACAAACATGGTATCGTAAAAAGATTAAATGATGCTGGTAAAACCGAAGGTGTTGTGCATACAATGATGGATGATATTGTAGGCGCTATTGCTGCGGCTGCATCTACTCGTGTTGCTCAAGTGATGAATGAAGATATCGCACTTGAAAATCCAAGTTACCAAAAAATTAGCTTATTTGATTTGAAAAAAAGGAAAAGATAATTTATGGGCTTAAAGAACCAAAAGCATAGGTTAAAGGGCTTTGGAAAAAAGCTGTTTTCTAAATATTTTGGTTTTGAAACTGGAATTGATATTGCTAATGACGTAGCTGTTTTATATAGAAGAAATGTAGTGATTAAAAACATCGTATTTATATCAAACTTGCTATATTCTTTAGTGTTTTTCATTCTAGGCTTTAGTGTTGCCAATCCGACAACCGATTGGATTTTTGCTATTGCTGCTCTACCAATTACCTATACAGTAGGTAGACTACAATCTAAGCTTATCGACTTAGACCACAACGATTTAACAAAACAACAGATTGCTATGTATGTATCTAGTTTTTGGATTTTTATATCTGCAGTGATGGTTTATATACGTGTTTATGCAGTCGGACAAAATGCGCCGTTTGAAACTGCAAGTTACGTATTAATATTTTATGCGTTAGTTCAAATATCGCTTTACCAAGACAAAAGGTTACTATCAAACTCATTTGTTTCATTAGTTGGGTTTGTTACATTAATACATATATCCATTACTTATAATTTCTTTAATTTAGGCCTTACTTGGCAAGAGTTCTTATCAACGATATTTACTGATCCAGTACTAGCTATTCAAGTAGCTGACTTAGCCTTAAGAACAGTTATATTTATATTATTTTATTTAATCAATTATATTATTGTTTCTATTGGACAATCCATCCAGGAAGAAAGAAAAAAGGAATTGAACAAACGCCGTGAAGTACAAATGGACTTCACGCATATCGTTAGATCATTATTTAACGTTGTATTTCAATCTGCAAGTACCATATTAAATGAAAGACATGCCTATAATGTGGCATCTGTTGCATCAAAAATAGCTACATTTTATCACTTGGATGAACAAGACAAAATTGAGTTAGAAAAATACGCACTGATTCATTTAAGATTTGATGAAATCAAGGATTTAATGATAGAAACAGATAGCTATAATGAACATACCTATGAAGTATTAAAAGAAAAGACAGATTTAGGTGCAAAAATTGGTAAAAGAATTCAACTTGCTCAAAAATCTAATGATATTATTAGAGCACATTATGAAGGAAGTGCTGATGAAGCATTTGCTCAACAAATGAATAAAATCCAATTTGAGATACCAAATCAAATTATCTTACTGGCGGATTGTTATGTTTCTTTAAGAAGTTTATCGACATACTATCATCCAAACAGCCACCCACAAACGATGGACTTATTTAAGAAACAATTAACACCATATTTTGATTATTCATTAAGGGAAACATTCTTTAAATACAACACAGAAATTGATCAACTTTATCATGATTTATAAAACATATTTTACATAATTATGTATCTTAGTTTACAAAATATCTAATAAAGGTTATCATATTAACAATTCAATAAAAACTTATTCAGAGCAGGTGAGGTGATCAGTCCTTTGACCCTGCAGCAACCTATTTAATTTAGGTGCTCAACTGACAGGGGGCTAACCCACCAATAAGGAGATTACATCACTTCCTTCTTGGGAAGTGTTTTTATTAAGTAAAGGAAGAAAGAGGTAAATATTATGAGTTACATATTTTCAAGCGAAAGTGTCTCTAAAGGACATCCGGATAAAGTAGCGGATTTTATAGCAGATTCAGTATTAGATTTAGTATTAACAAATGACCCTAAAGCACGTTGTGCGATTGAGGTTGCTTTAGCACATACAACGGTTTATATTTTTGGTGAGGTATCAACAAGTTATATATTAACAGATGAGATTATTATTGAAACTGCAAAAAAAGCAATCGATTTTTGTGGTTATAATGATGAAAAATTCATCTTTGATGCAAAATCAGCAACCTATCATGTTAACATTCATAAACAAAGTGCAGATATCGCACTAGGGGTTGATGAAACAGATAATAAAGAACAAGGTGCAGGGGATCAAGGTATTATGTTTGGTTATGCTAAAGATGATACGAAAGAACTTTTACCTTTACCAATTTTTCTCGCACATGAATTAACTAAACGTTTAGCTTTTGTTAGAGAAGAAGGTATTGTATCAGGACTTGGACCAGATGGTAAATCTCAAGTATCTGTTTTATATAATGAAAACCACGAACCACTGGAAGTTACAGCGATTGTATTATCTACTCAACATGAAGCTTCAAAGACACTTGAAAGTGTTAAAGACGACATGATGGAACATGTTATCTTAGAAGTCATTCCAAAACATTTAATTACAGATAACACTAAATACTATATTAATCCAACCGGTAGATTTGTCATTGGTGGACCAGTAGGAGATAGTGGTTTAACAGGTCGTAAACTTATTGTAGACACTTACGGTGGATACTCACGCCACGGTGGTGGTGCATTTAGTGGTAAAGATGCATCTAAAGTAGACAGATCAGCATCTTATATGGCAAGATACTTAGCAAAACAAGTCGTAGGAAGTGGTATTGCAAAAACTTGCGAAATCCAATTGGCTTATGCAATTGGTGTTGCAGAGCCAGTAAGTTTATATGTAAACACTTTTGGCACATCCAAAGTAAGTAATGAAGTGATTGCTGAAACAATTTCTAAAAACTTTGATTTAAGACCTAAAGCAATTATTAATTATCTTGGACTTACGAACCCAATCTTCAAACAAACCACTCATAATGGCCATTTTGGTAAGTTAGATTCTAATTTAAGTTGGGAAAAATTAGATAAAATTGATATTTTCGAACAATTAGTATAAAATACACATATTCACTAACCGTAAAAAGCTTGAGAGGGTGACAGTAAGATGGACAATTTAATATGGCTTTACATTGTAGCAGGTACGATAGTACTGATTCTAGTAATTATATGGGTTTGGTATCTAATCGATTCTAATAATTTTAAAAAGAATAAAGATAATATTGAAGATTTAATGGTTGACATAGATGAAATAATCATGAATAAACATCACCTGTTAAATTTTATGATAGAACAAACTAAAAGAAGTTTAACAATTGAAGCTAAAATACTAAATGAAATGCTTGAAATATCAGTCATTTCAAATACAGATAGTGTTGAACAAAAACAAGATATATCATTTCAATTAACTCAATCTATGCACATGTTATATGAAATGATTACAGATCATGAAGATTTAAAAACATCAAAAGAGATTAAAGAAAAACTGGACGAATGGATTATCCTAGAAGAAAGTTTACAAAGCACTAGAAAATTATATAATAAAAATGTTTCTAATTTTAATCACAAAATAGTAGCATTTCCTTCAAACATTATAGCAAAGATGAAAAAGTATAAAAGAAAAGATTTCTTTGAAGCAGACATCTTGCTGACTAAAGAAGAAGTAGACAGTTTATAAAGCATACCAAAGAGGGTACTAAAAAGTACCCTTTTATTTTTTATATATACATATTTGAATAAAAATAATACAAATAAAATGAATTAATAGTAAATATTGAATTTAGTATAAAAAAACACGATATTTATGTAAAAGTCATTTGAAATAGTTGGGATTATTTGGAGAAATCATATTAAATATGGTATCATTTAGTGATGTCATCTATAGATGATTGATAAGTAAACAATGATAATGTTTGATTTGGGTATTATGCCAAATCATTTTAGATTAAATAAAGATTAATTAATTACACATAAACTTAAACAAGTAAAGGAAGTGATGTTATGTTTGGACTATTTGATTCAACCAAAAAAGCAGTAAAAAAATATAACAAAGTAGCTCATAAAATAATGGCTCTAGAAGATACAATGAAAGCGATGAGTGACGAAGCATTAAAAAATCAAACTAAAATTTTTAAAGATCGCATTAAAAACGGAGAAACTTTAGACGATATTTTAGTTGAGGCATTTGCAACAGTTAGAGAAGCTTCAAAACGTGTAACTGGGCTTACACCATATTTTGTACAATTAGTAGGTGGTATGGCCATTCACGATGGTAATATTGCAGAAATGAGAACTGGTGAAGGTAAAACCTTAACCGCTGTTTTACCTGCATATTTAAATGCCTTAAATGGTAATGGTGTGCATATTGTTACAGTCAACGAATACTTAGCTAAGCGTGAAGCAGAAGGTGAGATTGGTGATCTATTTAGATTCTTAGGATTAACTGTAGGCTTAAATATTAGAGACTTAGATAGAGATGGCAAAAAGGCAGCATATGCTTGTGATATTATGTACTCTACGAACTCAGAGTTAGGCTTTGACTACTTAAGAGATCACATGGTCTTATATCATAAAGATATGGTTGCACAAAGAGGCTACCCATACGCAATTATTGATGAGGTTGACTCGATTTTAATTGATGAGGCTAGAACACCTTTGATTATTTCAGGTCCAGCTAAACAAACTCAAAACTTATACCAACAATCTGATCGTTTTGTAAAATCTTTAAGTGATCATGAATATGAACTCGATGTAGAGGCAAATACTGTCGAGTTAACACCTGAAGGTATTGCTAAGGCAGAAAGCTTATTTAATATTGAAAACTTATACGACTTAAGTCATGTATCTTTATTACATCACATCAACAATGCTTTAAAAGCGAATTTCACCATGTTTATAGACAAAGAATATATGGTTGTAGAAGGTGAAGTTTTAATTATTGACCAATTTACAGGTCGTGTACTAAAGGGTAGACAATTTAGTGAAGGTCTACACCAAGCACTTGAAGCCAAAGAAAACGTTGAAATTAAAAAAGAAACTGTTACAGTAGCTACAATTACGTACCAAAACTTCTTTAGAATGTATAAAAAATTATCTGGTATGACGGGTACTGCAAAAACAGAAGAAGATGAATTTGTAGAAATTTATAACATGAGTGTTATTGAAATTCCTACAAATAAACCAGTCATTAGAGAAGATGCTAAAGATTACTTCTTTGTAACAGCAGAAGAAAAATATCAAGCATTAATTGAAGAGATCAAACGTAGACACGAAATTGGGCAACCCATATTAATTGGTACAATTGCAGTTGAAACATCAGAATTTTTAAGTATGGAATTACGCAAACATCGTATTAACCATGAAGTATTAAACGCTAAAAACCATGAAAGAGAAGCTGAAATTGTTGCTAAAGCTGGTCAAAAAGGTGGGGTTACAATCGCGACCAACATGGCTGGACGTGGTACCGACATTAAACTTGGTGAAGGTGTAGTGGAACTTGGTGGTTTAGCAGTATTAGGTTCTGAAAAACACGATGCTAGACGTATTGATAATCAGTTAAGAGGTCGTTCTGGACGTCAAGGGGATCCTGGTTTTTCAAGATTCTACTTATCTGCAGAAGATGAACTCATGGTACGTCGTGGAGGAGACCGTTTTAGAACAATTATTGAAACACTTCAACGTGCCCAAGCAACCGGTGAACCAGTAACTTCTAAGATGATTACATCTTTAATTACTGGTGCACAAAAACGTAGTGAAGGTGTCAACTCAGAAATTAGAAAAAATGTCTTAAGATATGACGATGTTTTAAGAGTGCAAAGAGAAATTATTTATGCTGAACGTACTTCTATTTTAACTAAAGAAACTGTTGAAGCAGAAGTCATTAAGTTTATTGAAACAATTGTTGAAGCTGAAATCGATGAGTTTATTATTCCTCACGGAAGAAATAAATTTGAAATTAAAGATGAAGCAATTGTTCACCATTTTGAAAGTTTCTTAATACCTAAAGGTATGGTTAAAATTGAAGATGTAAATGAAATGGATGAAGTAGAAATTGTCAACCATTATAAAGATCTTGCGATTAAATTATTAGTAAGCAAAAAAGAAGTTGTACCTCAAGAAGTGTACAATGAGTTTTTAAAAGTAATCATGTTACGTGTAATTGATACTTATTGGATGCGTCATATTGATGCAATGAGTGAGTTACGACAAGGTGTTAGACTACAATCATACGGTCAACAAAATCCGTTAATTATTTACCAAAAAGAAGGAAAACGTATGTTTGATGAAATGCGCTACAATATTTCAAAAGATATTGCTAGATATGCTGCACTGGGTCGTATTGAATTAAATGTTAGCCGTGAAGCGGTTGTTAAAAATACAAGCACAAACCAAGGTGAAGATGCTTCTAAACAAAAACGTAAACAACCTAAGCGTGCTCACAGAAGTCAATTACCGTGGAATAGAAGGTAGTTATGGAAAAGTACGAAGTAAATAAGACACTAGAACTTTTTGAAACAAAAATTAAAGATTTAGAAAATGCTTTAGATTTAGATGCTATTAATAACAGATTAAAAGAAATCGAACCCATCATGGCAAATCCTAATTTTTGGAATGATTCAAATCAAGCAAAAAAGATTAGCCAAGAATTAAATCAACTTACAGAGAAAAAACAAACTATTACATCGATTCAAAATCAATATGAAGATGCACTGATGTGGCTTGAAGAAGCCAAAGAAGGTACTGAGAGTTGGGATGTTTTAGAAGATGAAATTGATTCACTTCAAAAGAAGATTTCCGAGTTTGAAATTGAAGTATTACTCAATGGAGAATATGATCATAACAATGCAATCTTAGAACTTCATCCAGGTGCTGGTGGAACAGAATCCATGGACTGGTGTGGTATTTTAATGCGAATGTATGAACGCTTTGCTGGCTATAAAGGGTATAAGGTAGAAATACTAAACTACTTAGCGGGTGAAGAAGCGGGTGTCAAATCTGTTACATTACGAATTTCTGGTCCGTATGCTTATGGTAATTTAAAGTCTGAACGTGGTGTTCACAGATTAGTTCGTATCTCACCATTTGACTCCAATAAAAGAAGACATACATCCTTTGTTTCATGTGATGTAGCACCTGAAATTGATGAAACAAGTGAAGTTGAATTAAAAGATGATGACATTCGTATGGATACATTCCAATCCTCTGGTGCAGGGGGTCAATCCGTTAATACGACTTACTCCGCTGTAAGATTAACGCATATACCATCAGGTATTGTCGTTAATATTCAAAATGAACGTAGTCAGATCAAGAATAAAGAAGCAGCGATGCAAATTTTAAAATCTAAACTGATACAAAAAGAACTAGAAGAAAAACAAGCGAAGTTAAATGCCCTTAAGGGTGAAAAATCAGATATTGGTTGGGGTAGTCAAATTAGATCTTATGTATTCCAACCATATCAAATGGTCAAAGATCACAGAACAAATTATGAAGTCGGTAATATTCAGTCTGTCATGGATGGAGATATTGACGGTTTCATTAATGCTTATTTGAAGAGTAAAGCCTATGAATAAAGAAATGATTAAATCATATACACTCATTACTCTAGGTGTGTTTTTACTACACTTGGCATTTTACTTTTTTATGCAACCAATGGGTTTGATCACAGGTGGTATGATGGGAATTAGTTTAATGCTTGAACCATTAATTCCATTTTCTACAGGTATTACCTATCTCATGTTAAATATTGTAGCACTTACAATTGGCGGTATTTTATTTGGTAAAGATTTCTTTTTAAAGACTGTATTTGCAAGTATTTTGTCACCTGTTTTAGTGACATTATTTGAAGTTTTAAAGATAGAAGATACACTTATACTAAATCAAATTGATCTACACTATCAACTCTTAGTAGCAAGTATTGCTAGTGGGGTATTAGCTGGTGTGGGTCTTGGTCTAGTCTTAAGATATAATGCAACCACAGGTGGTATGGATATCTTTCAAAAGATTATCAATAAATATTTAAAAGTACCATTTTCTGTGGCAGTTTATCTAACAGATGGTTTAATTATTTTACTTGGTGCATTTATAAGTCTACAAAATGGGTTATTTGCTATTTTAGCTATGTTATTAACAGCATATATGTTAGAAAAAACAGCGATATTTGGAAGAAACGCCTTTGCACTGATGATTATTACCAAAAAACATGATGAGATTAAAGATGCAATTTATGAACGTATAGACCGAGGTGTAACAAGATTAAAAGCTGTCGGTGGCTACTCTGGTATTGAAAAAGAATTAGTACTTACTACGATGAATCGCCAACAACTCTATATTGCTAAAGAGTTTATTACACAAATAGATCCAAACGCATTTACACTCATTATCTCAACAAAAGAAGTATTAGGTGAAGGTTTTCACCGTGACGATCTCACATGATAGTCAAAGAGGTTAGAAAACTTAAAACCAATTACCAAGTTGAATTTCAAAATGGTTATAAGTTAACAATTGATGAAGATACGTTAGTCCAATATAGATTAAGACCAGGTATTGAAGTAGAATCTGTTGAAGTCTTACAAAAAGCAATGGAAAAACATAAACTACTCAATAAGGCGATCAAATTTGCTTCCTATGGTAAGTCTGAAAATCAAGTGATTAAGTACCTAAATGAACAAGGTATGCATAATACGTATGATGCCATTATGATCCTTAAAAAAATGCGTATCATTGATGACTATAAAATGATTCGAGGACTTCAAAATAAGGGGTACTCTTATCTACAGTTAGAAGAAAAGTTAAAGTTTTATCAATTTGAACAAAAAGACATCGACTACGCTTTAGAAAATTATAATGAAAAAATTCCTTTATATAAGCAGTTTAAGTTAGCACTTAAAAAGTATGAAAAGGAAACTGATTATAAAAAGAAACAACAAAAAATCTATCGTTATTTAATGTCTAAAGGCTTTAATGAAGATAGTGTGATGTCAGTGATGAATATCAGCTAAAAAAATGAGCACATTTAATATGTGCTCATTTATATTTTATAGATTAAAGTATTGTTCTAAGAAGTGGCCAACACCGGCATTATCATTGTCTGTATCTAGGATTTTATCTGCAACAGCTTTTAACTCTGTTGTACCATTTGGCATTGCAAGACCAAGTGCTACACCTTGAATCATTTCAATATCATTTAGACCATCACCAAATGCTATAGTGTTTTTCTTATCAATTCCAAAATGATCTGCTACCCACAAAATAGCTGATAATTTAGAGGAACCAGTCTTATAGATTTCATACACTGCATGTTTAGAATCACTACCCCATAATCTAAAACCGACTTCATCCTTTAAATCATTATTTATATAAGATTCAAAGTTTTGCATAAATGCATTTTCAACTAAGTAAATCATACCGGTTGGTGTATGTTGTAGTTGGTCAAATTCTGCGTGGATAATTTTAGCATTTTGACTACCCATAAAAATGTTATGTAATCTATCTAAATACTTATAAGCGTAGACATGATCACCATAAGAGTAAAATGCAGATACAAGATGTTGTTTAGTATATAAAAATAATTTATGTGCAACCTCAACTGTGATACCATCGGTTACAATTTGAAATTTAGGATTTTTAGGTTCTCTAATGTTACCACCATTATCAGTAATTACAGGTGTTGATAAATCAAGTTCATTGTAGATATCAATAGTTGCGTGAAATGGTCTACCTGTTGCGAGTACCACCATATGACCTTTGTCTAAGAGTTTATGTATCACTTCTTTATTCTTTAAAGGTATTTTTGAAGCATTATTTAATAATGTGCCGTCTAAATCTATAGCAATTAAGTGTCTTTCCATTATGAAACCTCCATCATTTGTTAAAGTCCATTATCGCATATAATAATGCTTCTTACAAGTTTATAAGCCCAATTATGGCATAAATATAGTATAATTTATGTAAAGGATGGTATAAATAACTTATGATTTGGGACTTAGGTTTTATTGAAGTAAATATTGGCTGGCTTATAACCTTTTTTTCAGGGGTGTTATTTGGTGTTATTTTACTATCTTTATGGTATCTTGTTGCGGTTCTTGCTTCATTAAATAAAGGTTTAAGAGGGGCTAAAGTGCAAGAAGAAGACATTGATGAAAAAGAGATTCAATGGCTTATTGAAGATGCACATAAAACGTTTAAAGATAAAAAGTTAAGAACAGCATCAGGTTATGGACCACATTTAATGAATGTAGCTCTAGAATTAAGTGCAGATATTGCTACTAAGTTTTATCCTAAAAGTAAGTATCCTTATTTAGAACTATCACTGGATGAATCATTAGTACTACTTAAGTATGTATCAGATCGTTTTAATGAGTTATTAGAAAAACCAATCTTAAAGATGTTTAAAGGTATTACCTTAAGAAGATTATTTACCTTAAGTGAAGCTAAAACAAAAATAGATAATAATCTCCTTGTTAAAGCAACCAACAAGTTAAAAGTCAACGAGATTATTAAACAGTCTATGATGGTATTAAATGTTGTAAACCCAGTGTATTGGTTTAGAAGATTAGTATTAAATAATGTAACACATGTCATTATGATTAAATTAGGTTTAGTAGTGATCTCACTAACTGGTGAGGAAACTTACAAAATATACTCTAAGAAAGTATTTAATCAAGATAAAACATTGGATTCAGGCATTGAAGAGTTATATAAGGACATTGAAGCAGATTTAAAGGGGGAAGAGAATCTTGAAGCGTAAAAATAAACAAAAAGATGTGTATCAAGAAGTTTTTACAATACCTCAGATACCTAAAATAGATGGTATTCGTAAACAACATAAATATGTTAAGGAAAGATTTATCTCACCGCTTTTTGGTAGTGACGTTAAAGATGAAATTCATGTACCGTTCGTTGTTAGAGTCATTGGTGATAAAGTAAAGAAATATGACGCCTTTAGAACTGTACCTAAAATGGATGATCAAGTCAATATTCAAAAAACCGGTAATAAGTACTATGAATTCAAAGATGGTATTATTTCTAAAGAAACAAGAAAACAAATTTTTGGTATAGATTCTTATAAAAATAAAAATCAAGAGGCACCTGTAAAGGAAGATCAAGCCTTTGAACCTAAAGTTGAAGAAGAGATACTACCAATTAAAATGAATCACGTGGAAACAACAGAAAATACACTACCACCTTGGATGCGTGGTAAACATATTGAGACAACACCGGAAATTGGTGGTCTTGATGTGGATACATTTAAACGTCCAAGTAAAGAGATTCAAATCAAAGCTAATTTTGGTGAAGAAATTAGCGAGGATTACCCAGAGCAAACAACGCCTAAATATATTGAACCTAAGAAAACGGAAGTTAGACAAGCATTTAAAGCACACACACCGACAAGTAATTATCAACTACCGCCATTAACACTGCTTAAAAAAGTAGAAAGAAGTGCAGATGACAAACCTGAATGGTTAGTGGAACAAGTTGAACGTATTAATCAAACCTTAATTGATCACGCTGTTGAAGGTGAAGTAGCTCAATCTAAAAAAGGACCGACAGTTACAAGACACGAGATTTCTCTAGAACCAGGTGTTCCTGTAAAACGTATTACGAGTCTTCAGGACAACTTGATGATGAATTTAGCTGCTAAAACGCTACGTATTGAAGCACCAATTCCAGGTAAACCATTTGTTGGTATTGAAGTTCCAAATAAGATTGCTGATATTGTATCATTTGGTAATGTTGTAGATACAGATGAATTTTTAGAAGATCATAAACATCCACTTAAAGTAGCTTTAGGGGAGGATATCGATGGTACAAACATTTATGTAGATATCGCTAAAATGCCACACGGTTTAATTGCTGGTGGTACTGGATCTGGTAAGTCTGTTTGTGTGAACTCTATATTAATTTCTTTATTATTAAAGAACAGACCAGAAGACTTAAAACTAATTTTAATTGACCCTAAAATGGTAGAACTTACACCATATAACGATCTACCTCATTTAATCACGCCTGTTATTACAGATCCCAAAATGGCTGCAACAGCACTAAACTGGGTCGTTGATGAAATGGAAGATCGCTATAAGAAATTTGCAGGTACAAGATCAAGAGATATTGGTAGTTTTAATGAGAATGTTAAAAAGGGATTTATTGATGAACAAAAAATGCCTTTGATTTTAATCGTCATTGATGAGTTAGCGGACCTTATGATGGTTGCTGCACATGATGTTGAAAATGCCATTCAACGTATCACTCAAAAAGCACGTGCAGCAGGTATTCACTTACTTGTAGCAACTCAAAGACCAACGGTCGATGTCATTAGAGGTACTATAAAGTCAAATATTCCTACACGTATTGCATTTAGAGTAGCAAGTTTTACAGACTCTACAACCATTTTAGATGGTGCAGGTGCTGAGCAATTACTTGGTAGAGGGGATATGCTTTTAAAAGAGGCGGAAAGACCTGTAAGATTACAAGGTGCTTATATTTCAAATAACGAAATTGATGCTGTCATTGATTTTATTAGACAACAAACAACACCACAATATATCTTAAAACATGAAGATTTAAGACATATTGTGCAAGCAAAAGATACCATTGATGATGAACTATTCGCACAAGTTGCAGAATATGTAGTAAGTGAAAATAGTTGTTCTATCAATGGCATTCAAAAAGAATATAATATTGGTTTTAACCGTGCTCAAAAAATAGCTACCTTATTAGAACAATATGGTATTGTTTCACCTGCACAAGGAACCAAAGCGCGTGAAGTCTTAATTGATATGTTAAGCTTACGAGAAATTTTAGAAAAGTTGGGATTATAATGAAACAAGTTCAATGGTTTCCAGGACATATGTTCAAGTCCTTGAGAGAAATCAAGGAAAAAATTAAACTCATGGATATGGTATTTTTGCTCGTAGATGCAAGATTACCATTTAGTAGTATGAATCCAGAGATTCTTAAAATTGTTGGTGACAAACCAACACTTTTATTGTTCAACAAAATCGATTTAGCTGATAGAAAAACTGTAGATAAATGGGTAGAATTTTATGAAGCCCAAGGTTTTTATACCTTACTCATTAATAGTAATGATGGCTTCAATGTAAATAAAATTTATAGTAGAAGTAAAGAAATCTTAGAAGAAAAGATTTTAAGATCTAAAAATAAAGGTATGAAGTTTGACCGTGTACGTGGAATGATTTTAGGTATACCAAATGTTGGTAAATCTACCTTGATCAATAAGTTAGTATCTAAAAAGGCAACAAACGTTGGAAATAAACCAGGTGTGACTAAATCCCAACAATGGATTAAAATCAACCCACACTTCGAACTCCTTGATACACCAGGTGTATTATGGCCAAAATTTGAAGATGAAACTGTAGGGTTTGCACTTGCAATAACTGGTGCGATTAAAGATGATACACTGCCAATGAACCAAGTAGTAATCTATGCAATTAACTACTTAAAAGAATATTATCCAATACGTTTAAAAGAACGCTATGGTATTGAAAATGTCCAGGATTTAAATGAAGTTGAAATACTTGATCATATTGGTAAAGTAAGAGGCGCTATTGTTAAAGGTGGCGAAACTGATTATGAAAGAGTATACACTATATTATTAACGGATATAAGAAATAGAAATTTAGGAGCACTGAGCTTTGACCATAGACAATCTAGCATTTGAAAAAGAACTTTATGATAAAGGCTACACCTATATTTGTGGTGTGGATGAAGCAGGACGTGGTCCACTAGCTGGTCCAGTTGTTGCTGCAGCTGTTATTTTTGAAAAGGGCTTTTATCATAAAGATATTAATGATTCTAAAACTTTATCAGCTAAAAAGCGTGAAACTTTATATGAACTAATTACAACACATGCACTTGCAATTGGTGTAAGCATTGTAAGTCATGAAGTGATTGATAAGATAAATATATTAGAAGCAGCAAGGCATGCCATGGAAGATGCTGTGTCAAAACTAAGTATTAAACCAGAATATGCATTAACTGATCATATGGATATAAAGGATACACCCTATACTTCAATTAAACATGGCGATCAATTATCTTTGTCGATTGCTGCGGCAAGTATTATTGCTAAGGTAACCAGAGATAAATTGATGGTGGATTATGATAGAGTATACCCACAATATGGATTTAAAGACCATAAAGGTTATGGTACAAAAAAACATTTAGAGGCACTAAATTTATACGGTGTATCACCAATTCACCGTAAAACTTTTGCGCCCGTGGCTAAGTTATTAAAACAATAATCATGTGAAATCATGGTTTTGTTTTTCTATTTGGACTAAAAAATGTTAAAAAACCCTTCTATATAATATATTTATATAGAATAAAATATAAGAAAATCGAATACTTGACATCAAGAATTTTAATTATATAATTGATAAGGTATAAAACTAAAGAATTGAGGCAATCTATGTCAGACAAAGTAATTATTGTAGAATCACCTGCAAAATCAAAAACTATCTCAAGTTATTTCAACAATGAAGTAACTGTTTTATCATCGGTAGGTCACATTAGAGACCTGGCAACCTCTGGTAAGGGTGGTTTAGGTGTAGATGTAGATAACAATTTTGAACCTACCTATAAAATTATTAGTGGAAAAGGTAAATTAATAACGGACTTAAAGAAAAAAACAAAAGGTAAAGAAGTTTTAATCGCAACCGACCCGGACCGCGAAGGAGAAGCTATAGCTTGGCATATTGCTGATGAGTTAGGGCTAGATTTAAATGAACATAACCGTATTGTTTTTAAAGAAATCACAAAACCTGCAGTTATGGAAGCAATCAATCATAAACGTCAAATTGATTTAGGATTAGTGAACTCTCAAGAAAGTAGACGTATTTTAGACAGAATCATTGGTTTTAAACTTTCTGCATTTTTAAGAGATAAAATTAAATCCAGATCAGCTGGTCGTGTTCAAAGTGTGGCTTTAAAACTCATTGTTGATTTGGAACGTGAAATTGAAAAGTTTGTGCCTGAAACATATTTCACCATGCATGCACATTTTAATGACCATGTGGCAGATTATGTTATTCCAAAAGATACACGTATTGGATTAGAAGAAGCTACTAAAATTGTTGAAACATCAACAAATCCATTTATAGTAAGTGATATAACTCAAAAAGAAACAAAAAGAAATGCCAAACCACCTTATATGACATCCACCTTACTTCAAGATGGCGTGAACAGTCTTTATATGAGTTCTAGCCGCGTGATGTCAGTTGCATCTGAACTTTACCAAGGTATTGAAATCAATGGCCAAATTATCGGTTTAATCACTTATATGAGAACAGACTCTAATCGATTATCTAAAGAGTTTGTAAATCCTGCCAAAGAATTCATCGAAACGAACTATGGTAAAGAATATGTTGGTTTTTATAAGACAAATAATAAAGACTCTAGTCAGGATGCCCACGAAGCAATCAGACCTACAGATATTCATTTAACACCAGAATCAGTTGAACAATACTTATCAAAAGATCAATTTAAACTCTACAAGAGGATTTATGAACGTGCTGTGGGTTCACTTATGGCACCAGCAGTATTTAACAATACTAAAATTACGCTAGATTCAAATGGCAATATTTATACAATGGATGGAAGTATTCAAGTATTTGATGGTCATTTAAAAGTAACAGGTGACAAATCAAAAGATAAATTCTTACCTGAATATAAAATTGGTGATAAACTAAATGCTGATTTAGTTGAAAAGATTGAAAAACAAACCCAACCACCTGCTCGTTTTAATGAAGCATCACTTATTAAAGCGCTAGAAGCAAATGGTATTGGTAGACCATCTACATACGCAAGCATTATTAAAACAATTAAAGCAAGAGATTATGTCGTTGTAGATGAAAAGCGTTTCATGCCAACCGATCAAGGAAAACTTACAGTAGATACACTGAATCAATACTTCAATAAAATCATGAAAATCGATTACACATCGAACATGGAATCTGAACTGGATTTAATTGCTGATGGCAAAGTTGATCATATTCAATTATTGAAAGAATTTTACAATAAATTTATGCCAATTTTAGAAACTGCTCAACAAAATATGGAAAAAATAAAACCGGTAGTGACTGATAAAATATGTCCACTGTGCGGTGGAAACCTTGTTATTAGAAAATCTAGATACGGTGAATTCTATGGTTGCAGCAATTTTCCAAAGTGTAAACACATTGAACAAATGTCGGAATAAATGTGTTATTAAATACATAAATACGCATTAAACTTTACATAGAAAAAAAATAAGAATATAATGAAAATGCATCCAAACTATTGGGTGCTACTTATCCCCTATTAGTGTACTTAGTACACAAATCCCCTTTAATGATCCCCTGGCCTTTAGTCAGGGGATCGCTTTTTTTATTTTTACTATCTTTCTACAGTTGAGACTTATTATGCTCACTAAAAACTATTTTCATTAAAAAAGATTATCTTAAAAAGTCTATCGCTATCGGTAGACTTTTATCTTGTTAAGTTATGATTCATGTGTAAAACATACATACACTTACCTGAATTTTTATGTGTTCTATGCTAAAATAAACATAGTATACATTTCATAAAAATAGTATAAGGAGGATGAAGTATGTTAGAAGCAATCTATCTAACGAAAGCATATGATAACTTACTTGTTTTAGATGGTGCATCATTCAAAGTTGAAAAAAATCAAATTGTTGGTTTACTAGGGCCAAATGGTAGTGGTAAAACAACAATTATTAAACTCATCAATGATCTCATTAAACCCACGAGTGGTCATATCATATTTAAGGGACATAAATTAAAAATAGAAGATAAATCAAATATTGCGTATTTACCAGAGCGTAGTGCGCTTAATATGAGTCAAACTGTTTTAGATGTTATAAAGATGTATAAAGACTTCTTTAGTGATTTTAATCAAGAACATGCCAAGCACATATTAAAATTGTTTGAAGTACCTGTAACTAAAAGATTATCTCAATTATCAAAAGGTCAACGAGGTAAGGTACAACTTGCACTTACACTCGGTAGAAAAGTAGATTTATATATACTAGATGAACCGCTAGACGGTATGGATCCAGCATCCAGAGACTTAATCATGAAGATTGTCTTAAAATATAAAAAAGAAGATTCCACGGTTTTAATCTCTACACACCAAATTACTGATATAGAATCTTATTTAGATTACGTTATTTTATTGAAAAACGGAAAAATAATTGAGGCAGATATTGCAAAAAATTTAGAATCCAAACACAATCTGAGTTTATCAGCTTACTTTAAGGAGGTCTACAAATATGATGAAGAAATTATTTAAGTGGGACCTTATACATTATTTTAATCAGCTTAAATGGGTGTTTTTAGGTACTTTATTTGTCACAGCTTTAGCAGCTATATTTAAAACCTTTAGTGATACAAATATCATTTGGGGATCGTTATATAATACAGCATTTATTATGAGTATCGCAGGTATCATCATTGGTTTAGTGTATAGTTTCTTTGCTATATTTCAAAGATACTACAATACTATTTTAAAAGATGAAGCATACTTTACGCATACATTACCCATTTCAAAGGGTAAGATATTACTTTCTAAAGTACTATCAGGTTTTTCATTATTTTTAATTGCAATATTGGTTGCAGCAGCACTACTTATTTGGATTGATGTGATCAATCTAAAAGAATTATTTAGTCTACAGAGTATTGATCAAGGTCTGTTTTGGATGACAATACTAAGTATTTCATCGATGGTAATTATGTTCTTTGTTTTCATTGTAGTTATTTATGCAGCATTAACCTTTGGATTTAGTTATAATAAACGCGAATGGTTATATGTATTTGTTTATTTCATTTTATATTATATGGCAAATCAATTCTTAAGTTTAATTAATTTTGGAATTAATCTTTTAATCAATCCAAATTTACTTAATGTAGAAAATACAGAAGTATTTTCTGCATTAAGTGGTATATTGATTATTCAATTAATATGTTCAATTGGATTAGGTGTCCTAAACTTCTATATTGCAAGAATACTGATGATTAAAAAACTTAACTTAAAAAATGGTTAGTATTTAAAAACTTCATCTAAAAACCAATTGATGCAATTAAAAATAAATAGGATATTTAGTAAAAGGTAATAATATGTTTTTATTACCTTTTTTTCTTTTCGGTTATAACATCCTTTGACTTGAAGCTTGTATAAAATTTATAATGTATTTATAGAATGAAGAGGCAAAAAATATGAAGATACTTACAAATTTACATGATAAGAATAAATTAAATGATTTATTAAACGTAGCTGATGGAATTGTTTTGGGTGATGCTAAATATGCTAAAACACTTACAAGTGACTTTGGTAAGGATACTATAAACCTTATTGAAAAGATATTTGAAGCAAAAAAAGAAGTTTTTATTTTATTAAACAGAGTATTTACGGATAAAGAACTAGATTCTGTAAAAACGTATATCCAAGGTTTACCAGTTGATAAAATTACAGGGTTTATTGGTGCAGACTTAGGTTTAATTGAAACTTTTAAAAATTTAAACATAGAACATAAATTTATCTATAATCCTGAAACCTTACTGACGAATGATGAGGATTTTAATGATTTATCATCTGAAGGTATCATGGGGACATTTGTTTCTAAAGAAATCACTTTAGAAGATATTTTAGAAATTGCTCAATTAAAAAAATACAAGATGTTTTATTTTGGACATGGTCACATGTCCATGTTTTACTCAAAAAGACCGATGCTAAAAACATTTAATGATCATAGAGGTTTTGATAATTACTTGCATGATGATAAAAGACTAACACTTACAGAAGAGCGTAGACTTAACGAAGCATACCCTCTATTAGAAGATAATGCAGGTACACACGTATTTCGTGGTACGGTCTTTAATAGTTTCAAAGTGATTGAATCATTAAAGAAGGTTATTGATTATTTTGTTATAGATACTTTATTTATGGATGATGATTATGCAATTAAATTAATCCCAATGTACAAAAACAACGAGATTGACTTACAACTTATCACGGATTATAAACAAACACTACATGATGGATTCTTATTTGATGAGTCTACAATTAAGGGAGAGAAAAATGACTGAACTACTCGCTCCGGCTGGAGATTTAGATAAACTAAAGATTGCTATTATTTATGGTGCAGATGCTGTATTTATTGGAGGTAAACAATTTAGTTTACGTGCAAATGCATCTAACTTTACGAAAGAAGACCTTATTGAAGGTTGTAAGTTTGCACATGATCGTGGTAAAAAAGTGTATGTTACAACAAATGTGATTCCACATCAGAAAGATAAAGAAGGCTTAATTGAATATTTAAAAACACTAGAAGAAGCTAAAGTAGATGCAATTATTGCTGCTAGCCCATTAATTATAAATACAGCTTTGAAGCATACAAACTTAGAAGTACATATTTCTACTCAACAATCAGCAATAAACATCCCAACCGTCAATTATTGGTACAATAAAGGTGCTACAAGAGTTGTTTTAGGACGTGATATTGATTTAAATGATATTGAACACATTACTAAGAATGTAGACGCTGAAATTGAAGTGTTTATCCATGGTGGTATGTGTGCAGGTTATAGTGGGCGTTGTTCACTTTCAAATCATTTGACTAATAGAGATGCAAACCGTGGTGGGTGTGCACACACATGTCGCTGGTTTTTTGAACTACAAAAAGATGGAAAAAAAGAAGCAGATATTCCCTTTAGTATGGGTTCAAAAGACTTAAGTGCAGTCAAAGAGATTACTAGACTTATGGATATCGGTGTTCAATCATTGAAAATTGAAGGCCGCATGAAATCACTTCATTATATTGCAACTGTCGTAAATACATATCGTCGTATTATCGATGAATATACAAATACTGGTGAAATTAAAAACTACGAAGTCTATGAAGAAATGCTTAAAAATGCTGAAAATAGAGAAACGTCTCATGGTTTCTTTTATGGACTCCCAACTAAAGATCAGCAACTCTATGAAAAACGTAGTGAGCGTGTGATGCAAAATTTTGTTGGGTTAATTCTTGATTATAATGAAGAAACTAAGTATGCAATGGTTGAAACTAAAAATGTTTTTGTTTTAGAGGAGTTAGAAGTGTTTTCTCCTAAACATGAATCTAAGAGTTTCATAAACACTTCAATGATTAATTCAAATCAAGAAGTGATTACAAGAGCAGCACGTGCAAAAGAAAAAATACAAGTCTATGTTCCTTTTAAAGTTGAACCATTTGATATGTTAAGAGCTAAAAGAACCTAAAACAAGTCAAGGCGAAAATGATAAAAATATTGACCTTCTATCCTATAATAGACTTATAAGGATAGGAGGTATTTTTATGAAAACAATGAAAAACAAACATATAACAGTTTTAGGTGAACCATTACAGGTAGGTGATAAAGCACTTGACTTTATTAGTGTTGATAATAATTTAAATGAGGTATCATTTTTTGCTAATTTTAAAAGAGAGTTTACACTCATAAGTGTGGTACCTAGTTTAGATACATCCGTATGTGATATTCAAACACGTACAATTAATGAAAGATTAGCGAGTTATAAAAATCTAGATTTTATTACAATTTCTAATGACTTACCATTTGCTCAAAAAAGATGGTGTGGCTCAAATGGTTTAGATATAACTACTTTAAGTGACCATAAATTATTAGATTTTGGGATGAAGTATGGTGTCCTCATTAAAGAACTAAGATTACTTGCAAGATCTATTTTCGTTTTAGACCATCAAAGAAAAGTAGTTTATGTGGAATATTTAGATGAAATGAGCAATCATCCAAATTATGATAAACTATTCAAATTTTTAGATACTGTACTATAATAAAAAAAACAAGGGCAAGAAGATAACCATAATCTGTCAAAGAGCCTTTATAAAAATATGTAATTATGATAAAATACTATAGATAAATAAAGGAAGTGACCAAGGATGGGTTTTTTCTCACGTCTGTTTAAAAAGAAACCAAAAAATGATAAATATCAAATGGGTCTACATAAAAGTAGAAGTTCATTTGATAACTTAAAGAAATTATTAGATGAGTCTGATACGATTAATGATGATTTATTTGATGCGATAGAAGATTTACTAATCTCTGCCGATATTGGTGTAGATACTGTTTTACATTTTACAAATGAACTTCGAAATGAAGTTATAAACAAACAATTTGAAAATCCAAGTGACTTAAGTGAAACCATTGTTGATAAATTATTTGAAATATATTTAAAAGATGAATTTGTAGATACAACATTAAGTTTTACAGAAGGCGAAGTCAATGTCTTTTTATTTGTAGGGGTTAATGGTGTTGGTAAGACAACAACAATTGGTAAACTCGCAAAACAATATAAAGATCAAGGTAAAAAAGTCTTAATGGTTGCAGGTGATACCTTTAGAGCTGGTGCAATTGAACAACTTTATGAGTGGAGTAAGCGTGCCAAGGTAGATTTTTACCAAAAAGATGCGGGATCTGACCCTTCAAGTGTCATATTTGAAGCACTAGAAAAAGCTAAAAAAGAAACATATGACCTTGTACTAGTCGATACTGCTGGTAGACTTCAAAATAAAGTGAACTTAATGAATGAGTTATCAAAAATGAAACGTGTCATTGAAAAAGCTCTACCAAGTCAACCTGCTGAAACATTACTGGTTATTGATGCAACTACTGGTCAAAATGGTATGAATCAAGCAAAAGTATTTAATGAGGCAACAGATTTAACTGGGATTGTATTAACAAAGTTAGATGGTACTGCAAAAGGTGGTATTGTACTTGCGATTAGACACTTATATAATTTACCGATTAAATATGTAGGTCTTGGTGAAAAAATTGATGATTTAGTGCCGTTTGATATAGAGGATTATATTTATAACTTATTTAAAGGATTTTTCTAATGGAAAACTTAGAGAAAACGGAACATTTAAATACACTCTATAGTTTTTATAGTGAACTATTAACTGATAAACAACAAGCTTACTATACAAACTATTACCATATGGATTTAACTTTACAAGAAATTGCAGATATTTTTGATGTGTCTCGCAATGCAGTACACACACAATTAAAAAGTGTAGAACAAATTTTATATAATTTTGAAGCAAAATTAAAACTTGTTGAGACAAGCCAAAAAAGATCTAAACTATTAGATCAATTGGAAGCAACAAAAGATTTAAAATATATTGATGAGTTAAGAAAGTTGGATGAATAATGTCAAACTCGCTATCTGATCGCCTACAAATGTTTGTACGCCGTGCAACCGGTCGTGGGCGTTTAACTGAAAAAGATGTTGAAGAAATGATGCGTGAAGTACGTCTATCTTTATTAGAGGCAGACGTCAATTTTAAAATTGTTAAAGAATTTACTAATAATGTTAAAGAACAAGCCCTTGGTGAAAAGATCTTAAACGGACTCAATCCTGGTCAACAAGTAGTAAAAATTGTCCATGATGAATTAAAACGTGTCATGGGTGAAGAGTCTGTGGGACTAAGTTATGCAAACACAGGCTTATCTACATTTATGACCATTGGTCTACAAGGTAGTGGTAAAACAACTGCTATTGGTAAAATGGGACTTTATATTCGCAAAAAAGATAAAAAGAAAGTCATGCTTGTTGCTGCTGACGTTTACCGTCCTGCAGCTATTGATCAACTTGTTACAATCGGTAAAGGGCTAGGCATTCATGTCTATGAAGAAGGTATTAAAGACGCTAGAGTTATTGTTAAAAACGGTTTAAAGTATGCCAAAGATAACAATTATGATGTAGTGATTGTCGATACTGCAGGTCGCTTAACGATTGATGAAGACATGATGCAAGAATTAAAAGATGTTAAAGAAATCCTCAAACCTAATGAAGTACTTCTAACAGTAGATGCGATGATGGGTCAAGAAGCTGCAAATGTTGCTAAATCATTCCATGATCAAATTGGTGCAACCGGAGTCATCTTAACTAAAATGGATGGCGATACGCGTGGAGGTGCTGCCTTATCTATTAGAGAAATATCTCAAATACCTATCAAATTCGCATCCAGCGGAGAAAAGATGGATAGCCTAGAAGCATTCCATCCAGAACGTATGGCTTCTCGTATTCTTGGTATGGGTGATATGTTAACCTTAATTGAAGAAGTGACATCAAACATCGATGAAGATGAAGCAAAATCCATGATGGAAAAGATGATGAGTGATTCATATAATTACTTAGATCTTCAAAAACAATTTAAAATGATTAAACGTATGGGTTCTATTTCAAAAATCATAGGGTTCATTCCAGGACTTGGAAAAATGAAAGAAGCATTAAGTCAAGTAGATGACAAGCAATTTGATAGAATTAATGTCATCATCCAAAGTATGACAGAAGATGAAAGAAAATATCCTGAACTTATCGATAAATCCTCTAAGCGTCGTCAACGAATTGCTAAGGGTGCGGGTGTTGAAGTTTCAGATGTCAACCGCTTAAGAGACTCACTCGTACAACAAAAACAAATGATGAAACAAATGTCTAATATGGACGAAAAACAAATGGAGCGTTTAAGCAAGAACCCAAGCAGTTTCCAACCTAGCCAAACCAAGGTTAAAAAAGGAAAAGGTAAGGGTAAAGGCGGCTTTAGATTTTAAATATAAAAGGTAGTTTCCTTTAGGATTCTACCTTTCATAATATAGGGATAAGTTTCCCACATTTTTTGTGGAAAACTTATCTAGATAACTATGTTAAAATACAGTTATAGAAGGGGTACAATATGAAAAAAATTACACTTGTAGACGGTAACTCGATACTTTTTAGAGCATATTATGCGACTGCATATCCAGGAGCTAAGGTCTTACAAACATCCACAGGTATTTATACAAATGCCGTTTTTGCATTTAGTGGTATGATCGATAAAATTATTGAGATATCTAATTCACATATGCTTATAGCATTTGATACTGGAGAACCGACACACAGACATAAATCATATGATGATTATAAAGCAGGTAGAAAAGAAATGCCTGAGGAATTAGGTAGTCAAATACCTTTAATCCACGAACTTATTAAGTATCTTGGTATTAAAGATTATTCTATGGCTGGATATGAAGCAGATGATATTATTGGTACCCTTGCTAAAATGGCTGAAAAAGCTGGTTATAAAGTCGATGTCTTTTCATCTGATTATGACCTTTTACAATTAGTTACAGAACATATTACTGTGCACATGTTAAAAAAAGGTATGCGTGTTGTAGAAACCTACACACCTGAAACTTTAAAAGAAACTTATGGTTTTTCTCATGAGTTATTTATTGATTTTAAAGCATTAGTTGGTGATAAATCTGATAATATTCCAGGTGTTCCAGGCGTTGGAGAAGTCACTGCTAAAAAATTAATTGCTGAATATGGTACGTTAGAAAATATTTTAAATAACGCAGAACACATTAAAGGTAAACTTGGAGAAAACATTCGTACAAACAAAGAACAAGCAGTTTTTTCAAAAGAACTTTCAACAATTCTAACGGATATGCCACTACCTTTTGAGCTTGAAGATACAAAAGTTGGTGAAGTGGATGAAGAAGGCTTAATTAACTTTTATAAACGTCTTGAGTTAAAGCAATTAGTGATATCTTATAATAAGAAAAATCCAGAAGTTGCAGCAACTACTGCCGAAACTTCTGAGTTTCAATATAAAGCAATTGATTCTGAAAATGCATTAAAATCTCTACTCAACCAAGATCTTGCAATTTACTTTGAATTTTCTGATTTCAATTACCACAAAGCTGAACTTTGGGGTGTTGGTTTAAGTAATGGAAAAATCAATTACTTTGTAGATAGTGAAACGTTTTTAAATAGTGCCTCATTTAAAGCTTATTTAGAAAGTAATAAATATAAAAAGTATACTTATCACTATAAAGGTACAAAAGTATTTTTAAAGAAGATTGGTACCGAGTTTAATCATGTAACTTATGATTTACTTTTAGCCGCTTACTTAATTCAGTCCAGTATTGGTAAACAAGACTTTACCTTTATTGCTCAACAATTTCAAATCACGGATATTCAATATGATGAAGAAGTTTATGGTAAAGGAGCTAAAAAAGCTCTACCTTTAATTCCTTCAGATTATGAAGGTCACATAGCTAAAAAGGCGTATATCATCCATAAACTGATGCAACAAACGCTTGATGTATTAGCTGAACGTAACCAATTAAGTTTACTAAATGATGTGGAACTACCTTTATCAGATGTCCTTGCAGATATGGAATATCAAGGTTTAACGGTTGACCTAAAAGAACTAGAGAATCAAACTAAAGATATGTCTTTACGTATTGATAAATTAAGAACTGAAATTCTTTCTTTAGCAGGTGTTGACTTTAATGTCGATAGTCCTAAACAATTAGGTGATGTCTTATTTGATACCTTAGGTCTACCAAATGGTAAGAAAACTAAAACAGGATACTCTACTGGTATTGAAGTTTTAAACAACTTAATTGATCACCATCCAATTATTAACTTGATTATTGAATACAGACAACTAACTAAACTATATTCAACCTATTTAATCGGAATTAAAGAATCCGTATTTGAAGATAACCGTGTACACACCATTTATAATCAAGCACTAACCTTAACTGGTCGCTTATCAAGTTTAGAACCGAACTTACAAAATATACCTATTCGTACAGAAGAAGGTAGACAAATAAGAAAATTATTTATTCCTGAACCTGATAGTTATTTTGTAGGTGCTGACTACTCTCAAATTGAATTACGTGTACTAGCAGCTATGGCAGATGTTAAAAATTTAAAACAAGCATTTGAAGAAGATCAAGATATTCATACCGTAACAGCTCAAAAGGTATTCCACGTAGATACAGTGGATAGTGAACAAAGAAGACGTGCTAAAGCAGTTAACTTCGGTATTATTTATGGTATTGGACCATGGAGTTTATCTGAGGATATTGGTGTAACAGTCAAAGAAGCAGAAAACTTTATTAGTCGTTATTTGGAAGTATATCCTGAAATTAAAGATTACATGACCAATATCGTTGAGTTTGCTAAAACACATGGCTATGTTGAAACACTTTTAAATCGTCGCCGTTATATACCAGAACTATCCTCAAAAGTATTTAACTTAAGAGAGTTTGGTAAACGTACGAGTTTAAATGCACCGATTCAAGGTACAGCAGCAGACATTATTAAACTCGCAATGATTGATTTACACAACTATTTAAAAAATAATAACAAGAAATCAAAACTTATCCTACAAGTACATGACGAACTCATCGTTGAGGTTGTTAAAGAAGAGTTGGATGAGATGAAAGTAGTCATACCAAACATCATGGAAAAAGCCTTTAATTTAGGCGTTAGACTGAAAACATCATGTGATGTTGGAACCAACTGGTATGAATTAAAATAAAGGAGAAGTACTATGCCTGAACTACCTGAGGTAGAAACCATTCGTAGAAATTTAAATACAGTATTAGAAGGTGAAGTCATACGTGATGTTTTAGTATACTATCGACCTATTGTTTCAAATGATGATACATTTGAAACTAAATTAAAAGGTCAACGTATACATAAAGTAGAACGTGAAGCGAAGTATTTAAAGTTTATTTTAGATGACTATCTTTTAGTATCTCATTTACGTATGGAAGGCAAATACTTTATGGATGCGCCTTTAAATAAGCATATACATGTGGTGTTTAGTCTATCAAGCGGTCACACCCTAAGTTATGAAGATACACGTAAATTTGGGCGTTTTGAACTGGTAGACATCAAAGATAAAGACACTTATTTAAAAGATATTAAAGGGCTTGCAAAGGACCCGGACACTCTAGATTTAGACACCTTTTATAGTAGTTTTAATCGAAGAAGTAAAACCATTAAAGAAATATTACTTGATCAATCAATTATTGGTGGTATTGGCAATATTTATGCAAACGAAATACTTTACTTATCTAGAATACATCCAGCTAAAAAAGGTTTTCTAATTACTAAAGATGAAGCAATAACCTTGTTAGAAAACTCAAACATTGTACTAAATAAAGCAATTCAAATGGGTGGAACAACAATTGATACCTTTGAATCCTTAGGGCATAAGGGTGAGTTTCAACAGGAGTTAAATGTTCACGGAAAAACTGGAGAACTTTGTAAAGTTTGTGGCACAAAAATTGTTAAGTTTCAGTTAAAAGGACGTGGAACATATGTTTGTCCAAGATGCCAACCATCTTATGTGGTTGCAATAACTGGTGGTATCGCAACAGGTAAATCAACTGTAACAACCTATTTAAGAAAAAAAGGATTTGTAGTCATAGATTCTGATGAAATTGTAGGGAGACTTTATCAAGATAGTGATGTACTTAAAGTCATAGCTAAAACATTTAAAATGGAAACACCAATTGATAAAGCAAAACTTGCAAACATCATTTTCCATGATAAAAAACAAAGAAAAAAACTAGAAAACATATTACATCCACTTGTCTTTGAAGAAATTAGTAAGCAAAAAAAGTTAAATCATGAGCATATCTTATTTTTAGATATACCATTATTATTTGAATCTAATTACACAGAGTTTGATGAATCCATTTTAATAGATACAACCGAAGCACTTCAATTAAAAAGATTAATGTTACGTAACAAATATACTCAAGAAGAAGCGCTTGTTCGAATCAAGGCGCAGCTACCTTTAGCTAAAAAGCGCAAACTAGCAACCCACATTATAAAAAATAATGGATCTATAGATGCGTTATATGAAAAAATAGATAAATTATTAGAAAGGTATGTATAAAGTGAAAGCAAAATCAACATTTAATATAATTAGTCAGTCAGCACTTTCAAGTGATGAATGGAAAGTTTTAGGTATCTTATACCAACCAATCATAGGTGTTTTATCGTTTTCTTTATATCATACTTTTTATCACTTACTGAATACTAAAAATTATCAATCTGAAACGTTTACCCATCAATTTTTACTTGATGTTTTAAATGTTAAAATAGATCAAGTAAAAGAGGCAAGAGATAAATTAGAGGCGATTAATTTGCTTAACACCTTTGTTCAAGGTGAACATACGATTTATCAATTAAAATCACCACTATCGCCAAGAGGATTTATTCAAGATACGATATTAGGACAGTTTTTATTAACTGAAATGGGTAAAAAATTATATGATCAAGTAACAAACCTATTTAAAGTAGAAAAAATAGAGTTAACTGGATATACAGAAGTAACTAGAAACTTCGATGATGTCTTTAACTTTATTGATTCTAACCATTTTTATGATTCTGATGTTTATTTAGGTAAGAAGAGTAACTTAGGTGCACGCATTAAAGATCAAATTAATTATGAGGCATTTGTTGAAAAATTACCGGATAGAGTTAAAAAACCTATTTTAATGTCTCGTCAAACAGTAGATACTATTCAAAAATTAGTGTTTGTATATCAATTTTCACTAGATGAAATTGTAGACATCTACATTAAAACAGTATCACCAAATGGTGATATTGATTTAGGTAACCTAAGTTTTAAAGCTCAAACTTATTACCAAGATAAGAAAAAAGTATTACCGGTTGTAAGTGAAACGAAACAATTAAATGGTAAGGAATCTTCAATCAATTACCTAAAAACTGTTTCTCCGATGCAAATTCTTGAAAAGTATGCAAAAGACGATTATCAATTAATGTATACCGATACAGTGATGTCTTTAATTGAAAGAAATCAAGTTGAAATTGGTATTATTAATACATTACTACTTCATATACTTAAATTCAAAGATGGACACTTACCACATATTACATATCTTGAAAAGGTATTAGAAACCTGGCTTAAAAAAGGTATACGTACAACAGAAGATGCATATCATCAAGTTCTAGATAAATCTAGTTATGAAAATAAAACAGCAAACTATACAGCAAAAACTAAACCTAAGGCTAAAAATCCTGAATGGGTTGATCAATACTTAGATGAACTTAATGCTGAATTTGAGGATAAATAATATGAAACTAGATTTTATGAGAGAAGCCATCTTAAATGATGATGAAACAAAACATTTAAAACTTAATGACGAAGAAGTCATTATTGTCTACCAATATCTACTTCAACGTGACCAAAATGATTCTATAAGTTTTAAACCTAAATTAAAGTTTAAACCCTATCTTCAAATTGTATATGAACCGACAAAAGAAAAGCGTCAACAAGACTTAACGCGTATCATCAAAAGAAATTTAGAAACCTTCGAATCAGATATCTATATTGCTGATGCAATTTTAGAGGATTTCATTATTAGTGATGACTATCAAAAAGAAGCTGTTGATTATGCAAGACAAACCATTTTAAATAAGGATAAGTTTATGAAGGGACTCTATCTATATGGTCCAAATGGTACTGGTAAAAGTTTTTTATTAAGTGGTTTAGCAAATGAGCTCACCAAACAAAACATCGATGTAATCTACGCATTTGTTCCAGATTTAATAAGAACATTAAAGGGTGCAATTTCAACCAATCAACTTGAAAAGCGTATCAACATCTTAAAGCGTACAAAGGTACTTATTTTAGATGATTTGGGTGGTGAAAACATGTCTGCATGGTTTAGAGATGAAATATTACTACCTGTCATTCATTACCGATTAAATGCTAATTTAATGGTGCATATTTCAAGTAATGTGACCTTCAAGGAACTTGCAGAAGGTATGATGCTAAATAAAGATAATGATAGTATCAGGGTTATGCGTATTATCAAAAGAATTAGTGATTTGACAAAACCTTTCAAATTAATGAAAAGATTCAAAATAGATTGATTTTTTAACATTTAAGTGTAAAATACTAATAAAGCAATGAATTAGGACAAGATTTAAGTCATAAACAAAAAAGCGATGTAAGAATGGTGAGAGCTTACAAACCCACTTAAATTACCACCTAATGAGCTGGCCTAAACCAATAGGACCCGTTTTTCTAGCGTTAATAGAATTTATGAAGTTGCATACATTTAATGTATGAATTAAGGTGGTACCGCGGATTTTTAAATTCGTCCTTACATTGTTTTATTGTAGGGACTTTTATTTTTATAAACAAAGGAGAACGACATGATTAAAATAACATTTCCTGATGGCAACATCAAATCATTTCCAAAAGGTATTACAGTATTAGAGGTTGCAGAAGATATCTCGATATCTTTAGCAAAAAAAATCGTTGCAGCTAAATTTAATGAGGATTTAGTTGAACTATCACGTAAATTAGAACATGATGGTAAATTACAATTACTTACTCCAAAAGATGAACTATCATTTCATGTATTAAATCACTCGGCCGCACACTTAATGGCTCAAGCAATTAGAAAACTATATCCAAATGCACTATTTGGTGTAGGGCCAGCGATTGAAGAAGGCTATTATTATGATGTTGATTTTAAAGATAGTGTTTTTACAGATGCAGATTTAGAAAAAGTAGAGAAAATGATGAAGAAATTAAGTGAAGAAAATCACTTAATTGAACGTATCGAAGTCTCTTATGATGAGGCTAGAGATATATTTAAACATGATCCATATAAACTAGAATTAATTGAATTTTATAAAGATGACCAATTAAGTGTTTATAGACAAGGGGATTTTATCGATTTATGTCGTGGTGGACATGTACCTTCTACAAAATATATCAAACACTTTAAACTCTTAAGTATTGCAGGTGCTTACTGGAGAGGGGATGCTAAAAATAAACAATTAGTGCGTGTGTATGGTATTGCTTATTTTGAAAAAGCAGAACTAGATAAACATCTAGTGATGCTTGAAGAAAGAAAATTAAGAGATCACAGAAAAATCGGTAAAGATTTAGATATTTTTATGACTAGCCAAGAAGTCGGTTCAGGACTACCATTTTGGTTACCAAAAGGTGCAACTATTCGCCGCATCATCGAACGCTATATCACTGATAAAGAGTTAGAATTAGGCTATCTACATGTTTATACACCAATTATGGCGAATGTTGAATTTTATAAACAAAGTGGACACTGGGATCATTATCATGAAAACATGTATCCTCCAATGGATTTAGGTGATGGAGAAATGTTAGTACTACGTCCAATGAACTGTCCACACCACATGATGATTTATAAAAAAGATATTCACTCATATAGAGAATTACCAATACGTTTTGCAGAACTAGGTATGATGCACCGTTATGAAAAATCAGGTGCATTAAGTGGTTTACAACGTGTTAGAGAAATGACTTTAAATGATGCTCATATCTTCGTAAGACCTGATCAAATTAAAGAAGAATTTATGCGTGTTGTGCATTTAATTATTGAAGTATACAAAGACTTTAAGATTACTGACTACAGTTTTAGACTTAGCTACAGAGATCCGGAAAATAAAGAAAAGTACTTTGATGATGATCAGATGTGGCAACGTGCAGAATCAGAACTTAAACATGTAATGGATGAAATGAAACTTCCATATAAAGAAGCAATTGGTGAAGCAGCATTTTATGGACCAAAATTAGACATTCAAGTACGTACTGCAATGGGTATGGAAGAAACTTTATCCACAGTACAACTAGACTTCTTATTACCAGAACGCTTTGACTTAACTTATGTTGGTGAAGATGGTAAAAATAACCATCGTCCAGTGGTTATACACCGTGGTGTAGTATCTACAATGGAACGTTTTGTAGCATACTTAATTGAAGAATATAAAGGTAGCTTCCCATTATGGTTAGCACCAGTTCAATTAAAACTGATTCCTGTAAATTTAGACTTACATAAAGATTATGTTATGAATTTACATGAACAATTAAAAAAATTAGGATTTAGAGTAGAATCTGACTTTAGAAATGAAAAATTAGGCTATAAGATCCGTGAAGCTCAAACATTAAAAATACCATATCAATTAGTAGTAGGTGACAATGAGATGAATACACATTCCATTACCTATAGACCATATGGAAGTGAAAAGCAAATCAATATATCAGTTGATGGCTTCATTAAATTATTAAATGAGCGTTTAATTAATAAAGACTAATGCAATAACATGGAACCTTAACTTTTATGAGGTTCCATGTTTTCTTTTAAAGTGCGATGTAACTTAAAGTTATAATTTCATTGGATGTATAAAGGATAATATGGTAAGATACTGTAAATTAATCAAATGTGTCACTTGCTATACAAAGTTTTTTACATAACTAGATAAATTAATAGGGTAAAGAAGCGCATATTAGATGATTATTATAGAGGGGAATAAAAATATGAAAAAGATTCTATTTATTATACTCATGATACTTTCAGTCACATTAAGTGCTTGTACAAAAGAAAATAAGAACTATAAAATTGTAGGTCATTATGATAAATACGTGACAATTATTTCTGATTCATTCAGGATGGATGATTATACATCCTATTTAGAATTTATTAGTAATGAAGAAGCTTATCATGTCAAAGCTTTTAAAGATTTATATATTTATGATGAGGCATTTTTTGAGGAAAACACTTTATTATATATTGCTTTTGAAAGATATGATTTTGGTTTTGATGTTAAGTTAAATAGTGTAAATCTCATTGATAATGAGATTATCTTTAATTTTTCATATAAGGGACCAGATGCTACGACTGTTATTAGGATGGAGATGTATCTTGTAGAAATAAAAAAATCTTATTTAGAAGATTATCAAATAAGGCTATATGTAGAAAGACAAGATTCTAATTTTGACAGATCAGTTATAATGACAGACGAAATCATACCGAAAATACAATCAAAATAAAAAAAGTTTTGAATCACACACACCTATAAAAATAGGTGTGTGTTTTTATCATAAAGATGTCCTTAATCTAATTAAATGATTACTAAAAAAGTGGTAAACATGTTATGATATTAGTAGTATATTTTCAATTTTTAAATGAAAAGGAGTTTATCGATGCTTGAAGTAAAAAATGTCACTTTAAAATACGGTGATTTTACAGCCGTAGATGATTTATCTTTTGAAGTAGAAAAAGGTGAAATCTTTGGTTTACTCGGTACCAATGGTGCGGGTAAAACAACAACTTTTAGAACTATAATGGGCTTACTTTACCCATCTAGTGGTTATGTTAGATATGAAGGGGATTTTGTCTCCTATGAAACTGTAGATAAAATTGGTTACATGATTGAGGAGCGAAGTTTATTAACTAAACTTACTGTAAAAGACCTAATTCTATATTTCGGTCAACTTAAAAATGTACCAGTTAAAACCATATTAGAACGATTAGATTATTGGTTAAAACGTTTTAATATTGTAGATTATAAAATGAAGAAAATTAAAGAGTTATCTAAGGGTAATCAACAAAAAATTCAGTTTATATCAGCACTAATTAATGAACCATCATTATTAGTACTAGATGAACCTTTTAGTGGTCTAGATGTTATAAATATTGAATTATTTGTTGAAGTTATTAGAGAGTACCAACAAAAAGGTTGTACCATTATCTTTTCATCACATCAAATTGATCATGTAGAGAGTTTTTGTGAGCGCTTAGTCGTCTTAGAAAAGGGGAAATCAGTGATTTCAGGATTAATTAAAGATGTTAAAAATGACTTTAAAAAGCATAATATTAAAGTCATAGCAGATGGATTAGAAGCTGAAAAAGTACTTGGAATACCTGGTGTTTTTGGATGTACAAAAGACTCCAAAGAATGGACCATTAAAATTGAATCAGAAGATGTTGCACCAAGTGTATTTGATTATATTAAGACGCTAGATAATTTAAGAAAATATGATGTTGAACAAGCAAGTTTATCTGAGATATTTATTGCGAAAGTAGGTAAAAAGTATGAAGAAGCTTAAGTATTTAATTAAATATGGATTAAAGAAAAGACTTTTTACAAAAGCATTTTATATTTCTACAGCAGTGATTGGTGTTTTAATTGTAGGTATTACATTACTACCTACAATTATTAGTAGTTTTGCTGATGAACCAGGTGGAGAGATTATCGATAATAGAATAACTATTGTAGATACAACCGGATATAACTTTGATGATGCAATTCAAACATTCATAGATATATCCTTATTAAACTTATTTGATAACCAAATTGAATACCTTTTATCAAATGATATTCCTGATGCAACATATTATGATGATGCACTACCAAATTCTGGTTTGATCTATATCTATTTAGAGGGTGGACTCGTTCAAGTACAAGTATATAATTCAGGTTTAAATGGTTATGTAACATCTATACTTCAAAGTTTCTTACCAAATTTACAAAGACTAAAATATGAAATTGATAATCCGGGTTCTACTGGAATGATTAATGATGTTACTGTAGATTATGTAAAAGATCCAAATGCTGAAGATACAGAATTACAATCCATTATGTCAGCTTTATCTACAGCAGTGATTATTCCAATCTTTATTTTAATTACTATTGCACTACAATTTATTGGTACTGAGATTATGGAAGAAAAATCTACTAAGGCAATTGAGATTATTATTGCATCTGTACCACCTAGAACACACTTTTTTGCTAAGATATTATCAATCATGATATTCTTAATAGTTCAATTATTAACTTATGTTGTCTTTGGATTAGTAGGCTTTGGCTTAAACGAACTTATCGCAAGTAACAGTACCTCAGTTGGTGGAAGTTGGTCTAGTATTGTTGGTATTCTAGGACCAGTTATTTTACCTACATTACTTGTAACTTTAGTATGTGCTGTATTAGGCGCACTTATCTATGCAATCATAGGTGGATTCTTCGCATCCTTATCAGTTAACCAAGAAGATTACCAAGCAATTCAAACACCTGTTATGATGATCTTAATGATTTCATATATGGGTGGTATATTTGCAGGTGCGTCACAACTATCAGGATTACTCTTATTCTTTGGATATTTCCCATTTAGTGCACCACTTGTTTTACCGGTTGCATTTGCTGCTGGACAATTAGGTTGGTTAGAAGTAGTTATTAGTTTTGCTATTATGATAGTAACTGCAGTAGGGTTACTTGCAGTATTTACACCACTTTACCGTGCAAGTATTCTATCTTATGATCAATCCTCATTATTTAAACGTATTAAAAACACTTACCGTACATCTAAGGTATTAAAAGACAATCAAAAATTATATGAAGGTAAAAAGTAATTGAGCAAATTAGAACAATTAAAAATTGAATTAAATAAATTAATAGATCCATCATTGAATAAAACATTTGAAGAAGTTGGAAGTATTTTAAGCATTAAAGTGGATGAAGAAGATGTTATAGATTTAGAAGTCCAGCTTAAAAATAGACGAAAAGATGAAACCAATATCAAACTTGAAATTGCAAGACTTGCAAAAATCAAGTTTGGTTATCCAGGCATTAGAATCATTTTTACTGATTCTAACTATAAATTAGAGGATGAGAAATCTATCACTTACCTTGGTATTATTTCAGGTAAGGGTGGTGTTGGTAAATCTAGTGTTACAGCAAACCTTGCTGTAGCACTCAAAAGATTAGGCTATAAAGTAGGTGTGATTGATACGGATGTTTATGGTTCTTCCATACCAAGTATTTTTAATCTACCTATTGAACCACTAGATACTTCAGAAGATGATGAACTTATACCTGCAAGAACTCTAGATGACATACAAGTCATTAGTCCTGAATTTTTTATGCCGCTAGACCAACCACTTATGTGGCGTGGTCCAATGTTGGGTAAACTTATAACACATTTTTTCAATAATGTATTATGGGATGAAGATACTCAAATCGTTTTAATTGATTTACCACCTGGCACAGGTGATATACAGCTTGATGTACAAACATTTGTACCAGATGCTAAAATGTTACTTGTTACGACACCGCATCCAAATGCTAGCCATGTAGCCTTGAAAGCTGGTTTAGGTGCTTATGAAATAGGGCATAAAATCATTGGTGTGGTTGAAAACATGAGTTATTATTATAATGAAGCAAATCAAAAAAATGAGTATTTATTTGGTCAAGGTGGTGGAGAAATAACAGCTTCTAAACTGCAAAGTGAACTTTTAATTCAAATACCCATAAATCAACCAGTAGATACATCAAGTTACATCTATAGTCTTAATGATATGAATGGTAAGTTGTATTTTGCACTTGCAAAAAAGGTTTTAGAAAAATTATAAGAAAGTTGGGATAATTTGGCCAAGCTTAGAAAGTTTTATGACCTAGATAATGCAGCTAAAATTTTTCCTGTAGTAGCCAATGAATCACGTAGCTACGTATTTAGGATCTCTGTCATATTCAAAGAACCCATAAAAGTAGATATATTACAACAAGCACTTAATCGTACAACTAAGCGTTTTAAACATCTAAACGTTCGTATTAGAAAAGGATTATTCTGGTATTATTTTGAAGAAAATTTGAAAGAACCCTTACTATATGAAGAAGATGGTATGATTAATCAATTTCTAGTGTTTAAGGGTAATAATGACTTTTTATTTAGAACACAGTATTTTAAAGAAAGACTAAGTGTTGAGTTTTTCCATGCATTAACTGACGGGAAAGGTGCTTTAGAGTTTGTAAACTCACTAGCTTATGAATACTTAACCTTAGATGGTAAACAAATTGATCCTGAAGGTTTAGTTATACGTGCAGATGCAGCAGCAACTTATCAAGAAGTTGCTGATGAATTTCAAAAGTTATATCACAATAAAAAAATACCTAAAGTAAAAGAAGTTAAAGCACATCGTATTAAGGGTACATTTTACCCAAAAAACTATAATGCTGTAATGAATGCGTATGTCTCATTATCTAAGGTTAAAGAAGTTGCAAAATCTTTTGATGTAACTATGAACGAACTAATGATTGGAATGATTATTCTAGCACTTAAACGATCTGGTAAGATACAAAGTTATAAACATTTAGCACGTATCTTTATACCTGTAAACATGCGTCAATACTATCCATCTGTGACTTTAAGAAACTTTGCTAGTTATGTACGTATTAATTATGATCTTAATCAAGATGAAAATGAGTTAGAACAAATTTTATCTTTTGTGAAACTAGAGATGAAAAATCAATTGAACCTAGAGGATATGGTAAATTCTATTATTCAAAATGTACGTTATGAACAAAACAAACTACTAAGGATGACACCTTTAAGTATAAAGATTGTTGCAATGCGTAGCGTTTACGGTAAAATTGGTAATAAACTGAATACATTTGACACTTCAAATTTAGGTTTAATTAAATTACCTAAAGAAATGAGTGCGCATATCTCTCACTATAGTTTTATGATTGTACCAAATTTGGATACACCAAAAGCTATGTCTTTTGTATCATTTAAGGATACAATGACTATCTCATGTATCTCTAAAATTGTAGAACGTGATTTTGAAATTGAATTCTTTAAAATATTAAAATCACTAGATATTGAATCCCAAATTGAAGCCAATGGTTGGGAGGTCATTTAATGCAATACTGTCAACATTGTCACGCATATTATTATAAGAAGGAAACAACTTGTACAATTTGCGGTAGACCCTTAATTGAAAAAAACTATGAGAGTAAAGTCATTACTCAAGGATACCCAACAATTAAACTTAAGTCTAATAAGGCTAAGTTTGTATCTAAGATATTTGGTGTCATCTCTATTGCGGTTGTTATCATCCTTGCAATGATAAACTTTGCTACATATAATTCTAATCCTACACCTTGGAGTTTAATTGCAATAGGACCGATTGTCTATGCATGGATACTTTTATCACAAATCGTTGTATCTAAACATAATTATCCAACGAAGGTTAATAGACAAGTTGTTCTTATGAGTTTAATACTTATACTAATAGATGTGATTACAGAATATAAAGCTTGGAGTCTAACCTATGTTATACCAGCATTGCTTGTAACAACTACTATCATTTTACCAATTGTAGTTGCAAGTAAACCAAAAACATATTACTTACATGTAAGAAGTTTATTCTTTCTAATCATCTTGAATTTTGTAGTAGGTATTATTGGATTTACAACACCATTTATGGAACCAGGCGTTACTTGGACTAGTTTATCAGTCATAGCAGTTGGTATCTTATTAGTTTCTGCAATGTTTACCTTTGCTAGAAAAGATACATGGACTGAACTTATCAAAATATTTAGAATTTAAATAAAAGTAAAATACACCCCTTCTATCTACTATAAGTTAGAAGGGGTGTTATGTATGAAACCAAGAGAAAAGTTGATTAAACATGGTGTACGTGCGTTACTAGACTATGAACTTATAGCTATTTTACTTAGAACAGGAAATACAAAGGAAGATGTTTTATTACTGGCTAAAAAAGTTTTGTCTCAAATTGATAATTTAGAAGATATGTTACATATCACGGTAGAAGATTTGCTTACCATTTATGGTATTAGTGATGCGAAGGCTACCACAATTATTGCTGCAGTAGAACTTGGAAGAAGATTAAGTGATAGGAAAAAACCAGTACGTAAAATGATAACTGAGTCGAGTGAGGTGTATCATTTACTTAAAGAGGATATGTCTTACCTAAGAAAAGAACACTTAATCGTTTTATGTTTAGATATCAAAGGTAATCTACTGAAAAATGAGACAATCTATATGGGAACAACTTCATCTATTCAAGTGTCTGTAAAAGATTTGTTTAAGTCTGCTGTAAGAATTGGTGCATTTGGCATTATTGTTGTCCATAATCATCCAAGCGGTGATTCCGCACCTAGTCAAGCAGATGATAAACTAACAAAACTTATCAAAAATGCTGGTGAAGTTTTATCCATTGAACTCATTGATCATATTATCATAGGTAGAAATGAGTTTTATTCATATCGTAGACAAAGAAGAGAAGAAATTTGATATAATAAATAAAAAAGGTAAAAACTATATGAAGAAAAACTCTAATAAAAAATTTTGGTATTTTGTAGGTATAGGTACACTACTTATTATACTTATGATGATTATTTCATCCATCATGCAAGTAGGAGAACACTTAAAAAGTGTACATGAGTATGCACCTTACGTATTTTATGGACTTTCTTTTTTATTGGTGTATTTTTTAATTATTAGACCTGTTTTAATTATCTTATTTTCACCCTCTTTTTCAATAGGTACAACATTAGACAAAAATCCTAAGAGAGAACATAAAGTCTATAAAAAAGTAGCCAAACGTATTTTAGAACAAGAAGACTTACCTGAAGGCATGAAAAAGAATTTAGAAGATTCGATGCACGATCCTTATGAGTTAAGAGATGCTCTAAATAATGTATACAATAAACATTTAAAGAAAAAACTAAATAAAGTCATACGTCAACATGCAAAGACAGTCATGGTATCCACTGCAATCTCACAAAATGGACGATTAGATTTTATTACAGTGGTTGTAGTCAATATTAAAATGATTAAAGAAATTGTTGTATTATGTGGGTTTAGACCAAGTTATAGAAATCTAGCAAAACTGGTTATCAATGTATTTGTTACAGCACTTATTGCAGAAGGTTTAGAAAATATTAATCTAAATGATATTCTCCCAACATCTACAATGAAGATGCTTGGTGAAATACCGTTAATTAGACCGATTATGTCTAGTGTGATAGAAGGGGTGTCTAATGCGCTACTAACACTTAGAATAGGCATTGTAACCAGAAAATACCTATTTGATGACGCACCGGATCTTACAAAAGAAAAGATTAGATATGGTGCTTTAATTGAAGCTGCTAAACACTTGCCTATTGTAATTGCTGATGGATTATTCTTATTTCCAAAGACAATTATGAAAATGTTTAAATCTAAAGAACCTAAGCTAGAAGCACTTGATGGTGGAGCAAATCCCACGGATTAACTAAGTTTTGAAATTAAGTCTTAGAAGGTATAAAAAAACCTTGACAAAAGTGTCAATTTATAATAAAATAACAGTTGCGTTGTACCACATAGAAAAGGTTATAAATGTCATTGGACTACCTTCATAGTGAGTCTTCAAATAAAATAAAAGGAGGAAACACACATGTTTGCAATTATCCAAACAGGCGGTAAACAAGTTAAAGTAACAGAAGGACAAGAAATCTACGTTGAAAAACTAGATGTCGAAGCTGGTGATACTTTTGAATTTACTGAAGTATTAGCAACATCAGACAAAATTGGTCATCCATATGTAGAAGGTGCTAAAGTTGTTGCTGAAGTTATTAAACAAGGTAGACAAAGAAAGATTATTGTTTTCAAATATAAAAGACGTAAAAATTATAGAAGAAAACAAGGACATAGACAAGCTTACACTAAGTTAGTTGTCAAATCAATTCAAGGCTAATGATTAAATATCATTTCAAAAAAGATCATGGTTTCATTAAAGGACTGGATGTTAAAGGGCACGCGCTCTTTGGTGAATACGGTACAGACATTGTATGCAGTGCAGTATCAACAGCTTTAATCGTTACTGTGAATGCTATTGAAACGTTAGGGTATAAAGAAAATTTTTATGCCAAAGTAGAAGAAGGAAACTTTGAATTACAGATCAATCAAACAAATGATGTAATTGAAGGTTTACTTATCAATTTAGAATACACATTAAATGAGCTTGCAGCTCAATATAAAACTTACATTAAAAACCATAAGGAGGGATAACATGTTAAAGATTAATATTCAGTTATTCGCATCTAAAAAAGGGGTAGGGTCATCAAGAAACGGACGTGACTCTAGATCTCAAAGATTAGGATTAAAATTATCTGATGGACAATTCGCTTCAGCTGGTTCAATTATTTATCGCCAAAGAGGAACTAAAATTCATCCAGGCAATAACGTTGGACGTGGCGGAGATGATACTTTATTCGCTAAAGTAACAGGAACTGTTAAATACGAACGTAAAGGTAAAAACCGTACGCAAGTATCAGTTTACGAAGCTTAATATTAAAAGGGTAATTGATTATTACCCTTTTTTGTTGTAAAATTTTAGATACGAAGGAAGTGAAATAAATGAGCGCATTTGTAGATGCAGTAACAGTAGAAGTAAAAGCAGGACGCGGTGGTAACGGTAAAGTTGCATTCCGTAGAGAAGCACACGTGGAGTTTGGTGGACCCGCTGGTGGTAATGGTGGCCGTGGTGGTCATATTTACTTTATTGGTGATGAAGGTAAAAATACGTTAATAGATTTAAAATACAACAGACATATCAAAGCTGCTAATGGTGTCCATGGTGGCCCTAAAGGGATGCACGGTGCACACGCAGAAGATACATATGTTCGTGTACCATTAGGTACGATTTGTTATGATGATAAAGATAATTTAATAGGTGAAGTCTTAGAACATGGCCAAACTTTATTAGTTGCTGAAGGTGGTAAAGGTGGGCGTGGTAATATGGCGTTTGCATCCAATAAAAATAAAGCACCTGATTTTGCAGAACAAGGAGATTTAGGCCAAACATTCTTAGCAAAAGTAGAACTTCAAGTCTTAGCGGATGTTGGTTTATTAGGTTATCCTAATGTTGGTAAATCGACATTAATTACAAGAATCTCAAATGCAAAAGCGAAAGTAGCAGACTATCAATTTACAACACTATCCCCACAACTTGGTATGGTTCATGTTGAAGATGATGCGTTTGTTGTTGCAGACTTACCTGGATTAATTGAGTTTGCACACCTTGGAGTTGGGTTAGGTTTACAATTTTTAAAACACGTTGAACGTTGTAGAATTTTATTACATATTGTATCTATGGATTCATTAGATCCAGTAGATGACTATAATAAGATTAACAATGAACTTGTTTTATATGATGAGAAACTCAAAGATAGAACTCAAATAGTTGTAGCAAACAAGATGGACGTTGAAGGCGCACAAGAAAAATTTGAAAGCTTTAAAAAAGTTTTAAAAGATGTTAAAGTTATTCCTATTTCAGCACTAATGAATGATGGTATACAAGCGCTTAAATACGAAATTTCGTCTACATTAAGAAATATTCCTAAATTTGCTCCAAAAGATACTACAAAACACTATACACTAAATGCAGAAGATGCAGTAGACTTCATCATTACTAAAGGTGATGACGGTGTCTTTGAATTAACAGGTGATAAATTATTTGTTTTATTTAATAGAACAGACTTTAATAATGAATCAGCTGTGAAGCGTTTTGCAAGACAGTTACGTGGTTTAGGAATTGAAGATGCACTTAGAGAACAAGGTGTAGTTCATGGGGATATCGTACGTATCTTCTCTTATGAATTTGAATATTTAGAATAATCTAGTACGAATCCGAGCCCTATTAAGAGCTCGGATTTTTATTTTAATGACACTAAATACCTAAGGTTACCCACTAAGGACTTTATAATTGAATTATTATTTCATTTGACTATACATGTTTATTTGTATATACTTGTTTAAACATTAAATATATACTAAGCAACAACAAAGATCTATCATACAGTAATCATAAAGCTAAAGTAAAGTATTAGACGAATATCGTAGGAGGTTTATAGACATGAAAAAAATATTATTTATTATGTTAAGTGTGGTAGCAATCTTACTTTTTTCAGGATGTTCATCTATAGGTATTACAGATGTACAACCCGTTAGTTTAGAAGTTAAAAATCCAACTAAAGTAGTGTATGGTACAAATAGAACAAATTATGATGAGCAAAATCAAATCTATAAAGACCCTATTGAATATGAAATACCTGAAGATAGTGTTAAAGGTGTGGTAAAGAAATTATTATCATTAACCTATAAAAAATATGAAGGCAACATCGATGCATCGCCAATAAATGATTATATTCTAATGTATAATGCGGATAATAATTTTATTACTATCCAAATTGGATCTCTTAATGAAGATGGTATGCATTATGAACTTGTAGGTATAGATGCATTTATAGACTATCTCATGAAGGTGGTTACACCCAAAGGTGGAAAGTTTTACACGATACAAGAAGCATATGATCAAGGACTTTTGACACTAGAAAATTTAAAGTTATTGCACAAATATCATGAACGGGTACAAATACAACTTGAACTAGATTCAATTTTTGAAGGGGCTATAAAGAAAACAAGATTAGCAGAGTTGATAAATGATTTCCCGAATGCCACTTTAGAAAACATTAATATAGATAAATATTATGGCAAATATGAAACTGCTTATGCTGTTAAAATATCAGTTATGTTTTACATTTATGGTGGCATCGTAAGTGAAACTATTGAAGGGTTAGAATTCGTATTCAATGGACCTTCTACACTCATCTGGTGTGATACCAAGTAGAAATGGTAGATAGAAACTAACAACACAACAAACGATATATTGCATCAATCAATAATCTTAAACAGATCTAAGAAGATTAATAAAATGTCATGATTGTAGAAAAAATAATTGATACGTATAATTACATTATTATAATAATTACAGTGTTAAAGGGGATTTAAAAACATGAAAAAAACAATATTAGCTTTATTAATGGTACTAGTTATAACATTAAGTGCATGTACAAAAGAAAATAAGAACTACAAAATAGTGGGTCATTATGATAAATATATGACGATCATGTCGGATTCATTTAGAATGGATAATTATGATACTTACCTTCAATTTATTAGTAATGAAAATGATTACCATGTCAAAGCTTTTAAAGATTTATATATTTATGATGAGGCATTTTTTGAAGAAAACAGTTTAGTATATATTGCTTTTGAAAGAAATAATTCTGGTTATGACGTTAAGTTAAATAGTGTCAACATAAAAGATAATGAAGTTGTCTTTAACTTCTCATATAAAGGACCAGATGTTTTAAATGTAATAATGATGGAGATGTATCTTGTAGAAATTAAAAAATCTTATCTAGAAGATTATCCAATAAGGCTATATGTAGAAAAAAATGATGTTGAATTTGATAGAACAAGGATTATAACTGATGAAATAATATCCACTAATTGATAGAAATATAGTATTTCAGTATAAAATGTTTTTGATATAATAGATTGCTAATAGTGACGACTTATAACTTTAATTGACTTATTAAAGTAGAGATGATAAAATTAGCCAAATCAAGTAAGATAACCTTTACTAAATTATGAGTAACACAGGAATACATATTTGATTAAAATATAAAAGGGGAAAAGTAAATATGAAAAAAATATTATTTCTTGTACTCATGATACTTGCAGTCACATTAAGTGCTTGTACAAATGAAAATAAGAACTATAAAATTGTAGGTCATTCTGATAAATATATGGGAGATAGTTATGATTCCTTAAGAATGGATGACTATGAATCATATGTGAAATTTACTAGTGATAAAGACGATAATCGTATTAAAGCATTTGAAGATTTATATATTTATGATGAGGCATTCTTTGAAGAAAATACCTTATTATATATTGCCTATAAAAGACACGATTCTGGTTTTGATGTTAAGTTAAATAGTGTAAATTTCATTGATGATGAGCTCGTCTTTAACTTTTCATATAAAGGTCCTGATTTTTTGAGTGTTATTATGATGGAGATGTATCTTATAGAAATAAAAAAATCATATCTAGAAGATTATCCAATAAGGCTCCTTGTAATAAAAAATCACTCTGAGTTTGATAGGTCATTAGTGATAACCAATGAAATCATACCGAAAATACAATCAAAATAAAAAGCCCCTTTAAATAATATGGAGGTTTAGTCCATATAGGCCTGTAAAAAATATGGAGGTACCTCCTTTTATTTGAGGTATATAAAATATATATAAGAAACAATCCAAGTCATTTATTAGGACTTGGATTTGTTTTTAGAGAGCCTATTTACTTATAGTTTAAGTGTGCGCTGTTTAAATTGATAACTTGCTTTTGCATCTTTTAGATCTTTTTGTAGTATTTTTCTTTCATGTATCTCAACTTTAGATGTGAAAGCTATTAGTTTAGATTCATTATCTTTGATACTTAAATCTTTTTTAGTTTGAGCAGATTTTAACTCATCTGCATAGGACTGAATCTTTTTAAGTAGTAGACTGTGCTTTTTTTGAATGGATTGCTCATAGTTAGCAATTTTTTCTTTATTTAGTTCTATGAGTTTTACTTCAGTTTGAGTAAATCTCATGGATAACTGACCATTCTTAAGTTTTGTACTTTCCTCAAGTGCTTTTAGATTCTTAGTCTTTTGCATCATGGCTTCATTATGCTTTAGGATGTTTTTATCATGTAATAATTTAATCTTTTGAATTTGTTTATCAAAGTCACTATGCATTTGAAGGATAACAGATTTTAAATTATCATCAATTAATAATATTTCTTTATTAAGATTAGACTCTGTTGACATAATTTTAGATTCAGTAAGCGACATTAATTTTTGTTGATTGATTAAGTCTTGCTCTTGACTCTTAAATTGAACAGTATTGATATTTTGAATAATTGTATCTTTTTCATCACTTAATAGTTGTAAATGATGTTTGAATTCACTCGATAAATGTTTTAATTTTATTTCAAACTCAAGTTGTTGTTTATCTAATTTTTTTAGTAAATGTTTTTGTTCATTAAGAAAGTCTTTTTTAGAAATGTTTTGCTGAGCCATCAGTTTATTATAAAGACTTACGCTACCCTTTAGTAAGGATTGATAAATTGCATTAGACGTCTTTTCAAAGTACTCTTCAATACGACTATATCCTTTTTGATATTCTTTAATGATATTATCAGTTAAATAAAGCGGTTGATCAAGTTTGCTTGTAATCACAAGTACTTTTTCCTCATAAACTTTAAATAATTGAGTTATTTGCTTTATGCCATGGATATAGAATAACTTTTGTTTTAAGTATGATTTGGTATCAGTTTGATTTTTAGATAGTGTGATACTACGTTTTTTATCAAGTTCACCAAGTAAACGATTCTTTCGCTTTAGTAATAAATCAATTTGGTTGTTATATTTAATGATTGATTTATCTAGTGTAGAAATTTCTGATTCTATGACGTTGAATTGTTTTGTTAGATCTTTTTTAGTAGATAAAGAGTCCTTTGGATGATCTGAAGTTTCTATTTCATTTAATTCGAATTGAATTCTGTCAACATTTGAGGATAAGACTAATATTCTATCTTCAATATCACTAATGACTTGATTATTAGAAGTGATGTCTAAATCAATAGATTTAATTTTGGCCATGTATTCAGATTCAAGTAGGTCATAATCAGTTTTTAGTTTTAATGCACTTAAATCATTGATTTTGACTTCTTGAAACGTATTTAAGTCAAGTAAGAATTGATCTTTTGCTTGTTCTTGAATACTATTTAAATGTTTAAATACATCAAGGTATAAATGAATATATTGTTTAACATCCTCAGGGTGTGCAGGGATTTCATAAATGGATATTAACGATAACATGAAATGATGATGAATATTATATATTAAGTAAATTTGATTGAATAAGTAGTGTATTCTAGAGTGAATAACTTCTAAATCTTTAGTAAGCATTTCATTGGTCATATCTACAGATTCTAAACGTTCTAAGAAGTGAATGTTTGTCTCTTCAATAGTACGTTTATGTTTTAAGATACTTTGTTCTATAACTCTTTTATCTGTTATATAGTTGTGATAACTATGTTCAGATTTCATTAAATGCTGTATATCATTTTCATACAATGATTTTTGTTTTAAGTAAATCAGTTCTTCACTAGATACTTGTTTTTGATATGTATATTCAGTATAGTCTTTTTTGAGTTGTTGGTTTGCTAGTTGTTGCTCTCTAATAACATTTTCTTTATCGATAGAAAGTTGTAATGACATATTAGAAACACTTAAATCATGTTCTTTAGTTAACTTTAGTACTTCAAGTTCATGTTCCTTAGTGAGTTTAAATACAGTAAAATTATGCGTTAGACTATCTTCTTGATGTTGATAGAAGTTCAGATGGTAATTCGTGTCGTTTGACAAAAGATTAACATCCTTTTCAGAAATAGCATTTGCTACACTTAACTTTAAATCAAGCGGTGCGATTTGGGATAAGTGCGTAATATCTGTCTTTTCTAACTCAAAGTCATGGGTTGATTTTAAGGTTTTAAGTTGTAATTGAAGTGATTTAAGTTGATATTGATAGTTTTGTTCATTTATGTAGTTTTCTAATTTTTGATCAATGATTAGTTTTTTTCCCGTAACACGCCAATTAGACTTATCTTCTAAGTATTTTAGTTCTAAGTCTTGTAGTTTTTGATAATGTGCTTTTAATAGTGCCTGAGACTCTTTTTCAGTTCGAATTATTTGTCTATTGAGCTCATTATCTTGTTGACGTAAATGTCTTTTAACATCTTTTTTTAGAGCTTTAATAGCATCTTCATTCAGTGTTTCTTTTAAGTCTTCTTTTAATTTTTGATTAAGGTCTAATCTAGCGTTTGCAACCACATCCCTAAAAGAACTCAGTTTAGAGTTGATAAGAGATAATGCATCACTATAAGCGATGGTTAACTCATCTTTTTTAGTATTAAAATTGGTTGTGATTACTTCGATTTGATTTTTATGTGCTTCAAGTTTTTCTTTATAAGGTTGTTCAACTTGAAGTTTTTGTGCTTCATAGTCTAATTTTAACTTATCTAAGGCATCTTCAATAGGAAGTCTATTTGCTTCATCACTTTGTTTAAGTTCTTTTAGATGATGTTCTTTTTCCTTTTTTAAAGTTTCAAGTGATTTATTAAATTCGATAGATGCAGCATGATAATCATTTTTAATCGAAAGATATTTTTTATCAGATTGTTCTCTATAAAAGTTTTTTATATGACTAACTTTACTTTTTTCTTTCTCGTAGTTTTTAGTTGCATCCTCAATTTCTAAAAGAAGTAGTGCTTGATTTGTTTCGAAATGTTCTATAATTTTTTCAAATTCTTTTCTATAATTAGACTCTAATAATGTTATAGACTGAGCACTTTGCTTTTTTATGTCTACCATAACTTTAGAGATATCTGAAATTTCTTTAGAGCGAATGGATTGCGCCTTAGATTTACTTTCGTTAAATGCATGCTCAATATTTAATATAAGTGATTTTATACGTTCAACTTCTGTTTTAGTGTTATTTAAAATAGATTGATATTCTTCCTTATAATTCATCTCTAACTGTGATACTTGATGATCAATCTGGTTTGAAAAGTCATGAAGATTTAGTTCTAGGGTTTTAATTTTTTCGTTAAAACGTACCGTAATTCCTTGGTGCGATTCATTTGTAGATTGTTCGGCCTTTTTATGTGCTTTATCAAATGTTAAAAACTCTCCTTTAATTTCAGAGAGTAATGATTTAAGCTGCGTCAATATAGATTTATAATTCTTATCTTTTTTAGCGAGTTCATCTAAAGCTAAATTAGATTCTTTTACAAATTCAAACAAGCATTTTCACCTACCTAACTTATTATATCATAATAAGCATCTCTATTTTCTATTTTAAAGCCATTTTAGTGGCTGAGAGTTTAATTGGTTTTATCAAAAATAAACCGCAGATTAGGACTTACTAGTATGTTGTTATGAATTTATATCTAATGCTATAAAACAATGTAAAAAAGGCACATATTGGTCTAAAAAGTCCATAAAAATGTTATAATTAAATTTGAAGATAATAAAGTTAGGTGAAATCTATGTATCGATACATTAAAGGTATAGTAACACAAATTAATCCACAACATATTGTTGTTGAAAATAATGGTGTGGGCTATTTAGTCTTAAGTCCAGTACCATATCAATATAAAATTGGTGAAGAAACAACAGTAGTAACTTATTTACATGTAAGAGAGGATATTTTTCAACTTTATGGATTTAAAGATGAAGAAACTTTAAATCTATTTTTAAAACTTATAAGTGTATCTGGTATTGGTCCCAAATCTGCAATGAGTATTGTAGCATTTGATGATACAAATAAAATTATTGCTGCGATCGAAACATCTGATGCAAAATATTTAACTAAGTTTCCTGGTATTGGGATGAAGAGTGCTCAACAAATCATTTTAGACTTAAAAGGTAAACTGGTAAACGATGAACTAGATATGCAACTTTTAAGTGATAATTCTAAGGATGTAGCTGCTGCATTAGAAGCATTAGGCTATAATAAAAAAGAGATTGCAAAATCATTAAAGCATGTTAATTTTGATCAAGACTTAAATAAAGCACTAAAAGAAGCACTTGCAATATTATTAAAGTAGGTATGAGGCATGAGTGAAGAAAAATCAGTATTAAGAGATTTAAATTTAAAAAATGATGATGAATTGATGCTTCGTCCTCAAACCTTAAATCAATATATAGGGCAAGATGATATTAAAGAAATGTTATCTATTTATATTCAGGCAGCATTAAAACGTGAGGAGAGTTTGGATCATGTTTTACTTTATGGTGCACCTGGTTTAGGCAAGACAACACTGGCTCAAATTATCGCTAATGAGTTAGGTGTAAATATTAAAATAACAAGTGGTCCAGCAATAGAAAAAACAGGTGACTTGGTAGCACTTCTTTCCTCTTTAAGTCCGGGAGATGTGTTATTTATTGATGAAATTCACCGTATACCTCGATTTGTTGAAGAAGTACTTTATTCTGCTATGGAAGATTATACGCTTGATATTGTTCTAGATAAGGAAAGAGATTCTAGAAGTATTCGAATTGAATTACCGCCTTTTACATTAATTGGTGCAACCACTAGATTTGGTGATTTATCACACCCGTTAAGGGAACGTTTTGGTGCTGTATTTAGATTAAGCTATTACAAGTTAGAAGAAATCAAACAAATTGTAAGAAGAACTTCTAAAGTATATCAAAATGAAATTGATGAAAAAGCAGTAGATGAACTATCCAAGCGTAGTAGAGGTACACCTAGAATAGCAAACCGTCTATATAGACGCGTAAGAGATTTTGCTGAAATTATGACAGATGCCGTGATAACACTAGATATTACTGAGTTAGCATTAACCAAATTAGGTATTGATCATAAGGGTCTAGATGCATCTGACTATTTATATTTAAGAGGCATTGTAGAGCGATTTAATGGTGGTCCAGTTGGACTGGAATCACTCGCCTCAACAATCGGTGAAGAACCAGGTACAATTGAAGATGTATATGAACCTTACCTGTTACAGGAAGGATATATTAAACGTACACCAAGAGGAAGAGTAGCAACAGAACTTGCATACAATCTTTTAGGTGTGAAATACTATAAAGGATTATTAGACAATTGAAATTAGAATTATTTGATTACGATTTACCCAAATCACATATAGCGCAACATCCCAAGGATAAAAGAGATCACTCTAAATTATTGGTTGTTGATAGAGAAAAACAAACAACAAAAGATTGTTTGTTTTATGATATATTAGATGAGTTAAACAGCAATGATGTACTTGTTATGAATAACACAAAAGTTATCCCTGCAAGATTAATTGGTGAAAAGATCGAGACACTTGCAGTCATTGAAGTTTTATTACTTAAAGAGTTAGAAAAAAACACATGGGAAGCCTTAACAAAACCAGCTAAAAAAATAAAGATTGGTACCATAGTAAGTTTTGGTGATGGTGCACTTAAAATGGAGTGTATTGGCATTAAAGATGAAGGTATTCGCATCTTTAAAGCTATCTATGAAGGTATATTTTTAGAAGTTTTAGATAGTCTAGGTACTATGCCACTACCACCTTACATTACAGAAAAATTAGAAGATAAATCAAGGTATCAAACGGTATACGCTAAATATGCAGGATCTGCTGCTGCACCTACTGCAGGACTTCATTTTACCGAAGAACTGTTAGAAAAGATTAAAGCCAAAGGTGTAGAAGTATTAGAAATTACATTGCATGTAGGGTTAGGTACATTTAGACCTGTTCAAGTAGATGATGTATTAGAACATCAAATGCATTACGAAAGTTATGAGATAAACCAAGATACTGCCCGATTATTAAATCAGTATAAAAAAGAAGGCAAAAGAATTATCGCAGTTGGAACAACAACTGTAAGAACATTAGAATCTAACTACAATGATGGATTCCATGCAGGTAATTATTCAACCAATATCTTTATTTATCCTGGATATCAATTTAAGGTCATTGGTGCGATTATTACGAATTTCCATTTACCAAAATCAACGCTCATCATGTTGATTTCAGCATTTTATAATAGAGAAAAAGTGCTTGAAGTCTATAAAGAAGCAGTGAAAAAAAACTACCGCTTTTTCTCATTTGGCGATAGTATGTTTATTAAATAAAATATAAAGTTATCGAGACTAGACCAACTGTCAAAGCATAAAGTGAAAACCATACTAAATTTTTAACAGTAACATATTTATGCATAATTTTAATCGTTAATAACGAGAAAATAAAACTAAATATAAAAGCAAGACTAAATCCTGGTATATCAATTTTTCCAGGATTTTTTATTGCATCATATAATCCTAGACCTGAAACAGGTATACTTATAAGTAAATAACATAAAAATGAAAAACGCATTACTTTTTTGATTTCAATCTTTTGACTCAAACCGCCTACTAAGGTAATACCCGATCTACTAATACCAGGGAATACAGCAAACATTTGAATTAAACCAATCACACCAGCATTTTTAAATGTAATATCATTTGAAAACTTTTTGTTTCTTAAAAGGAAAACTAAGAATAATAAGAGTGATGTTATGATAAGTGAAATACCTATGCTTAATAAATTTGTAGGTAGATAGTCTTTAATGAGTAATCCTGCAATCCCAATAGGGACAATGGCGATAATAAGTTTAACTGCATAATTAAAGTTTTCTTGAACTATTATTTCATTTCTTTTTTCTTTATTAAAAACAAAATTTAACGAATCAACTACTAACTCTTTAACATCTTTAAAATAATAGATTAGTAAAGCTAGAAATGAGCCCATATTGGTTATCATTAAAAATAGAGTAAGCGTAGTGTTTATATCTTCTCCACCTAGAAAAATATTAGAAAATAATACTAAGTGACCAGAACTTGACACTGGAAATATTTCAGTAACTCCTTGAATAATGCCTAAAACTATATATTTAATTAACTCTATAAACTGCTCCATCCTATCAAAACCCTTCTAAACGTTATAATAAAGTTATTATAACATATCAAGTTCATTAAAAGATTGAAATTTTTGTGAAAAAAACATATAATAAGTATTAAGGAATGTGATAGTATGACAACTGAACAAATAATAACATTAAGCATATCATTAATAGTGATTGTATTAGGTGTAACTTACCTATATATATATCACAGAAAAAATCAAAAAAGTTCTAAAGGAACTATGGTTATAGATGTGCAAAGACTCTTAGAGGCACTTGGTGGTACGGAAAATATTAATGGCACATTTTTAGATCATAAAAGATTAAAAATCCAGCTTAATAATCCTAAACTTGTTTCACAGGCACTTTTAAAGACTTTAGATATATCCGGATTTTTAACTGGAAAAGAGTTAAAATTGTTAATTAAGGATAATCCAATAGAGGTAAAAAATAATTTAGATAAGTTAAGAAATGAGGTAAGACAATGAAACAAAAATTTGTTATCGTTTCAGAGTATGGGCTACACGCTAGACCGGCTACTCGTTTAGTAAATCAAGCAATGGGGTTTCAAAGTGAAATCACTTTAACTGCCTTTAACCGTACAGTGAACTTAAAAAGTATCATGGGCGTTATGAGTCTGGGAATCTATAATGGTGAAATTGTAGAGATAAAAGCTGAAGGTGAAGATGCAAAAGAAGCTATCGCTGGCATTACTGATTTCATGATATCTGAAGGATTAGGACAAATTAGTAAATGATTAAGAAGGTACTCCAAGGTATGCTTATTGGTGTTGGAGCGATTTTACCTGGAGTAAGCGGTGGTATGATTGCTGCCGCTTTTAATATATATTCTAAGTTGATCGAAGCACTCGATAAAGTAACTAAAACGCCAATAAGGGCGGTCCTTTCAATATGGGAATACATTTTGGGCATCTTACTGGGTGTTTTAGTAGGATTTTTAGTAATAGCATATGTCTTTTACTTAATACCAATACCAAGCACATTATTATTTATTGGATTAATCTTAGGTGGTATACCTGAGATTTATAAATTAGCAGAAGAAAAGACCAGAAAATTTAAACCAATTATTATGTTTTCACTAACCTTTATTTTGATGATAAGTTTTACGATATTTGCACCATACCTTACTCAAACAGATACCTCTAACACAAACTTTATACTTTGGATTGTTGTTGGTATACTATTAGCAGTTAGTTTAATTGTTCCTGGCTTAAGTGGTACGATGCTCATGTTAATTATTGGTTATTATGGACCACTTATATTACTTGGTAAAACACTTATAGAAGCTGTGTTAACTATCAATGTCGAGTTATTCTTAAGTCATATATCTTCTTTAGTATTTGTGATAATAGGTATTATACTTGCATTTATTTTACTTGGTAAAGTATTTAATTATGTATTAAAGAAAGCACCAAAACTCTTTTATCAATTAGTATTAGGTATTATTGTGGCTTCACCAATTAATATTATATTTAGTTTAAATGACGATTTAAGTCAAAGTGAAATACCAGTATACATATTTGATTTTAGTAATCAATGGTATATGTGGCTGATCGGTTTATTATGTATACCAGTAGGTATATATTTGGCCAGACTCTTTAGTAAGGAAGAAAAATATGAGACAAAAGAAGATTAAAGATGCAACGATTGAAAATCTAGAAAAGTTAGGTGTTTTACTCGCACCTACACCACTTAAAGTAGATGCTTCAAAAAAAATCACATTAGAAATTGGTAGTGGTAAAGGGCGTTTTATAACATCACTAGCTAATGACTTTCCAGATGAAGTATTTATCGCCGTAGAACGTGATCAAAATGTGTGTTACCGTTTAGCACAGAAAAAAAGTGTTTTAGAGTTAAATAACTTGATTGTTATTATGGATGATGCAGAAAAATTAAATGAATATTTAGTGGATGTAAAAGTAGATAATCTACATTTAAATTTCTCAGATCCGTGGCCAAAGAAAAAGCACCATAAACGTAGGCTGACTTATCCTACTATGTTAAATCAATATAAAAACTACTTAAAAAAAGATGGGAAAATCATCTTTAGAACAGATCATGCAGATTTATTCGTTGACTCCTTTCAATACTTTAATGAGGCATCGTTCATTGTATCAGATTGTAACTGGGCACTTGCACCATCTGATTATATGACGGAATATGAAGTTAAAAAACGTGTAAGTGGTCCAATTTATCAATTAATTGCGGAGCAAATTCATGACTAATCATTATAAAAATTTAAGTTTAATACCGGGAATATCTGGTAATGAAAATAGAGTACGTTCCTACATGGAAAGTGTAATGCAAAAATATCCTGATTTCGAAATTAAAAAAGATAGATTAGGTGGTATTTTCGCCTATAAAAAATCTAATAATAAAAATGCAAAAACACTTTTAATTGCCGGGCACATGGATGAAGTGGGTTTAATGGTAAAGCATATTAGACCAAATGGATCTATTGAAGTACTTCCAATCGGTGGACTATCAGGTGATGTTTTTATATCTCAAATCATGTATGTATATACAAATGATGGTAAAAAAATACCAGGTGTGATTGGTAGTATTCCACCACACTTAAAACAAAGTAATAATGTAGATATTGCGAATTTACTTTTAGATGTTGGATCAAGTAGTAAAGAAGAAACATTAAGTTATGGCATTAATTTAGGCGACATGGTGTTATTTGATACACCTTACATAGAAACTATGAACGGTAAGAGGTGGATATCAAAGGCTATTGATAACCGCTTTGGATGTGGCTTAGCACTAGAAGCTATTGAAAACTTTAGTGGTAAGACTTTTGATTATAACTTAATTATTGGTGCTACAACACAAGAAGAGGTAGGATTAAGAGGTGCTGAAATAGCGACTAACTTATTCAAACCAGATATGTTTATTGCTCTTGATTGTTCGCCACTTAATGATATTCATGATAAAGACTCTATGTCTAAATTAGGCAATGGTTTCTTATTAAGAATATTTGACCCCAAAAATATAATGTTATTTCCATTAAAAGAATATTTTAAGTCATTAGCTAACACACATCAAATTAAGTTTCAAGAGTATGTTTCAATGGGTGGAACCGATGCTGCAAAAGCCATTGATATGCATGAAGGTATTCCTTCCACAACAATCGGTTTACCTGCAAGATATATTCATTCTAGTGCAGCAATTGCAGATTTATTTGATTTAGATGAGGCTAGAAAGATGCTATTTACACTCATTAGTGATTTAACTAGTGATAAAATTAAGTCATTCTACTAAGGAGGTAAAATATGGAAACTTATACATTAAACAATGGTAAGAAAATTCCTAAATTCGGTTTAGGAACCTTTAGGGTTGAGGCTGGTGAATCAGCATATGATACTGTGAAACTCGCATTAAAGATAGGATACAGACATATTGATACAGCCATAATGTATGGCAACGAATCAGATATAGGTAGAGCTATAAGGGATTCAGGTATTCCAAGAGAAGAGATATTTGTTACATCTAAGCTTGCTAAACACTATGATGGAGATATTGTTCTTATCAAAGATGCTTTAGATAAATCTTTAAAAACATTAAATATCGGATATATTGATTTAATGTTAATTCATTGGCCTGATCATGATCACCATATCAATGATTTAATTTGGAAAATTTTTGAAAGTTATTACCAGGAAGGATTGTTTAAATCGATTGGTGTATCTAATTTCCAAATTCACCATTTAGAAAATTTACTTAAAAAAGCTAAAGTAAGACCAGTAATGAATCAAGTAGAATGTCATCCACTATTAAGTCAAGTACCTTTACAAAAATACTTAACCGATAATGATATTTTAATGACTTCTTACGGGCCACTTGCAAGAGGTGAAGTCTTTACTGGTAAAACACATGAGGTATTAGAAGAAATTGCGAAACAATATGGTGCAACAGTTGCACAAGTTATTGTTCAGTGGGGGCTAGCAAGAGGCATTGTAATGATTCCTAAAAGCGTCCATGAGGAAAGGTTAATTGAAAATTTTAAGGGGCAAGAATTAGTACTTGCACCTGAAGATATTGAAAAAATTAATCAACTAAATAGAGGTAGAAGACTCTATTCTGATCCGGATAACAACATCAATTTTCTATAAATTAATATAGCAAGAAAATATTTTTAAAGATAATCATTCTTGTTATAATGATTATCTTTTAATGTATAATAGAGATATAATTTCAATGATTGGAGTACAACTGTGGCAAAAACAAATTATGACGAGACGAGTATTCAAATATTAGAAGGACTAGAGGCTGTACGAAAAAGACCGGGTATGTATATTGGTTCAACTGACCATAGGGGATTACATCATTTGGTTTGGGAAATCGTAGATAACGCGATGGATGAAGTATTAGCTGGTTTTGGTAGTGAAATTACAGTAACAATCAAACCTGACAATGCAATCGAGGTTCTAGATGATGGACGCGGTATGCCATATAAAAAACATACATCTGGGGTTCCAACGACCCAGGTTATTTTTACTGTTTTACACGCAGGAGGTAAATTTGGCGGCGATGGTGCATATAAAGTAGCTGGAGGTTTACACGGTGTTGGTTCATCTGTTGTAAATGCATTATCCTCTGTCTTGGAAGTTACTGTATATAAAGACGGCGGTATTTTCAGACAACGTTTTGAAAATGGTGGTAAAAAGATATTTAATCAAGAAAAAATAGGAGATACTAAAAAAACTGGTACACAAGTTTACTTTAAACCGGATCCATCTATTTTTTCTACAACGCTTTATAACTACGATACGATTAAAGAACGATTAAAAGAATCTGCTTACTTAATTAAGGGTTTAAAAATTAATCTTATTGATGAAAGAAATAATAAAAAAGAAACCTTTAAATTTGATGAAGGTATTAAAGCCTACGTGGAGTTTATGAACACTGGTAAAAATGCACTACACGATGTAACAGATGTGGAAGGCACTTTTAATACTGCAAAAGATAGTGCAATTGAAGTCGAAGTTGCCTTACAGTATACAGATAGTTACAGTGAAAATATTATTTCATTTGTAAATAACGTTCGAACTAAAGATGGTGGTACACATGAAATTGGATTTAAATCTGCACTTACTAAAGTTATTAACGACTACGCTAGAAAGTATAATCACATAAAAGAAAAAGATAGTAATATTGATGGCGTAGACATTAGAGAAGGGCTAACCGCTATTGTATCACTACGTATACCTGAAACAGTCTTAGAGTTTGAAGGGCAAACTAAAGGTAAATTAGGAACACCAGAGGCAAGAAATGCACTAGAGACAGTATTTTATGAAAAGTTTAACACCTTTTTAGAAGAAAATTCTGATTCTGCTGTATCAATTATTACAAAAGCTGTTGCTGCAGCAAATGCTAGAGAAGCTGCAAGAAAAGCACGTGAAGAAGCAAGAGCTGGTAAAAAAAGAAGTAAAAAAGAAGTTATTTTATCTGGTAAATTAACACCTGCTCAAGGTAAAGACAAAACAATTAATGAACTCTTTTTAGTTGAAGGGGATTCTGCTGGTGGTTCTGCTAAACAAGGTAGAAATAGACGATTTCAAGCTATTTTACCGCTACGTGGTAAGGTCATCAACACTGAACGCACCAATACAGAAACCATCTTAAAAAATGAGGAAATTTCAACCATGATCTACACCATTGGTGCTGATTTTGGTGAGGATTTTGATATTAAAAAGTGTAACTATAAAAAAGTGATTATTATGACCGACGCCGATGATGATGGTGCACATATTCAAACACTTCTTTTAACATTCTTCTTTAGATACATGAGACCTTTAATTGAAGCTGGTAGATTATATATCGCGCAGCCTCCATTTTATAAAGTGACTTACAAGAAAAACAAAAAAGAAGAAACTGTTTATGCTTGGAGTGATGAAGATTTAAAAGTAACACTTGAGTCTATCGGACAAAACTACATGATTACACGCTTTAAAGGGTTAGGTGAAATGAACTTTTATCAGTTATGGGAAACTACAATGAACCCTGAATCACGTACCTTAATTCAAGTTACAATTGATGATTTAAATGTTAGTGATAAGCATATTAGTGTATTAATGGGCGACCAGGTTGCACCAAGACGTGAGTGGATTGAAGCAAACGTTGATTTTGAAGTAACTGATGAGTTTGATATAGAAGGTAAGTTAAGATGAGTAAAATTGACAAAAAAATAGACAAATTCATAGAAGAAAAAATTGAAAAAGTACTCTTAGAAGATATAATGTCTTCTAGATTTGGTAGATACTCCAAATATATCATTCAAGATCGTGCTCTACCTGATGCTAGAGATGGATTAAAACCAGTTCAACGTCGTATTTTATACGCGATGGGACAAATGGGTTTAGCCTTTAACAAGTCATATAAAAAATCTGCAAGAATTGCAGGAGAAGTTATGGGGAAATATCACCCTCATGGGGATTCATCAATTTATGAGGCGATGGTTCGTATGAGCCAGGACTTTAAAATGAGAATACCTTTAATTGATATGCATGGTAACAATGGTTCTATTGATGGTGACTCTGCTGCTGCGATGCGTTATACCGAGGCTAGACTATCTAAAGAAGCAGAATTTTTACTTAAAGATATTGATAAAAGAACAGTAAACTTTGTACCTAACTTTGATGATGAGGAACAAGAACCTACCGTTTTACCAGCACGTTTTCCAAACTTACTTGTCAATGGTGCTATGGGTATTTCAGCAGGTTATGCAACAAAAATACCACCACACAACTTAAATGAAGTCATTGATGCAACGATTGCTTTAATTGATAATCCAAATATTACAAATGATGAAATATTAAAATATATTAAAGGACCAGACTTTCCAACTGGTGGTATTGTTCAAGGTAAAGCAGGGATAAAAGAAGCACTGACCACAGGTAGCGGAAAAATCATTATTAGAGCTAAGATGAATGTCGAAGAGATGAGTAAGTCTCAAGATCGTATTGTTGTTACTGAAATACCTTATGAAGTCAATAAAGCAGATTTAGTGCGTCAAATTGACAATTTGCGCATCAATAACAATATCGAAGATATCTTAGAAATACGTGATGAAACTGACCAAGAAGGTCTGAGAATTGCCATTGATCTGAAAAAAGGTGCAGATGCACAATTTATTCAAAACTATTTATTAAAATCAAGTGATCTTCAAGTAAACTACAACTATAATATGGTTGCTATTTTAAAACATCGTCCTGTCTTATCTGGTGCTTTTGACTTATTAAAGGTGTACTTAGAACACCAAAAAGAAGTTGTAACCAATAGATCTAACTATGAATTAGAGCGTGCAACAAAAAGAAATCATATTGTTGATGGTTTAATTCAAATGACTTCTGTTGTATCAGAAGTCATTGAAGAAATTAGAAAGTCTAAAAACAAGGCAGACTCAAAAGAAAATATCCAAAAGCGTTTTGGGTTTTCAGAACTACAAGCTGAAGCGATTGTCATGCTACAACTATATAGATTATCTACAACAGACATCCAAGCACTACTCGATGAAAAAGATACTTTAAATAAAGAAATTACTAGACTAGAACTTATTTTATCTAATGAACGTATTTTACTTAAAACTATTAAATCTGAACTTCAAGAAGTTCAAACACTGCTTCCATCACCTAGACGTACAGAATTAGAAGCAGAAATTGAAACGATTAAAATTGATGAAAAAGATCTTATCTCAGATGAACAAACCTATGTAGCCATCACTAAAGATGGTTATGTGAAACGTGCATCCTTAAGATCCGTTGTTGCATCAAAAGAAGTAGGCTTAAAAGAAAATGATGCAATGCTTTATGAAGCAGAATTAAATACACTAGACACCTTACTCTTATTTACAAACCTGGGTCAGTATATTTATTTACCGGTATATAAGATAGAAGAACAGAAATGGCGCGATCTCGGTGTTTACATCAATAACATTGTACCTACTTCAAAAGGTGAAATAATTATACGTGTTTTAAAGGTTAGTGATTTTTCAATTGATCAAAAAATATTGCTTACAACAAAACAAGGACAAATGAAACAAGTAAATCTAGCAGATTTCGAAGTTTCAAGGTATAATAGACCGTTACGCGCAATGAAGTTGTCAAAAGACGATGAATTAGTATCTGTTGACTATAACCAACTAGATAATATAGTAGCTATTTCCAAACATGGTTATGTCTTAAGATTCGATACAGAAGAACTACCTGTATATGGTTTAACCGCTGGTGGTGTTAAATCTATGGCACTAGCTGTTGATGATGAAGTTGCAGTAGCATTTTTCGCGAAAGAATCAGATGATTTTTACTTCTTAACATCACGTGGGCATATCATAAAAGATACTGTATTAGAATTACCTAAATACGCTAGAAATAGACGTGGTATTATTTTAGTGGATCGTATTAAAACATCACCTCATTTCATAATTTCCGCATCTAGAGTATCCAAAACTCAAATGAAAGAAGATGTAAAGGTACGTATTTTATCCACTAAAGAAGCACTAATCACTACTGTATCTGACTTAAAATATGTTGCTAATAAGTATGGAAAGAAAATGGTAGAGGACGGATACTATTTAGAAATATACCCAGCACAAAGTGAAGAAAAAGATACGCCAGTGCAACCTAAAAAAGAAGTGAAAAAAGATGATACACTACAAGCTAAAGTCATTGAAGAAACAATACAAACAAAACAAAATCAAAAGTTAAGACTATCAAGGCTTGATTTATTTGATGAAGAATAGAGGAAAAAGTATGAAACTAAAGATTAACAATGAAGTACTTGAGTTAAGTGAACCATTAACACTGGAAAAACTTGCTCAAAAATTCAACATTTCTACTGCAATATTTGCAACAGTAGATGGTCGCATGCGCGAGCTGTCTTACATGATTGCAAATGATGCAGATATAGAATTTATGGGATTAGATAGTGATGTAGGTATGCGTATTTATGAAGCTACATTACGTTATGTATTTACAAAAGCGTTATATGAAATTGATCCAACAAAACAAATTCGTTTTAGTTATTCGATTTCAAGATCTATCTTAGCAACAATTGAAAATGATGACATGACTGTTGAATTATATGAAATGTTATTAAAGAAAGTTCAAGAAATTATTGAACGCAAGGTAGACATCAAACGTATTAAAGTGTCTAAAGAAGAAGCTACTAAACTATATACAAAACAAAACTACCTAGATAAAATTGAAACCCTTAAACTAAGAAAAGAAAATCATGTAAACCTTTATCAATCAGATGATTTTATCAACTACATGTTTTCATATATGTTACCAAACACAAGTTACTTAACTAAGTTTGATACTAAGTTTTACAGTCCAGGATTTTTAATTTTCTTCCCAAGATCAGAACTTAAGGGAGAATTACCTGCATTTGTAGACCAAAAAACATTTGGTAACTCATTAAAACAAGCATATAAGTGGAGTAAAATTATTGGTGGAGATACGATTGCAAATATTAACAAACACAGTCTAACACGTGATAAACAAGTAGACTTTGTAAATCTTTGCGAAACAAGACATAACAATCAATTATCTGATTTAGGTAACCAAATTTATGAAATTAAAGATGATATTAAATTAATTGCTGTTGCAGGTCCATCCTCATCAGGTAAAACAACCTTTACAAACCGTCTAAGAATCGAATTATTAAGTAGAGGCATCAAACCAATGATGATTTCTATGGATAACTACTATAAACCTAAACATGAAGCTCCAAAAGATAGTGATGGTAATCCAGACTTAGAACATGTAGAAGCATTAGACGTAGAACAATTTAGTAAAGATATGGCTGATTTAGCTATGGGTAAATCAGTAAGTCTTCCAATCTTTGACTTTAAACAAGGTAAGCGCGTTGCTGGGCCAAGTGTAAAGTTAGAAAAAGATTCACCAATTTTAATTGAAGGTATCCATGCATTAAACGAAAGATTGACAGAATTAATTCCGAGTCATCAAAAGTTTAATATCTTCATTTCGCCAAATACACAACTACACATTGATGATCATAACCCGATTTCATTAACTGACTTACGTTTAATTCGTCGTATGGTTAGGGATCAAAAATATAGAAATACACCAGTTACAATGACACTAGATATGTGGTCAAGTGTACGCCGTGGTGAATTCAAATGGATTTATCCACATCAAGAAACTGCAAACTTTGTTTACAACTCAGAACTAAGTTATGAACTACTTGTTTTAAACAAGATTGCATTACCACATTTAAACGCAGTACCAAGAGATGATAGACACTTTATCGTAGCTAACAGATTAGTTAAATTCTTAAAATACTTTAATGAAATTGATGCTAGTCTTATACCATCAAACTCTATTTTATTAGAGTTCATCGGTGGTTCACCTTTCCACGACTAATTACAATATATATAAGGAATAGATAACAATGATTGCATTATCAAACATGAACAGACTTCAAGTATCAACAGACACATTGCTTCTTTTACTGAAAGTATATGAAGCTAAAGGTAAAGAGTTTTATTATGATGAACTCTTTAGTAAAGATAAAGATGTGTTTACTAAAAAGGCAATTGAAAAGAATGTTTTTTACTTTGCAAAAATGTTAGATATGCCACTTACCGATGCTAGACTTAAACTGATGTCTCAAAAGAAGTTAGTAGCTAAAAACAAGACTGAAAGTTTTTTAATCAATATTAAAGATGCACTCGCATCGATTCAAAAACACCCTAAAGAATTTGAACTTTTAACGAATGAGTTTGATAACCTTGCTAGAATGCTATCCAAAGATTATGAATCAATCAAATTTAAATCAGTGGAAAAGCAAAAGGGTGATACCTTATTTACAGCCAAAAAAGTTATGGGCAAAAAAGAAGACCTCGAGAAAATAATCGAGGTCTACAATGCCCAAAATAAAACAAAACAATATGAATTAACCCAGTTATTTAGTAATTTCTACATAGATTTTATGAATCAAGATCTATTCACACTAGAAAATGAAGTGATTGCCTATATTGGTTTATATGCCATGTTGCTCAGAGATTTTAGTGTGTTTAAATATGTTTCATTCTATGAGTTATTCTTTAAACGTTTTGAACAATACAAATTAGCACTCAATCAAGCAAATTACTATTATCAAACAGGGTATCCAAATACTGATTTATTATCTAAATTTATATTAGATATCTTAGACGAAGCATATGAATCTGTTAATAATTATTCAAGAGAGTATGCCTTTGAAATAAAGATGAATAAATCAGATAATATTGAAGCTACCATTAGAACAGGTAAAGAAATATTTTCTAAAGCAGATCTTAGAAGAGAACACCCAACAGTTTCTTTAATTACAATCGATAGAACATTAAAGAGATTGAAAGATGAAGGTGTTATTCAGTTATTAGGTAAAGGTAGAAGTTCTAAATGGCACCGCATTGACGAAGACAAAAGACGCGGTGGTCGTCAATTAGACATCTTTCAATTTACGGATTGATTCGAGGAAAAATATATGAAAAAAATAGGTATCATGGCAGATTCATCAAGTGGATTAGCTTATGCACCATTTGAACATCATATTAAAATTACTAAGACGACTATCCATTTTGGAGATGAAACCTTAATTGATGGTGTAGATATCAATGCTGATGATTTTTATCTACGTCTTGAAAAAGATCCATGCATCCCAAAGACTTCAGCACCTGAAACAAGAGAAATATTAAATCAAATCGACATATTAAAAAATGAAGGGTGTACATATATCCTTCATTTTCCAATTTCTACGAACCTTTCAGAATACGGTAAAAATTTAAAAAATAACATAGACAGTTTACTTGAAGATGTAACACTGGATGTTATAGACACAAAAGCTGCCACACTGCTTCAGGGTTATATGGCTTATTTTGCTGAAAAACTCATACATAGAGGTTATGATATTGAAAAAGTTAAAGAAGAAGTACAAAAGTTACGACAACAATCCAATGCCTACTTTGTTGTAGATGATTTGAAGTACTTAATCAAAAATGGTAGATTATCACAGATGAGTGGTACTGTAGGTATATTAGCTAAAATTAAGCCAATCTTATGTTTAGATAAAGATGGAAGAATCACAACGAAAGAAAAGGTAAGAGTTCATAATAAAGCGATTAAACGCATGTATGAAATCATTAAAGAAGAAACTAAAGATGCTAAAAAAGTAGTTTACATGGTCTTGCATACAAACCGATTAGATGATGCCCTGAATATAGAAAAAATGATTCAAGCAGAGCTAGATAATGTAAGTAAAACGTATGTATCCACCATTACACCTACAGTAGGTGCACATATTGGTTCTAAGATACTAGGTATAGGTTATGTGATTGTGGATGATTATGACTTCTTATAATAAATATTTACTCGTATTTCACAAATTTTATAACGATTTAATAAACTTAAATGATGAATCAATCATTAGAAAAACGATCACAGATTTTATGTTTTACTTAGAAAAGCATCGTTTGGTTGATAAAAACTATCTGGAACACAATTCTTTATTTTTAGCATGTGAAGTCAATCAAGAAAAAATAAAAGACCAAAGTGCTGAGATCTTATTAAGTTTTTTAACTATGATTTATCGTATTGATTATATTGACCCAAATAGTGATGCATTTATGATATATTATAAGAATAAGATGTTAGAACATATTATATATCATCTTATTTTAAAAATGAAAAACTTTAAAGGAGTGTAAAATATATGTTTCAATATACTTGGCAAAAAAGAGTAGTGGCAGCTACACCATTAATTTCTTTACTAATTTTCTTGTTTTTAGGATTTTTCTATGATTTATGGAATCCAGGTTGGTTGGTATTTTTATTAATTCCAATAGTACCATTTTTAGTGGGACTAAAACAAATTAGAATTACTTTCCCCTTATTAGTGTTTGTTGCATATATTGGTATTGGTGTAGCAGGCTATTGGCATCCTGGATGGATTATATTCTTACTTATACCGATTCAAAATATTTTATTCCCACCAAAAAGCATCTCTAAATTTCTAAAGAAAGATGTGCCTCAAAAAGATTTTAATAGACCTAAAGATTATATGGATGCTGAGATTGATAAAGATTCTAACTAGTAAAGGGGTAATTTGATGAATCCTAGAATGTTTTCGGAAGTTATCAATAAGATACATGAAGCGTTTTATGGTGAAAAACTCACATTTAAAAGTATAGAAGATACTGAAGTTATACTTCTTAATAAGGATGAAATTTTCACAATTGAAAATCATATTAAAACACGTTATCGTGTTATTTTTCCTGACTATGTGGGCAAAATATCGGCATTTAGAAACCTATTTGGTCGCATTATGAATAATGGAGATAATATTTGTGATACTTCTGACTTTATTGATTTACCAAAAAGTCATGTAGTTTCTATATATAATTACATATACCAAAAAGATATTAATGATATCAAAAAACTAAAAGACCTTTAAGTTTTTGATATGATACCTCTAAAGTAGACACAGGAAATAATATAAATTAAAAACTATATTATTACTGTAAATACTTGGAGGTGTTTTATTTTGAAAAAACAAACGATTAAGTTATGAAGAGAAGCT
>NZ_JADNRS010000002.1 GCF_015709225.1 Acholeplasma laidlawii
AAAGAAGTGTTTTAAATGCAATTAGTATTTTATTAGAAAACAATGTATCAGCAGGAAGAACTATGTTAGGTATTGAACACTTATACAATAGTAAGCTTGTTGAAGATGTAATTGGTTATGTTGAAAAAGATGGTGTTCAAGATTTATTAGTTGACTTAATAAACGGATATATCGATCAATTAGCAACTAGATTAAATGTTTCATCAGTTCATGTAACTAGAGCAGAATTAAACATTACTAAAGATCTATTTGATGTTAATTCAGCGATTGCATTATTAACAGCAGTTAATGAATTAGAATTAACATCATTAACAGAATTAACAAGTATTAGATCAATTGAAGCAGCAGCTAATATATTTAGCTTAGCTGAAACAGATGAAAAAGTTAGAAACTTTGTTGCAGCACCATTAGTATTCCATGTCTTAGAAATATTACTTACAACTGATGTTATTACTGAAATGGGCCATGAATATGTAAATAGATTGTTACCAGAAGGTATTAGTATAAACATTAAAGACTTTGTCTTTGATGAAGAACTAATTACTGAAGATGATATCGTTGATTTAGTAATTTCAATATACGGTTCTAAAGTCTTAGAAAGTAAGAACTTAAGAAACCCATTAATCTTTAAAGAATTACTAGAAGGATATGAAGCAGGCGGTAATATAGCAACAGGAATTGAACATTTATTTGCTTCAGAGATTATTCACAGTATGGTTGATCGCGTCTTAAGAAGTGATCAAGTAAGAAATACAGCGTTTGAACAATTAAACAAATTACTTAAAGATCGTAATATTAATTTAACAATTAATACACCAAGCGAAACTAAGATTCCTGAAAATGCATTAGACAGTTCAGGTAAAATTTCAAAACAAGAATTTGTCTTATTAGTTGAAGCAGCTGCAGCATTAGAATTAACAAGTTATAGTGAGTTAATACAAGTAAGAACATTATCAGACGTATTAAATATCGTTTCAAGACAAGCATTGGATGCAATGCTTGAATCAGAAATAATCTATTACGCAATTGGTTATGTACCACACACAGCAACAGTAAGAAATAAAGTTGCAAGTGAAATTAATAATCGTTTTAATTTAGGTGTTACATTTGAAGGTGATGACTTCTTAATGGATAAATACCCAGGCTTATTTGAAGAATCAGGTAGCCATCAAGGTTATATTAGAAAAGAAGAATTTGTCTTATTGTTAGATGCATTAGAAAATACTAATATTGATAGATTATTATTAAGTGGAAATATTTATAACATCATAAACCGCGCAGTAGACGTATTACTAGAAGAAGATACATTAGATTATTATTTAGATAGTGTATTACTAACAAGCTTATTAGATAAATTTGTTAATGTTAAAGGAACTAAATTTGAAACAGTATTTATTAATTTAATGAACCGTGCAGCAGGTAGTGTAATTGCTGGTGAATTTAGTGTTTCTGATGATTTATTTAATTATCATGCAAATGCATTTGATGCAAACGGATTTATTAATCCAGAAGAAGTAAGACATATCTTAGAAGCAATTCAATTAATGAATGTTAGACAAGGTAGTAACTTAGATGTGTTGTTAAGTTTAGTTGATAGAAATATTGATGAAAATAATGAAGATGATTTTGATAGAGCTTACCGTTCATTTGTACTACAAAGCTTTATTTCAAACTTAGTATTAAGTGATTCATTTAGCGAAATATTATTAACTGAATTAAATAGCCGTCAAGGTAGAATTACAATTACTGAAGAACATATCGCAATTCCTGATGAAATAGTTGTTGAAGGATTAATTACTAAAGAAGAAATTAAAGCCTTATTAAGAACAGGTAAAGCGTTAGAAATTGGTGACTTAGACTTTGGTAAATTAGGATTTATGACTCCATTTGATTTAGTTGGTGGAAATATTATTAATGGTAGAGATGATTTTGATCGCATGTTAGATTCAATCTTAATTCATACAATCTTTGATCGTGTATTTAAATCAGAGGGCTTAGGTGAATTAGTAGGTGAATTAGTTTCTGATATGTTTGATAAAGACTTAACAAGCGTTAATATGAAACCAGCTGATAAATTACTAGATGAAAATGGTAAGTTTATGAAATCAGAGATTAAAGCAATCTTTGTTTCAATAAAATTATTAGAAGCAAATAGTATGAGTGAAATGGAAGAATTAGGCTTAGCCGATTTAATAGCATTAATTGAAAAAAATAATTTAGGCGGACAAGATGATTTAGAAAGATTCTTAGAATCAGGTTATATCGCAACAATTATGTCAAGATTATTAGCTTCAAGCACAATTAGAGAACAAATTGCTAGTGGTGGTAAGTTTGAAGAAGAAGATCTAGACTTAGCAGCAGCAAAAGATAGTGATGGTTTCATTACAGTAGAAGAATTATATAACTTATTTGTAGCATTAAATACTTTAGGTATTACTGACTTTAATGACATGGATATTAGTAATGAAACATTAAAATCATTAACTGATGATCAATTAGAATTAGTATTATTATCAGCTTATATGTATCAAGTAATTGATTTAACATTAAAAGCACAACTTAATGATATTCCAGAATCAGCATTAATTAATGATGCAAGCGATAAATTTGATGCTTATATTAAGAAATCTGAAATTAGTGCATTAGTTAAAGCACTTGAAATCTTAGATGTAGATAGCCCAGATGGAATTAATAGTGATAATATTACAATTCAAATGTTAGATGATTTAATCGAATTAGAATCAGCAATAATTAATCGCTTATTAAGTGAAGAATTATTAAAACTTGATGATATTGAAGTACCAGAAGAAAGTACTGAAAATGACAATAAGGATATTAAAGTTGCTGAATTAAGAAATCTTGTTAGAACGTTAAGCGTATTAGCAAATGGTAATATGGATACATTAATTACAGCAATTGCAACAGACGGCTTTACAAGAGTTCAATACTTAGAGTTATTAACAATTGAATTAGATTCATTATTAGTAACAAGATTATTAAGTAAAGGAATAACTGACGGATTAAATTCAACTCCAGATGCAAGTTACCGCATTAATGGTAAAGATTTAACAAGAAGTGAGTTGGAAGCAATTAGAGATACATTCTTTATCTTAGATATTCAAGTAATAACTAGTGACGGGTTAGCTGTTGATAATTTAACAATTCAAATGTTAGATGAATTAATTGGCTTAGAATCACCATTAATAGCAAGATTAATTAGCGAACAATTAAATGATGAAGAAAATCTTGATATTCCAGAAGCAAGTTATGAAATAAATAATCTTGATATTAGAAGAGATGAATTAGGAAACATAGTAAGAACATTAATGATTATTGCAAATGAAGATGAAACTACATTAATAAATAATATTGAAACAGATGTATTATCACAATCACAGTATCAAGCATTATTAGGATTAGAAGATACTTCACCATTTGTAAGAAGATTAATTAGTAAAGCAATCATTGATGCATTTACAGATATTCCAGAAGAAAGTTATGTAGATGAAACTAATATTACAAGAACTGAAATGGAAAATCTAGATGAAGTATTAACAATACTTGGAATTACTGAAATCTCAAGTAGTGGTATTAATTTAGAAAGTCTAACAGTAGGCGAATTAAGGGATATAATTTCCCTTAATTCCCCACTAATGGGAAGAACAATTACAGAACAATTAAACAAAGAAGTAAATCTAGATATTCCAAATGAAAGTTATGTAGATGTAGTAACTAAAAAAGATATCTTACAAAGTGAATTAGAAAACATTGCAGCAACATTATTAATTATTGCAAATGATAATGAATTAACAGCAATTGATAGTATTGATACTGGCACTTTATCACAAGTACAATATCAAGCATTACTAGTGTTAGAAACAACTTCACCATTTGTAAGAAGATTGATTAGTAAAGCGATTGTTGAAGCATTTGATGATATTCCAGATAGTAGTTTTGAAGACGAAAATACTATTACAAGATCTGAAATGGAAAACTTAGATGCAGTATTAACAATCCTTGGAATAGCAGTAATTGATGAAAATGGTTTTGAATTAGATGGTGTTACAGTGAGTAATTTATCAGACATTCATAATTTAGAATCTCCATTATTTACAAGATTAATTTCACAAAGTATTATAGGTGCAAACATTCATACAACAGCATCATTAGAGAGTAATGGTAAAGACATTAAAGTTATAGAAATTGATGGTATTATTACCGCAATGACATACTTAGAAATTACTAATATTGGCAAAGTTAAAGGTGAATTAACCTTAACTAAATTAAAAGGGTTAAGCGAAGAACAAGAAGAAGAAATATTTGATAACAGTGATACTACAATAATTTATCAATTAACATCAGATATACTAATAGAAAAATTAGGAAATACTCCATATGATCCTGAATATTTATTAGTACCAGGAAAACAATTAATCAAACGTGAACACATTGTGACATTAATTGGTGAATTAGACGAATAATTAAATAACAGAAAAAAGTAAAAGGGTGTGGATAAATATTTTATTCACACCCTTTTACCTACTTATCGCATAATTTTTATAAAAAATGACTGTGAAATATAAATAACTTGTCAATATTAAATATATCGATAAATTTTACAAATTATATGATAAAATTGATGTATATAAAAGCGGAGGTAATATATGAGAAAATTATTAACTTTAATTGCAATAATGCTATTAGGCTTTATCATAGTTGCTTGTGAGCCTGGCGAAGATAATCAGGTTTTTCAATATGACGTTGTCTTTGATTTAGATGGTGGCGAGTTAGATATAGAGAATCAATCAATATGGGAAAACAGAACAGCCACAAAACCTAATGATCCAATTAAGGAAGGATATCAATTTCTGTATTGGGCAAATGCTGAAACGCTAGAAGAGTGGAACTTTGTTAATAACAAAGTTAACGAAGATCTTACTTTGGTTGCGGTATGGGGGAAGACTCACAGGGTTATCTTTGATAAATCATATGGTGAAGATAGTGTTATTGAAGATTTCTTAATTTTAACGGAATCAAAGTTAGATGAGAGACTACCATTAAAAAGAGAAGGTTATACTTTTGTTAATTGGACGGTTAATGGCGAAGATTTTGATTTTGAAAATGAAGTTGTTATAGAAGACCTTTTAATAGTTGCAACATGGGAAGTAAATGAATATACAATTACTTTTGATAGTAATGGTGGAAGTTTAGTAGAACCTGTTACACAAGATTTTGGAACTGATTTAGAAAAACCAATTGATCCAGTTTTAGAAGGACATCATTTAGTAGGTTGGTTTACTGATGAAGCACTAACTGAAGAATATGTATTCGATAAAGTTGAAGCAAAAGATCTTACATTATATGCTAAATGGGCAAAAAGTGATTATACTATTAGTTTTGATACAAATGGTGGCGATGAAATTCTTAGTGCAACACTTGCATATGATGAAACAATTGAATTACCAACACCAACACGTAAGGGCTGGAACTTTATTGGTTGGTATTTAGATGGCGAAGTCTTTAATTTAACTAATATGCCAGCTAATGACTTAGTATTAACGGCTAACTGGAGTCAAGTACCGGTTTATAATGTCTTTTTTGATGGAAGTGGTGCAAACGAAGTGTTGCCTACTGCAAGAGTCTTAGAAGGCGATAATGTATTAATGCCACAAGCTATAACAAAAGAAGGCCATACATTTATAGAATGGCAATTAGACGGAATGACATTTGACTTTAATACAAGTATTACTGAAGATATTACATTAGTTGCACTGTGGCAAGTAAATCAATATACAATTACTTTTGATTCAAATGGTGGAAGTAGTGTTGATCAAATCACACTAGCATTTGCATCAAATATTCAAGCGCCTATTGCACCAACAAAAGAAGGTTATACATTTATAGAATGGCAATTAAACGAAAATACCTTTGTATTTGATACAATGCAAGCAGAAGATATTACTCTTGTTGCAAAGTGGAATATAAATCAATATACAATTACTTTTGATAGTAATGGTGGAAATGTAATCGATAATTTAACATTAGATTATAGTAGTGAAATTGAATTACCAATACCAGTAAAAGAGGGTCATACATTTATTGGCTGGTTATTAGATGGTAGTTTATTTGAATTAACAAGTATGCCAGCAAATAACTTAGAACTAGTTGCAAGCTGGGAAGTAAATCAATACACAATTACTTTTGATAGTAATGGTGGAGACGAACAAGCTGATTTAACATTAGATTATAGTAGTGAAATTGAATTACCAATACCAGTAAAAGAGGGCCATACATTTGTTGGCTGGTTATTAGATGGTAGCTTATTTGAATTAACAAGTATGCCAGCAAGTGATTTAGAATTAGTTGCAAGTTGGGATGTAAATGAATATACAATTATTTTTGATAGTAATGGTGGAAATGAACAAGCTGATTTAAGATTAGACTTTAATAGTGAAATTATTCTGCCTATACCAGAAAAATTAGGTCATACATTTGTTGGCTGGTTATTAGATGGTAGTTTATTTGAATTAACAAGTATGCCAGCAAGCGACTTAGAATTAGTTGCAAGTTGGGGTATAAATGAATATACAGTTACCTTTAATACTTCAGGTGGTATTGAAATGGCAACTCAAACAGTTTTATTTGAAGAGTTGGCAGAAGAAGTTACACCAATAAGAAAAGGTTATGAATTTATAGAATGGCAATTAGATGGTAATTCATTTGATTTCAATACGCCAATTACTAAAGATATAGAACTAGTAGCTACATGGTTTGAAATTAGTTACTTAGAATTACAAACATATATATTTGACTTTGGATCAGCTTCAAAAACAGGATATAACAAAGGAAATGTTAATTTTACAAACGGTGATGGAATAGCACACACACTTTATAAAGATCGTGCTCAAATTAATGCTCATAGTGGCGACCAAAGACTAATTATGGCACCTATTAATACGTTTAATTTATCGTTCGTCGAATTTGATTTATCAAGTTATGAAGATTTAAGTAAAATCGAATTTATTTATTCAACATGGAACGCTTCTGCTTATGATAGAATTGTTGGATTTGATGATGCGTATTTTGGGATAGAATTATTTAATGGTGAAGAATGGATTAAAGTTGATGAAAATATCAACTTAACCGATGATATTGATGCAAACATCTACACAAAAGCAAGCTTTAGTGTAGACGGTCCAGGACTTTATAGATTAGTTTATAATGCACCTTCTGCAGTTAGTGGAAATACTAATCAAGCAATTACAGTTGATGATGTAACATTATTCCAAAATGTTGATGATCGATTATTAAGTACTGTAAGCTTCAATTTAAACTATAATGATTTACCGATTAATGAAGTTGTCTTGACTAAGAACTCAAAAGTAGCTAAGCCAGAAAATCCTATAAGAGAAGGTTATACATTTATAGAATGGCAATTAAATAATAAAACATTTGATTTCAACACATTAATTACTGAAGAGATTACATTAACTGCCCTTTGGGAAGTTAATGAATATACTATTTCCTTTAATAGTAATGGTGGGAATACATTAGAGGATTTAACATTAGATTTCAATAGTGAAATTACTCTATCTGTACCAGTAAAAGAAGGTTATACATTTAAAGGATGGCTATTAGATGGTGAATTATTTAATTTATCAAATATGCCAGCAACTGATTTATTGTTAGTTGCAGATTGGGAAATTAATAATTATACTATTTCCTTTAATACAGATGGCGGGGAACCAATTGATAGCATTACTTTAGATTTTAACAGTGAAATTGAATTACCAATACCAGAAAAATTAGACCATACATTTATTGGCTGGTTATTAGGTGGTAGTTTATTTGATTTAGAAAATATGCCAGCAAGAGATATTGAGTTAGTAGCTGATTGGACACAAATAAATACATATATAGTAACATTTGATACTGGTGGTGGAAATTCAATTACTCCGCAAAAAATAGAAGAGGGCAATAAAGCAGTTAAACCGGATAGTCCAACTAAAGATGGCTTTGAATTCTTAGGATGGTTCTTAAATGATGTTGAATTTGACTTTACAACTATTATAGATAGCCCAATTACATTAGTAGCTAAATGGGAAGAAATAGCCCCAATGCCAGATTCAGAAAAGATTAATTATGTAATTGATGAACTATCATTATTATTTGATAATAAAGAATTTGATATGGAATCAGAAATTGAATTACCAACAACTAGTTTATATGATTCAACAATTAGTTGGACAACTAATCCGGAAGCTATTGTAGACGGAAAATGGTTTGAAGTATTAGTAGATACACCAGTTGAGTTAACTGCAACAATAACTGTTGGAGAAACAACTAAAGTAATTAGTTTTGAAGTGACTATTAAGTTTGTAGATGATGTAGAAGAAGTTATATTAAATGCAAAACTAGACGGAGATAAGTTTGCTGAAGCTATAGGAAAAACTACGAATACAGGATTAGAAGAAGGAACCGAATTTAACGGAATTGATTATGCGGAAGGACTTGGGTTAGACTCTTCTATATTTACTGTTGAACTTATAAAAAATGCTGCAAATATGTGGGCAGCTAATGGTGGTGTTTTAAGAGGCTATCATAACGCTAGTGGTGGTAATTTAATGAGAATTAAAATTGATGATAATTATTTAATAAAAGATATTACAATCAATCTCAAAGGAGCAAATAAAACGGGAGCAAATAGCCTTTCTGTGAACAGTATAAATTATACTTTTAATATCAGCAGTATAAGCACTGGTACGGACTCCATTGATATAAATGAAATAAACAGTAAAGTTATTGAAATACAATCAACTCATACTAATAGAATGTATATCCATACAATTGATATTTCCTATGTTAGTGAAAATGGTAATGAACCTGAAGAGCCAGTAGAAGAATATACAGTAATATTTGATACTGATGGTGGAAATCCAATTACTCCGCAAACAATAGAAGAGGGCAATAAAGCAATTAAACCAGATAATCCAAAAAAAGATGGCTTTGAATTCTTAGGTTGGTTCATAGGTGAAAATGAATTTGACTTTGATACCTTAATTACTGAAGCAATCACTTTAACAGCACACTGGGAAGAAGCTGAACCCGAGGAACCAGGAGATGAAGTTGAAGTTACTACAGAGTATATTTTCGACTCAAATAGTTGGGGAACGAGTCAAGATGATTGGACAAGTGGTAAAACTGGAAATCAATATCAATCAGGAAGAGGTATACAAGTCACCTCTGGAGCAAGTGGTGCAAATGGAACAACAAAGATAACTTTTTATAATGTGAAAAGTATAGAAATTACTTATTCAACTAATGCTTCCAAAGGTGCCGGAACAATTGTAACCAAGGTGGGTAATGAAACTGTTCAAACTTTCACTGTTTCTACATCTGGGGGAACAACTAACAGATCTGCCGGAGTAATCAACGTTGATTCGCTAGACGGTGCAATTACAATTACTATAAATTGTACAACAAATTCAATATATCTTTATGGAATTAAAATTGTACACACAGAAAGCTAAGTTTTATAATATTCATTTAAAAATAATTAAATAAACAATAAGATGATTCCTACAAAACAAGCATTTCATTCTAATTAAGAGAAGTGTTAGTTAGTAGGAATCATTTTTTATAAATTATATTACATAAAAAACGAGATAATTATATGAATGATGCTTAATAATTGCTTGCGTTTGATTGTTTTTTGACTAATTATGCTATAATATAAGATATTATACATAATACATATAAAACAATTAGAATAATAGCCCACCAAGCGTATTTAGAGAAAGGTTTACAAAAATGTCTAAAATAAAGAGATTTATTCTGTTACTAGCAATTACGTTATTTGTTAGTTTGCTAGTATCTTGTGATTTTAAAGTTTTAGTTAATTTAGAAATTAATTTAGTTGAAAAAAATATAGAATTATATGAAGGAGAAGTACTTTCTGATAATCACATTGAAATTATTGCTCATTATTCAAATGAGCAAACTGAAACAATTGATTTATCAGCTGAAGGATTAAGTCATAATTATGATGCTAATCCTAGTTTCAATCATTTTGATCCAAATGACAATGAATTGATTCAAGAAGTAGTCTTTAAATATAAAAGTAAATCTAGTGAAAAGATAGAAATTACTACTAAGCGATTAGAAGTAAGTTCTTTTAGTTTTTTAGAATTTGGAGATACGGAGTATGTCTATGGTGAAGCATTTAATCCTGAGGGGTTTAAATTATTTGCTTCATATAAAAATCATGCAAATAAAATAATTGATTTAACACTCGATATGATTGATTTAGAGGGTGGAATAATTAATTTTGACAATGTTGGCGTCAATTTAGTTGACGTCTTTTATAATGGAGTAAATATTAGTAATCCATTGTTGTTGCATGTTGAGAAAAGCGAGCAACAACCAATTACTAATGAAATTATTAAAGTAATTGACCATACAGAATATCGTATTGAAATAGAACCAATTGTTAATGCTCGTTATGCATTTGTTAAAAAAGGTGAAACTCTTAAAGATAATTCATGGCAAAGCGAGAATTTTATTGAATTTGATAAATTAAATCAAGATTCTTATGTGGTTTATGTTAAAATCGCTGAAAGTCAAACACATAATGAAAGCAATATTGTAAGTAAAGAATTAAATGGTTTACTAATTTCTAAGCCAAACGTTGTTTTCATGGGAGAAACGTCAATATATTTTGCATATCGAGAAGATCTTAAATTAGTTTTAATTGATGAAAATAGAAGAATCAATGTAGAAGCTAATGTTGAATTATTTGAATTAGACGATATGCAAGTATTTAAAGTAAATAATTTAAAACCAAATGAAAAATATTATTTTGCTTTTGTAGAGCATGATAAAATAACTGTTTTTGAAGAATCGATTATTGAAATTGATATGCCAAGTAAAAATGATGTTTTCATTTTTAATCATACACAAACAAGTGAATATGATGGTAGTGAAAAAGTATTTAGTTATTCACTAAATAGTAAATATAATCACTTATCATCATTAGTAAATGAAACTATTACATATTTAGATATTTCAACAAATGAACTAGTAGATGTTCCAGTTAATGCTGGAACATATCGAGTTTTTGTTGAGCATGATTTCTCTAATGAAATTTTAGAAATGGGTAATTTAGTTATTACTCCAAGAATTTATAATGTAGTTATTGATAATAAAACAATTACATATTTAGATGAGGAACCAGAATTTACTTATGATGTTAAACGGCTTGTAGATGGTGATGTACCATTTGATGTTAATATCTTTAGACAAGAAGGTAATGAAGTTGGTAAATATGAAATTGATTTAGATATTACAACTAATGATCCAAACTATATATTAGGTGTTATAACAAAAGGAACTTTAAATATAGTTAAAAAAGATGTTACTATTTCACTTAATGATATTAGTAAAATCTATTATGACCAAGTTAACTTAAGTGATATTAATTTTGATATAGACTTTGCATTAGTTGAAGGCCATGATAATAATTTTGTAGTGTCAATGGCTACTGTTTTTGGTAAGGCAATTAAAACTAATGGAAATGTAGTTGATTCTAATGTAGGTCATTATACCAATGTAGTTGCAGCTGAAATTATTAATAAAAACTATAATGTAGAAGTTTTAAATAGTAGTTTAATAGTTAATAAACGTTCTATTGATTTAGAAATTCATAAACATACAATGACTTATGGTGATAGTAATTTACCAATTACTAATTATAGTTTAAGTGATGAAAGATTTAGAAGTGAGTTAAATGTAAGATTTACTAGAGAAAATCCAAGTAATAATAATGTTGGCATCTATCCAATTAGTATTTCATCAATGAATGAAATGAATTTTAATGTAGAAGTTACTGGTAATAATTTTGAAATTATTAAACGTGTAATTGAAATTAAAGTAAATAACGTTACGATGACTTATGGTCAACCTTTAGGTGACCAAAATAGTAACTTTACATGGGGATTAAAACCAGGATATAGTTTTGCAACCGGTGATAACTGGAATCGCCCTGGTTTATTTAATACTGAATTCTTAGTAGATTTCAATGCATTATATGATGCAGGAACTCATGAAATTGCAGCTTTAGTAAGTAGTAATAATTATGAAATAATTGGAATAGATTCAGGTGTACTAACAATTAATAAAAGATCAATACAAGTATATGTAACAAGTAATCAATATGTTAAAACATATGGAGAAGTTGATCCAACATTTAGTTTTACTACTAATATTAGCGGTGTTTCATTAAACGGTGCTTTAAGTAGAGAAATTGGTGAGGATGTTGGAATTTATAATGTTACTCAAGGTACAGTTAATAATGATAATAATCCAAACTACGATGTAAACTTTAACCCGTTTGGCTTTGAAGCAACATTAGAAATTAAAAAAGCTGATTTAAATGTTGCAGCTAATAAAATTGAAACAGTCTATGGTATAGATAAAGAGTTAACTTATGAAGTTAGTGGTTTTAAATTTAATGATGATAGAAGTGTTATTCAAGGTGAAATAGCAAGATATGAAGGAATTAATAAAGGAATTTATCAAATTACTAAGGGAACCTTAAATGCTAATAATTATAATATTATCTTTAGTAGTAATGAATATCATATTACAGCAAAAGAAGTTGAAATAACCTTTACTGAAATAGGAACATTTATATATGGTGAAGAATTTTCTGTTTCATCATTTATTAGTAATCTTGAGTATGGTGATGAAGTTGTAACTTCTAGTTATGATATTAATGCTGGAACTTATAGTGTAAGCGGAATTATTTTCAATAATAATATCGATGTAAGTAGTAACTATATAATTTTCAATAATGAATATACTTTTACAATTGAAAGACGTGTAATTGAAATTAGTGGAACAAGTAGTACGAAAGTCTATGGTGAAGCTAGTGTGTTTGGTTATGAAATAACAAGTACATTATCACCAGTAGATGATTATGAAGTTAGTTATGAACTATCAAGTGAAGATGAAGGAGAAAGAAACTATACATTAACATCTAATTTAGACACAAATAACTATGAAGTTACTTATGTAGATGGTTTAATTGAAATAAACCCAAGAACCTTAACAATCACACCAGAGGCAGATCAA
>NZ_JADNRS010000030.1 GCF_015709225.1 Acholeplasma laidlawii
GATAATTTTAATGGAACAACGCAAATTAATCTATTTTGTATTTGTATATACACTGATAGTAATTATCACTTTAAATACTAATGATTTGAATTTTTTGAAAAGTTCTTAACGATATGTTTAATCTTTTTATCAATTACTGCTTATGTTTTATTAACTAGTTTTAGTTATTTTAAATTGAAATACAAAAATTAATAAATTATTGTACTTCAAACTCCAAGCAAACATATTAAAAGAGTATGATTATTTTACTAAGTAACTTGGTTTATGAATATCAATGTGTGGATGTACAAATTTGTGCAGTTGAGATTTCTTATCTATTGTTTATATATTAAGTTATCTTAAATCCTATAAGCGTAAATATTTAAAGTGATCAAGAATCCTATCTATAATTGCTTTAGTGATCATTTCATCATTACCTAATATATTTAAACCGAGTGCTTGCTAAGGGTTTATTAACAGTAGAAGAAAAAGAAATACTTAATATAGATTAAGATGATGAAACATATTAAAGTAATGAAACTATAAGGACGAACATGTCCTTATTTTTATTTAACTATTATGGTTTCAATATGCTAAAATATGATGTATGATAATTTATTTAAAATAAGAAATGGTGGAAGTATATTTCATAACTTCTATAGTTAAAATAATGAGATTAAAAGTAAAAACAAATGATCTTGATTACCAAGGTCAAGGTGTAACAAGAATAGATGATAAAGTAACCTTTATAAAAGGTATGTTTGATGATGAAGTAGGTATCATAGAAATCACAAAATCAAAAAAGAATTTCCAACAAGCAAAACTTATTGAACTTATTCAAAAAAATAAAGAACGTGTATCAGAAAACTCTTTTGACTATGCACCGTTTTTTGGAATCTCCTTAAAAGCAGAATGCTTATGGCAACAAAAGATTACTAAAGAAACCATTAAAAAAATAACAAATTTAGATGTTGAAGTAGAAGACACCATTACAGATGGTAAGAAGCTAAACTACAGAAATAAAATCACTTTACATGTAAAAAATATTGGTGGTTCATTAAAGATTGGTACCTATGAAGAAAACTCTAATTATCTTGAACCAATTGAAACACATCATCTTGCACTACCTGTCATAAATGATAAAATTACAATTTTAAATAAATGGCTTAAAACTTTTAAATTAGAAACTAATGATATTAAAAACTTTACCCTCAGAACAAACGGTAAAGATGTGATGCTCATCATTGGTATAAAACTTAAGTTTGAAGGTGTAGAAAGCATCATAGATGAACTTAAAAAACACTTTGAATCCATCTACCTAAATATTGAAAAAAGAAGTTTTGAAAACCTATCAGATGAGTCAATTCATGTTTATGGTCTAGAGACCATAAACATGACATTTAATCACTTATCATTTGAAATAGGACCTGAAAGTTTCTTCCAGGTAAATAAAGATGTAGCGATTTTAATGTATGATGAAATTAAGAAACTTACCCAAAATCACACAGTCATTGATGCTTATGCAGGTATGGCAAGTATTGGTCAATATATTGATTCTAAAAAGGTATATGCAATTGAATCTAATCTAGATTCAATTACTCAAGCTAATAAGATATTAAAGGTAAATCAAATAGACCATGTAGAGTTGATTCATGGACAAGTAGAAGAAAAACTAGAAGCATACATCAAACATGCGGATGTTATAGTATTTGATCCACCAAGAAGTGGATTAACAGAAAGTATTATTGAACTCGTGAAACTGAATCAAATTAAGATGATTGTTTATGTGTCTTGTGATTTAAAATCACTAGCAAGAGATATCAATGGCTTAAAAGATTTATATGACATTAAAAAGATCATTCCAGTTAGAATGTTCCCGTCTACAGTTCATATGGAAACAATTACCTTGCTTTCGTTAAAATAGCACTTGTTATATACTTGACACATACTTGACAACTCTCTATTTTTAACCCAACTTAATAAAATCAGCCATCAGAAGACCTTCATAGGTATCCGATGGTTTTTTTGTCTATGTGTGCGAATTTCGTCCATTGTGGGAACATATTTTTTGATGAAAAATGACCTTTTTTGTCCGAAAGGTTGTCTTACGCAACACATTTAACTCAACATGGAAGGAACAACAAAAACTTATTATGGTTCAAAATAGTGTAATTTCATTAACTGCATATTTTGTTGTGATATAATATACCTATATGAGCGTTCACTCATATAGATAGGAGATTAGTATGGATCAAAAAGATATCATAGAGTTTTGTGAATGTAATGTTCTTCACCCTGATAAAATAGAAATAGCCCATAGAAATTTGCTTGATAATGAATCTATTTCACTGCTAACTTTGTTCTTCAAAACATTTAGTGATTCCACAAGAATGAAAATCATATTGGCATTAAAAGAAACCGAGTTGTGTGTATGCGATTTGTCTGCTGTAATTAATGTCAGTCAATCTGCTGTCTCACATCAATTGAAAACCTTAAGAGATAACCGTTTAGTCAAATACCGAAAAGAAGGAAATGTTGTTTATTACTCGCTTGACGATGACCACGTCCATGTGTTAATTACACAAGCAATGAATCATCTAAAACATAAGTAGAATGGAGAAGAAACATGAAAGAGATTAAATACAGTTTATCAGAAATAAGCTGTGCGAGTTGTGCAGATAAGATTGAACAAAAGATAAAGAAGTTAAACGGAGTTGAGGAAGGTTATTTGAACTTTGTTACAAAAGAAATCAAGGTACAAGTTACGGATTCAACTGATACCGTAAGACTATTTGACACGATTAAAAAAATTGTGAAAGATGAAGAGGGTGATGTCGAGGTATGTGAACTAACCCCAAATGTCATTTACATTATAGATGGTTTAGACTGTGCAAATTGTGCGGCTAAAATAGAAGAAAAATTAAACAAAACCGAAGGAATTTTAGGTGCCAACGTTGATTTTCTAGCAAAAAAGCTAACACTTCAATTTAAAAATTCTCTAGATCAAAAACGTATGGAAGAGAAGGTTCAAAAAATCATTGATAAAATTGAACCAGGCGTAACTATAGCGCAATCAGATGTGAAGAATGAAGATCACGTTGACGAAGAATCAACGATGACGAAAGATCTAATCATCTTTGGCATAGGTATCTTACTATTTATTGGAGCATTATTGATTGCAAAAGGAACGGTTTTTTACTATGTACTATTTATACTAAGTTATTTCATCATCGGTGGAGAAGTTGTACTGAAGGCAGTCAATAACATATATCGAGGTAAGGTGTTCGATGAAAATTTCTTGATGACGATAGCGACTATGGGTGCATTTGCAATTGGAGAACATCCTGAGGCAGTCGCAGTTATGATTTTTTATCAGGTCGGTGAGTTTTTCCAAGACGTAGCAGTCAATCGATCCAGAAGATCCATTAAAAAATTGATGTCAATCAGACCTGATGTCGCAACGATTAAAAGAGGCAATACTTCTGTGGAAATGCGTGTTGAAGACGTTCAAACTGGAGAGATAATGATCATTAAACCGGGCGAAAGAATTCCGCTTGATGGTGAAGTGTTGTCAGGAGATTCCACGATTGACACAAAAATTCTAACAGGAGAATCTGTGCCAGTAAATGTTACAAAAGGCGAGATGGTACTCTCTGGTTGTATTAATATCAACGGGTTATTGACCGTTAAAGTTACCAAACTCGCAAGCGAATCAACTGTTTCTAAGGTACTTGAATTGGTCGAAAATGCAACCAGCAAAAAAGCACCAACCGAGAATTTTATCACTAAATTTGCACGAGTATATACTCCAATTGTCACTTCGTTGGCTGTTTTGATTGCGGTAATACCACCACTCGTTATACAAGGTGCAACTTTTGAGGAATGGATCTATAGAGCACTTATATTCTTAGTTATTTCATGTCCATGTGCTCTCGTTGTATCGATTCCGCTTGGTTTCTTTGGAGGTATTGGAGCTGCATCAAGAAATGGTATCTTAGTTAAAGGTGGGAATTACCTAGAAGCATTAAATAAAATTGAGATTGCAGTTTTTGATAAGACTGGCACATTGACTGAAGGAACGTTTACGGTGACTGAAATCAATACAGCAAATGGTGCAACACAAGAAGAGTTGCTCGAAAAAGCAGCTTATGTAGAAAGTTTTTCTAATCATCCTATCGCTGTCTCAGTCGTCAATAAATACAATAAACAAATTGATCAAAGTTTAATAACTGATGTTGAAGAAATATCTGGACACGGTGTGAAAGCAACCTATCAAAATGACGTCATTGCAATAGGGAATGCTAGGTTGATGAAAAGAGAAGGTATTGAATTCAAGGAATCTGTTGCCTTGGGTTCAATTATATACATCGCTATCAATGGGAAATATGTTGGAAATATTGTTGTCTCAGATCAGATAAAGAAAGACTCAAAAGCAGCTATCAAAATGTTGAAATCATTAGGCATTAAAAAAACTGTCATGCTAACTGGTGATAAGAAATTAGTTGCTGATACAGTTGGAAAAGAGCTAGATATCGATGAAATTCATAGCGAATTGTTGCCTGAAGATAAACTCAACATTGTAGAGGAGTTATTACTCCAAAAATCGAGCAAGGGAAAACTATTCTTTGTAGGTGATGGTATCAACGATACACCAGTATTAGCGAGAGCTGATATCGGTATAGCTATGGGTGGACTCGGTGCCGATGCAGCCATCGATGTAGCTGATGTCGTGATAATGAATGATGAACCTTCAAAGATAGGTACTGCGGTCTTTGTGGCAAAGAGAACCAGAAAGATTGTTTGGCAAAATATATACTTCGCACTAGGAGTCAAATTCCTGTTTCTAGCCTTAGGAGCTATCGGAATCGCAACTATGTGGGAAGCCGTGATTGCTGATGTTGGGGTATCTTTATTAGCAGTTCTGAACGCAATGAGAGTACTCAAATATGATTACAAAAATAAATAGTTGATTTGATTCGAATGTGTTAAGGGATTGTGTTCATATTGGTTATGATAATCTTAGTCTCTTCAAATAAAAACAATTTCATCTAGTTGTAATCTAAGGGAGCATAATTGTATTTAAGTAGATAGATCAAACCAGAAGTTAAAATTAAGGTGGGGAAGAAAATGTTATTTATATTTATAATAATATTATTGACAGGGGTTGATCAGTGGACAAAGTATCTTGCAGAAACACAATTGAAACCGCTAGGATTTATACCCATTTTTCAAGATGTATTTCATTTAACTTATGCAAGGAATACAGGAGCAGCATTTAGCATTATGATGAATATGCAGGCATTTTAATAATATTCACAGCAATTGTTATTGGCGTATTAACGTACTATTTAATACGATTATTTAAAACAAAAGAGGTAGCCCTTAAACTATCTTTAGCAATCATTATCGGCGGTGCTTTAGGGAATCTTATCGATAGAATTAGATTGAACTATGTGACCGACTTTCTCGAGTTTACACTAATTAATTATCCCATTTTTAATTTTGCAGACGTTTTTGTAGTTATAGGAGTAGTTATACTTTCATATATGCTTTTGTTTAAAGGAGCTATGCCTAAAATTTCTAAGTTATGAAATGGGTTTCTGAAAATGAAATGTATACATCATCTAATGTGATGCATGTGTATTTGGTGCTGATGAAAGTTTCATATGACAATCTTGTAGATTCAAACATAGTAACTCAGTTGTTGAACAAATAATAAAATTGGCTATCTTGTAACAATGATGTCAAGCCTTTTTTTGACTTAAATAAGTATAATTAAGAAAACGTCTATTGTATCAATTATTTGCTATAATGATGTAAAGCATATAAAACAAAAATGGGGATAGATGAACATGGATTTTAATCATATCACTATAGAATATATTAGCGATATAAATTCTGAACAACTTCAAAATATAGAAAGATTAGATGTGAGTGAATCTTTTGTAGATTCTTTAGATTCTATTAATGCATATACGAATTATGGACTTGAACATCATTTAAAAGGACATACATATTTAATTAAATATCAAAATGAACTTGCAGGTATATTACTCATAGGAGAAGGTATAGCATGGGAAACAGATCCTATAGAACTTAAAGATGTACCTTTTTACCGCTTAATGGATTTTATTATTGTCCAAAAATACAGAAATATTGGACTAGGCTCATTTGTGATTGAAAAAGTTATTACTAATATGTATGAAGAATTTGGTGTAAGACCAATTGTCTTAGGAGTACATAAAGATAACATTGGAGCTGAAAAATTCTACTACAAGCACGGGTTTGTTAAAACAAACTATATGGACGGCGATGATTATTACTTTATTCGCTAGACTTAGTCATAAAAAGGGAAAAAAATATAAAAACATATATCATCAAGTAAGTCAAATATTTACAGTAATTAACGATAATGTGAAATTTATTAATTTATAGTGTATAATAAAACGAATCATTTTTAGGGAGAGAAAGCATGTTCATTAAATCTATGATTAAGGGTCTATTTTTTAATATGAACCCTTTATTTGAACGTAATAAGCATGACATTATACGTTACAATAAACAACTAATACCTATCGCATTTATTTTTTCATTGGTTACTATTTTAATCCCAATGTTTTTTTCACTATTTAGACCATCCATGCTAGAAACCTTACCGGCTTATCTAGTTATATTTAGTGTTATTATACTTTTACTTATCCTATTTAACTTTAAACCATTTCATGAAAAACCTTTAGTGTTTGCTTATACATTTGGTATTGTGTTCTTTATATTTGTAGTATACCTAAGTATAGATAGATTTCAATCTAGACCAGCTGGTACTGCACTCATATTTTTTGTTGTTGCACCTTTAATATTTGTAGATAAACCATATAAGATAAACATCTATTTAGTGTTAATGTTTATTATTCATACGATATTATCCTTTCAATATAAGACATTTGATATAGCCTCAGTTGATTTATTAAACTCATTTATCAGTCTTGTAGCTGGCATGTTATTTGGTAGAATCTTCTTAGTCACTAGATTGATAAATTTTGATATGCACAGAGCACTTTTAATAGAAAGAGAAACAGACTTTTTAACGGGTCTACCAAACCGCCGATCACTATTTGAATATGCTCAAAAAGATACATTTAAGGCATATAATTATATGGGTCTTATGATGTTTGACATAGACCGTTTTAAAAAGTATAACGATAACTATGGTCACTTAAATGGCGATCAAGTACTTACAGAATTTGCACGACTATTAGAAGTGTTTTCTAAAACATACCCAGTTAAATTTTACCGATATGGTGGTGAGGAGTTTATTGGAATCACGTACAACCTAGATAAATTAGAACTCATCAACCTAGCAAATCATATTAAAATGGATACCTTTAAATTGAAAGTACCGTTTGAACAAGTCACTACAAGTATTGGTGTTACTGTTACAGATAAAACTGATAATATAGATATAAATGATTTGATAGAACAAGCAGATAAAGCATTATACTCTGGTAAAAACAGTGGTAGAAATAAAGTGATTTTTTACGAGAAAAAATATAAATAAAAGTATAAGAAAAGGGCAGTTGTTTTTAGTAGACAACTGCCCCTATTATTTAATTATTTAAACGCGTTTATATGGTGTATAGCTTTTTTGAGGTTTGGTTTCTGGTTTTAATACAACAAACCCGTATGGTTCTAATGTAATGTTCATAAGTCCAGCTAAGAGTGTCACAGGTTTGACATTTCCTAATACTGTCTTAAAATTGGAATAATTCATTAATCTTGAATCCTTTAATAAGACAGTTTCAGAAACGTCCTCTTTAGATGGATTTATCGCGATGATACAAGTATCCTCAACTTTATCAGTAATACGCATATAACATAATAAGTCATCTGCATTTATGGCTATAAAATCACCAATTTTAAGAGCTCTTTCTCTTTTATGAAGACTAATTAAAGATTGAGTCCACTTTAGAGTTTCATTCTTATCGTTAAATAAATCCCAGTTCATCGGTGCTCTATTCATTGGATCGTTTGCACCATCCATGCCAAGTTCAGTACCATAATACAGATTAGGTGAACCAGGTAGCGTAAACTGCATGACTTGAGCAAGGCGTTGTAGTTCAAGTTTAGGTAGAAGATGCTTTAATCTTGCAACATCATGATTATCAAGTAAGTTCCAAGATTTTAAAATCGGTTCAATACCTGCATCATCAATGGTATCTTTAAACATTTTAATGGCTTTATGAGGTGATAGTTCACCAGATAATAATCTTAAAGTAATTTCTCTAAAAGTAAAATTCATAACACCGTCAATAGATTTTAACCATTTTTCAGGATAGTTCCAAATCTCACCAACAATCATCACATCGGATTTATCTTTTCTAGCATAATCTCTTAGTTCACTTAAGATATCAAAACCGATATCAAAAGCAACATCTAATCTCCAGCCATCAACACCCATTTGAATATAAGAACGGATAACGGAATCATCTTGTTTGAAAATATAGTTTTTAACATCTTCATGTTCTAAATTAAGTTCAGGTAGACTCGGAGCATCTGCCCATAATCTAACACCTCTTGGGTAAACATCATTAAAATCAAAGAAGTGTCTATAACCTTCATGTTTTAGTGCTTTTTGAAACATCGGGTTGCCTACACCCACATGGTTAAATACCCCGTCTAACATGATTTTCATATCATGTTCATGCACATTTTGAATCAGTTTTTTTAAATCTTCTTTAGTACCATATTCTTTAGATATCTCTAAAAAATTGGTTGCATCATACTTATGATTAGAAAGGGATTCAAAAATAGGATTTAAATAGAGTACATCCATACCAAGATTTTTAATGTAGTTTAAACGCTCATTTAAACTATTTAAATCTCCACCCCAAAAATCAAGTTCATGAGACCAGTATCTATGATCTTCTAAGAAAGTACCTGGTTTTGGTAAATTTTTCCAATCATGTAGAGTTTTAGGATATGCATATAACCCATTTTTAGACTCTAAATGACTTGAAGGATTAAATCTATCCACTAAGACTTGATAAACTAATGCGCCATTTCGCCAATCATTTTCTCTTAATTTAAATTTATTGTTGTTCATGATAATCACCTCAATTTTAATTATAGACGAATTTAATCTAGTTACTAGTAAAAATGTAAACAATCAATATACAAGCGGTTACATAATAGAAAATATACATGAAATGCATTAATTTATAAATACTTTTACAGTATTTCACACCCGTATTAAAAAGCTTTGATATAATGAACTTATAAAGGAGGGGTTAGGAAAATGAAAAAAATATTGACTATCATATTTTTGTCTAGTTTATTAATTTTTTTAGTTGCATGTAGTGGTAAGTATAATGGGGGTTACCTTCAAGATGAGAACTATAATTATATTTTTAATGATGATGAACATCAAGAAATAATAGAAAATCCATTTATTGATGTTTCTGTGAATTATAAATCTAACATATCCTTAAGTTCAAACACTGCATCTTATTCGTTTATCAGATCTCAAATTAATAGCGGACGTGCAGTAGATCGTAATGCCGTACGCATTGAAGAAATGGTCAATTTCTTCAATTATAACTATAATCAACCTGAAACAGATAAAACATTTGGGTTTAAATCTGAACTTATCCAAACACCATGGAATAATGAAACCCATTTACTATTAATAGGTTTAGAAACTAAACAGGTTGATTTAGGTGATATACCATCCAATATTGTTATTTTACTGGATGTATCTGGTTCTATGAGTGCTACAAATAAACTTTCACTAGCTAAAAAAGCAATGGAGTTATTAATCGAACAAATGAAACCTAATGATGTGATATCACTTGTTACCTATTCATCTGGTGAAAAGGTGGTTTTTAAGGGTAAAAGTATAGATGATATGGCCTATATGACAAGTCAAATCAGACTCTTAAAAGCAAGTGGTGCAACCGCAGGTAAAAAGGGACTTGATATGGCCTATGAGGTGGCAGAAGAATACTTCATTGAAGGTGGAAACAACCGCATAATTTTAGCAACAGATGGTGATTTTAACGTAGGTATTTCCAGTACAGATATGCTTATTGAATATATTTCTGAGAAAAGAGAAAGTGGCATTTACTTTTCTGCATATGGTTTTGGTTATGGTAACTTTAAAGATGAAAAGTTAGAACGTGTAGCTAATGCTGGTAATGGGACATATCACTATATTGATGACATCATATCAGCTAGAAAGGCTTTTGTGGATAACATAGATGGTGTTTTATATACCGTTGCACGTGATGCAAAGGCTCAAATTGCATTTGATGCATCTGCAGTATTAGAGTATCGTTTGATTGGTTATGAGAATAGACAATTAACAGATGATGAGTTTGATGATGGTACAACGGATGCTGGTGAAATTGGTACAGGTCTTCAAGTGACTGCAATTTATGAATTAAAACTCAATGAAGGTGCTAGTGATGTTGGATCATTAACGATTCGTTATAAAAACCATGACATTACGGATGATACCCAACTTGAAGAAGCATTTACTGTTTTAAATGCAATTAATGAAAACCCAAGTGTCGATGCAAAATTTATTAGTAGTGTCGTAGAATTTGGTCTTATTTTAATGGATTCTAAATATAAAGTGGATGCGGATCTTGGTGCAGTATTAGAACGTATTGAAACAGAAACTTATAATCTAGAAGATTATTACAGAAATGATTTTATAGATGTATTAAAAACCTATAAAGATATGAAAACTTCTTAAACAAATATTCATAAAGGTGCCTAATTATACGTTTATAATTAGACACCTTTTTATTATAAGTAGGTTATATTATGAACATGCTAAAGGGATAAAGTATATGATATAAGGTTTTATGTATAAAAAAGGATCACCTTTCGAATGAAAGATGGTCCTTTTTGCTTTATTTTTTAGCTAACATGCGTAATCCATTTAAGATAACTAATATGGTAGAACCTTCATGGGCTACAACGCCAAATGGAAGATTGACTAATCCAAAGATATTAAATGAAAGTAATGTAAGTATAACAAGCAGTGAGAATATCATATTTTGATAGATGATAGATTGATTAGCTTTTGAGATTCTAAAGATCTTATCAATGTTTTCAATTTTATTATTCATGAAGATGATATCCGCAGTTTCAAGTGACACATCAGATCCACTTCCCATTGAGGCACCAATGTCTGCAATGGCTAGTGCTGGTGCATCATTTACACCGTCTCCAACCATCATGACTTTACCATATTGTTTTTGAAGTTCGATAATGTGTGCACTCTTTTCATGTGGTAATGCATCTGCAATAATAACATCAATACCCGCTTTTTGCGCAATCGCGTGGGCTGTTGCATTGTTATCACCTGTAAGAAGAATAGGTATGATGTTTTCTTTTTTAAGTTTCATGACCATTTCTTTAACGTTTGGTCTTAATTTATCAATGAGTGAAATATATCCAATTAAGTTGTCATTTAAGATGATTTGAACAATAGAGTTTCCATTTGATTGGCTTTCTACCATTTTTGGAGTCACTACATCAGACTTCATATGATCAAACTTACCGATTTTGTATTCATCTTTACCAATTTTGAGTGACATACCTTTTCCAGGTATTTCTGTTACTGGATTTGGTTTATAGGTTGTTGAATCTTCTAAAAAAGTAGTAATTGCACTTGCTAGCGCATGATTAGATAGTTTCTCTACTGAGTAGACAATATCAAGAATATCTTGTTTATTATAATTAGGATCGACAAATACATCAACAACTGCAGGTTTACCTTCTGTGATTGTACCAGTCTTATCAAATACAACAACCTTGATACGGCTTAAGTCTTCTAAGTATTTACCACCTTTAATTAATACTCTACCTCTTGCAGCATTAGATAAAGTAGATAACATTGTAGGTGCAACACTTGCCATAAGTGCACATGGAGAACCAACAACTAATACAACCGTACCACGGTAGAATGCTTGATCCCAAGTCCATGTATTAGTTAGTGGTGGAATCAGCATGAAACCTATCGCAAGAAGTATTACAAAATACACATACCATTTTTCAATTTTTTCAATACGAGTTTGTGTATGACCTTGATTATCTTGTGCATCGCGAACAAGTTTAATAATTTTATTGACAACGAACTCTTCTGGTCGTGTTGTAATCTTAACTAAAATCGCTGAGTTTAGATTATATGTACCAGCAAATACCTCATCATTTTCACCCTTATTCACCGGCATAGATTCACCAGTAATTGCAGCTTGGTTAATTGCGGTTGAACCTTTAAAGATAAGACCGTCAACTGGAATTGCATCCCCAACCTTAACAATAACAATATCTCCAAGTTTAAGATCATTAATTGCTACAACCGTCTCTACACCATCTTGGTAAAGGGTTGCTCTTTCAGGTGAAAGATTTAACAGGGAAGTTAATTCTTTTTGTGATTTATTATGTGCAAATGTTTCCATTAAACCAGAAATTGCAAATATCATAATAAGTAATGCAGCTTCAAGTGGATTACCAATAATAAATGCTGACACAGCTGCAATAATCATTAAGATTTCTACGTTTAATGCCTTGTTAGCAATAGTTTCCTCAACACCTTCTTTAGCTTTGAAGAACCCACCTAATATAAAGGATAAAGCATACAATACGATAAGTGGTAATTGAACATTATCTCCATTATTTGGAAGCAATGTAAAGTTTAATATGACGGCTACTCCTAAGAGTAGAACCGATGTGACAACGAATGTAAGTTCGATATTTAATCTAGTAAATAATTTTTTCATATAGACCTCGTTTCTTAGTAATAATCTACCACCAATATTATAAATAGTCAACTTATTTATAAAAATAATTACCTTATTTATAATAATTATAATGAGCAAGTGCTCTATTTAAAATAATTATAAATTGGTAATTTTTACTTATAAAAAGTATAATTAAGAAACTCAAAAAAGGGATGGAAATGTTTGATTATCGCTTAGGCATATGATACAATACTATTGCGTCAAAATTTCAACGCACAATTAGCTCAGCGGGAGAGCACCTGCTTGACGTGCAGGGGGTCACAAGTTCAATCCTTGTATTGTGCACCATGTTAACATTGATTAGAGATTCTTCTGCGAGAGTCTCTTTTTTTAATCCTAAAACATTAATTAACAAAAAACTATATAAAAGATATATAATAAAGATGATTTATCGGTGAAATTATATTAGTATTTGTTTTACTTTGGGGATTAGGATTATTCCAAACAAACGATTGGGTAACAGAAGCAATGGTACGTCAGTACATCTCTTTTATACCTTTTGGTAATGAACAACTCGTTGAATACATGGATGAGATTGTAGCTAGTGGTATGTTACCTCTGTTTTTAGCAATTGTCGATTTAAGTATTAAAATGAGTATTTTCATTGTCTTTTACACAATCCTTAGAGCTATATTCAAATGGTTCTTATTTGGTATACCTTGGTTAATATTTATTAAACCGATTGTTAAGGATAAAGAAAAGAATAAATTTTTAGGCGGTATCGTAGGTATCTTTAGAGGTGCCTTTGCTGGATTTTTCTTAATCTTTCCTGTCTTAATTATCATTAATACAGTAGTTGGTGAGGGTGTTGAGTTAGATAATCCCGAATACAGTGATATTGCCCAAGCAGTATCACAAGCAAATCAATATAACTTTGTTAAATATATTAATGATGCGACTAAAGTTAATGATATTGGTCTAGCAGATTTCATGTTTGACCTAGCTTTTAAATCTAAAGTCAATGATGACGAAATGATTGTTTGGCGTGTCGAATTAAAATGGATTGCTGAAGCAGGTAAAGTAGCACTACCTTATATATTAGATGAAAATTCGGAAATGGAAATCACCTTAGCTGAAATCACTAAATTCGAAGGCGCTTTTACCGCGTTTTCTAATTCTCAACTCTTAAACTCAAGTGTCAAACCAATGATGAAATTTGCTATCCTTGTCGCATCAGAACAAGAAGGATTTGATTTCTTATCAGAAACAGAAATTGCTGATTTGATTACACAAATCGATGGTGTAGATATTGATTTATCAAATGATGTCAATGAAGTATATCTTGCAGCTAAAGAATTATTAACCATACAAGATTATGCACAATGGCAAGCATCGCTTGAAAACCTTGGTTTAATAGCAAACTTTGATAGCGATGATCAAGACTTATTTATAAGTGCATTAAATAGATTAGTTACCCTTGATTTACTTAAACTAGCAGATCCTATTTTATCTGTAGGTATGTATGATCAATCTATCGTTGATCAAATTACTTGGTTAGAAACCAATGAAGAAAAAGTAGAACTACTGAATAGCGTTCGTGCAAAATTAAATGCTTATGAAGGTGAATTTGTCTCAACAACTCTAAGCGAACTTGTTGGATTATTTGAGACAACATTCTACAGTTTCCCAGGTATTGATCTTGATGGTGATGGTACAACCGATGTCGAACTATCTGAATTAATAGAAAACATGGAAGACTTAAGTATTATATTAAATAAAGATCCACAATATCATACTTGGTTTAAAGAAGTATTAGATGGTGTTGGTTCATTATCTGTGATTGACGTATTTATGGAACCACTCATGGGTATTGCTTACAGTCAAATAGCCGGTCAAGATGAAATGTTTGATGAAACAGAATTAGCATTATTAAAAGATATTATAGAAACTAACTTTAGCGATAGTGATGACTTAGTAAGAGAACTAACTTGGATTGCTGATGTTTATTATGCGATTGGTAGTTTAGAAGTAGGCGAATTATTAAAGGCTGGTGAAACACCAATTGTTATTATGGACACATTACTTGTTGATAATGATGGTCAACTGCTATTTAAAGAAATGGTAGATACCTTCTTAGAAGGTCAAACAATTAGTGCATTAACAAATCAAATGAGTAGTGCACTTATTAGAAAATATGTCACTGAACCAGTGACATTAGCTGAGCCACTCAACCGTGCAGCAGCAATTTCTTCATTTAATTTTAATACTGAAATTAATGTATTATTAGATGTCTTATTCGGTCTATATGATGAAGGTATGACACTTGAAGCAGCAATGAGTACAGAAGAAGACTCTAATATGCTAGAAACATTATTACCTTCCATCATTACTTATATTAGAGATGAAGCACAAAAAACTAAGTTATTATCATCTAACATCCTATATTCATTCTTAGATTATAACTTATCAAGTATCCCAATGCTTGAAATGCCTGAAGTGATTTATGAAACAGAAGGTATGTATGAAGGTTGGATTAAAAAGACTGAATTATCTAATTTATTATCCGTTATTGATGGTTTATTAACTGAAATGGAATCTCATGATATGGGTATTGAAGATCTCTTGGGTGGTATGGAATCTATGAATGAATTCTTCCCTGTGATTAAAGGCTATGCAAGTAGTGAAGAAAATAGAGATACACTCTTATCATCAGATATCATTTATAAGACCGTAGATGACTTGATTCAAGGTATTGATTTAATTACTATCCCAGATAATGCAATCGTTACTGATGTCAACTCACCATATTATGAATGGACAGAACGTGTTGAACTTAAAAAGATATTAGAAGCAATTGTAATTATGAATGTCGATGTACCACAAGAAGGCGAACAAATGAACTTAGATGCTATTACAGGTGAACAGATTAATGATGTAATCCTTGTAGAATCTAAAGTTATGACAAGACTACTTACAACCTATATTAAAGATGCAAATATTTTTGATATCCCTGAAGTAGCTTATGAAACGAATGAAGCACTTGATCTTAAACAAGAAGAACTCGAAGCGTTAGGTAATTTATTAGTTGATTTAAACCTTACATTAGGGGACTTAATTGGTGGTGGCGCTGGTAACTTACTAGATAGTTATTATGTAAGTGACCTAACAAGCTTAGATTATAGTCAATCCTATCTAATCAAAGGATTTATTACCCACGGTATTAAAACCGGTATTGGCACACCGCATTCACTTGCACTTGATACAACTTACCCAGAAGTATTAAGTAATACTGAAATCGGTGAATTATTCAACATCTTAAATGCATTAGATACTATACCATCTATGACTGTACAAGGATTAATGGATACACTGGATCCAACCGTTTTAACCTATGAACAAACATCCGATATCATTAATAGTGGAGACTCTATCGTTATTAGATCTTTATTTAGTGATAATTTATTAGGTACTCAAATCATTAGTGACCTAACACTTCAAGATGTAGCATATCATGATAATAATAGTACCTATGTCTATGATTTAATTAGTTACGATGAAATGAAAAAATTAGTCGATGCACTTGCTAACTTATTTGAACCAACAGATGTTGTTGTTGACTCTGTTACAAACCTAGATACAGATACATTAACCATTCATAATATGATGCTCATGCATCAAGAAACATCTAGTATCATCCGCACATTAATGAGTGATTCTATTATTGGGTTTGCTACACCTCAAAGAATATCTGATGACGCATATGATAAATTAGCTCTAGGTGATTTAACTTACGTAGAATTAACTAATTTCTTAAATGCAATCGCTGTATTAGATACCACATATAATGATGGTGACTTAAATAATGACTTACCAGTAACAGATTTAGTGGATACATTAGCAGGTACTGTAGGTCAACTTAAACTTGGACAAATGCAAAGTATGCATCAAGAAGGCTCACTGATTATGCAAAAATTCATGTCAGAAGGTATTATCGCAGCTGTACAAAGACCAAATGTTAGAGATGATGCATTTAGTGACCTAACAATGGAAATTGTTGATCATGGTGAAATTACGAAGTTACTCCTATCACTTAATGATATTGCATTATCTATGCATGCAAATGATCAAAACTTAGCTGATGATGAAACAATTACCAATGTAGAATCTAACATCTCAACAAACCTAGAAACATCACTGATTCGTACAATAGCTACAAGAGAATCTATTATTGTTTATAGAAAAGTAACAAATGCAATCAGTTCAAGCCTACCAGTTGCAATACCTACACTAGCACTACAAAACCATGCATATACAGGTGATGATATTACATCGACTGAACTTGTTAACTTGACTTACGCGCTTGATGACCTTGGCTTTACAAATATTGATACATCGATAGTTGACTCTGGGGCATCTGATTTATTAAATGTAAAAGATGCATTAACTAGAAACTCTTATATTATAGATAGAATGATTTCAGATGCTGTAACTACTGCAGGTTTAGATACTGTAGAATCTCATACAGGTATGGAAGATCCACTAATTGATATTCAAAAAGATGAACTAACAAATTTAGTAGACGCGTTTATTGCGTTTGGTATTAGTGATATCAATAATGCTACAAGTACAAGCATGGCTACATTATATGCAAGTGCTCAAGCAATGAGTGAAACCGAATTTAACGCTTATATCGATTTTGTTGAACCGTATGATCCATTAACAGAAGATCTCAGATTAACTATTGTTAAAGACTTCTTGATTGCTAAACTAGATAACCAAATTTCAGATCCGTTTAACTTCCCAAATAAGATCTCAGTTACAAACCGTCAAGAACTACATGATTTAATTTACCCATAAAAATTTAAGTACTTACAAACCCAGAAAAGCACTTTCTGGGTTTGTATCTATGTTTATAAGCGTAACATTGAATAAAAAATAATGTATAATAGAACTATGAAAGGTAGGGGATGTGTATGAAACCGTCATATGGATGGCTTCTTAAATGGATTCTAGCAGCAATATTAATCGCTGTAGGTCTTACAATGTTTTTCCAAAAAGATTTAGTATTTTTAATTACAGGTATAGTGATTGTAGTGTTTTCACTATTTAGAGTGGTACCCCTTGTCAAATCACTTAACAAAGAAATTTTAAGAACAATTAACTTAATTGAGATTATCTTTGATTTTTTATTAGGCGCATTAATGATTTATGTGGGTTATGAATCCATTAATTCAGGGAATGCAATTGATCCGATTTGGAGTCAAGTATATAAATACACCTTAGCATTTGTATTCTTAGCTCGTGGTGTTGTATTCTTTTATTCCACAGTATTTTTGGAAGAGAAAACAGAACAAATTAAGTTTTGGACACATATTGTTATATTTGCATTAGGTGCATTAATCCTTGGATTAAAAGACTTTGATGAATCTGCAATTGCATGGTTATTACTTGTTATTTCACTATTAGGTGGTGCCTACTTAATCTATGATGGATCTAGAGGCTATGGTAAATACCGTGAGTACAGTTTGGGTATAAACACTAAAAAGGAAAAGGCTAAAAATGTAGAAAAAGAATTACCTACAACAGATAAGCCACAACCTGAAAAAGATAGTGACAGACCATATATAAGTTAAGCATTATAATGAATAAACCTTTTAAAAAGCGCTAAATTAGCGCTTTTTTTAATGTTGTATGTACACATAATTAAATCTGTTTTATATCTACTACAAAGTATATTTAATAAATTTTCTAAAATAAAATAATGATGTGTGTAGTCTAGCTTGTATGCTATAAAATTCATGAAGTATATACATACTAAACTTTGAAACAAAAATAATTTGAAAGGGAAGTGTTTTCAATAATTTGAACTTCAAAACAATTGACAAATGGCTTAAAAGTGATAGAATGTTAATAAGTTTGAAGTTCAAGGCAATTCGAGCTTAGATTCATCACATCATTATAAGAAATATTAACTGAATATGCTTATGCGTATTTGGCCTTTATTGCGTTTTAAAAACTCAAGATCTAATGATGTATAAAAAATGAAAACGAGAGAACAATATGAAACTAAATGAAATCAAAAGTATTATAAAAGACTTTGAAACATCCACTCTTACAGTTTTACAATTAGAAACTGATAATGTGAAGTTAAAATTATCCAAAAATAAAGAAAACAATGTAGAACAAGTAGTACAATCATCAGATGTTACAGCAAGTACCCAGATGGTACACAATTCTCAAACAGCTGTACCAGTTGCAACGACGCCTAATTTAGGTGATTTAGCAATCAAATCACCGCTTGTAGGCACTTTTTATGAAGCGTCCTCACCTGATGCTGAACCATTTGTAAAAGTTGGTGATGTAGTTAAAAAAGGACAGGTCGTATGTATTGTTGAAGCGATGAAAATTATGAATGAAATTACATCGTCAGTAGATGGCAAGGTGACTAAAATCAACTTTAAAAATGGTGATGTTGTAGGGTTTGATGATGTCTTATTTGCAGTGGTGCAAGCGTAATGGCACAAAACAAGGTATTAGTAGCAAACCGTGGTGAAATTGCTGTTCGTATTATTAGAGCATGTAAAGAATTAGGTATACCTGTTGTAGCGGTCTATTCAACTGCTGATAAATCTTCACTGCATACGAAATTAGCAGATGAAGCAGTTTGTATTGGGTCTGCAAGATCCAAAGATAGTTATTTAAATATGCAGGCTGTATTAAGTGCAGCAATCGCAACAGGATGTAATGCCATTCACCCAGGTTATGGCTTTTTAGCAGAGAATGCTAAATTTATCGAGATGGTTGAAGCAACAGGTATTAAGTTTATCGGTCCATCATCTAACGTTGTTAGTAAATTAGGTGATAAAGCGACTGCCAGAGCGATTGCAAAAGCAGTAGGTGTTCCAGTCGTTGAAGGTTCTGATGGTGTTGTTGAAAACAAGGAGATCGGATTAAAGATTGCTAAACAGATTGGTTATCCTATTATGATTAAAGCAAGTTCTGGTGGTGGTGGACGTGGTATTAGCGTATGTCACAATGATACAGAATTCAAAAAGGCTTTTGACATGACATCGATGGAGGCAGAATCAGCATTTGGCGATAAATCTGTCTATATTGAAAAATTTGTAGAAAATCCAAGACATATTGAAATCCAAATTATTGCAGATAGTAAAGGCAATGTCGTCCATTTATATGAACGTGATTGTTCAATGCAAAGACGTAATCAAAAATTAATTGAAGAAGCACCGTCTTCTATTTTAAATGAGGACTTAAGACGCAAAATGGGTCAATCCGCAGTTAAGTTAGCTAAACATGTAGGCTATGAAAATGCTGGAACCATTGAATTTTTAGTAGACTCTAGAAAAAATTACTATTTTATTGAAATGAATACACGCATTCAAGTAGAACATCCAGTTACTGAGATGATTACAGGTATTGATCTTGTTAAAGAACAAATTAAAATAGCATATGGTAAGCCTCTAAGCTTTAAACAACGTGATGTGAAAATTACAGGGCATGCGATTGAATGTAGAATCAATTCTGAGGATCCAATGAATAACTTTATGCCGGCTCCTGGTAAAATCGGTAAGATTTTACTACCAGGTGGTTTTAATGTACGCTTTGATTCTCATATATATCCAGATTATGAGGTACCACCTTTCTATGATTCAATGTTGGGTAAATTAATTGTATTTGCACCTACTAGAAAAGAAGCGATGCGTAAAATGCGCATTGCACTAGAACAATTAGTTATTGAAGGTATTACTACAAATATTGAATATCATTATGCAATATTACATGCTACTGATTTTATTAAAGGTACATATGATACAGGATTTGTAGCTAAATTTAATGGATTAATCCAAGGTGAATATAATGAATCACTTATTGGATGAACGTAAAAGAAGATTATCTCAGTTCCATGAGATTATTAAAAAAAGACCTATAGAAACTAAACCAGTAGATATTCCTGATGGTGTATTTACTCAGTGTGAACAATGTAACTCTGCAATTTATAATAAGGATTTAGAACATAACTATGAAGTATGTCCTTATTGTAGTTACCATTTTAAAATTAATGCGGTAAAACGTTTAAAGTATACACTTGATGAGGATACTTTTAAACCTTTATTTGAGAACATAACATCCAAAAATCCTCTAGGCATGCCTGAATATGAAGAAAAGTTAGATAAAGGTATGAGAATGGCAAAAATGAATGAAGCATTTTTAGCAGGAACCGGGAAAATAGATGGTCAAAACTTGGCTATCGGTGTTCTTGATTCATATTTTATGATGGGTTCAATGGGTTCAGTTGTAGGGGAGCGTATCACTAGATTAATTGAACATGCTGCTAAGCACAATTTACCGCTAGTGATATTTAGTGCATCCGGTGGAGCACGTATGCAAGAAGGTATTTTAAGTTTAATGCAAATGGCTAAAACATCTGGTGCACTAAATTTGCTTGATGAAAAAGGCTTAGTATACATTTCTGTAATGACGAATCCAACAACCGGTGGTGTTGCTGCATCCTTTGCAAGTTTAGGGGATATCAATATTGCTGAAAAATCCAGTTTAATTGGTTTTGCAGGTGCTAGAGTTATTAAACAAACAATTGGTCAAGATTTACCAACTGGTTTTCAAACCGATGCTTTTCAACTTCAAAAAGGACAAGTGGACTTGGTTGTTTTAAGATCTCAATTGAAAAAGACTATATCAACATTACTTAAACTACATGCTAAGAAGGTGACATCATGACAGATATGGATAAAGTTTGGCAAAGAGTTAAGTTGGCACGTAGTGCTGATAGACCAACATCAAAGTCACTTATTAAAGCAATCTTCCCTGATTTCATTGAACTACATGGTGATCGTCTTTATGGCGATGATGAAGCTATTGTAGGTGGACTGGCGACCTTTAACGATATACCAGTTACGGTGATTGCTGAAGAAAAGGGTACTGATACACAAAATAGATTAAAACATAATTTTGGTATGCCACATCCTGAAGGTTATCGTAAGGCATTAAGATTGATGAAACAAGCCGAGAAGTTTAAACGTCCTATTATTACAATTATTGATACACCGGGTGCTTATCCGGGACTTGGCGCAGAAGAACGTGGCCAAGCAGGCGCGATTGCATTAAATTTAAAAGAACTGATGGTGTTAAAAACACCTATTATTGTCATTGTATTAGGTGAAGGTGGTTCTGGTGGTGCTCTTGCTATAGGTGTAGGAGATCACATTATGATGTTTGAAAATGCGATATATTCTATATTATCACCTGAAGGATTTGCTTCAATTTTATTTAAGGATAGTACACGTGCTAACGAGGCTGCTCATTTAATGAAGCTTACAGCAGAAGACTTAAAATCATTTGGTATTATAGATGAAATCATCTTAGAGGGTAAGGGATTAAATACAGACCCTGAAGTCGGTTATACCAATCTAAAGAAACAAATAAGTAAACAACTAACAAAATTAATGAAAACACCTGTAGAAAAACTTCTTGTTAATAGATATGACAAGTTCAAAAAAATGGGTGAATACGAAGAAAGTGTGATCAAAAATGAAGAACTTGCCGATTAAAATAGTAAGTACTGGTCGTTATGCACCAGATAATGTTATGACAAATGATGATTTTAGTAAAATATTAGATACGAATGATGAGTGGATTACTACTAGAACAGGTATTAAAAGACGCCATATTGCTCAAGGTGAAACCGCAATTGATATGGCATATAAAGCAGCTTTAAAGGCTGTTGAAAATAAAAATTATGATAAAGAAAAAATTGATTTAATTATTGTTGCAAGTATTACATCTCCAGTTAAAACACCATCTATTGCAAATTTAATCCAAGCTAAACTTGGACTAAATCATAAAAACATCGTAGCATTTGATATTAATGCTGCATGTAGTGGATTTGTTTATGCAGTTGAAATCGCAGCAAGTATGATTTCATCAGGTAATTATAAATCAGCATTAGTTATTGGTTCTGAACATATGTCATCTATCATTGATTGGGAAGACCGTTCAACTGCTATCCTATTTGGTGATGCTGCTGGTGCAGCAATTATTGAAGTAAGTGATAATCCAAAAGATAATGCATATTTCTGGAATGGTTCTAGAGGTGATGATACGGGTATTTTATGGATTGATCCAAAAGTAAAGATGGCAGGACGTGAAGTCTATAAATTTGCAGTGGATATTATGCCTAAAGCTATTCATAAAGTACTTGAAAAAGCAGGACTTACAATTGATGATATCGATTATATTATTCCTCACCAAGCTAACTACAGAATTATTCAAAGTGTTGCTAAAGATATGAATTTACCGATTGAAAGATTTTTAATGAACCTAGAAGAGTATGGTAATACATCCGCAGCAAGTATTCCATTCTTATTAGATGAACATAAGACGAATAACCCTGAAGTAAAAAGAGTTTTATTCGTTGGATTTGGCGGTGGTTTCACTTGGGGTGCAGCCATCCTAAATGTGTAGGTAACTTTTATGAAAACAGCGATCTTATTTTCTGGTCAAGGTGCTCAATACGTCAACATGGGACTAGATTTTATTGAAAATGTTCCAGAGTTAAAGCATAAACTAGAGTCATACGCAGCTATTTTAGATTTAGACATCTTATCTCACTTAAAAGATGAAACCAAAATAAATGATACAAGATATACACAACCATTAATGGTTGTAGTAGAAATGTTAATCCATGATTACTTAGTATCACAAGGGTTAAAAATTGATGGATATGCAGGCTTTTCATTAGGTGAGTTTGCTGGTCTATATGCTGCAGGATTTTATGAATCAAATGACATCTTGAAAATTATTGATATGCGAGCAAAACTTATGCAAGAGGCATCTACCCTAAAACCTGGCGCCATGGCAGCTATCTTATCCCTTAGTGATGATGTTGTTGAGGCAATTTGTAAGGAAGTGTCAACACCAAATGATTTAGTAGTTGCAGCAAACTATAATAGTGATGGTCAACTTGTTATCTCTGGATCTAAAAATGCAGTACAGTTAGCTGTAGAATTAGCTAAGGAAAAGGGGGCTAGAAGAGCGATGATGTTAAATGTATCAGGCGCCTTCCATTCACCTTATATGAAAGATGCAGGTACAAGCTTAAAACTATATGCAGAAAATTTTAAAGTTCAAGATGCGGATAAAGTGCTTTATGCTAATACAACTGCAAAGCCATTAAAAAAAGAAGATGTTTTAAATGAGTTATATGAGCAAATAGCAAACCCAGTATACTTCAAACAAACGATTCAACATATGATTAAAGATGGATTTGAAAGATTTATTGAAGTCGGTCCAGGTCAAGTACTTTCAGGTTTAGTTAAAAAAATTAGCCCTGAAAGCAAAATATATAATGTATCCAAATTTGAGGATATAAAAAATTTAGAGGAGATTTTATAATGAGTTTAAAAGATAAAGTAGCATTAGTAACAGGTGGTTCTACAGGCATTGGTAAAGCTATTGCAACAAAATTAGCATCCATGGGTGCAAATATTGTCATAAACTATTTTGTTGGACCTGAAGAGGCAAAGCAAGTAGCAGACGAATTAGCAAGTACATATCAAGTCAAAGCAATCGCACTTCATGCAGACGTTTCTAATTTTGAATCTGCTCAAAATTTAATTGATGAAACAGTAAAACAAATGGGTACATTAAATATTGTAGTTAATAATGCAGGTATTACTGATGATGCACTCATCCTAAGAATGTCAGAACATCAATTTGACCGAGTCATTAATACAAACTTAAAAGGTGTTTTTAATATATCAAAACACAGTGCAAGACCATTATTAAAGGCTGGTTATGGTAGAATTATTAATATTGCATCAGTCATTGGTGAATATGGTAATGTTGGCCAAGTAAACTATGGTGCAGCAAAAGCTGGTGTGATTGGCATTACAAAAACCTTAGCAAAAGAGTTTGCATCAAGAAAAGTGACAGTAAACGCAATTGCTCCTGGATTTATTGAAACACAAATGACAAGAAACCTACCTGAACAAGTTCGTGCAGAAATGTTAAGATACATTGCATTAGGTAGTTATGGACAACCTGAAGATATCGCAAATCTAGTTGGATTTTTAGCATCACCAGAAGCAGGATATATTACTGGTGTAGTGATTGATGTTGACGGCGGTCTAACAATTTAAGAGTGGGTGAATATATGAAAAGAAGAGTCGTTATTACAGGGATGGGTACAATTAACCCTGTTGGTAATAGTGTCGATGAATCATTTGATGCCATTATTAGTGGTAAGAATGGATTAGGTCCTATTACTTACTTTGATACTGAAAAGGTAAAAATAAGTATTGCAGGTGAATTAAAAAATATTAATTTTGAAGATTACCTTGATAAAAAAGAAATCAAACGTAGTGATAAAGTCATGATTTTAGGTACGATTGCAGCTATGCAAGCATACCAAGATAGCGGACTAAAAGACACTGATTATGATCCTTATAGATTTGGTACGTTTGTAACTTCTGGTATTGGTGGACTAGATACAATGGAAAAAGATATTTCTGTAAAAGCACTTCGTGGTGCTGATAGAATTTCACCCTTTTTCATACCAAATTCTATTGTAAATATGGTAGGTGGTATGATATCTATTAAATTTCAAGTTAAAGGCCCAAATATACCGATTGTTACAGCATGTTCAGCTGCAACAAATGCAATAGGTGAAGCATTCAGAAATATCCGTGATGGATATTTAGATTTAGCTTTCGCAGGTGGTTCAGAGGCAAGTATTAATGAAACTGGTATTGGTGGTTTTGCTGCATTAAAAGCATTATCAACTGAAACAGATCCTAATAAAGCAAGTCGTCCGTTTGATAAAGAAAGAAGTGGCTTTGTGATGGGAGAAGGCTCTGGGGTTCTTATTTTAGAATCTTTAGAAAGTGCCCAAAAACGTGGTGCTAAAATCTATGCTGAAATCGTTGGTTATGGTTCAACATCAGATGCATTCCATATGACTGCACCAGATAATGCTGCTGATGGATTAACTAAGGCTATTGAGTTAACACTTGAAGATGCTAAAGTATCACCAACTGACGTTGGATATATCAATGCACACGGTACATCCACATTACTGAATGATAAAATTGAAACACTAGGTATTAAACGTGCTTTTAAAGAACATGCATACGATTTAAATGTATCTTCTACAAAAGGTGCAACAGGACATATGTTAGGTGCAACCGGTGCAGTAGAAAGTATCTTTTGTATCAAAGCACTACAAACAGGTTTAATTCCACCAACAATCAACTACAGTAATGTAGATCCCGAATGTGACTTAAACTATACTGTAAACAAAGCCGTAAAACGTGATATCAATTATGCTATGAATATCAACGTAGGATTTGGTGGCCAAAATGCAGTTGTATTATATAAGAAATATGGAGAATAAATATGGCATTATTAAATAGAGAACAAATTCAAGAAATATTACCACATAGAGATCCTTTTTTAATGGTTGATGAAGTTTTAGAACTTGTTGAAAAAGAAAAATGTGTAGGTATTAAATATGTAAAGGCAGAAGAATATTACTTTAAAGGACATTTTCCTCAGTATCCTGTAATGCCAGGTGTATTAATACTAGAAACAATGGCTCAAGTTGGTGCGATTGCTTTACTAAGTATTCCAGAGTTCAAAGGTAAAATCGGCTTTTTTACAGGAGCTAACAACGTTAAATGGCGTAAACAAGTACGTCCAGGAGATACTTTAAAAGTTGAAACAGTATTAACCCGTATTCGTGGTGCTTTTGGTGTGGGTAGCGCTAAAGCATGGGTAGAAGGCGAATTAGTATGTGAAGCTGATATTAGTTTTGCTATTGGCTGATCATGGTTAAAGTAAAATTAATAGAGTTTAAAAAAATACCCTCTACCAGTGACTATCTAAAACAAAATTATGAAAAACTGGACTCTTTTACCTTTGTAAGAACAGACTATCAAACTAAAGGTAGAGGTCAATTCGAACGTCAATGGATGAGTGCGAATGGACGTAATTTATTACTTTCGTTTATGATTAAAGATGTACCGATGAATCAATTGATTACAATCAAAGAGTGGGTGAAAAGTAGTATCTTTTCAACACTAGGTTCTCTAGGTTTAGATGTATATTTTAAAGAACCGAATGATGTTTATTGTCATCAAAAAAAGTTATGCGGTATATTAATGGAAACAAAAGGATCAGGCGATAAATTTGATTATGTCATCGTGGGTATTGGTTTAAATGTGAATCAATTTATATTTCACAAGTTTAAAGCAACTTCCATATTTTTAGAAACAAAGAAAACTCAAAATGTAAGAAAGATTATGTCTAAACTAATGACTAATCTTCTAGAAAGTTATTTTTAGGTGTAATATGACAATTAAAAGAATTATTATCATATCGATGTTTGCAGCTTTGATTGCTGTTTCTACATTTATGAATGTACCTGTACCACCTGTAAGTTTTACCCTACAAACGTTAATGATTGTGCTTACGGGATTATTATTAACACCTCTAGATGCATTTTTAGCAGTGTTAGTCTATTTAACTGCTGGTGCATTTGGTATGCCTATTTTTACAACTGGTGGTGGATTTCAAAGTTTTGTAGCACCAACAGGGGGATTTTTACTATCATTTTTAGTTGTAGCACCTGGTATATCCTTATTTAAATCTAAAAGTAAAAATATCTTACAAGATGGAATTGTCTTAATGATATTTGGCTTCCTGGTTGTCTATTTATTTGGTATAGCAATCTTTATGTATGCAACAAGTTTGGATTTTATATATACCATTGGCGTATTTATACCATATTATATTTGGGATATAGCAAAACTTATATTTGCCTATGTAGTCTATTACTACATGCCGCAAGCAATCATAGATAAACATTTAAAAGGGATTTAAAATCCCTTTTTATTATATAAACCTTAAGCTAAATTACCACAATTTAACAAATGAAGCATTGCTTCTATAGAATTAATAAAAGTTTGCTATAATCTATGAAGATAACAAGGAGAGATGCATTTATGTTAGAAGTATTAATTATTGGTGCAGGTCCAACCGGATTATATGCAGCATTTTTAGCAGGTCTTAGAAATTTAAAGGCTGCTGTCATAGAATCAAGTGCTGAACCAGGTGGACAATTAACTGCAGTATATAAAGATAAGTATATTTATGATATACCTGGTTTTCCAAAGATAACCGCTAAAGACTATATTGATGGACAAGTTCTACAATATGAAAGATTTAAATCAGATTTACCAATTTATTATAATGAAGAAGCTATCGATATTAAAAAACATGACGATCACTTTATTGTGACTACAACAACTAAAACCATTGAAACTAAGTTTGTTTTAATTGCCCATGGTGGTGGTGGATTTGTACCTCAAAAGTTAAAGATTGAGGAACATTACGACAATATCTTATACTTCATTAAAGACTTAAACCAATTTAAAGATAAAAAAATTGTTGTTTTAGGTGGAGGGGATTCTGCACTTGACTGGGCAATCGATTTATCTGAATACTCAAAAGATGTTACATTAGTTCATAGAAGAGATGAATTCAGAGCACTTCAATCTAGTGTTGATCATTTTAGAGAAAAAGGGACAATTCTTACACCTTATATTGTAGATACAGTAGAAGGCAATGAAAAGTTAGCTCAAACTTTAGTACTTAAACATGCTAAAACACATGAAAAATTAAATTTAGATGCAGACTATATCGTTGTAAACTATGGATTTGTACTCACAAAATCTAGACTAGATGAGTGGGGTATTGAAGGTGAAAAAGGTCTAATTAAAGTAGACTACACCATGAAAACAAGTCTTGATGGTATTTATGCAGCGGGTAATGGTATTGATTATCCAGGTAAAGTGAAACTAATTTCTACAGGTCAAGGTGAGGCTGCAACAGCTATTCAATCCATCACAACACTGCTTTATCCAGAAAAAACACGTAAATTTGAACACTCAACTGCACTCATTAAAGAATAATTAACTAGAATACAGCCTAACAAGGCTGTATTTTTTATTATTTACGAATAGTGAAGTATAAGTATTGTGTTTAACACAGTACTTATGATATTATAGTAGTGTGTTAAACACAATACGTAAGAAAGGGTGATAAGTTGAACACACAATTTAAAAAAGGGATACTTGATTTATGTATCCTAAAAGCTGTGAAAGACCAAGAGATGTATGGCTTTGAAATTATAGATAAACTGTCTAATTTACTAGATATAAATGAAAATACAATCTATCCTATACTGAGAAGACTTACAGATCAAAGATTATTTGAAACATATTCCAAAGATAGTCCATTAGGTGCTCAAAGAAAATATTATAAAATAACTAAAGAAGGGGAGCAAAAATTATATAGCTATATGGAAGATTGGGATGCATTTATTAAAAATGTAAATTATATTTTAAAGGATGAGAAAGATGAATAAAAGAGATTATTTAAATAAAATAAGAGAATATTTTAGTGAAAAAGAAGTAACTAGAGAAGATATTAATACTGTGGTTGAAGATTATGCAGAACTATATGATGAAGCACTTGAGTTAGGTTTAACAGATGAGCAGGTCGCTCATAAGTTGGGAAACCCAAGAGATATTTATGATAGTATTAAAGATACTCTACATTATGTAAAATCTAAAGATAATAGAATTGTTGCAGTTATGCCATTTATATCTACAATCCTGTTTTTCTTGGTAGGCTTCTTATTAAATGGTTGGGCATATGCTTGGATATTTTACCTGCTTATACCTATAGCTGCAATTAGCATAAACACAAAAAGTAAAGAGAAAATCGTTGCTTTAAGTCCGTTTATTGCAACAATTACTTTTTTCACGTTAGGATTTGTTTTCGGATTATGGCATCCGGGTTGGTTGATATTCCTAATTGTCCCAGTATCTGCAATAGTACTTAATGCTAGGGGTAAAGAAAAAATAATAGGACTATCACCTTTTGCGTTCTTAATTATCTATATTTTAGTAAGTACATATGTTATTGAAGATTTTTATCAATATGGTTGGTCAATATTTGCACTTATTCCTGTAATTGCAATCTTAACTCAACCCATAAAATTGAAAGATATCTTCATGATCTCAACAATATTACTAGCTATGGCAGCACATATCACCATTTACTTTACGATTGAAAATGCAGGATATGTATGGATGGTGTATCTAGTACCTACAGTTGTAGGAATCTTACTGGGTTATATTCAAGTAATATCCGGTGATAAAGTAAATGTTAAAGAGAAAATATGGGTAATTTTAGCAATGCTACTTGTTGTTATTACATATCTTTTGGTAAGTTTTTTGATCCCTAATATATGGACTTGGAGTTGGATTATCTTATTACTCATTCCAATGATTGGTATCTATGATGGTACTAAATTCGAGCATCCTGTAGCATACATGCCATTTATTGCAGTTACTATATTTATGCTTCTTGGCTCACTTGGCAATTACTGGCAATATGCTTGGTTAGTGTTCTTAATTATTCCAATAACTGCAATTTTAACGGAGTCAGGTGACAAAACTAACGAAGTAAAAGAAGATACTGACGAAACAAGTGATTGCTAACACATTTAAGCGTATCTTATGAAATAAGTTATTTCATGGCGTATAATCAAACTATAGAAAGGGATGATCAATATGACAGTAAAAGAATTTTTAGATAAAGAAAAGCCAAATAAGTATATTATTACTGACCGTATGCGTACGCCTTTTAAAGAAGAACAACTTAAATGGTTAGATTTATCCGATATTGAAGTAAGAACTACAGATGTTCTGGCTGATGGTACAGTGAGAATACATTCTGATTACATGCCAGATGCCTGTTAACATTTAGCAATTTACTTATACACAAAATATGAACCTCAATAGAAATATGCTATTGAGGTTTTATCTTTATTTATATAGCTATAAACACTTAAATTGTTAAGACATTAATTAATAATTAACGACAAAATATTAAAAATCATTTAATGAATCTTAATTGTTGACATCTAAGAAAAAATATATATAATATATGCGATTAGTTTATTGTAATTTAACTATATGTTTATATATAGTAAACAAATAGAGTTAATATGAAGACGATATTTTACAATGAGTAAACATATGTGAAGGAAGGTACAAATCATGGCTTTTATTGAATTAAAAGATGTAACTAAAGAGTTTAATAATCAAGTAGTATTAAGGGGTATTGACCTAGAAATCAAAAGTAATGAGTTTGTCACCTTACTTGGACCATCTGGATGTGGGAAAACTACGACATTAAGAATTATTGGTGGTTTTATTGAACCGACAGGTGGTGAAGTCTTATTTGATGGTGTAGATATTTTAAAATTACCAGCTTATAAAAGACCAACAAATACAGTATTCCAAAGATATTCTTTATTTCCTCATTTAAATGTTTTTGAAAACGTGGCATTTGGTTTACGTGTTAAAGACCAAAACCGTGAAGCAAAAAAAGAAATTACTACTTTAAAAGAAATCTATAAAAAACAAATTGATGAACTACAATATAAGGTAGATCATGACAGAACAAGTAGTCTTGAATTAAAAAACCAAGTTAAATTAGAAAAGAAAGCATTAAAAGAAAAGCTTGATCAAGATATTAAAGACCTACAAGCTACCTTTATTTCTAAAAAGAAATATGAATTTATCATTGAAGAAAAAGTGTCTAAATATTTAAAAATGGTAGGTCTTGATGGTTATGAAAACCGTTCTATTTCTAAATTAAGTGGTGGTCAGATGCAACGTGTTGCAATCGCACGAGCACTTATTAATGAACCTAAGGTGTTACTATTAGATGAGCCACTTGCTGCACTTGACTTAAAACTACGTCAAGAAATGCAATATGAATTAAAAGAAATTCAAAGAAGTGCTGGTATTACATTTATTTTCGTAACGCACGATCAAGAAGAAGCATTAACGATGAGTGATAAGATTGTAGTTATGAATAAGGGTGAAATTCAACAAGTAGGTACACCAGTTGATATTTATAATGAACCGATAAACCGATTTGTTGCAAACTTTATTGGTGAATCTAATATCGTATCAGGCATAATGAAACAAGATTATCTAGTACATTTTGATGGTTTCGATTTTGAATGTGTCGACAAAGGATTTGAAACCAATCAAGAAGTAGACATTGTTCTACGTCCTGAAGATTTAGATATTGTAGAGTTAGGTACCGGAAAAATTAGTGGTATAGTTGATAGTGTTGTTTTTAAAGGTGTACACTTCGAAATTGATGTGAAAACAGAACATAGAATTTATACAGTACATACAACAGATTTTAAAGCAGAAGGGATGAAAGTTGATCTAGACTGGTTCCCAGAAGATATCCATGTTATGGAGGTCTGGTAATGATTAATTTCCCTAAGAAGCAACAAAAACATCTGCATAAAACACAAAAATTGAATTTTGAATTCTATTTAGGTGTTCCATATTATCTTATGATGATTTTACTGGTCATTATCCCAATTGGATTAATGTTACTTTATGCATTTACAACAGATTCAAACAGCTTAATTTCTATTAAGTTTACTATTGATAATTTTATTCAATTTTTTAAAGAGCCAACATTTATTTCAAGTATGTTAGAAAGTGTCTATTTATCCTTTTTCTCAGCTGTTATTTGTTTGGTGATTTGTTACCCATTAGCATTCATCTTAAGTAGAAGAAAGCTCATGACACAAAAGATATTAGTATCTCTTATTACATCTAATATGTTTATTAACTCTTTATTATTAGCATATGCTGTACGCTCTATATTTGAAATGATTGGAACAACATTCTTTGGTGAAGCAAGATACTTACTAGGTACAGATTTAGCAATTATTACTGGTATGGTGTACTTATATTTACCCTTTATGTTATTACCAATTTATACACATATGTCTAAAATGGATAAAAACCTATTTGAATCTGCTGAAGATCTAGGTGCTAATAAACTTCAAACCATTTTAAGAGTCGTCATTCCAATGTCTTTATCAAGCGTTTTAACTGGATTTATGATGGTATTCTTACCAGCATCTACAACACTAGTTATTACAAGATACTTAGGTAATGGTCAAAGAAAAATGATTGGTGACCTAATTGATTTAGCATTTAAAAATGGTAAATTTGGATATGGTGCAGCGATTGCATTAGTGCTTGCACTCATCTTACTGATATTTATCTTCTTAATTAAGAGGGTAGATAAATATGAGGAGGTATTAGCTAATGAAGACTAAAGGTAAAATCTTTGCAGATATTTATATCTTTATCGTATTACTTACAGTTTTAATACCGTTAATCTCAATGATTATATTCTCATTTAATCAATCGAATTCACTGATTGTATTTACAGGTTTCACATTTAATTGGTATGTTGATTTATTTACATCGAGATCTCTTAGAGAACCTATCTTAAATACATTATTAGTTGCAGGTATATCTACCATGGCAGCAGTCATTTTAGGTACTTTAGGTGCGATGGCCTTATCTAAACAAAATCGTCTATTTAGAGAAGTTGCATTATCTGTAAATAATATACCCATCCTTTCACCAGATATCTTAACTGCGGTTGCATTCTTTGTATTCTTAATTGCTTTTGGGATTGAACGAGGGCTTATGACTATGATTCTAGCCCATATATCTTTTTCAACACCTTACGCCCTTTTAGCAATTTATCCAAAAGTGCGTAGCTTAGATCCAAACCTTTTAGATGCTGCTTATGACTTAGGTGCAACACCGGGTAAAGCTTTATGGAAAGTGGTACTACCACAATTAAGAGGTTCTATTGTAGCAGGTGCTGCAATCGCATTTACAATGAGTTTTGACGATTATATTATTTCTAAGTTTGCTAGTGGAGAGTTAGTAAATAATATTTCAACCTATATGTATTCACAGTCACACGGTATTCGTCCAAACATTAACGCATTATCCACCATCATTATCTTTATTATTGGCATCAAAGTCATTCTAGACTATGTCAATTTGAGAAATAAAAAACACGAGGAAGAGTAAAAAAATGAAGAAAATATTTAGTTTAACATTTATTATGGCAGCATTATTTATATTAAATGCTTGTACATCGAATGCATTAGTAATTTATATGCCAAAAGAATATATCTCAGAAGATCTAATTGATGCTTTTGAACAAGAAACAGGCATTCAAGTCGCACTACGTTACTTTGATTCAAACGAAGTTTTACTTACAAATGCTAAAGTAAATTCATACGATTTAATTATTCCATCAGACTATGCAATTGAAGAATTAGCGGCTGGGGATTATTTAAAACCACTTGATTGGGACCGTATTGACTTTGATAAAGCTGATTTTTCAGTGAATTTATCTAATGCAATGGAACAATTAAATACCGATGGATTTGATATTTTAGAATATTCACTACCATATTTTTGGGGCACAGTGGGATTAATCTATAACAATACTAAAACTGGCTTATATGAAGATCTTGTTGAAGAAGAATGGAATATCTTAAATAATCCAAACTATTCAAAAATGATCTATGATTCATCCAGAGATGCATTTATGGCAGCTTTATACGCTAATAATTTTGAAATGAATAATGCAACATCAACTGAAGTGAATGTTGCTAAAAACTGGTTAATTGATGCATACTCAAAATCAAATGCATCTATAAAGTCAGATGAAATTTTAAGTGAAGCGATTGATAATAACACACCATATGATGTAGCAATGGTTTACTCAGGTGATGCGGTATACATCTTACAAGAAAATGAAAAATATTCATACTTTGTACCAACTTGGACAAACGTATGGATTGATGGATATGTTATTCCAACAAATACTAAACATGAAGATTGGGCATATGAATTTATCAACTTCATGTCCACTTATGATGCATTACTTGATAATGCAACAGAAATGGGTTATTCACCAATTTCTGAAGCAGTTTACCAAAACTTATATCAAGATGAAGAATTTAACTGGGACAATGACCGTATTGGTTATGCATTCTCAGTGCCTTATACAAACTTTGAATTCTTTAGATATGATGTAGAATTAAAGAAATTAATGGATGATGCATGGGAACTTGTCATCTTAAGTAACTAAACCTAAATATATAAACCTAATAGTAATCGATAAGATAAGTACTATTAGGTTTTTTTATTAAACATAAATCATCGTGTATTATGTCACATAAGCGCATATTTATACGGGTTTTATGTTAAAATACATTTGAGGTAAATAATTATGCAAAAGACACATACACAATATAAAAAACTAATGGAAGTGATGTATCAATATAGTTTACACAAGCATGTTGATTTTTTAGATTACACATTACTTGAAGATGCATCCAAAGAAGTTATTAATGGCATGATAGATGATTTAGAACATATAGATTTTTTAATTTCATCAACAATCAAAAACTACACTATTGATCGTTTAAATTTGGTAGATTTAGCAATTATTAGAGTTGCTGTATATGCACTTTTAAAAGAAATCGATCCGGCTGAAATCGTGATTAACGAAGCCATTGAATTATCTAAAGAATTTACAGATTTAGATGATGAAAAGCAACACAAATTTAACAATAGTTTAATTGATAATATATATAAAAAAATTAAGTAGGGCATATGAACGAACAAAAGTATTTAAGCGTTTCTGCACTAACTGAATATATTAAAGTCAAATTAGAAAATGATAACCATCTTAAACGCGTATTTTTAAAAGGTGAAATTTCAAATTTCACCCATCATGGTTCAGGACATCTATATTTCTCGTTAAAAGATGAAGATGCAGCAATCTCTGCAATGATGTTTAAAACGTATGCATCTACATTAAGTTTTAAACCTAAAGCAGGGGATAAAGTTTTAGTAGAAGGTTATATTTCTTTATATAAAGCACGTGGTACGTATAGTATCTCGATTTTTTCTATGACGCTTGATGGTATTGGTGAGCTTTTCTTAAAATATGAACAAAATAGAAAGATGTTTCAAGAACTCGGCTATTTTGATGAATCACTAAAAAAACCTATTCCTAAGTTTCCTAAGATTATTGCAGTCATTACATCTGAAACTGGTGCAGTGATTCAAGATATAAAAACGACGATTTCAAGACGGTACTTACTCGCGAAAATTGAACTCTATCCCATTTTAGTTCAAGGTGAGGGCTCTAAAGATGATATTGTTAGAACACTAGCAAGAGTCAACAAAGAAAGTCAAGCAGATGTCATTATCTTAGGACGCGGAGGTGGCTCGATTGAAGACTTATGGAGTTTTAATGAGGCTGAAGTCGTTGTTGCAATTCATCAGTCTAAAATACCCGTTATTACAGCGATAGGACATGAAACAGACACAACCCTATCTGATTATGTTTCAGACTTACGTGCACCAACACCAACAGCTGCAGCAGAACTTGCCACACCGAATATGGTGGACTTAATTAAAGAAATAAAAGACAAAGTTCAATTAAGTCAGTACTATATGAATGAGCGTATAAAAAACTATACGCAATTATTATTAAATTTAGATGAAAGACTTGAACTTGCAAGTCCTAAATCCAAGTTAGAGTTAGAACATAAACAAATTGATAACTTAACATCTAAATTAACGTACTTTTATAAGTCAAAACTAACAGATAACTTAAATAAGGTTAGACTTTTGAGTCAAAGGCTTACATCGCCTGATGAAAAAATAGAGCGTTATAAAGAACGTATAGAAACTTTAACATCAAGAATAAACCTTTTATATAAGAAGCAAGTAGATTTGAAAACTTACGAATATCAATCAAGTTTAAAGCAACTACAAGGACTAGATCCATTACGTATTATGCAAAGAGGTTTCTCATTAACAACCAAAAATCAAAAAGTGATTACAAGTATAGAACAAATTAACACGAATGATGAATTAGATATTCAATATAAAGATGGTACAGCAAAAGTTAAAGTATTAAGCAAGGAAGGTAAACACATATGAGTGAAAAACTTACATTTGAAGAAACAATTAAAAAGTTAGAAGAAGTTGTTAAGCAACTTGAAAGTAAAGATATTTCTTTAGAACAATCTATTGAAAAATATCAAGAAGGCTTAAAATTATCAAAATCATTATATGAAATGATTAAAGCAGCTGAATCTTTAATTGTTGAAGTTAAATCTTGAGATTAGATAAATATTTAACAGACCACTATAAAGACATTACACGTTCACAGTTTAGTGACTTTATTAAGCGTGGATTTATAACTGTTGATGATAAAGTAATAACCAAACCATCTTTTGATGTGCTTGAACACCACGTTGTGAAATTCAATAAAGACGAGGTCTTTGTTTCACGTGGCGGTGAAAAATTAGAACATGCAATTGATGTTTTTGGTATAGATATTTCTAATAAAGTCGTTATAGATGTCGGTGCATCGACCGGTGGGTTTACTCAAAGCGTATTAAACCATGGTGCAAAGCATGTCTATGCATATGATGTAGGTACAGATCAGTTAGCAAAAAGCTTACGTAGTGATGTACGTGTCTCATCGTTTGAACAAACAAACATATTAGATGTTAATCTACCTCTAAATGATCTGATTGTTATAGATGTATCCTTTACATCGGTATTACCAATTTTAAGCTATGTCACACCTTTTGCAAAAGAGATTATCTTTTTACTTAAACCTCAATTTGAGACTACAAAGGATATGCTTAAAAAAGGTATATTAAAATCAGAAAAAGAAATATCTAAGATCATTGAAAAAACAACCCAACACTTAAAGTCATTATCATTACAAATCTTAGGTTTTACACCAAGTCCAATAACCGGCAAAGATGGAAACCAAGAGTATTTAATTTACTGTACAAGGAGTTAATACATGCTAAATTATCTAGAAGTTAAAAATTTCGCTTTAATTGATGATTTAAATATCGAGTTTAAGCATGGTTTAACATCATTAACTGGAGAAACTGGTAGTGGTAAATCGATTCTTTTAGAGTCTTTACAATTGTTATTTGGAAAGCGTTCAGATGCTGAGTATATTAGGACTGGTACAACGAAAGCAACCGTTCTAGGTAGATTTAGTCTAACACCAAATCAAGCAAGAGATTTAGACTTACCCAATGATATTACACTGAGTAGAGAAATAGACCAATCAGGTAGACATCTAGTAAAACTAAATGATGAAACAATCACCCTTTCAAGACTTAGACAAATTACGAATAAGATTGGCTTAATTCATGGACAAAATGATACCTATCAATTACTAGATAAATCTACCTATGTATCTTTCATTGACTTATTAGATCAAGTAGAAATTAACAAATTACTACAACATTATTTACTCAAAAGAAGTACTTATTTAGATGCTTTAAAGGCATTTGAAAACTTAAAAAATAAGAAACAAGAAACTCAAGAACGCGCTGAATTTTTAAAGTTTCAAATCAACGAGTTAAAATCTTATAATCTAGTCTTAGGAGAAAAACAGGAATTAGAGGAAAAAGTTCAAAGATTAAAAAACTTTGATAGTATTCAGCAAGCACTAAAGCTAAGTTATGACACCTTTAATGGGCAATTTTTTCAAACAGATCTTTTATATGATGCGTACAAACAAATGTCTAAAATTGCTGTCTATGATAATGAATATAAAGAAATATCAAAACTTCTTGAAGAAAGTTATTATAACTTAGAAGAAGCTAAAAAAAGTGTTGAATCTTCATTAGATAGTCTAGATTTTGATAGTGATGCATACAATAATTATCAAGAACGTTTGTATGAACTATCTAAAATAGAGACGAAATATGCAAAATCAAATGATGACCTAGTGAAGTACTTAGAAGAAATGACTGATGAGTTATTAATGAGTCAAGACTTTGATGGCTATTTAAAAATAGCTAAATCAAAACTGGATACACATTATGATGAAGCTTACAAACTTGGTGAAAAACTAAGTAGTTATAGAAAAAAACTAGCACTTAAGCTAGAAAAAGAATTAACTCAGTCCTTACATGAACTTGATTTAGAAAAGGCAGTTTTTAAAATTGAGTTTGAAGCCTTAAAACCTCAGCTGGTATTAGGTGAGGATGGACTAGATTCAGTAGAGTTTATGATATCACTCAATGAAGGTGAACCCCTCAAAGCACTTGCTAAAGTAGCTAGTGGTGGTGAAAAAGCTAGATTTATGTTTGCATTAAAATCACTTTATGCCACAAATAGTGACTTAAGTCTCTTAGTTTTTGATGAGATTGACATTGGTATATCCGGAAAAACTGCAACAAAAATGGCAAATGTGATGAAACGCCATGCTAAAACGATGCAAATACTCGTGATAACACACTTACCACAAGTAGCTGCAAAGGCTGATTATCATTATGCAATCTATAAAGAATTAGTTGATAAACGTATGCAAACTCAAATTAATATCCTAAATTTTGAAGAACGTACTTTAGCGATTGCTAGTATGTTATCTGATGATGAAATTACGCCGTTTGCGATTGAACAGGCAAAAAAACTATTATCATAATAAAAAAATGAACTTATAAAGTAAGTTCATTTTTTTATTAAAAGGTATTGTTAATTAACTAAAAAAGTTAACGACTGCGATGATTGCACCAATTAAAATTACTGCAATTGTTCCGAAAATGATAAGCCCTATAACAATTTTTCCCCATAGAGATTCACTTGGATCTTTAAATACGTATGTATCTTTCTTTGCAACTGGTTGTTGTTTTTTAGAAACAGAATTCTTTTTTGCCATGTTATCACTCCAAAATAATTTGTCTTATGATATTATACTATATAATATGTATTAAAGGAAGTTTTAATTTGAAAAAATCATATAAAGTTATATTTCATATTGATTTAAACGCTTTCTACGCTACATGTGCCATGATTAAAGAGCCACATTTGAAGCATAGGGTTTTTGTTGTTGGTGGACAATCCTCTCAACCAAGAGGTGTTGTATCAACAGCAAGCTATAAAGCTAGAAAATATGGCATACATGCTGGCATGAGCATGTTAGACGCTTTAAATAAATTTCCTAGACTACTTATAGTACCTGTTGACTTTAAATTTTACAGAGAAATGTCAAACAAATTTATGGAAGTTTTGGATTCTTATTCAGATTTAGTCCTTCAAGCATCCATTGATGAGGCGTTTTTAGATATGACCAAAGCATCTGAGGAGATACATCCAATTAAGTTAGCTAAAAAGATTCAAAAAGAACTGGTTGATAAATACCAACTACCAACATCTATTGGTATCGCACCGACCTTATTTTTAGCCAAAATGGCAAGTGATATGAAAAAACCATTAGGTATTACGGTATTAAGAAAAAGAGATGTAGAAAAGTTACTATATCCTTTAAGTGTTGCTGACATATATGGTATTGGTAAACAAACATACCCAAAACTCATGGCTCTTGGTATCAATTCGATAAAGGACTTTATGGACTTATCTAACTTACCAAAGATCACACGTGTGATGAAAGAAGAAACTTATTATAGTTTTAGAGAATATATCTTGGGTAATAGTTCTAATGTTGTTGATCCTGATAAATACCGCTTACCAAAATCCATCTCTGCTGAAACTACATTTAATACAAATATCGATGAACCGTCCGTTATATTAGACATCATTATGTCTCAACTAGATGAATCCCTAGCTAGACTAAAGAAATATAACATGCTTACAAAAACAGTTGGATTTAAACTCAAATCCAGTGATTTTAAATCCATTACCCGTTCTAAAACACTAGAAGATTATACAAATGATCCTGAAATTATCAAATATGAACTGACATCACTTTTTGAAAATGAATTTGAAGGTGGGGTTTATCGTTTAGCTGGTGCATCATTAAGTAACTTAATTTTACACAGAGATAATGAAATTCCTTTTAATCTGTTCACGTATGAAAAGTTTATCACTAAATTATGATATAATTATGGAGGTGAAAATATGAAAATAAAAGAAATGCTTGAGAAATTAAAATATACTGAATTATCCCCAATACAAACTGAAGTCATTAAAAACTTTAATGATAAGCGACATATTGTGGGCTTAGCTCCAACTGGAACTGGTAAGACACATGCTTATCTTTTTCCTGTTTTAGAAAACTTAAAAAGAGAACCTAATGTTGTAGAAGCAATCATCTTACTACCAACGAATGAGCTTGTTATGCAAGTTCAAAGTATGTTGTTAGAAGCAGATGATACTGTAAGCTATAAATCATATTATGGTTCACAAGATATGCAAAGAGAAGCTGTAAAACTTAAAAACAGTCATCCCAATATCGTTATTACAACACCTTCAAAATTAATAGATCTAGTCATCCATAAAAATGCTTTAAATATTAAACATTTAGATTACTTCATACTAGATGAAGCAGATATGATGTTTGATGAAGATTTTATGAGTTTAATTGACCCTGTTTTAGCAAATCAAAAAATAGACAAGTTTATGATATTCTCTGCAAGTATTACTAAAGCCATGGAACCATTTATTGCAAAATACTTTGGAAACCACATATTTATTGATACAAAGAAGGAAACTACTCTAAATATTGATTATTATTTATTAAACATTAGAGAACAAAGACTAGAAAGTTTAATGGATATCATTAAACGTATTAATCCTTACTTAAGTATTATATTTGTAAGTAAAAACGAAGACATCAACACTGTCTATGAATACCTATTAGAACAAGGTGTTAACGCTGTATCATTTCAATCTAGTTTAGGCGTTAAACAAAGAAAACGTATTCTAGAAGATATTCATAATTTAAAATATCAATATGTTGTCTCAAGTGATTTGTTAGCTCGTGGTATCGATTTTAAAGCAAGTCATATTATTCACTATGATTTACCATTTAAATTAGAGTTTTTCTTACATAGAAGTGGCCGTACAGCACGTATGGGTGATACCGGTGAGGTTTATACACTCTATGATGAAATGGATCAAAAAAAGATTGATAAATTAAGAAACCAGGGAATTGATTTTATACCAATCACCTTAACACCAGATGGTTTCAAAAAACCTAAAAAGAAATCAAAAACTTATGATAAAAAGATTGCTAACGCGATTAAGAAAATAGCTAAACCAAAGCGTGTTACACCAGGATATAAGAAAAAACATGCTGAAAAAGTTAAAGCTGCAATTAAAAAAGTAAAGAAAGGTAGGTACAGGGATGCTGATCTTAGGAAGTCACGTCAGTCTCAAGGGGAATGATATGTTCTATGGTAGTGTATTAGAAGCACTAGAATACAATGCCAATACCATGATGGTATATACCGGAGCCCCACAAAATACAATTAGAAAACCAATCGAATCAATGAAAATAGAAGAGGCGCATGCACTCATGAAGGAAAAGGGTATTGATTTAAATCATGTCGTGGTGCATGCACCTTACATTATAAATTTATGTAACCCAGATCCAGAACGCCGTGCATTTGCTGTAGAGTTTCTTACAAAAGAAGTTGTACGTGTTGGACAAATGGGCATTAACCAAATGGTTTTACACCCAGGTTCAGCAGTTGGTGGTAATAGAGAAGAAGCGGTTCACTGGATTAGTGAAGGCTTAAATCAAATTATCGATAACACCAAAGATTACAACGTAAGAATCGCTTTAGAAACGATGGCTGGAAAAGGCAATGAAATTGGTAAAACCTTTGAAGAACTCAAAGCAATTATTGATGGAGTTGATGATAAATCAAGAGTATCTGTTTGTTTTGATACATGTCACGTACATGATGCAGGTTATGATGTAATTCATGATCTTGATAAAACACTCCAATTATTTGATGATATTGTAGGATTAAACTATATTTCTGTAGTCCACGTAAACGACTCTAAAAATGAACTTGGTGCTTCTAAAGACCGTCATGAAAACATTGGTTTTGGCTATATTGGTTATGACGCTTTACTTAAAGTAATTTATCATGAAGCATTTAAGGAGATTCCTAAAATACTAGAAACTCCGTATGTAAATGATAATGCACCTTACAAATTAGAAATTCAAATGATTAAAGATAGAGTATTTGATAACGAATTAAAAATAAAGCTAGAAAAATAACATTGAATAAAAATTTTAATCATGTTATAATTATATTTGCGAAAACTATAAGGAGAATTTGACATGGCAAAGAAATATCGTGCTGTTGAAAGCAAAATTCATTGGTTAACTTGGGTAATTATGGCTACTTTGGTAACTGCAATGATTGTTTTATTAGTTGTACTTCAACCTGCACCTAAAGATGTATTTTATGATTCATACAGCGCCGTAGCTACAGATGTAAATTTTGAAAAGAAATTACCAAAAGATAATAACTATATTTTAATTAATCGTTTAGAGGATGGTTTCTTAGGTATTAACAAGGGTTTATACTCAGTTACAAATAAAGTTGACCAAGTATCAATCGTATACTTTGGTGCACCATCTTTAGAAAATGGTAGCAATCATGTAGCGAATGTATATGCTAGATTATATGGAACAGATAAAGTTGACCCAGTAATTGCAGCATCAGATTTATATGTTCAATTAGAAGATCAAGTAAAACTATACCATTTTGAACATGATGGAACAGATTTTAGTAAACTAGTTGAAACACTAAATGAAAAATATGAAGATGCAAAAATCGTTGCTTCAAATGTGCCATTTGTCTTAGTGCTACTAAATAATGAAGTTGTTGATTATGCAGTTTTAAACGAAGAAAACATTCCACTTCAATTATTTAACTTCTACAATGATGTACTAGAAAGTATTGCTTTTACAGCATAACTCAACTAAAGAAGATAAAAAAATACTTCGAACGAAGTATTTTTTATTTATTAAAGCAGTTTTTTTAATAATACGCTAATTTCTTCAATCTTTTCTTCTGGACTGCCTGCATTAATTGAGTCAAGTACACAAGTATTTAAATGATTGACCAAAAGCTCTTTTTGAGCTTTTTTTAAAAGGGCAATTGAAGCATTGATTTGTGTAGAAATATCTAAACAATATCTATCATCTTCAGTCATTTTAATTACAGACTCTACCTGACCTTGAGCAGTTTTTAGTAGTTTGATTATATTTTTATGATCATGCATGATTTTACCTCGCTTACATACCCCCCCCTTATTAGGGGTTACTTTATTCTATCATAAAAATAAAAAATGTTCAAAAAGTATGTAAAAACAATTAGAAAAAAATAATTTATACTAAAAGTTTGATATAATATGATAAATGGAGATGATATGCATGATAGAGCAAATTAAATTAGAGCTCAGACAATTATTATTTGATCATTTAGATATAGAAGATGTTGTATTAGAAGTACCTAAAAGAGGCGATTCTGATTTGGCAATTCCATTATTTGGATATCAAAAACAAATGGGTAAAAAATTACCTGAAATCTTTGACTTATTTAAAGATATATTAATTCAACATCATTTAGTGGAATCTGTAGTGTTTACTGCAGGATTTTTAAACATTTATTTAAAACGATTAGAGGTTTCAAAATCTATTTTAAATTCAATACATGATGAGAAACAATCCTTTGGCACACAACCAAATAACAATAAAACAGTTGTTATTGACTATTCTTCACCGAATATTGCTAAAAGCTTTAGTGTTGGTCATTTACGTTCAACGGTTATCGGTAATAGTTTAAAATTAATTTACCAAAAATTAGGTTATAACGTTGTAGGGGTTAATCATCTAGGTGACTGGGGTACTCAGTTTGGGTCTATGATGGTTGCATACCGTATGTGGGGTGACAAGGATAAAATTAAGGCTAATCCAATTGATGAACTACAAGCACTTTATGTACGTTTTCACGAGGCAGCTGAAAAAGATGAATCTTTAAAACAAGAAGCACGTGATGCTTTCTTAAAATTAGAACAAGAAGATCCTGAATATACAAAACTATGGACTTACTTTAGAGAAGTATCTTTACAAGAGTTTATGAACATGTACGATATTTTAGATGTAAGTTTTGATAGCTATAATGGTGAAGCGTTCTACAATGATAAAATGGATAGAGTTATAAAAGAACTAGAAGATAAAAACCTACTTGTTGAAGATCAAGGTGCAATGGTTGTTAAATTAGAAGAAGACACACCACCCGTACTGATTAAAAGAAGTGATGGTGCTACATTATACACAACAAGAGATCTAGCAGCACTACTTTATAGAAATGATACATATCATTTTGATAAGGCATTATATGTTGTTGGTAATGAACAAAAACTTCATTTTGAAAACTTGAAGAAAGTTGTCAAAATGATGGGTTATAATTTTAATATCGAACACATTAACTTTGGTCTTGTTCTACAAGATGGAAAAAAGATGTCTACTAGAAAAGGTAAGACTACGAAGTTAGATTATGTACTAAATCAAGCAGTATTAAAAGCAAAACAAGCGATTGAAGAAAAAAATCCAAACTTAGAAAATAAAGATCAAGTAGCAAAAGTTGTAGGTATTGGGGCTGTTATCTTTAATGACCTTAAAAATGATAGAACTTTAAATATTGAATTCGATTTAGATGGTATGCTTAAGTTTGAAGGGCAAACTGGACCATATCTGCTATATTCTATTGTAAGAATTTTCTCTATTCTAAAATCAAATACTATAGATATTAGTCAAGTAGACTATACACTGTATCAAGATGAAAATTATTATAGTTTAATTAAGGTACTTGATCAATTCCCAAGTATTGTTCAAAGAGCAGCAGAAAGTTATACACCATCTACAGTAGCTAAGTATGTATTACAGTTATCACAAGAATTTAATACATTTTATGCTAAAGTAAAAATTAATGATAGTAATGATGTCGTAAGACAAACGAATCTTTTATTAGTAGAAAGTATATTAAATATCTTAATCGAGGGCCTAAGACTTCTAGGTATGAAGCATTTAGAAGCAATGTAATATGGAAAATAATAGTAATAACAACAATACAAAATCAAATAAATTATGGTTAAATGGAATCGTTGTAGTAGTTATACTATTAACACTCTTCACTATTGTTGGTAGTTTAAACGATTTTAATGAAATATTTAGTACAATCAAAACCATGGATAATAGGTTTTTATGGCTAGCATTAGGAGCAAGTTTTTTAAGTTTTGTCTTTTTATCAATTTCTAATCATATTGTACTTAGAGCATTAAATAAAGAGATTAGTTTAGTGGACGGCTTCTTAATACAGTCTATTGAAACATTTTTTAATGGCATCACACCATTTTCAAGCGGTGCCCAACCATTTCAGTTATATTATTATAGGAAAATGGGTGTTGCATCGAATCAAGCAACATCAGTGCTTGCGGTAAACTTTATTATCTTCCAAACCGTATCTGTTATATTATCTACAATCGGTATGGCTATTTATTTTCAAGATATTTTAAATGTAATGGGTCATAATATTATCTACATACTTATTGGTTATACGATTAATACAGCGATCCTAGTTGGATTATTCTTATTGGGATATGTTCGAACTGCATATAAATTATTTGAAGCAATATTTAGATTCTTTGAGCGATTTAATTGGACCAAGAAAACAGCTAATAAATTAAAATTAAGAACTGAAAAATTTGTTAATGAATTTCAAGGTGGAGTCAAATTTCTATTTACAAAAAAACGTGTATTTATCCTAAGTTCACTAACAAAACTTATTTCTTTAACGCTACTTTATTCAACAACAGTAATCATAGTAAGAGCACTTGGTCAATCAATAAGTATAAATAATGCATTCTATTTGTTTTATTCAAGTATACTAGCTGTAACAACCATGATGTTTGTACCTCTACCTGGTGCAAGTGGTGGCACGGAGCTTTCGTTTAGCTTATTATTAACAGGTAAAATGCCGAGTGTGCAAGTTGTAACAGTTATGTTAATATGGCGTATTGTTACGTACTACTTAGGTTTACTATTTGGATTTATCGGTTTTTTATTATTAAAAACTAGGAGAACAACTAAATGAGAATAGGAATATTTTCAGAAGCGTATCTACCACTTATTTCAGGTGTAGTCACATCGGTAGTTAATTTAAAAGAAGGACTGGAAGCCTTAGGACATGAGGTGTATATCATTACGCCTATTCCATCTAAAGATAAATTAGAAAACGATCCGAGTGTGATTCGTATTCCAGGATGGGTTATACCAAGAAAATCTTTAAAGGGTTTTAGGTTAGTTCCTTTTGTTAAAAGATATGTCAAAAAAATACGTAAACTCAAACTAGATGTTGTGCATATACACACAGAGTTTTCTATGGGTAAATTAGGTTTGGCGGTTGCAAAAAAAGAACGTATTCCTAGTGTCTATACATTACACACAAGCTATCAGGACTACACCCATTATGTATCCAAGTTACTTACCAAATTTGCACCAAATGTAGCTAAAAAGTTAGCGGCTAAAATAAATAATCAATATACTAAAAATTGTCATATGACAATTGTTCCAACTAAGAAAATTTATGATAAAATGATTAGGTTGAAACATGATGGTGAGTTTACAATTATCCCTTCAGGTATCAATTTAAAACCGTTTTATAAGTCAAGTCACACAGTAGATCAGGTACAAGCACTTAAAGATAAGTTAGGCATTAGAAATGATGAGTTTGTAGCTATCCTTGTAGCACGAATTGCTAAAGAAAAATCTATTGGTGATTTGGTTGAAGCTTTTATAGAATTTTATAAGAGTTATCCGAATTCGAGATTCATCATCATCGGTGATGGCCCGGATAAACCAACATTAGACAAACTGATAGATTCTAAAAAAGCATCTAAGTATATTAATACTTTAGGATTTGTCAAAAACACAGAAGTGGGTCTTTATTATCAAATTGCAGATGTATTCTTAAATGCATCTACAACTGAAACTCAAGGACTAACTTATGTAGAAGCACTTGCAGCATCACTTCCTATTATAGTAAGATATGATGATGTATTTGATGCGTTTGTTGAAGATGGTAAAAATGGTATCTTCTTTAATAAGAATGAAGAGCTAGTTAAACATCTAATTCACATTAGACAAAACCCTGAGATATTAAGCACACTATCTAAAAATGCTGAAAACTCAACAAAACCATATGCTAAAGAAGTATATGCAAAAAGTTGTGAAACATTGTATCTGGATTTAATAGATAAAAACAACGAAAAATTGAATAAAAAGTAGGCTTATGCCTGCTTATATCCCCGTGTGGCGAAATGGTAGACGCGCTTGACTCAAAATCAAGTAGTGAAGACTGTGCTGGTTCGAGTCCGGTCACGGGGACCAAGTTGAAAGAATAGGTTTGATACAATCGTATCAAGCCTTTTTTGTTTGGTAGATAGGGTTTTTTTCCCTATCTGCCGTTTCTGTATATTCTAAAATGATATCAGCAGTGGTGTTTGTTCGGGACTTTTTAGTGTTAATAGTCAAAAGTGCAACTACAATTTAACGATTACTCAACAATTTACACGATTACTCAACAATTTAACGATTACTCAACAATTTAACGATTACAAGAAATCTATAATAATTCATGATTTTATAAAATTAAGTTGAAAGAGGTTGTTAATATAATGTTAATAAGGTTTTTCTTTCAAAAAGCCGCTTTTAGTGCTATAATTAATGCAAATATCGATATATATTTTTGATTATTTTTAGAAGGAGAGATAAGATGTCATCAGTAATATTAGGATTTGAGAATAAATTATGGGAAATGGCTGATAAGCTAAGGGGAAACATTGAAAGTTCTGAATATAAACACGTAGTATTAGGTTTGGTTTTTTTGAAATATATATCTGATTCATTTCTAGAAAGATATGAAGAAATAAAGGTTGAGTATCCAGGTTTAGAAGAAGATAGGGATGGATATACATCTAAGAATGTATTTTTTGTACCTAAAGAAGCAAGATGGGATTTTATTAAAAGCAATGCTAAACAAGCTACTATCGGACAAGTAATCGATAATGCAATGATTTTAATTGAAAGAGAAAATCCAACATTGAAAAATGTTTTACCTAAAGATTATGCAAGACCAGAATTAGACAAAACTAGATTAGGTGAAATGATTGATATGTTTTCATTTGATGTAGGTGGAAAAGAAGCAAGAGCAAAAGACGTATTAGGTAGAGTTTATGAATATTTCTTAAAGAAGTTTGGTGTAGGTGAAGGTCAATTTTATACACCACCAACCATGGTTGATTTATTAGTTAATATGATAGAACCATACAAAGGTAGAGTTTATGATCCATGTTGTGGGTCTGGTGGTATGTTTGTTCAGTCAGCTAAATTCGTAGAAGAACATCAAGGTAAAATTGGTGATATTTCTATCTATGGTCAAGAGTATACTGCGACAACATGGCGCTTAGCAAAGATGAACCTAGCTATCCGTGGTATTGATGGTAACTTAGGTGCAAGGGATGCTGACACATTTACTAATGATCAACATAAAAACTTAAGAGCAGACTATATTTTAGCTAATCCTCCATTTAACATTAAAGACTGGGGTCATGCTCATTTAACAGATGATGCAAGATGGAAGTGGGGAACACCTCCATCAGGTAATGCCAATTATGCATGGATTAGCCATATGGTAAGCAAATTAAGTCCTAAAGGCACAGCAGGATTTGTTTTAGCTAATGGATCATTATCAACAAGTCAAAAAGAAGAATATCAAATTAGAAAAAACATGTTAGAAGAAGGATTAGTAGACTGTATAGTCGCAATGCCTTCTCAGTTGTTTTATGACGTTTCAATACCTGTAAGTTTATGGATTATGTCTAAAGATAAAGAAAATAGAAAAGATAAAGTCTTATTTCTTGATGCTAGAAAAATGGGATACATGGAAACCAGACGACATAGAGAATTGACTAAAGAAGAAATGGAACAAATTTATTCTACATATCATAACTGGAAAAACAATGATGGTTATGAAGATGTAGATGGCTTTTGTAAATCAGCAACACTCGATGAAATTAGAACACACGATTATGTTTTAACTCCTGGAAGATATGTTGGACTTGAAGAAGTTGAAGATGATGGTATTCCATTTGAAGAAAAGATGGAAAAACTAACCTCTGAGCTTTCTGAATTGTTTGAAGAATCTAAATCTCTTGAGGAGAAGATTAAAGAGAACTTAAGAGGCATTGGTTATGAGCTATAGTGAATGGAAAACTACGAAATTATTTGAACTCATAAATACAGTATCAGAAACATATAAATTTAGTGAAAATCAAACAGTTGTATTGGTTAATACATCTGATATTCTTGAAGGAAAAGTCCTTAATCACAGTAAGGTGTTTCCTGTTAATGTTGCAGGTCAATTCAAAAAAACATTTAAGAGAAATGATATTTTATATAGTGAGATAAGACCAGCAAATAAAAGGTATGCCTATATTGATTTTGAATCAAATAATTATGTTGCATCAACAAAACTAATGGTTTTAAGAACTAAAAGTAAAGATATTTATAATAAATTCTTATATCATTTTCTAAAGAGTAATGACACATTAAAAACTTTACAGGCAGTCGCAGAATCTAGATCAGGAACATTTCCACAAATTACATTTACAGAATTATCGAATTTAGAAATAAATCTCCCTACTTTAAAAGAACAACAAGCAATAGCAAACATCCTATCATCGCTTGATGACAAAATCGAACTCAATAACAAAATCAATAAAAACCTAGAAGAATTAGCCCAAACCCTTTATAAACATTGGTTTGTTGATTTTGAATTTCCAAATGAAGAAGGTTTACCATACAAATCAAGTGGTGGAAAAATGGTAGAAAGTGAACTGGGTTTAATACCTGAAGGCTGGGAAATCAGAGAACAAGGTGACTACTTTCCAGTTATAACAGGTAAAAAAAATGCTAATTATGCAACGTTAGATGGTAAATTTAAATTTTTCACTTGTAGTCAACAAGTTTTTCAAGCTCCTGATTATTCTTTTGACGGAACAGCTATTTTAGTAGCTGGTAATGGAGACTTTAATGTTAAATATTATAGCGGTAAATTTGAAGCTTATCAAAGAACATATGTTTTAATACCAAAGAATTCAAATTTAGCAGGATTATTTTATTTCATGATAAAAGAAAATCTAAATAAAATAACTAGCGGCCATAGAGGTAGTGTTATTAAATTTATCACAAAAGGTGACTTAGAAAATTATAAGATTATAACGCCTGATAATGAAAAGTTAGAAAAATTCTCATATTATTTTACTAATATTATTAATACCACTGAACATAACAAAAGCGAGAATGAAAAATTAACTAAACTAAGAGATTTACTATTACCTAAACTAATGAGTGGTGAAATTAAAGTACCAATAAAGGAGTAGTCCAATATGAATGAAAATAGATTCTATGAGTCCAACATTGAAGAAGCAGCTTTAGAATGGTTAGAAGAACTAGGCTATGGTACTGAATATGGACCAAATATTAGTCCTGGTGGCGATAATCCTTTAAGGGAATCTTATTATGATGTCATAATTAAAGATAAATTAGAAGAGTCTTTGTATCTGATAAATAAAGGCTTACCTAAGTCTGCAATTAAAGATGCCTTAAGAGAAATATTGATATCTAAGCACGTATCTTTAATTGAAAATAATAAAGCATTTCAAAAAATGTTAACAGATGGTGTTAGTGTTAGGTATAAAGATAAAAACGGGGACAATAAACATGGTTTAGTTAAGGTTATTGATTTTGATAATATTAATAACAATGATTTTTATGCTGTGAACCAATATACAGTTATTGACACACAATATGAGAAACGACCTGACATTGTTGTTTTTGTTAATGGTATTCCAATTTCAGTATTTGAACTTAAAACAGCATCAGATGAAAATATTACTATTGATGCTGCATACAATCAAATCAAAACATACCAAGAACAAGTACCGTCATTATTTATATATAATTCATTTAATGTAATAAGTGATGGGCTACATGCTAAAGTAGGAACGATTACTTCAAACAAAGATTGGTACATGACATGGCGTACGATGGATGGTGAAAAATTAGCACCGACATCGATACCTCAATTAGAAGTAGTTATAAAAGGAATGTTTCATAAAAAACGCCTTTTAGATATAATTAAAAATTTTATATTGTTTCAAGATAACAACCATGAATATACAAAGATATTAGCGGGGTATCACCAGTATCATGCAGTTAATACTGCAGTTACCTCTAGCTTAGATGCTACAAGCGATGAAGGTGATAAAAGAATTGGAGTTGTTTGGCATACTCAAGGTAGTGGTAAATCTCTATCAATGGTTTTTTATGCTGCTAAAATGATAACTTCAAAAGAATTATCTAATCCTACAATTGTGGTTATTACAGATAGAAACGATTTAGATGATCAACTGTATTTAACCTTTGCTAAATCGAGTGAACTACTTAGAACAAATCCAATTCAAGTAGAATCAAGAGAACACTTAAAACAAGAATTAAACAAAAGAACTTCTGGTGGAATTATCTTTACCACTATTCAAAAATTTACTGAAGCCTCATTAAGCGAACCATTAACAAATAGAAGCAATGTGATTGTGATTGTTGATGAAGCACATAGAAGCCAGTACGGCTTTAGTGCTAAAATTGTTACTGATAATAATAGTGCATCGGAAAAGTATGGATACGCTAAATACATGCGTGATTCATTGCCTAATGCTTCATATATCGGTTTTACAGGGACACCCATCGAATCAGCTGATAAAAATACAAGAGCCGTCTTTGGTGATTATATTGCTGTTTATGATATGGCACAATCAGTAGCTGATGGTAATACTGTTAGAATTTATTATGAAAGTAGAATTGCTAAAATTGATTTTACTGATGATTACTTCAATATTGATGATGATTATGAAGAGATCACTGAATACCAAGAAGAAGTCCAACAAGAATCCTTAAAGCGTAAATGGGCAAGGTTAGAAAAAATAGTTGGTAGTCAAGATAGAATCAGAAATATTGCCAATGATATTGTAACTCACTTTGAAAACAGACAAGTTTCAATGGAAACACCAGTCGGTAAAGCAATGGTAGTTGCGATGAGTAGAAGAATTGCAGTTGAGCTTTATAATGAGATTATTAAAATAAGACCTGAATGGCATTCTGATGATTTATTAAAGGGTAAAATAAAGATCGTAATGACTGGAAATTCAAGCGACCCGCTTGAATGGCAAAAACATACTGGAACAAAGCAAACAAGAGAAACTCTTTCACGTAGAATGAAAGATAATAATGATGAACTTGAAATAGTTATTGTTAGAGATATGTGGTTAACAGGATTTGATGTGCCAAGCATGCATACCATGTATATAGATAAACCAATGCAAGGTCATAACCTAATGCAAGCTATAGCAAGAGTAAACCGTGTTTTTAGAGAAAAACAAGGTGGTTTAATTGTAGACTATATTGGTATTGCAGATAACCTTAAAAAGGCCTTATCAGAGTATACAGATGATGATAGAAATGAAACAGGACTTGATACCGAGGTTGCAGTTTCATTAATGATAGAAAAAATTGATGTGATAAGAGAAATGTTACATCATCATGATTATTCAAAATATTTCAGTGGTACAAATTCAGATAAACTTCAAGCTATTATGGAGACTATTGACTATATCATAGGATTAAGGGAAGAAAGAAAAAAGGATTATTTAAAACTTGTTTCTGAGTTGTCTAAAGCATACTCTTTATGTTCAACAACTGAAGAAGCAGAAAAACTAAATGTTGAAATTAGTTTCTATAAAACAGTCCGTGCAGGCATTATAAAACTTTCTACAGATGATTCGAAAAAGAAAACTGTTGACCAATTAGATCACGAATTGAATCAGTTAATTTCAAAATCTCTTAAATCAGATGAAGTGATTGATATAATGGCAGAAATCGGTGCAGACAAACCGGATATCTCTATATTATCTGATGAATTCCTAGAAGAATTTAAAAATATGAAACACAAGAATGTTGCTGTAGAAATGCTCAAAAGGTTAATTCAAGGAAAATTAAGAGGGTTTTCTAAAAAGACAATAGTAAGATCTAGACTATTTTCAGAGATGTTAGAAGAATCACTTAGAAAGTATCAAAATAGGTTAGTTGAATCAACTGTAATTATTCAAGAATTGATTTCTTTAGCTAAAGAAATTACCAAAGCAAGTGAAGAAGGTAAAGAAACCGGATTATCAGATGAAGAGTATGCATTCTATGAAGCCTTATCATCCAATGTTACAGCCAAAGATATCATGGGAACTGATATATTAAAAGAAATAGCAAAAGAGTTAACTAATAAAATCAAATCAAGTACAACGGTTGATTGGAATATCAGAGAAACAGTCAGAGCTGATATTAGATTTCAAATTAGAATTTTACTAAAGAAATATAACTATCCACCGGATGATCCATTAAACCCTAATAACTATGATGAATCTATTAAATTGATATTAGAACAAACTGAACTACTGTTTACAAACAAGTAAAGGAGATCGTCATAATTATTAAAGGTTATGTTTATGTTTTAACTAATCCGAGTTTTAGAGATGATTGGGTTAAAATTGGGTAAAAGTAGTAGGTTACCAGAAGTCAGAGGTAGAGAGCTGTATAATACTGCAGTACCACTACCGTATGAAATATTTGCAACGCTACAAACTGGAAAATATAATGAAGCAGAAAGAATGATCCACAGAAGTATTGATAGAATTTCAGATCTAAGAATTAATAAAGGACGCGGGTTTTTTAATATTGCTTCAGAATCTGTATAGGAATTACTAGCTGACATTAAAGAATTTTTAGGTGATGAAACTATAACTGCAGTTGTTACTGCTGAACGACATATTTTATTTGAAAACGAACAATGGCTACTATCACCTTTAGTAAGAGATCTTTACACCAGACAAGGCAATGTAAATTCAAGCGGCGCATATCAAGGTCCAGCATATTTCACATACAATGGAATTAAATTAACTTATTTAAAACTGAATAACTAATATTATAAGTCAAAAGCGACCTAACTCAATATGAGCAAGGCCGCTTTTTTTATATGCTCTGCTATGAAAAATAGAATGAAAACAAATCATTTCATTTTCTGTGCAAACGTTTGCACAATTTGATTGACAAATATTAAGCAATATTGTATTATTTAAGTGTAATGCAAGCGTTTTACATATTGAAAGATATTGCAGGTAGAGCAAACGTTTGCTCAAATAGGAGGAATTTATGCCAACAATTAAAGACATCGCAAAAAACTTAGGTTTATCATTTTCTACAATTTCAAGGGCATTAAATGATCACCCCTCTATTTCTGATAAAACTAAAGAACTCGTTAAAAATGAAGCGAAAAGATTGAATTTTACATCTAATGTATTTGCTAAAGGACTAACGAATAATAAATCGTATACAGTCACTTTAATTGTTAATATTGATGATGATGTGTCTTTCCAAAATCCGTATTTTTATGAAGAAATGTATGGTATTGAACGATATGTTTATCAAAAAGAATATTCGCTTATTGTTGCAAATATGAAGACGATGATAAAAAATCAAAATATTGTTGATTATCTAGTTAAGTCAAGAAGAACAGATGGTATCATCCTACCATCAACCATCATTGATGATGCACTTATAGATACTTTACATAAATATCAAATTCCATTTGTTTCAATTGGACAGCCAGTTTTAAATAAACTTCCAGTTTCATGGGTTGATATAGATAATCAGTTAGGAACAAATCAAGCAGCAAAGTTCTTAATAAATAAAGGACATAAAAACATTGCTTTCTTAGGTCTTGATAAGAAAAAAATGTTCTCTGTAAAACGTTGCGAAGGATATAAAGAAGCTTTAATTACAAGTAATTTGGAAGTTAGACACGAGTTGATTGTTGAATGTGAAAACACTAAAGATGACGGCTATAAAAATACGCAGGATTTATTTAAAAAATACCCAGATATTGATGCAATTATATGTGCAGATGAACTTATTTCGATTGGAGTCATTAAAGCGCTCAGTGAATTAGGTAAAAGCATTCCAAAAGATGTATCAATTATATCCTTTGATAGTTCTTCAATTGCGCAAATCTCATACCCAGCAATCACGACAATTGATGTTGATTTATTCGAGTTGGGATATCAAAGTGCAAAGATACTCTTTGAACATATTGAGCACAATGGAATAAAAAATAAAGGATTATTAATTGGTACAGAGATCATAGAAAGAGAAACCACAGAGTAATACAAGATGAACAAATTAATTATACATAAAGAGACAAAAGAATACATATATCCATTATCACGTTCAAAAGTTCTTATAAAAGCTGAAGCAACATCAAAACAAATATCTGAAATTACACTTCATTATTGGAAAAGATTTAGAAATCATACAAAGAAAACTAAAAAAATGTATTCGCTAAACCCAATGGGGAATAGCAGGTATTATTTCATAGAACTTGAGTTTGAAGATACCATAAGATATTTAAATTATATTTTTGAAATCAATCAAAATGGTAAAACATATTATTATTCACCTGCGGGTGTTCAGTCTAGTTTTCCTAAAAAATATTTCGAATTCCAAAGTGTAAACCACAATGATATTTTCGATATCCCAACGAATTTTGAGGGGGATATTTGTTATCATATTTTTCCGGAGAGATTTTACAACGGGAATAAAGAAAATGATCCTGAAGAAGTGGTGGCTTGGGATTCAATACCAACTAGAGAGAACTTTATGGGTGGGGATTTTGAAGGAATTAAACAAAAAATTCACTACTTAAATGAATTGGGAGTAAATACAGTTTTTCTTACACCAATATTCAAATCGCCATCAAATCATAAATATGACACAATGGATTACTTTGAACTAGAACCTTCATTTGGATCCAACAGTGAATTTAATGATATGGTTGAGGAAATGTCAAAAAATCAAATCAAATTAGTACTAGATGGCGTATTTAATCATATCGGATATTATTCAGATATTTTCCAAGATGTGGTTAAAAATCAAAAAAACTCAAAATACTGGGACTGGTTCTTAATACATGGTAATGAACTCGATGTAGATAAAGTGAATTATGAATGTGTAGGCGACTACAAATATATGCCTAAGCTTAATACAGCTAATAAAGAGGTTCAAGCATATTTTAACAAAGTAGGGGCATACTGGATTTTGAAATATCATGTTGCAGGTTGGAGATTAGATGTGGGAGATGAATTAGATTTTACGTTTAGAAAATCATTTAGACAACACATTAAATCAACCAGTAAGCAAAAACTTATTATGTCAGAAACTTGGCATAACGGGCAGGATTTATTACGTGGTGATGAAGTAGATACTATAATGAATTATCGATTAAGAGATGCATTAATAGATATTCTAGTTTTAAAAGAAATTGATTTACCACAATTCAATGAACAAATTGAATCAATCTATTTTGATTATCCAAAACAAGTCCACCATATTTTATATAATCTTTTGGATAGTCATGATACAGCAAGGTTTTTAACTACTGCAAACGAAGATAAAGATATCCTGAAAATTGCAGCAGTAATTCAGTTCTTGTTACCAGGTATGCCAGTAATCTACTATGGCGATGAAATTGGTATGAAGGGTGAAACGGATCCATTATGTCGTGCAGGAATGACGTGGAATCAAGTAGACTTAAATATATATAATTTTTATAAAGATTTAATTGAAATAAAGAAAAAACAAGTCTTCAAAACCGGTGATTTTAACATACTAGAAATAAGCGAAAAGGTGTTTTCATTTATACGATATGATGAAAATGAAACCTATTTAGTTGTTGTTAATCCCGGATTAATTGATGAATCGATTTCATTAAAGAAAGACGATTTAAAATGGTTAGAACTAAACAATGATTTTAATATTATAGTGGGTTCTAAATCATATGCTATCACTAAGATTAGGTAGTTAAAATCATTTAGATAAGATGAAGGGCCCTCGGACTATCTAGATGAAATAAACATAAAAAAAGGAGATAAACATGAAAAAAATATACTTAATGGTTTTTACATTGTTACTAACAACACTTGTAGCATGTTCACCTGATGATAAAGTAACAATCGAATTTTGGCACAATTATTCGGCCGGAGATGGTCAAGTGCAAGTTTTAAATACATTAATTGAAGAGTTTGAAGCAGCAAATCCTAATATTAAAGTTGAGGCTGTATTCCAGGAATGGTCAGCTCTACGTGATGGTGTTGTATTAGGAGCGGGTACAGGTGTCTTACCTGATGTATTAAGAGGAGATATTGCATTTGTACCTCAATTCCATAGTTTAGATGTACTAGTGAAAATGTCAGATTTTGAAGATTATTCAGAAGTTGCAAAAACAATACTAGCTCAACCAAATTCAACTGCATTAATAAATGGTTCATACTATGGTATCGCTGCAAATACAAATACGAAAATATTATTTTATAATGAAGATTTATTAGCGGCTAAAAACGTTGAAGTACCAACTAATCTTGAGGCATTATATGAAGCTGCACTCGCAGTATCAACAACAGATGTTGTTGGTATGGTTGAGCCTTGGACAGGTATTTGGAATTTTGGTCCAATGATTTGGTCAGAAGGTGGAGATATCTTGGCTCCAGACAATTCAACGGCTTCAGGTTATCTAAATAGTGACATCGTTGTTGATGTTATTACTAAAATGAAACAATTATATGATGCGAAAGCATTAACTGGTTCATCAATGAATCCATCAGTGCTGGGTGATACAGATGGTTGGGCAGCAGGTAAATATGCATTTCAATTAGATGGTCCGTGGAGAGGAACATCAAATGATGCAGCAGGTATTAACTACGGTGCTATACCTCTTCCAGCAGGTAAGGAAGGCTCTATTTCAGTACTTGGTGGAGAAGATTTCATGATTTTAGATAAAAAGGATACAGAAAAACGTGAAGCAGCTTGGAAATTCGTGAAATTCATGATTTCTGAAGAAGCTCAAGTGAAGATGGCTAAAAAAGGTCAGATGCCAGTCAATATTTCGGCATTAGACAATCAAGAAGTTTTAGAAGTTATGCCTTTATTACCAGTATTTAAAGAAGCATTACAAACAGCAAAATCAAGACCAGTTATTTCACAATGGTCAGAAATTGAAAACATTATTGCAGCAGCTTTTTCTGAAGCGATTATAGGAGCTAAACCAGTAAAACAAGCGCTAGATGCAGCAGTAGTTCAAATCGATGCATTACTAAAATAGTAGAAGATTTTGTATGGGGGTTATTATTATAACTCCCTATACAATTTATTAGACGAGGTATTATATGAAAGAGAAATTTAAAGAATTTAGAAAAAAATTTGACTGGCGTACATTGGTTATTTTCTTACCTGGTTTAATATTTGTATCTATGTTTACTTTTTATCCAATGATTAAAATGTTTTTAATGAGTTTTACTGATTGGAATATTGGTTTAAATCAAACATCCCCATTTGTTGGATTTGAAAACTATTATAGAGTGTTAACGGATCCAATTGCACATATAGCATTAGAGAATACGTTCTTATATCTATTACTTACTGTACCTACACAGATGATATTAGGATTATTAGTTGCACTTATGATTAATAAAATTACAAAATTTTCAATACCATTTAGAGTACTTTACTACTTACCTGTAATTTCATCATGGGTAGTGGTAGCACTTTTATTTAGATATATTTTCAACAATGATGGACTTATGAATTACTTTTTAATGGATGTTTTACATATTACAAATGAAAAAATAGGTTGGTTATCGACTCGATTTAGTGCATTATTTGCAGCATCAATTCTTGGTGTATGGAAGGGTATAGGCTGGAATATGATTATATTCTTAGCAGCCTTACAAGCAGTTCCAAAGGATTATTATGAGGCTGCAGATATTGATGGAGCGAATGCGTGGAAAAAGTTTATGCATATTACACTTCCGATGATTAAAGGAACATTTACATTTGCTTTAGTTATGCTTACGATTGGTGCATTTAATACCTATACGCCAATTGCAGTCTTAACAGAGGGAAATCCTCATCATCAAACAGAAGTAGTATTAACTTGGTTGAACTTCAAGACCTTCTCTGCGCTTGATATGGGATATTCTGCAGCATTATCAATGATCTTAATGGCTTTAATTGTAATTATTACAATAACTATGCTGAAAGTTATTAATAGAAAGGAGAAATAACGATGTTTAAAAAGAAAATTGATCCACTTAAATTAACTAGTTATGTTCTCTTAACACTTGGATTAATCATTGTAGTTTTGCCTATGTTTTATATGGTTGTATCTGCATTTAAAGATAATGATCAAGTATTTGCATATCCTCCTAAAATTATCCCGTCACTTAGTGAGTTAACTCTTGAAAATTTCAAATATGTATTTGATAATTCACCATTTATAACTTATTTTTTAAATACAATCTTTGTTGCACTAATGACAGTTTTAATATCAATAATTGTGTCATCAACACTGGCATATTCATTTGCTAGACTTTATATTCCAGGTAAAAAAATTATCTTTGGGTTAGTACTTTCCATTATGATGATTCCAGGTCTTGCACTAATCGTTCCACAATTTGAATTAGCAGTTATGTTTAAATTAGTTAATAATGTATGGGGTGTTATTCTATTTTATGTAGCATGGGTTACTCCATTTTCCACTTTTTTAATTAAGGGCTATATTGAGGATAATATACCTTTAGAACTTGAAGAATCAATTCAAGTTGATGGAGGTTCGATATTTACGGTATATAAAAATATAATATTACCTATGACATCACCAGTCATTGCAAGTATTTCTATTCTAAATTTCTTGTTTCCTTTTGAAGAACTTGGATGGTCAACCGCAATATTGAAAACAGATAAATATCGTACACTACCGGTTGCTATTACAATGTTTTTTCAATCGCATGGAAGAACAGATTGGGGATATGTATTTTCAATGACTACCATGGCAATGATACCAGTATTGATTATTTATATACTTCTGCAAAAGTTTTTTATAAGTGGCTTATCAAGTGGTTCAATCAAAGGATAAATAAAAGCCAACTCGCGAAAAAAACAGTGTTAAACTATTTAAAGGAAATTTAAGGTTTCAAATGCTAAGAAGAAACTTTAAGTATAGTTGGAATCAAAACTTTAAATTTTATTAAATGGTATGATGCATGTTTATCGTTACGGACATATAAGCATATCTAACAAAAATAGACTTGATTAATTTATCAAGTCTATTTTTGTATATTATATTGAGTCAATGCTCTGCTATGAAAAAGTGGGACACATAGGTACCACCTAAAAGAACATATTGTATAATATAAAAATATAAGGAGCAGAAAACCTATGAATGAGTATAGTGTTGACTTCAAACTAAAGATTGTTAAGATGATATTAAATGATCACATCAGTAAAAAATCCATTATGAGGGAATATAAC
>NZ_JADNRS010000031.1 GCF_015709225.1 Acholeplasma laidlawii
GATTCAAATGTAAAAATTTGGGTTATTCCTACAAATGAAGAAGTTATGATCGCTCGTGATGTTTTAAGATTACAAAATAAATAGTAGGATTTTTAGTTTAAAAGCTCTGATAAATTCTTTTTATTGGGGCTTTTATATTTGATTAGAGAGTTTCTATAAATGGAAAAATATAAAATGATATAATCAAAATTAAAAAACTTAGATCATTGGTGAATTCAACACCGATTTTTAATCGTGATGATAGATACTCGATGCACTGGAACTTAATTTGCTCATTTATGGATAGAATAGATGATTCCTTGAATGCATTAATCACAAAGGATTACTTATCTGATACTATAGGAACGACTGACGATTTAATATTATTTTTGATTCATACCGATATAATTGTGGAAGCTATAAAAAAACTTTATAGCAGATTGGGATTAACATACCCACTTAAAGAAGATAATAGTATTTTTAATCAGATCGGTAAGGGAAGAGGAACAGATGATAGATTTTTTAGGCATATAAGAGCTCTATCGTTTGCACATTCAGTAGAGACCGCTAATCCTAGTCCCTATGTTCAAGAAGGTGAAATTCAATACTCACCATTTATTATCAACGGAGCAACTTTAAACAGCGATAAGGTTATCATAAGGGTATATACATCTCTAAGTGATGAATATGATTCACTTAGAATTCCTAAGAGACAGTTCATTAATTATATCGATGAAATTTTATATGTGCTAAATTATCAAAGTGATAATGAAAAAAATGATAATGCAGTTCAAACATTAAAAACGTATATAATGGACAACCTCAATGACTTTATTTCACTCTATCAATCAATGGATGAATCATATTATTCTTATTCATTTATGAATGCATTAAGTTTTAATTGGAATACTGACTATCAATCTGCACATTATGCACTTGAAAAGATTAGATCCTATTTAAATGAAGAAATCTATGGACCTAACAATTATTGTTTTGACGATAGAACACCATATAATCCAGATACACTATCAAATGTAGAATGGGGATTTCAACATTTAAAAATATTTAAGGAATTGTTGGCAAATATGTATGTAGATATTCTTTAAACGATATGTTATAATACAAGAAGAAGAGGTGAAACCATGTACAAAAATAACTAATAACCTACTAAAAATACTTTTAGTGGGTAACAAACTAAATCAAACACTAAAAGGAGAATATGATGCTAAGCGTAAAGGAATTAGTTATTAGAAACCATCAACAAGACTTAGTCTTGATTGAAGGTTTATCTTTCACCGTAAACGATGAGGACAAGATTGCAATAATAGGCAGTGAAGGGAGTGGAAAATCCACTCTTTTAAGCACTGTTTATGGTGAAGTATTAGATTATATTACAGTTACAGGTGAAATCATTCGACCAAAAGTGATTTCATATTTAAATCAAAACATTTTAAATCAATATGAATCACTTTCAGTTACAGTATTTTTGGAATTAAATATTCCAGAAGACTTATATCATTACCTAGATGTTATTTATAAACTATTTGTACAGTTTAATTTGAGTTATGATGCATTTAAAGATAGAAGTTTAAAGTCATTATCTGGTGGTGAAAGGGTTAAAATAGGACTCATTAAATGTTTAATGATTCGTCCGGATTTATTATTACTTGATGAACCATCTAATGATTTAGATTTTGAGACAATTGAATTTTTAGAATCCTTCATGAAGGATACAACAATCCCTTTATTATTTATATCTCATGATCAAAGATTATTAGAAAATGTTGCAACAGGGATCATTCATCTACAACAAGTTCATAAGAAAACAAAACCTAAAACTTATTTTTTAAATGTAGATTATAAAACATATAAAGAAAAGTATTTAAGAAAGTTTGAAACTGACCTCATGGTAGCTAGAAAACAGAGAGCTGATTATAATAAGAAGATGGATAAGTTTAGACAAATTTATCAAAAGGTAGAACATCAACAAGACCAGGCAGTTAGAGACCCGGGATTAGGTAGATTACTAAAGAAAAAGATTAAGAGTTTAAAGAGTCAAGAAAAAAGATATCTTAAAGATAAAGATTCATTTATAGATATACCTGAAAAAGAAGAGCCTATGTCAATTTATTTTGAGGATTTAGGTAAGTTTAATTCCAATAAATTAATCATGAATTTAGATATCATAGATTTTAGCTTACCCAATGGTGTACTGATACCGCATGTTAAACTAAAACTATCGGCAACAGATAAAGTAGTCATTACCGGGAATAACGGCGTAGGTAAAACAACTCTAATTAAACATATTTATGAAAAACTGATAAAAAGATCTGTTAAGGTTGGATATATCAGTCAAGACTATTTAGATTTGATGGATAAAGATAGAACAGTTTTAGACTATGTACTTAGTCATCAAAGTAAATATCAAGAATCTAAGATTAGACAAATACTTAGTACATTAGGGCTCAAAAGAGATGAGATGCTTTATAAGATTAAAGATATTAGTGAAGGAACAAAACTTAAAATTTTATTATTAGTTTTAGTATCTAATACAAACGATGTATTGATACTGGATGAACCCACAAGAAATATATCACCTATAAATCAAGATGAAATGTATGAATTATTCCTAAACTTTCAAGGTGCTATACTTGCTGTATCTCATGACCGTGCATTTATAGAATCTGTCTTTGATGAAATCTATGTATTATCAAAAGATGGTTTATATTAATTACGATATGTCTTTTATAGAAATACAATTACTTGTTTCAACTGCGCTTTTCTTAGACAATCAGTAAATAATTTGAACTATCAAGTCACGAAAGTGACTTTTTATTTTATCGAAAGTGAGGATTAAAAATGGCAGCGATAGATAGAGTACAAATTGAATATGAAAGATTAAAGATGCTCTTTTTATCAGTTGAACAATCAAAAAGTGAACTTGTGGATAATTTAATCAATGAAGCAGCCTTTATGAAAGTTCAACTAGAATCACTTCAGCATCAAATCAGAAAATACGGTGCAGTGCAGATTTCCAAAAAAGGTGCACAACGTCAAACTGAAGCAGCCAAGTATTACACGAAACTCGTGAATTCATATGGAACAGTCATCAAAACACTTAATTCCATCATGGGTAAAAATATCATTGATGAAGATGATGAATTTGACAAGTTCATAGGCAGAATGTCGTAATGAACTATTTATTAAAGTATTACGATGAGATTCAAAAGGGCAAAATTAAAGTCGGAAAAGAATTACTAACTGTCCTTGAAACACTTATAAAAGATATGGATAATCCAAGATATATTTTTGATGAACGTCCTGGCAATATTAGAATAGAGTTTATAGAAAATTTCTGCAAACATACTAAAAGTCCATTTAACGGAGAACCATTTATTCTTGAACTTTGGGAGAAAGCAGTACTTCAAACTGCTTATGGATTTAAAATGGCAGATACTAATTTAAGAAGATTCAATGAAGTATTGTTGTTGATTGCTAGAAAGAATGGAAAGACAACATTTATTGCAGGTATAGATCTTGCAGAATTTTTTCTATCAAAAGGCGGTGTTGATATCGTATGTGCATCTAATACATCTGAACAAGCAAACATCTTGTTTGATGAAATCAATAATATGAGAGAAGGCTCAAAAGCTCTATCGAATGAAAAAAGAAGTAAGAAAAATAT
>NZ_JADNRS010000032.1 GCF_015709225.1 Acholeplasma laidlawii
GATTTTCCATAGCCAAAATAACCCTTCTGCATAGGGTTAAACTAAGATTTAATTGCTATTTAGTGAACATTTTGAATTTGTTATAATCTTCTATTACACTTAAACTATCATTATCACATATTGGACATTTAAACCAACCGTCTTTATCCTCATCATAATTGTTGATGTACCAAACAGAATCTTGTAATACTTCATAATCACAGATAATACATTTCATATGTGCTAGGCCGTTGCCGTAGCTAGGGATATTAGTTTTCATAAGTAGGACCTCTATTTCTTAGTAAAAAGCTGTAGTCTAATGATAGTATCATTTGGCCACCACACTTACATAAAAGTGGCGTATATTTAAAATTTTGGATTAACATGCGTTCCCACGAGATGTTTTGTTTCTGTGCTAAAAGATAAGATTTATGGTAAAGACGTTTATAATCTTGTGTTTTAATATTCGAATGGTTTGCATAAAAACCTTGATACCTGATTAAGTGAAACCCTTTATCAGGTATATGAATAATAAGTCTCATCATAAAATCATATACGTGCTCAGTAATAGTTTGTCGACCTAACTTTTCACCTTTAGGTTTCTTATCATCTTCATGCGGATCATAAATCCATGTGATTTCATGCTTGTCATAATCAATATCTATAATTCTAGATTCAGCAATTGCCGGATGAGATGCATATCGAGCGATATATTCAGCCACGGCTTTTGCACTCATAGCTTTTCCATCCTCTGCATAATCATCAATATCAGGACCATATGTATAAAAGCCATCTGGATATTTCTTAATTAAGTACTTAGATAATGGAATGAATTCGTGGTATAGTTTTGTATCATTTGCTTTAAGATAGGAACTCATGGTATTTAATAGTTTAAACTGATAAATGCGTCTGAGTTGATTAAAGTGAAAGTAGTCATACTTATGATGCGTATTGAACTGATCATATACACGCTCTGCCACCAGTGCGTGTATATGAGGATTCCACTTCATATCACGTCCATAAGTATGCATCACCGATATCATGCCATGAGTCCATCATTCACGCTTTCGTTTCTTTGAATTTTGAATGAGCATTTTAAATGAAGCATGAACGACTTTAAAAAGTTCATTGAGCAGTGTTCGATGTAATCTAAAATATTTCCTGAGTTCTTTAGGTATTGAAAAGACGAAGTGACGATGTTTTACGGCGAGTAGTTTCTTTTGCATCTCACAGGTTCTTTCTGCACGATACTTATTATTGCAGGATGGACAAAACCTGGAATGACAGGAAATACCTGTAATGTGATATTTATCACACTTATTACATTCGTAAAAAAGATAACCATAGTATAAGTTATGACAGTTAATCATAGATTCTACATTAGAAATAATTGCAGGTCTTAGTCGATCTAGAATCAAAGGTTTAAGTTTGAACCAATAGGTTCTGAATATTGACTGAAGTTTTCGGCTATCAGGGCGATTAACCTTTAAGTTATTTATTTGATTGTTGTGGTTATCAATTGAACTGATGCCATGTTTTGAAAGTAGTATCTTAGAAAAGTTTGTATAATCACTAGATTCATAAAATGGTTTCATAAGTATAGTATAAACCAAAAAAGAAAAGAGACAAATTATTTTGTCTCTGACGTG
>NZ_JADNRS010000033.1 GCF_015709225.1 Acholeplasma laidlawii
GATTTTCTTTTTAATTTTATTTCCATCACCTCCTCGGTTGTGTATCCTTTTTTTAAACGTTCATTCTCTATTCTTAATTTCATATTTTCATATTGAAGTTGTTCTAATTCTGAGAGTTGTTTCCTATGACTAAATTTAGCGAGTGGATTACCTGGTTTTCTTTTATTCTCTAATGCTTCTATTCCACCTTCATTATATTTTCTAATCCAGTTTGATATCATTCCATGAGATACATTATTTTTTCTTCCTAGTTCCATGGCACTATATTCACCCGATAGAACCAGCTTAACATATTCATATTTTGCTTCTTTACTCCAGTAACGTGATTCAGTTTTATTCTTAACACCTTTAGGTCTTCCCATAGTTATGCCTCCTTTTATTTAAATTATACAAAAAAAGATGCTAGTAGTTTTTTGTGTCT
>NZ_JADNRS010000034.1 GCF_015709225.1 Acholeplasma laidlawii
GCGCTCGAAAGAAGAGACGCAAAATTGAGTCTTTGAAAACTGAATGATGATGAACAAGAGAAAACAAAAATAAGAGCTAAAATCAAAACAAAACATAAATTATATGGAGAGTTTGATCCTGGCTCAGGATGAACGCTGGCGGCGTGCCTAATACATGCAAGTCGAACGAAGCATCTTCGGATGCTTAGTGGCGAACGGGTGAGTAACACGTAGATAACCTACCTTTAACTCGAGGATAACTCCGGGAAACTGGAGCTAATACTGGATAGGATGTGTGCATGAAAAAAACACATTTAAAGATTTATCGGTTTAAGAGGGGTCTGCGGCGCATTAGTTAGTTGGTGGGGTAAGAGCCTACCAAGACGATGATGCGTAGCCGGACTGAGAGGTCTACCGGCCACATTGGGACTGAGAACGGCCCAAACTCCTACGGGAGGCAGCAGTAGGGAATTTTCGGCAATGGGGGAAACCCTGACCGAGCAACGCCGCGTGAACGACGAAGTACTTCGGTATGTAAAGTTCTTTTATATGGGAAGAAAAATTAAAAATTGACGGTACCATATGAATAAGCCCCGGCTAACTATGTGCCAGCAGCCGCGGTAATACATAGGGGGCGAGCGTTATCCGGATTTACTGGGCGTAAAGGGTGCGTAGGTGGTTATAAAAGTTTGTGGTGTAAGTGCAGTGCTTAACGCTGTGAGGCTATGAAAACTATATAACTAGAGTGAGACAGAGGCAAGTGGAATTCCATGTGTAGCGGTAAAATGCGTAAATATATGGAGGAACACCAGTGGCGAAGGCGGCTTGCTGGGTCTATACTGACACTGATGCACGAAAGCGTGGGGAGCAAACAGGATTAGATACCCTGGTAGTCCACGCCGTAAACGATGAGAACTAAGTGTTGGCCATAAGGTCAGTGCTGCAGTTAACGCATTAAGTTCTCCGCCTGAGTAGTACGTACGCAAGTATGAAACTCAAAGGAATTGACGGGACCCCGCACAAGCGGTGGATCATGTTGTTTAATTCGAAGATACACGAAAAACCTTACCAGGTCTTGACATACTCTGCAAAGGCTTAGAAATAAGTTCGGAGGCTAACAGATGTACAGGTGGTGCACGGTTGTCGTCAGCTCGTGTCGTGAGATGTTGGGTTAAGTCCCGCAACGAGCGCAACCCTTATTGCTAGTTACCATCATTAAGTTGGGGACTCTAGCGAGACTGCCAGTGATAAATTGGAGGAAGGTGGGGATGACGTCAAATCATCATGCCCCTTATGACCTGGGCTACAAACGTGATACAATGGCTGGAACAAAGAGAAGCGATAGGGTGACCTGGAGCGAAACTCACAAAAACAGTCTCAGTTCGGATTGGAGTCTGCAACTCGACTCCATGAAGTCGGAATCGCTAGTAATCGCAAATCAGCATGTTGCGGTGAATACGTTCTCGGGGTTTGTACACACCGCCCGTCAAACCACGAAAGTGGGCAATACCCAACGCCGGTGGCCTAACCCGAAAGGGAGGGAGCCGTCTAAGGTAGGGTCCATGATTGGGGTTAAGTCGTAACAAGGTATCCCTACGGGAACGTGGGGATGGATCACCTCCTTTCTAAGGAGAAAGGCTAACTAACACTTAGCACAAGATGACTACTAGTAAGTAGTAACATTCTCTAAATTT
>NZ_JADNRS010000035.1 GCF_015709225.1 Acholeplasma laidlawii
GGATGCAGGTTTTTTTAATATTACATTTGGTTTTGATCCAAAAGGTAATGATACATTAAAGGAGTATTTAAATGTTGAAATTACAATTGGTGATATTTCAATAACAAAAACAATGACAGAAGCTTTTGATCAAGACTTTACTTTTAGTGGTGTGAATGCAGAAAAAATAGTGATCAATTATTTTATGCCAGAAAATGTAGGTAATGAAGCTCAAAATAAAGAAATATCATTTAGTCTAAATATTAAAATTGCTAAATAGAAAAGGGAATTTAATAAATGTCTTCAAAACTTAGGGGAGTAAGTAAAGTTTTAACTAATATATTATTTTATTTAGTATTAGCAATAGCGCTATTCTTTTTGATTATAGTTATAGCAATGAAAAAAAATAGGGATGATGCAGCTACTGTATTTGGATATCAGTTTAGAATCGTACAATCAGCCTCCATGGAAAATCATGAGTCCGTCGATACAAGTCATTTTGACATAAAAGACATTAAGGTTAAATCAGTTGTCTTTATTAAGGTTGCACCAAGTGATGATCAAGAATTAAATGAATGGTATAAGACAATTGAAGTTGGCGATGTACTAACATTTAAATATGTTTATACCAAACAAGAGACAATTACTCACCGTGTTATAGAGATTCAAGAAAAAGGCTCTGGGTATTTAATTACGCTTGAAGGAGATAATAAAGCAGGAGA
>NZ_JADNRS010000036.1 GCF_015709225.1 Acholeplasma laidlawii
GGATTCAGGTTTTTTTGATATTACATTTGGTTTTGATCCAAAAGGTAATGATACATTAAAGGAGTATTTAAATGTTGAAATTACAATTGGTGATATTTCAATAACAAAAACAATGACAGAAGCTTTTGATGATGACTTTATTTTTAGTGGTGTGAATGCAGAAAAAATAGTGATCAATTATTTTATGCCAGAAAATGTAGGTAATGAAGCTCAAAATAAAGAAATATCATTTAGTCTAAATATTAAAATTGCTAAATAGAAGAGGGAATATAATAAATGTCTTCAAAACTTAGGAGAGTAATTAAAGTTTTAACTAATATATTATTTTATTTAGTATTAGCAATAGCGCTATTCTTTTTGATTCTAGTTATAGCAATGAAAAAAAATAGCGATGATGCAGCTACTGTATTTGGCTATCAGTTTAGAATCGTACAATCAGCCTCCATGGAAAATCATGAGTCCGTCGATACAAGTAATTATAAAATTAAAGATATTAAAGTTAAATCGGTTGTCT